>JANMHJ010000007.1:0-53790 GCA_031375105.1 Variovorax sp.
TAGCTGATCTGCCGTCTTGGCGCTTTTGAGGCTGGCTCGGGCAGCCTCGATTTGATCTGTACCGCTTGCGGGTCTGGCCATGATGATCTCCTAGGATTGAGGAGATCATATTATTCACTATTTTAATGGGAATCGGAATTAATCCTTGGCTATGAAATCAAAAGCAATCTAGCAGTCGTTGCTAGCGCTTTTGCATAAATTCCAGGGCGACCTTGCTCACCGTTTTATCTGGCGCAATTCGAATACCTATTAAAAGTACCGCCACGCCAGAGCGGATTTTGATGGCTTGTGAGGCTTTGAAAATAGCTTGACGCACCTCGTTTAAGCTGGCGCTGTAAAGCAGCGATCTGCGTCTAGAAGTATCTCTACCAGCTTCTGCGGTTGGGAAAAGAACGGAGAGTGGCCGCTGTCTATTGCGTAAACCGCATCACAGGGCTGCTCAGCCTGCATCATGCGTTGCAGTCGCAGAGTGACGGCACGATCTTGCAGACATTCGATGTAAACCTTAGGTACCCTGCCGTATCTGGTCTTTGTGAGCGACAAAGGTGTAAATCCCGCCCAGTTTGGCTCTTCTTGCAGCAATACATTGGCTAGTTCTGTGATGTGCGCAGGGCAGTCGTGATACAGCGCCTCATGATACGCCTCCTTGCGCAAGTGATGCACTTGCTGACTGTACGGAACCAATCTTGGCAGCATTGCACGCCACCAAGGCTTGCGAAATAAGCGAATCAACTGCGTCATTTTCCGTTGCCCAGTGCGCGGCAGCACGTTTTGCATAACCAATGATTCTTTATCTTGAATTGCAAAATCCATCATCGATTTGCCATTCGGTATCAAATATGCCGCGAGATAAACTAAACCGCAGATTTTTTCGGGGCATTGCTCGGCCGCTTGTGAAATCACAATGCCATTACGGCTGTGGGCTACCAAAATAACTGGTTTGCGTTGCGCAGTGACGATCTTCAGTACGGCATCCACACTTGCTTGCAAGCCAGTTTGCTGCGGTGAAGTGCGATCTAAACCGTGAGCCGGCAAATCCATTGGTATTCCAATGTGGCCAGCCTGTTCAAGTAGCGGCAAAACCATGTGCCAATTCCATGCAGCGTGAAACGATCCATGTAGAAATACATACGTCATGTTGATCCATTGCTTTTATAAAAGAGTACTTATGGTACGCAGCCACTTTGTATTTTTCTAGCCGTTTTCGGACATGTTATTGAATTCCTCTGTCAGGAGGCTGATGGTTTTAAATGCAATTGATGAATTGACAACCCCATGCTTTTGCATAAAAATGCAAATATGCGTACCAGTATTGACTTCCCCGATCCCTTATTCCGCACCCTGAAGGCAAGCGCGGCTATGCAGGGCACGAGCTTGCGAGACTATGTGTTGCAGTTGATTGAGCGGGGGATGCAGCAGCCTGTGGAGCCAGTCAAACGCGTGCCTATGCCGGTGCCTGAGATTCCTACTTTGGGGCCGGAATACGAATTGACCGTTGATCCCGAGAGTTTGCGCGGAGGTGGTGCGCAAGACTTGCTAGACGCATTGGAATTAGAGGACTACATGAATGTCTTGAAATACGGCAGCTCAACGGGTGAGCCTAAGCGATCATGAATGAGGTGAGAGATGGCTCTGCTGGCCTATCTGCAGCATGGAGTCGTGTGCGCGGGGATTTGCCTGATGTGAATGTGTGGCTCGCCCTTGCGCAGCCTAAGCATGCGCATCACAGCCAAGCTCGCCTTTACTGGCAGACGACTTTGTCGCAATTCGCGCTGGAGACCAGCCAACTCACTCAGGGTCAAATCGAACCCAAAATGCACTTTTGCCGCACCACGATGCTAGGGCTTGTGCGCTTGCTTTGCCAGACGAGCGCTGCATATGGGCAAACTGTCAGCTTGAAAGACAGCTTTGCAATGTATGAGCGTTATGTGCTGTTGCATCAGGTTGGCTTCATTACGGAGACCCCCAGTACTGTGGATGCCATGCTCAGCTCGATACACAATGCTTGGCCGCAAATGCCCAATCGCTTGTCCACAGATGTTTATCTTGCTGCTTTAGCGAAGATTTTTCGCCTGCGCTTGGTCACGTTTGATCGAGATTTCAAGCGGTTTGAATTACCTGACTTGTTGCTCTTGGAGGAGACCGCGTGATTAGTTTCGCGAGCTCTGTCAAGCTAGCATGCGTTTGGGTGGAAATAGAGCGCTTTGAAGGCTCAAGCCCGCGCGAGGTGGGGGCTTGGATGTTGGTCTCGGCTGATGCTGTGCAAGGCACTGTGGGCGGCGGGCATTTGGAGTTTGATGCGATAGCCAAGGCGCGGGAAATGTTGAAAGCGCAGCCTTTTGTGGAGAGCAGTCAGACGTTGCGCTATGGCCTTGGCCCTTCGCTTGGGCAATGCTGCGGTGGCGTGGTCTGGTTGCGGATGGAGGGCATTGCTGCTGGAGATACTATTAAATTAATAGCACTCCGCGCACAATCTATAACGGCTACCGCTTCAAAAGGCTTAAAAATTGCCCTATTTGGTGGCGGCCATGTGGGCAAGGCGATTGTGAATGCTTTTGCGCCTTTGCCATGTGCTGTGCATTGGATTGACAGCCGTGATGAGATCTTTCCTGAAGCGCTTCCTGCCAACGTACAGGCTGAGCATTCCGCGCCTGTGCAAGCGGCTGTGGGCGATCTCGCAGTGCAAAGCCATGTGCTGATCATGAGCTTTTCGCATGCGGAGGATTTGGATGTGGTCGCGGCATGTTTGCTGCGGCAAAGGGAGAAAAGCGATCTGCCTTTCATTGGCCTGATCGGCAGCAAAACCAAATGGGCGACGTTTCGCCATCGACTTGAGGAGCGTGGTTTTTCTCAAGAAGAGTTGGCGCACGTGACTTGCCCAATTGGCTTGCCAAGCATTGCTGGCAAGGAGCCCGAAGTGATCGCAGCGAGTGTGGCGGCGCAACTGATGCAGCTTCGCAAAGCGTAAACCAAAGCGTAAACCAAAGCGTAAACTAAAGCATGCCCTTTTCAAACCTAGGCTTCACGCCAGCCGTCTTAGCCGCATTCAACCGCGCTTTGCAAGGCGAAGAATTTTCCCATGCCACCGAGGTGCAGCATGCCGCGATCCCCGCTATTTTGCAGGGCAAGGATGTGCTCGCGTCGGCGCAAACCGGCTCAGGCAAAACCGCCGCTTATGCCTTGCCCATCTTGCAGCAACTTGTGGGCGAAGAGCCACCTACGAGTGGCAAACCGCGCTGCCTCGTGATCGTGCCCACGCGCGAGCTGGCGGCGCAGGTGGAAGAGATGACGCGCAAGTTGGCCAAATTTTTGCCACGAAAAATCAGGGTTTTGGCTGCTCACGGCGGCGTGGCGATTGAGCCGCAGATGGAAGCTTTGCGAGAGGGCGTGGATATTCTGATTGCCACGCCAGGCCGTTTACTGGATTTGGCCGATCAACGCGCACTCAGTTTCAAGCAAGTGCGCAGTTTCGTGCTCGATGAGGCCGATCGTCTGCTTGATTTGGGCTTCCAAGATGAGCTGCAACGCATTCTCATCCTGCTGCCCGAAAAGCGGCAAAACCTGTTTTTCTCCGCCACCTTTAGCGCCGAGATTGAAATCTTAGCGGCGGCTTTGCTGCGCGATCCTTTGCGCATCCAAATTGCCTCCACGCCTGAAGAAGCACCGCAAATCGACGAACGCGCCATCGCGGTAGATGCCGCGCGCCGCACGCAGCTCCTGCGCAAGCTGTTCACAGACAACGATTGGGAACGCGCTCTCGTTTTCGTTGCCCGGCAATACGATGCAGAAAAAGTCGCCATGAAACTGCGCGCGGCTGGTTTGAAAGCCGAGCCTCTGCACGGCCAGCTCACCCAAGGCAAACGCGAGCAAGTCTTGCAAGATTTGAAGGCCAGCCGCATTGAAATCGTTGTCGCCACCGATCTGGCTGCGCGAGGGCTTGATGTCAAAGAGCTGCCCGTCGTCGTCAACTACGATCTGCCGCGCTCCGCCACCGATTACACCCACCGCATCGGACGCACCGGCCGCGCCGGCCTTCCCGGCCTGGCCGTGAGCTTCGTGAGCGTGGATGCGCGCGCCCACTGGCAACTGATTTGCAAGCGCCAAGGCGTGGCCGCTGAGTTGGAAGAGGTCGAAGGCTTCGAGCCTGTTGACGAGGCCCAGCAGGGCGGCGTTGCCCTCATTCCCACGGGGCTAGACATCCACGGCGGCATCAAAGGCAAACGACCCAGCAAGAAAGACAAACTGCGGGCAGCGAACATTGCTACCAAATAAGGGATAGGCGGTCTCAAGTCTGAAGTGCAACACTGCTGAATATCAATTTAGCAAGGAGCACCCATGAACACCGAAGAACTGCCAAACAGCTACAAACAACTTGATTATCAACAGCGCGAGAGCATCGCCATTGGCTTGGAGAAAGGATTGAGTATCCGGGCTATAGCCCGGATACTCAATCGCGCGCCCTCCAGTATCAGCCGTGAGATTGCCCGCAATGGCGGCGGCGCAGGATATGCCTGTACTTTTGCCCAGCAACGTTGTTTCAACCGCCGCATTCAAAGCCGCCCCAGCCCCAAGCTGCAGGTGGGCTGCGCACTGTTCGAGCAAGTACGCGCTTATCTGCATCAGGGCTGGTCGCCAGAGCAGATAGCCGGCCACTTGGCTAAACTGCATCCTGAACAGGCTGCTTTGCGCGCCAGTCACGAAGCCATCTACAACGTCATCTATGCCCAACCCAAAGGAGAGCTCAAACGTGAGTTGGTCTCCTGTTTGCGCATGGCGCGGGCCAAACGTTGGCCACGCTCACGAGGGGAGGATCGCAGAGGGCAAATCGCTGATCTGCTGAGCATCCATGTGCGCCCACCTGAGGTAACAGACCGCCGCCTGCCCGGCCACTGGGAGGGTGATCTGGTCAAAGGCGCCAAGAATGGATCAGCTGTTGGTACGTTGGTGGAGCGCACCACTCGCATACTCATCCTCGTCAAACTGCCCCATCCCCAGCCAGCCACGGCAGCGCATGTCTTACAGGCGTTCACGGACAAACTCAACGCCATCGCACAGCCCATGCGCAAGACGCTGACCTACGACAGAGGCACGGAGATGGCGTACCACGCACAGTTGACGGCTAACACGGGCATGGCGGTGTATTTCTGTGATCCGCACAGCCCTTGGCAGCGAGGCACCAATGAGAACACCAATGGCTTGGTGCGCCAATACTTGCCCAAGGGCACGGATCTATCGGGCTGCAGCCAAGAGCAGTTAGATGGCATTGCTGATTTGATCAATGGCAGGCCACGCAAGACGCTGGGCTGGTGTACGCCGCTTGAAGTCTATGGGCAGTGGCTAGCCAAACTGGAGACTCAACCCGATACCATCCATTAGACTGGCAGTGTTGCACTTGGACTTGAGACCGCCCGTTATAAATCCTGCATAGTTTGCTATCAAATCAATAGTCAACTGAGGTATAGCGTACATTGCACCAAACCCATGCATCCTGTATTTCGCACAAAACAAGTGCATCGCACCGATAAGGTGCGCTCAATCTAATTCACTTCTCCATACAGCGGATGCACAAAAGCCAAACTGACTCAAAAATCGCGCACAATCGTGGTTTCGTGCTGGGGTTTCATGCACTGCTCTGTGGCACAAAAAGTGCATACATATCAGTTAAGAGCTCAACCTCGAAAATTTTATTCAACCATCCAACCTACCAGGAGCAATCTGATGGCCAAGACCGTCGCAGACGTCATGAAAATGGTGAAAGACAACGAAGTCAAGTTTGTTGATTTCCGTTTCACCGATACCAAAGGTAAAGAGCAGCACGTGAGTGTGCCTGTCTCGCATTTCGACGAAGACAAATTCAAGGATGGTCATGCGTTTGACGGTTCTTCGATTGCTGGTTGGAAGGGCATCGAAGCCTCAGACATGTTGCTCATGCCTGACCCGAACACCGCCAACATCGATCCCTTCTTTGAAGAGACCACGATCATCCTGTCTTGCGACGTGTTGGAGCCAGGTGACGGCAAAGCATACGACCGCGATCCGCGTTCGATTGCCAAGCGCGCTGAAGCCTATTTGAAAGCCTCCGGCATGGGCGACACCGCCTATTTCGGCCCAGAGCCAGAATTCTTCATCTTCGACGACGTGCGTTGGGGCTCTGACATGAGCGGCTCTTTCGTCAAGGTTGACGAATACGAAGCGCCATGGAACAGCGGCAAGAAAATCGAAGGCGGCAACAAAGGCCATCGCCCCACGGTTAAAGGCGGCTATTTCCCTGTGCCTCCCGTGGACAGCACGCAAGACATGCGCGCTGAAATGTCTTTGATTCTCGAATCACTGGGCATCCCGGTTGAAGTGTTCCACCACGAAGTGGCTGGCGCTGGCCAAAACGAAATCGGCACGAAATTTAGCACCTTGGTGCAGCGCGCTGACTGGACACAGACCTTGAAATACGTGGTCTGGAACGTGGCCAATGCCTATGGCAAAACGGCAACCTTCATGCCCAAGCCTCTCGTTGGCGACAACGGCTCTGGCATGCACGTGCACCAATCCGTCTGGAAAGACGGCAAAAACCTGTTTGCTGGTAACGGCTATGCAGGCTTGTCTGATTTCGCCCTGTATTACATAGGCGGCATCATCAAGCACGCTCGTGCCCTGAACGCCATCACCAACCCTGGCACCAACAGCTACAAGCGCTTGGTTCCTGGTTTTGAAGCACCAGTGAAGCTGGCTTATTCCAGCCGCAATCGCTCCGCTTCGATCCGCATTCCTCACGTGCCATCGGAAAAAGGCCGCCGCATCGAGGCGCGTTTCCCTGATCCACTGATGAACCCGTATCTCGGCTTCTCAGCTTTGCTCATGGCTGGCCTAGACGGCGTGGAAAACAAAATCCATCCCGGCGAAGCTGCCACGAAGGATCTTTACCATCTGCCTCCTGAGGAAGATGCAAAAGTGCCAACCGTGTGCCACAGCTTGGATCAGGCGCTGGATTATCTGGACAAGGGCCGCAGCTTCCTCACCAAGGGCGGCGTGTTCTCTGACAGCATGATCGACGCTTACATCGAGCTCAAAATGCAAGAAGTCACGCGCTTCCGCATGACGACGCACCCGATCGAGTTCGACATGTACTACAGCCTGTAATTCATTACAGTGTGACGAAAAAAGGACGCTCTAGCGTCCTTTTTTTATGCACTTTCCCCTTATCTGACAACAAGTTATTTGCGATTTCTAAGAAAATGGTTCATACTTCAAAGCCCGGCTCAACAGAGCTTTGGAGCGATGTCATGAAGATATTTATGTCCAATAGGCCACAAGCCCTTATGTTACCTACACAGCGTGCTCATGTTTTGATAGTTGCTTCTTGCGCGGCATTTCTTAACGTGTCTGCAGCGCAAGCGCAAGACCGTATTTACCGCTGCTCTGGCAACGAATACACCAACAACGCCACCACGGCGGCCGAACGTGGCTGCAAATTGGTCGAAGGCGGCAATCTCACGGTCGTCTCCGTGCCCAAAGCGCGCGCGCCCGCAGCAGGCAGCGGCGATGTGCGCGTAGCCACGGCTTCGCAGGTGGGCTCGAATGCCCCCATACCCAGCCGCATTGACACCGCCGAGCAGCGCAACCGCGACAGCGATGCCCGCGCCATTCTTGAATCTGAGTTGAAAAAAGTCGAATCCAAGCAAGCCGAGTTACTCAAGGAATACAACAACGGCGAGCCAGAGAAACGTGGCGATGAAATGCGCAACAACCAAAAGTATCTGGATCGCACCGCAGAAATGAAAGCCCAAATTGCCCGCAATGACAGCGATATCGCTGGCATCAAACGTGAAATTGGCCGCACGCAGCCCGCCTCGGCCAGCAAGTAAGGCGAATGGCTATTTTCTATTGCATCAGCCGCTAAGCTGCGCCGCATTACCATAGAGGGGCTCGCAGCCCCTTTTTCTTTGCTTGAAAGCTTTGCCTCCTCGTGCCTCGCGTCCGCTACCAAGCCTTTGATCTGCTCTCCAGCCTCGTTGCCGTGGTGGATTTGCATGGCCTCGTGATTTATGCCAACCCGGCTCTGGAAGATGCACTTGGCGCTTCGCGCCGCGTGATCGAGGGCAGTGAGCTGAACAAAGATTTCGTCGAACCTGCTGCCTTGGAAGCAGCGCTGGACGGTGTTGCGGCCAATGCTTTTTCTTCCCTTCGCTACGACGCGCTGCTGCTGCCCCAAGGCGGCAAGAGTGCTGCTGATCCGATGCCGGTGCACGTCATCATCACGCAAACCGAGCTGGCAGGCGAAGTGATCGTGGAAATGCTGCCTCAGCTGCAACAAGCCAAGCTTGATCGCGAGGAACGCACCGCCACCCAAGCGTTGGCCAACAAAGAGCTGATCCGCAATCTCGCGCACGAGATCAAAAACCCGCTGGGCGGCATTCGCGGCGCGGCGCAGCTGCTGCAAATGGAGCTGGTGGACACCGACAAGGGAAAAAACCTCACCGAATACACCCAAGTCATCATCCACGAAGCAGACCGCCTGCAAACCTTGGTGGATCGCCTGCTGGAGCCGCATCGCAAGCCGCGTGAGATTGGGGATGTGAATATCCATGAGGTGTGTGAGCGGGTGCGCTCTTTGATCGTGGCTGAATTCCCGCGCGGCCTCAAAGTCGTGCGCGATTACGACACCTCGATTCCCGATTTCCGGGGCGACAAAGAGCAGTTGATTCAAACTGTGCTCAACATCGCCCATAACGCCGCGCAGGTGCTTCCTGAGCGCATGGCCGCTGGCGATGCACGCATTGTTTTGCGCACCCGAATTGCCCGGCAAGTCACTCTGGGCAAGCGCCGCCACAGGTTGGCATTGGAATTGCATATTGCAGACAACGGGCCTGGCATTCCACCCGAGATCAAAGATCGCATCTTCTACCCGCTGGTCAGCGGCAGAGAAGGCGGCTCGGGTCTTGGGCTCACCTTGGCGCAGACTTTTGTGCAACAGCACGATGGCCTGATCGAGGTGGAAAGCCAGCCTGGAAGAACGGAATTCACCATCACGATTCCGTTGCCATGAAGACAACAGTGCCTTTGCAAGGCCCCGAGGACACACCGCGCATGAAACCCATTTGGATTGTTGACGACGATCAGTCGATCCGCTTCGTGCTAGAAAAGGCCTTGGCACGCGAAGATTTGCCCACCCGCAGCTTCACCAATCCGCGCGATGTGTTGGCAGCGCTCAAAGATGCCAGCAGCGGGGAGGGCAACCCCGCCGATGGATTGCCGCTGCCACAGGTCTTGGTCAGCGATATCCGCATGCCCGGCGGCTCAGGCCTTGATTTGATCGCCAAAATCAAAGAGTTGATGCCCAATTTGCCGATCATCATCATGACGGCATTTTCTGATTTGGACAGCGCTGTGAGCGCCTTCCAGCGTGGCGCGTTTGAGTATTTGCCCAAGCCCTTTGATATATCCAAAGCCGTGGAGCTGATCCGCCGCGCGGTGGAAGAAAGCCAGCGCGAAGAAGTGGCGCTGGATGCTTCTAAGCAAGGCTCTGAGCAAGAGATGCTCGGCCAAGCGCCGGCCATGCAAGATGTGTTTCGCGCGATTGGCAAGCTCAGCCAAAGCAATGTCACGGTGTTGATCACCGGCGAATCAGGTTCGGGCAAAGAGCTGGTGGCTCGTGCGCTGCACAAGCATTCGCCCCGTGCCAATGCGTCATTTATTGCAATCAATACCGCAGCAATCCCGAAGGATTTGCTCGAATCAGAGCTGTTTGGCCACGAAAGAGGCGCTTTCACCGGTGCGCAAACCATGCGACGAGGCCGCTTTGAGCAAGCCGATGGCGGCACGCTGTTTTTAGATGAAATCGGCGACATGCCCTTTGATCTGCAAACGCGCCTGCTGCGCGTCTTGAGCGATGGGCATTTTTACCGCGTGGGCGGCCACAGCCCAGTCAAAGCCAATGTGCGCGTGATTGCGGCTACACATCAGCATTTGGAGCAGCGCGTCAAAGACGGCAGTTTCCGCGAAGACCTGTTTCACCGCCTGAACGTGATTCGCCTGCGCCTGCCTGCCTTGCGTGAGCGCCGTGAAGATATTGCTGGTTTGGTGCAGCATTTCCTGCAAGTCAGCGCTAAGCAGCTCGGTGCCGACCCTAAGCGCATCTCAGCGGCTGCATTAGCACGCGTCAGCCAGTTTGATTTTCCGGGCAATGTGCGCCAGTTGGAAAACATGTGCCATTGGCTGACCGTGATGGCACCAGCGCAGACGATTGATGTGAAAGATTTGCCGCCGGAGGTGTTGGGCGAACTCGCTAACGACAGCGTAGCCGCCCCAGCCAATACTATCAATTCAATAGCACCTATCGTAGATTCTATAAGGGCAAGTAGTGATTTTTCTTCTGAAAAAGTCGAAGCGCCTGCTTCTAAGCCTGCCCCGGAGCCCATGGCGGCAAGCCCGCGTCCCAGCCCGGCAACCCATCACATCAGCACACAAGTGGGCGATTGGGAAAGCTATCTCGAAACCGAAGCCCTGAGCCTGCTGGCCAAAGAAGACGGCACCACCTGGGACGCACTCACCCGCCGCTTCGAAAGCCGCCTGATCCAAGCGGCGCTGTCCACGACCCGTGGCCGCCGAATCGAAGCGGCTGTCAAGCTGGGCATAGGTCGTAACACGATTACGCGCAAGATTCAGGAGCTGGGGTTGGAGTAGCCCTGCCTGATCTGCAAGAGAAGGCAATGAATTGCTCGACAAAACACCCAAAAATCGTATAGAATCATAGGCTTGCCGCAAAATTCTTGGGTAGATTGATCTGCTTGAGGTCATTGCAGCAAGACACAAGACTGAAACAGGCCATCAAGGGCTCGCCATCACTGGCAAGCACGCCTGAGAAGTTGTTAAAAATGAAATCTCGGAGCTATTCATGCCCAAAATGAAAACCAAGAGCAGCGCGAAGAAACGTTTTCGCGTTCGCCCAGGTGGCACGGTTAAGCGCGGTCAAGCGTTTAAGCGTCACATCCTGACCAAGAAAACCACCAAAAACAAACGCCATCTGCGCGGCCCAACAGGCGTTCACGAGACCAATATGGGTCACGTGAAGCAAATGTTGCCCGGCATGGGTGTCGCTTAATCACGTTTAAAGGAGAAATAATATGCCTCGCGTTAAACGTGGTGTTACGGCACGTGCCCGTCACAAAAAAGTTCTAAAGCTCGCCAAGGGTTTCCGCGGTCGTCGCGGTAATGTGTTCCGCATCGCCAAAGAAGCGGTGATGAAGGCAGGCCAATATGCCTACCGCGATCGCCGCACCAAAAAGCGCGTGTTCCGTCAGTTGTGGATTGCCCGTATCAACGCAGCAGTGCGTGGTTTGGGCATGACCTACAGCCAATTTGCCAACGGCATCCGCAAAGCCGGCATCGCCATTGACCGCAAAGTCCTCGCAGACTTGGCTGTCCATGACGCAGCAGGTTTTGCAAGCATCGTGAATCAGGTTAAGGCCAAGCTCGCAGCTTAATTCACTTTGCTAAAATGCTACGAAATTCGTAGCATTGACCGCAATAAAATCAAGGGCTAGAGCCGCATTTCGGCACTAGCCCTTTTTTGTTTCAAAACCTCATTGGGAATCTCTTGTGAGCGATCTCGACACTATTCAAGCCCACGCGCAAGCCGCCTTTTTGGCCGCTGCCACGCCTGCTGATTTAGAAAACGCTAAAGCGGTTTTCCTCGGCAAGCAAGGCCAGCTCACCGAGCTGATGAAGGGCATGGCCGCCCTCAGCGTAGAGGAGAAGAAGACCCGTGGCGCTGCGATCAATGTGGCCAAGCAGGCTGTGGAAGCTGCGTTGACGGCGCGCCGCCAAGCCTTGGCTGATGCGGAGCTCAATAAACAGCTCAAAGCCGAAGCACTCGATGTGAGCTTGCCTGGCCGCCAGCGCGGGCAGGGCGGTTTGCACCCGATTGCGCTGGCTTGGGATCGTATTGAGCAAATTTTCGGCTCGATGGGCTTCGACGTAGCTGATGGCCCAGAGATTGAAAACGATTGGTTTAACTTCACCGCGCTGAATAACCCGCCGAACCACCCCGCGCGCTCGATGCAAGATACCTTTTACGTCGATATGAACGACGAAGAAGGCCAGCCCTACTGCCTGCGTACGCACACCAGCCCGATGCAGATTCGCTACGCCACGGCGCACGCGAAGAAATACGCCGCGCAATTGGCTTCTGGTCAAGGCATGCCTGAAATCCGCGTGATCGCACCCGGTCGTACCTATCGCGTGGATTCTGATGCCACCCATTCCCCCATGTTTCACCAGTTTGAAGGCCTGTGGCTGGGTGAAAACGTGAGCTTCAAAGATTTGAAAGTCACTTTCCTCAATTTCTGCAAAACCTTCTTTGAAGACGACGGCTTGGTGATGCGCTTTCGCCCGAGCTATTTCCCGTTCACAGAGCCTAGCGCCGAGATCGACATCCAATTCTCCAAAGGCCCGTTGTCTGGCAAATGGCTAGAAGTAGCAGGCTCAGGCCAAGTGCACCCCACCGTGGTGCGCAACATGGGTCTGGACCCTGAGAAGATCATTGGCTTTGCCTTCGGCTCTGGCGTTGATCGGCTGGCGATGCTGCGCTATGGCGTGAATGATTTGAGATTGTTTTTTGAAGGCGATGTGCGGTTTTTAGCGCAGTTCCGTTGAATAGAGATTAAACATGCAATTCCCCGAAAGTTGGCTCCGCGAATTTTGTAACCCGCCGCTGAACACGCAGCAACTCGCTGACGCGCTCACGATGGCGGGGTTGGAAGTGGAAGAGACGAAGACGGCCGCGCCGCCGTTTAGCAAAGTCGTGATTGGCGAGATCATGGCCTGCGAGCAGCATCCGAATGCGGATCGGCTGCGCGTTTGCCAAGTGGAGGCTGGAACGGGCTCGCTGCTTAACATCGTCTGCGGTGCGCCAAATGCTCGTGTGGGCATTCGCATTCCCGTCGCCCTCGTGGGCGCGGAGTTGCCTCCGGGCGCTGATGGCAAACCGTTTTTGATCAAGCTGGGCCAGCTGCGCGGTGTGGAGAGTCAGGGCATGCTGTGCTCGGCGAAAGAGCTCAAGATCAGCGAAGCGGCTGAGGGTTTGTATGAGCTGGCTGCGGATGCGCCGATTGGCACAAGTATTCGTGATTATTTGAAGCTCGACGATACGCTATTTACTTTGAAGCTTACGCCGAATTTGGGGCACAACCTGAGCGTGTACGGTATTGCTCGAGAAGTCTCGGCGATCACCGGTGCGCCGCTGATCACGCCTGACATCAAACCGATTGCAGCCACTTTGCAGGACAAGCTGGCCGTTAAAATCTCTGCGCCTGATTTGTGTGGGCGCTTTTCAGGCCGCATCGTGCGCGGCGTGAACACCAAGGCCAAAACGCCGCAGTGGATGGTGGACCGCTTGGCTGCTTGCGGGCAGCGCAGCGTCACGGCACTGGTGGATATTTCTAACTACGTGATGTTTGAATATGGCCGCCCGAGTCATATTTTTGATCTGGACAAGATTCATGGCGGCTTGGATGTGCGCTGGGCTAAGGCTGGCGAGACGCTCAAGCTCTTGAACGGCAATACCGTCACGCTCGATGAAAAAGTGGGCATCATTGCAGACGAGCAAGCGGTTGAATCGCTGGCTGGCATCATGGGCGGCGACAGCACCTCCGTCACAGACGATACGCAGAATATTTACATCGAAGCCGCCTTCTGGTGGCCTGAAGCCGTCGCTGGGCGCTCGCGCCGATTTAACTTTTCTACCGATGCGGGGCATCGGTTTGAGCGCGGCGTTGATCCGATGCTCACCGTAGCGCACATTGAACATATCACCGGCTTGGTGCAACAGATATGCGGTGGCCAAGCGGCCGTGCTGGATGATCAGCAGCCCAATATGCCCCAGCCGCGAGAAGTGAAGTTGCGCGTGAGCCGCGCTTGCAAAATCATTGGCATGCCTGTCACAAAGCAGCAATGCTTGGATGTGTTTGCCAAGCTCGGTCTGCCCGCCACGCAAGAAGGCGATCTGATCACCGTGAAGCCGCCAGTTTATCGCTTTGACATCACGCTCGAAGAAGATTTGATCGAGGAAGTGGTGCGCATCATTGGCTTTAACAGCCTGCCCGAAACTGCGCCGCTCGCTCCCGTGGAGCCGAAAGCCCGCTCCGAGCGCAGCAAAGGCCGCTTTGCGCTGCGCCGCTCGCTGGCTGCGCTCGGCTATTTGGAAACGATCAATTTCAGCTTCGTTGAAGAGCGCTGGGAGCGCGATTTGGCGGGCAACGCTGACCCGATCAAGTTGCTCAATCCGATTGCCAGCCAATTGAGCGTGATGCGCTCGTCTTTGCTGGGAAGTTTGCTCTCCATTTTGAAGCACAACCAAGACCGCAAGGCCTCTAGAGTTCGCGTGTTTGAGCTGGGGCGCGTGTTTGCGCGGGATGCCAGTGTAAAAACCGCGATTGAAGAGCATACGCAGCAAGTGCAGGGCATCGCCCAACCGATGCGCATTGCCGCTCTTGCATGGGGCGGGGCAGTGCAGCGCCAGTGGAGCGCCAAAGATGCGCCAGCGGATTTTTACGATGCCAAAGGCGATGTGGAGGCGCTGCTCTCGCCTGCCAAGCCAGAATTCAAAGCCTTCGAGCATCCTGCGATGCACCCTGGCCGCTGCGCACAAATCTTGTTGAACGGTCAAGTCATTGGCGTGGTCGGCGAGTTGCATCCGCGCTGGAAGCTAGCCTTTGAAATTGCAGGCAGCGCACCTGTGATGTTTGAGCTGGATGTGGCTGCCGTGATGGTGCGCCAGCTGCCATCTAGCAACGCGATTTCCAAATTCCCCGCAGTGGAGCGCGATCTGGCCGTGGTGGTGAAAGAGGGCGTGAGCCATGCAGCGCTGATGCAAGCCATCCATGCCGCAGATACAAAAGGCTTGCTGCAAGACGCGATGCTGTTTGACGTGTTCCGTGCCAAGGAGGCGTCGGCTAACATGGCGCTAGATGAGAAGAGCTTGGCGATTCGCCTCACGCTGCAAGGCATTGATGCCACGCTGACCGACGAGCAGATTGAAGCTGTGGTGGCAGCGGTGTTGGCTTCGCTGCAAAATGCTGTTGGCGCGCGTTTGCGAGCGTAAAGCACATGAGGGCTATTTTATTAAGCGAAATCGGCCTCTACCCGTTATAAAACCTGCGCAGAGTGCTATCAATTTAATAGTATTAAAATCAAGAGAAGAATACGGAGTCAGTCTATGGATTTCATGGTGGAAAGTTTAGAAACGCCCGCGCTCACCAAAGCGCAGTTGGCCGATATGCTGTTTGACCAAATTGGTCTGAACAAACGCGAATCCAAAGACATGATCGACGCCTTCTTCGAGCTGATCGCCAAAAGCGTGGTGGCTGGTCAAGACGTGAAAATCTCAGGCTTTGGCAATTTCCAAATCCGCACCAAAGCCCCGCGCCCAGGCCGCAACCCCCGCACCGGCGAGCCCATCCCCATCGATTCCCGCCGCGTCGTAACTTTTCATGCCAGCCATAAGCTGAAGGATCAGATTCAGGGGTAAAAGAATGAGCTCAAAGAAAAGGCCACGCATTGCATGGCCTTTTTTTGTGCTGCGCAAGCGGGTTACTCAGGATACCCCAGCGCCGGCTGGCTGAAGCCTTCTGCTGCTCGCCAGCCGGGTTGCTTGAAGAATAAGTTGTTCAACATGCCGCCGGTGTCGTAGACGGGCCAGGATTTGCCGGGGTTTTTGGCTTCCCATTCTTTTCTGATTTGCAGGCCGGTTTTGTAGTGAGACACTTTGCTGGCGTAGGCCGACAGAGATGCGCCGCGCCAGCCTTTGTCTTTGATCTGCGGCCAAAGCGTGTCTCCGTGGTTGACGTTCCAAGCGGGATCGACCTTCCAGGCTTCGTGGCCGAGCACGTCGCCGAAGATGAAGAGGCGGCCTTCATAAATTTGCCAAGAGCTAGGATCGCTTCCCAGCTTGACTGCGAAGGCCGCGCCGCTTGCGCAGAAACCGCCGTATTGCGGCTCGTATTTGGCCGCATTGGCTTCAAACAAAGCTTTGTTCGCGGGGCTTGCAAAGTAATAGGTGCGATCTGGCAGCTTGACTTGATGCTGCACCCCGCCTTTGACGGGCTTGCCCTGCGTGAAGTAAGCCACGGGGTCGTAGCCGAGCAGCATGACGGGATCACCGGTGCTGTTTTTGACGGTGGCATAGGGTGTGCTGCAGCCTGCGAGAAGGGTGGTGAATGCCAAGGCGGCGAGCGCGAGAGTACGGGTGAGCCATTTGTGCATGATTTGCTCCTTAGCGGCGGGGACAGTTGGGGTGTGCAGGGCTAAGTGAATCAAGGAATCAGGGTGATGGGTTCGATGGCATCTCCTTGCGGCAGGATGCGGCCTATTTTGCAGGTGTGTGGGTAGCCTGCTGCTTTGAGCGCTTCTATGCATGCATCCACACGATCAATGGGCACGCTGGCGAGCAGGCCGCCGGCGGTTTGTGGATCGAAGATCAGGGGGTAGCGAGGGTGTTTAACGAAGTCTTGTTGGTTGCGCAAAGCGCGGCGCAGGCGCACATTGGCGCTTTGCAGGGAGCTTGTGATGCCAGCTTCGACGCATTCTTGCGCGCCGTCGAGCAAAGGCAGGGCGGCCATGTGAATTTCAGCGTCGACTTCGGAAGGGCGCGTCATCTCGACCAAATGGCCGAGCAGGCCGAAGCCGGTTAAATCGGTGCAGGCGGTAGCGCTGTGTTCGCGCAGGATTTGGGCGCCGATGCGGTTGCTCATCACCATGCTTTGCAGCGCAGCATCGATCCAGCGGCCTTTGGCAGCGAGGCGGGCGTGGGCGGCGAAGAGGGTGCCGGTGCCAATCGGTTTGGTGAGGATCAATACGTCGCCGGGCTTCATGCCACCTTTTCGAAGAATAGCTTCTGGTTTGTCTTCAATCAAGCCATTGATCGCAAAGCCCAAAGCAAGTTCTTTGCCTTCGCCTGTGTGCCCGCCCACGAGGGAGCAATCGGCTTCGTTGAGCACTTCCAATGCGCCCGTCATCATCTGGAAAAGCACGTCTTCTACCTTGGCATCCATGCCCGGCGGTACGGTGCAGATGGCGGTGGCCGATTGCGCTTGGCCGCCCATGGCCCAAATATCGCCCAGCGCATGGTTGGCGGCAACTTTGCCGAAGATATACGGATCGTCAATGAAGGCACGGAAGAAATCGACCGAATGCACCATTGCCATGCCCGGCGGCACGCGCACCACGGCTGCGTCATCCGGGTCTTTCAAACCGATGAGCACGTCTTCACGCTGCAAAGGGTGCAGATTGCCCAAAGCACGTTGCAAAATTGTTGAACCGACTTTCGCGCCACAGCCGCCGCAACGCATGGCAATCGCCGAGATGGCTTGCAGGGATTCTTCGGAGTTGAGTTTGACGGCGTTTACAGCAGCGCTAGATGGCGCGGGCTGCGCACTCATCCCAGGGAACTCGCTGAACTTGCGCATGAAACGCTGGTCAATCCAGTCTTTCCATTGCCAAACCCACGCGCCTGCAAATCCAAGCCAGCCGCGCGAGGCAACGGCGTATTTATCCCCGGTGCTGATCAGTGCGAGCCAGCTGGTTTGCGGACGATACGCTTCCAATGCCGTGCCGCCTACTGCGCGGCGCAGATTCTCGGTGAGCGGTTTGGCTTGACGCACAGCAAATACGCCTGCTTTTTCCAGCTTGAAATTCACCATGCTGGCAATGTCGCCCGCTGCGTAAATCAGCGGGTCGTTCATGGTTTGCAGGGTATCTTTGACCTGGATGAAGCCTTCTGTATCCAGCTGCAAACCTGTGTTTTTCAGCCAAGCCGCACCACCAGCACGAGTCACCCAGATGATTTCATCAGCTTGGAGTTCTTGGCCTTTGGAGGTGAGCAACGCACCTGATTTCACCTGCGTGACTTCTGCATCGCGATACACCTGCACACCGCGTGCGGCAAGCACCGCATCAAACCGGCTGCGCACGCCTGCGTTGTGTGTTGGCAGAATTGTGTCGCTGCTGGTGAGCAGGTGGAAAGCCAATTCGTCGGGGTTGCGGCCAAGCTTCGTGAGTTCGTTACGCAACCTAAACTGCATGGCCAGCAGCAACTCCACGCCGCCCGCGCCCGCGCCCACCACGGCAATCGTCGTTTTTCCAGCATGCGTTTTGACGCGCTCAAGCAGCGCGAGCCAGCGGTCGTTGAAGTTGCGAATCGGTTTGACAGCCACGGCATGCTCAGCAGCTCCGGGCACACCTTGCAACTGAGGTGTCGAGCCGATGTTGATCGAGAGCTGGTCATACGGCACAGGTGGGCGGCTTTTGCAGATCACTTTCTGGCTCGCGCGATCAATGCCGATCACTTCATCGCGATACAGCCGCGCCCCGGCAAACGAAGCCAAGCGCGAGAGATCAATATGCACTTCGTCATACTCATAATGCCCAGCTACATAGCCGGGCAGCATGCCGGAATAGGGCGTATGCATGTCGGTGCAGATCAGCGTGAGGCGCACGCCGGGAATCGGATTCATGCCGAAGCTTTTGAGCACGCCCACGTGGCTGTGGCCGCCGCCGATCAAAACAATGTCGCGCAGGATAGGCTGGTCTGAGGTTTGCATGGATGAATTCGAAATTTAAAGAGCCTGAGCGACGATGCGCAACAGCGATGTTTGTTCTGCCAAAGGCGCAAAGAGCGGGGCACGCAGGGCGCATTGTGAAGCCAAATGGTCGAGAAAACGGGGCTCATTCTTACAACGGCGCAGCATCGCAGCCAGTGCCTGCGCATCGCCCACTGGAAAATAGCCGTCATACCCGCCGCCCAGCATGCCCACATTGCCATCCATGCGCGAGGCGATCACTGGTGTGCCGCTGCACACGGCTTCCATGATCACATGCGCGCCGCCCTCCATTTTGCTGGTGTGTACCAAGACATGTGCGCGCTGAATTCGGCTTCTGGTTTGAGTATGTTTTAAGCCTCTGGCCCATGTATATCCTGCGCAGAGTGCTTCAGTTTTGATAGCGTCTTCGGCCAACTTTTCATCCAAACCTGCACCGATGTGGCTGATGCGAATGCCTTTTTCATCTTGTAGTAAAAGCGCTGCTTCAAACAAAGTTTGCGGCATTTTCTCATCGCGCAAGTGACCAACCATCACGGCGTTGAGGTGTTTGTTGGTTTTGAGCAGGGTTTTGCGCGATGTGGTGGATTGAAAGACGGTATGCGTTTTGGCATGATGCTTCGCAGGCAAGCTCTGAATGCCCAGCTCTTGCAAGACGATCAATTGCCCGGCTGCATCCAAAGAATGCTGTGCCTGCGTATCTATTTGTATGTCGCGGTAGAGATCAGTGCCTGTCAAGGCGACAATCAAGCTACGGCTGCCGCGCTGGCTCTGCCAAACAGAGATCGACGAGGCACTGCGGCGTGCGTGTAAGGCAATCATGACTTCATCCGACTGCCCAGTGTCGGGTTCCCATGTCTTGATGATGCGGATACGATGCTCTTTTGACAGCATTTGACCCCAACGCTGCGCCGTCTGCCAGTTGCCATTGTTGGCATCTTGCAAAGCTGGGCTGATGATCACAATAGAAACCATGGCAATTTAGGATTTTTTGCAGCAATGAATGCGCGGTTAGAAACGATAGCGACCCAAACACAAGGCCTGATGATACGCACATCAGATGCAAGTGTGCTCGCACGTGAGTTGGTGCGCGTGCGCGAGATGGTTTTGGCTGTGTTTGATGCTTACGAAGCTGCCGACGCTTTGGATGTGCCCCAAGGCGAAGAATTCAATCCGCCACTCTGGGAGTTGGGGCATATCGGCTGGTTTCAGCAATGGTGGATTGGGCGAAATCGCCTGCGGCATTTAGGCGCAGCTAGCGAACCATTTCATCAACGACAGCCTTGCCAGCATTTAGCCGAGGCCAGCCACGGCGATGATTGGTACAACAGCTCCACCGTGGCGCATTCGAATCGCTGGGCGCTGCCTTTGCTGCCTTCCAAAGCCGCGAAAGACTATTTAAATGCCACTTTGGCGCAAACCTTGCAATGCTTAAGCCAAGCGGGCAAGAGTGATGCCGATTTGTATTTTTACCGCCTGGTCTTGCTGCACGAAGCGATGCATATTGAAGCAGCGGTTTATATGGCGCAAGCGCTGGAGCGGCGTATTTCTATGCCAGCGCAGGTGCGAGGTGCTATTAATTCAATAGCACCTCGCGCACATTCAATAACGGCAAACGCCGTATTTCATATAAAAAATACCACTTGGCGGCTAGGTTCTGAATCAGTTGGTTTTTCTTTCGACAACGAGCTGACTGGGCAAGATGTGAGGCTTGCCGCCTATGAAATCGATGCTCAGACGGTGAGCTGGTCGCAGTATCTCGATTTTGTTCAAGCCACTGGCTACGCACTCCCGCGCTACGTGCGCCAAGCCGCGCAAGCTTACGAGACCCTGCGCTTTGGCCAATGGCAAGCTTTAAATTTGCGGGAGAGCGCCGTTCATCTTAGTTGGCATGACGCGCAAGCCTACTGCCTTTGGGCAGGTCGGCGTTTGCCCACCGAGGCCGAATGGGAATGCGCCGCGCTAACGCATGAAGAATTCGCTTGGGGAGATGTGTGGGAATGGACGAGCAGCGATTTCCAGCCTTACCCGGGCTTCCTAGCGCATCCGTATCGAGATTATTCTGAGCCGTGGTTTGGTAGCCGAAAAGTGTTGCGCGGCGCCTGCTCGGCCACCCTCCCCATCATGCGAAACGCCAAATACCGCAACTATTTCACCCCCGAGCGCACCGATATTTACGCCGGTTTTCGCACTTGTGCCATCTAGCCATTCAGCAGCCCCATGTTCAAAGAACTTCAAATTTTCACGCCCAGCATCACTCAAGCTTGGTCTTTGCTGGCTCTGGCCATTACCCTTGAAGTGATGGGCACAACATGCATGAAAGTCTCCTATGGCTTCACGCGGCCTTTGCCTTCCGTGGCGATGTTTGTTTTTTTTGCCTTGGCGTTTACCTGCAACACCTTCGTCATTAAAACACTGGATTTGAGCATCACCTATGCCGTCTGGAGCGGCGTAGGCACGGTCGCCACAGCCTGCATCGGTATCTTTTATTTCAAGGAAGCCGCCACGGCGCTCAAGTTAGCCAGTATTTCGATGATCGTGATCGGCGTGTTTGGTTTGCATGCCGCTTCTCGCGCGCAACCGATCGACAAGACACAGCTAGAGCCGCTAACTGTCAGCGGAAGCGGGGCAAGTCCAAGCCCAGAATGATTTGAGTTAGCGCAGCGCAGTGCTGATGCGCGATGCTTGTGCCAAAGTTTGTGCGTAACCTTGCGCAATGGTGCGCTCTCGAAATTCGCGAGATACATTCACAAAATAGCTCATCTCGGGATGCAGGGTGAGGGTGGCCACTGCGGTATCGGGCGCGATCAGCGCACGCTTTCGCAAATCACCCACGCGATAGCGTTCTGCGCCGGGCGGAGCTGCCTCAGGGCGAGCGGAAGCATCCATCGCTAGCAGCTTCAAAGCCGTTTTGCGCGTGCCGTTTAAGCCTGAAGCCAGCTCGCTGGCCAGCCGCACAGGCAGCGGTGTCACCAAGTCTGCATCCACATACTGCATGCCGCGAATACGCACCGGTGTGAATGTACCTTCAATGGCACAACTTGCCTGCACAGCAACGCCTGCATCCCCGTGATTCAGCAGCACGGTTTTGCGCGATTCACGCTCCACGGAGACGGCAGCAAACGCAATCGGGAGCTTTTCCATCTCGCAGGTGCCGCAGCGCGCTATGAGCTCGCGGTTCACGATAGCTGCAAGCGGTGTACCCGCGAATTTGCCATCGCCCGTAAGCGCCAAGCGGCCCATATCCGTCACGCCGAGATCAAGTGACATTCGCTCCAATTCTTTGGCTCTCACACCGCCGGCATAGAGCGCACCAATCAGCGAGCCCACCGAACCGCCCACTATCAAATCAGGCTGATGCCCCAACTCTTCCAAAGCCTTGAGAATACCCACATGTACAAAGCCGCGAGGCCCACCAGAGCTCAGGATCCACACGTTTTGAATCGGTTTAAACGATGCTGCTCGCGGTGTGATCAGCTGGCGCGGAGCATCTGATCCATCGTGGTTGAAATCCGTATGAACCGTGCAGCCGAATACACTCAATCCCGCACCCAGTATGAGGCTGCGGCGCGCTAAAGTGTGCTCGGTCATCCCGTTCATACGGCAGGGGCATCATTTGCCATGCGCAGAAGCCCAGTGCACAGAAAACCAGTCTTTTGAATCCGTCCAGCTCATGGGTTTGGCAAAGCCTGCAGATTGGACGAGCTGCGCGAAGCCTGGCAGCGTCCATTTGTAGGAGTTTTCGGTGTGAATATCTTCGCCACGCTTGAAATCGCGTGAATGACCGGGCCAATTGATGCTCACATCATGGCGTGCTTGCAAATGCATCTCGATGCGAGAAAGCTTTGCATCGAAAAAGGCCACATGCTGCCAATCTTTCGGTGCGAAATTACTGCCCAAGAGATGATTGATGTTAAGCAGCATATTCAGATTGAAAGAGGCTGTTACGCCCAAGGCATCATCGTAGGCGGGCTCCAAAATATCGCTGGGCTTGACCAAATCCACGCCAATCAGCAATCCGCCACCTGCTGCACCTTGCTCGCAGAGCGCATGCGCACGCGAGAGCAGGGCGCGCGCTTCATCAGGCGCAAAATTTCCGATGCTTGAACCTGGATAAAACAACACGATCGGCATGCCAGCGATTTGCTCATTGAGCTCGGGCGGCAGCCGCATCTCAGAAGAAAAATCCATACCCACGCCGCTCATGCGCATCTGAGGATATTGGCGCTGTAAGCAAAAAAGGGTTTGCCGCAGGTAATCGACGGAAATATCGATCGGAATGTAATGTGCGGGTTGCAAAGCATCAAAGAGCTTTTCTGCCTTTTCGCAACTGCCCGCACCCAGATCAACCAACACTGCGCCCTTCGGGATTTGCTTGGCTATTTGCAGCAAATTCTGCGCAATGATCGCGCCCTCGGTGCGCGTAGGGTAATACTCTGGCAAATCTGTGATCGCATCAAACAAACGCGAACCGAGTGCGTCATAGAGGTATTTTGGCGAGACGGTGGCCTTCTCAGCAAGCAGGCTGGTCGTGAGCTCGGCGCGAATAGCCGCTTTGACGGCGGGGCTGGTGTTGTCGTGCAACTGGTAAAACTGGGGCGTGGTCATATTTAAGTGTCGTTTTATGGCTAACGTATCTTACGCAAAGCATCGCTGTTTGGATGTCATCGCTTGCTCCGCCTGCATAAATTGTCATTTCGCGGTGTAATAACGCCCTGTCGCGAGCCGACAGGAACATTCATTCTTAACCTTCATTCCTAGGAATTTTCCATGATCGATTTATCTCCCTCCCGCACCTTCAAATGCCTGATGACCTGCGCCATCCTCACTTTTGGCGCTATAAGTCACGCTCAGCAAGTGTTTCGCGTCACCACCATTCCAGAAGAAGCGGCCACCGAGCAGGTGCGCAAGTTCACACCGATTGCCAATTATCTTGAAAAGCGCCTGGGAATGAAGGTTGAGTTCACACCAGTGACTGATTACCCCGCTGCAGTAGAGGCCTTGGTGAACAAACGTGTCGATTTGGTCTGGTTTGGCGGGTTCACGCATGTGCAAGCCAATCTGCGCTCGGGTGGCAAGATCATTCCGATCGCTCAGCGCGAGGAAGACACGCGGTTTCAGTCTGTTTTCATTGCCAAAACAGATTCAGGTATCAAAACCCTGGCCGATATGAAGGGCAAAGACATCTCTTTTGGCTCACAAAGCAGCACGTCAGGCCACTTGATGCCGCGTAACTTCTTGCTTGAGGCCAAGATTGACCCTGAAAAAGATTTCAAACGTGTCGCTTTCTCTGGCGCGCACGATGCGACGATTGCTTCCGTGGTGAGTGGCCGTGTGGCTGCTGCTGCGTTGGACATTACGGTTTGGAAAAAGTTTGTGGATGAAAAGAAAGTGGATACGGCCGCTGTGAATGTGTTCTACACCACGCCTCCTTATTTCAATTACAACTGGAGTGTGCATGCCGACATGCCTGCAGCGATGCGTGAGCGTGTGATGAAGGCTTTGCTGGATTTAGATCCTGCCACTGCTGAAGGCAAAGAAATCCTGAGCCTGAACCGTGCCACACGGTATGTGCCCACCAAGCCTGAGAATTACAAAGGCTTGGAAGTGGCCGCCAAGAGCGCCGGCCTGCTCTAATTGACCCTTCGTCAGGCGCGTCTGCATGCAGACGCGCCTTGGTTTCCTTTTTTTCAGGCTGACGCTTTGCAAATACAACTCCAACATTTAAGCGCTCGTCATCCAGCCGCGCGTGAAGATTCGCTGCCGGCGCTGCGCGACGCGACGATTCAGATTCAACAGGGCGAGCAATTGGCGGTCATCGGGCCTTCAGGCGCGGGGAAAACAACGTTTTTGCATGCTGTGGCTTGCGCTTTGAAGCCTGCGAGTGGTGAGTTAGCTGTTGCTGGACAGAATCCTTGGAAGCTGCCGCGAACTGCATTGCAAATGTTGCGCGGTCAGCTTTTTTTAGCGCCGCAAGTGCCGCCGCTTCCGCCGCGCCAGCGCGTGGTAACCGCTGTGCTCGCGGGTCGGCTCCCTGAGATGAGCTTTCTGCAAAGCCTGCGCTCGCTGTTTTATCCGAGTGATATACCCACTGCGAGTATCGCCTTGAGAGCTTTTGATCTCGAAGACAAAATTTTTGAACGTGTCGATCGTCTCTCGGGTGGCGAGCGGCAGCGTGTGGGATTGGCGCGGCTCTTGGCCTCCAATGCCAAGCTATGGCTGATTGATGAGCCGCTGTCTGCACTCGATCCCACCCGATCGACTCAAGCGATCGAGGTGATCACGCGAGAGGCGCGCGAGCGCAGCGCGACGCTAGTTTGCAGCTTGCATCAAGTTGAGCGTGCTTTGGCTTCCTTTCCGCGTATCTTGGGGCTGCGTGATGGCGAGGTGACGTTTGATTTGCCGTCTGATCAGGTCACGCGTGAGCATTTGGATGCCTTGTATTCCCAGCATGAGCACGAGCTGTTTGGCCCCACGCCGATCAATGAGTTTCCTGAGCAAAATGTGCAGCCCGGGCAACCTGCTGTGATGCATTGCAGATAAAGCGATGAGCGCCGTTTTACCCATGCGATCCCCGGCGCTGCGCGATCCGGCTTGGCAAGGCCGCGTCTTCTGGCTGATCGCCGCTGTGCTGTTGCTCTGGCCGCTGCTCGTCATCACTGAATTCAAGCCTTGGCTGCTCTGGCATGCCGAGAGTCGCAAGGTGATGGGTAATTTTCTGGGTGAATTTATTCCGCCTGCGCATGACGCTGAATTTTTAAAACTCGTTGCTGAGCAAACTTGGCGCACCGTGGCGATGGCCACTGCTGGCATCACGCTGGCGCTGCTGTTGGCGATTCCACTGACCTTACTCGGCACCTCAGCACTGTCTGTCTCTGCGCTGTCGGGCAAGATGGCTTGGATGCCGAGTGTGTTGCGCCAAGCGATTCGCTGGCTATTGATCGTCTTGCGCAGCGTGCCAGAGCTGGTGTGGGCGCTGGTATTTGTTCGCGTGGTGGGCTTGGGGCCCACGGCGGGCGTGCTCGCAATTGCGCTCACATATGCGGGCATGTTGGGCAAGGTTTGTACCGAAATTTTGGAAAGCGGCGAAGCGCATGCCACACAATCGCTGATGCGCAATGGAGGAGGGCGCTTGCAATCGTTCTTCTATGGCTTGCTACCGCAAAACGCCGCTGAATTAACGAGCTACACGGTCTATCGCTGGGAGTGCGCGATTCGCTCCAGCGCGGTGCTCGGATTTGTCGGCGCAGGCGGCCTTGGTCAAGAGCTCGACAATTCGATGAAGATGTTCAAGGGCAGCGAAGTGGCCACCTTGTTGCTGGTGTTTATGCTGTTGGTTTGGTTGGCTGATAAGGCCAGCTCGTGGCTGCGCAAGGAGCTGGGATGAACAGTTTCTCCAAAGAGGCGGCTAACGAGGTCTATAAGTTGCCGCCGAAGCTTTTTGATGCGCGCTGCAAGGCCTGCTGGTTTGTCTTCGGTTTGATTTTGTTGACCGTTGCCAGTTTTTGGACGCTCAATCTCCAATGGGCGCAGCTTTTCAGCTTCGAATCAGCCAGGCTGATGGGGAAATTTATTGGCGAGCTGCTCACGCCTGATTTTTCCAGTAAATTTGCGTCCAAACTCTGGATGGCTTCGCTGGAGACACTCGCGATGTCGCTGCTAGGCACCATCATCGCCGCCATCCTTGGCTTGCTGATCGCGCTCCCAGCTAGCAAAACGCATGAAGGCGACAAAGCCTATTTCAAAGGCCCTGCACGTTTGCTGCTCAACGCATTGCGCAGCATTCCAGAATTGGTATGGGCCGCATTGCTGTTGATTGCCGCAGGCCTCGGCCCATTCGCTGGCACGCTGGCTCTGGGCTTACATACGGCGGGCGTGCTCGGCAGGTTGTTTGCCGAAAGCATCGAAAACGCACAGCCTGGCGCCGCCTTCGCATTGCGTACACGTGGCGTGGGCGAAGGCCGTATCTTTTGGTATGCCACTTTGCCGCAAATCATCCCCCAGCTCATGAGCTATACGCTTTACCGCTGGGAAAACAACATTCGCGCGGCTGCTGTGCTTGGCGTGGTGGGTGGCGGTGGTTTAGGCCAAATGCTGGCCTTTCACATGGGGCTGTTTCAAATGAGCAAAACTTCCAGCATCCTGATAGCCATGCTGGCCTTGGTGGCGCTGGTGGATGCGCTGAGCTATGCCTCGCGGCGGTGGATGCAGCGCTAGAGTTGGCCTAGCCTGTGACCACGCTTTTTTTAAGAGAAAACGGCCTCTGCCCGTTATAGAGGGTGCGTAGAGTGCTATTAAATCAATAGTATTTATTTCTTGGATGCTGCTACCAAAGCGGCTAAATCAGAGCCTGATTTGTAGTGTGGCACACGCAAGATGAGGCGTTTGCTGCGTTGCCAGAAGCTGTTGCTGCCAGCGACTTCCTCGGCCCAGTATTTGTCCGCCAGTTTGATGTTGGCGGGGGTGTCGAGGAAAAACCCTTCGCGCGAGCCTGCGCCGCCGAAGATATAGAGCTTGCCATCAATCATGCGCCAGCTATCTGCATCGCCGCCCCAGGGAATGCCATACACGATGCCATTGGCGCAGTAGCCGCCGTATTGGGGCTGGTATTTGGCGGGATCTTTGTCAAACAATGCTTTGTGTTCGGGAGTAGCAAATTGGAAGGTGATGCCTTCATAGACGCTTGAGAACTGTGGCAGCCCGAGCGCATGCTTGGCTTGAGTGAAATAAGCCACCACATCATGACCTTTGAGCATGACGCTGGATTTGCCTTCAACCACATGGGCGTTGACGGGTGTGAGTCTGCCACCAGGATTTTGCGCGGTGATGGCGGCGCATCCTGTGAAAAGAACGGCGGATGCCAAAACGGCGGGCAAGGCAAAACTCTTGAGCGCTTGCAAAGTGAAAGTATTTTTCATGATGGCATCCTTGATAAAGAAGCAGCTTAAAAAGATAAAGCTTATTTTTTAGCAGCTGCAACCATTTTCGCTAATTCCTCACCACTTTTGTAATGAGGGACTTTGAACACAATGCGCTTGCTGCGCTGCCAGAAGCTGTTTGAGCCTTTGACCTCTTCATCCCAATATTTTTGCGCAAGCTTCAAATTGCCGGGTGTATCGAGTTCAAAGGCATCTTTGGAGTCTTTGCCGCCGAAAATATACAGTTTGCCGCCGTCGATGCGCCAAGTGTCGGCATCGCCACCCCATGGGATACCGTAGGCCACGCCATTGGCGCAATAGCCGCCGAATTGCGGAATGTATTTGGCGGGCTCTTTGTCAAACAGAGCCTTGTGTGCAGCGCTGGCAAAGTGAAAATTGACATTTTCATAAGTGCTGGCAAATTGTGGGCTGCCCTGCGCATGTTTGCCTTGCGTGAAATAGGCCACTACATCGTGGCCTTTGAGCATGACGGCGCTTTGCTCACCCACCACATGGGCATTGACGGGACGCAGATTGCCGCTCGGATTTTGCGCATTGATCGCAGCGCAGCCACCGAGGGCGAGGGCGATAGAAAGAGCGGAGGCGGCGAGAAGGGAGCGGCGAGAGAGGATCATGATTTGATGCAAAAAATTGAATGATTTAAAACGAACAGTAAACACGAGCAGTTGGCTTAAAACGAGGTGCTTGGAAGCCCCATAGGCGCAGAGAGTTCCTCTGTCAGCTCATTGGCATAGGGAGTCGGCCAATGCAAGATGCCGCTGGCGCGTTGGCAGCGCTCTCGCAAATCTTGCGTATCGCGGCCGCTTAAATGCAAGATGCCATAGCGGTAGCTGGCCAGCCATTTGAAATCTCGCGCGAGGGAGTGGCCTGCTTTTGGAAATTGCATCAACAGATGATCAGGAAACTGTGATGCCAGTTGCCGCACTTGTGCAGAAGAAGGCATGGTAGGAATGCGCTGCGGCAGATGGTTTGCTCGCTCGTCAAAAATCCGATATACAAAGCTCGAAGCTGCGCCTTGCGTGCTGGCGGCGCGGGGCAGAGCCCAAGGATCGCGCCCGTAGGCCAATTCCAAAGCCATCGCATGAAGATTGATGCCATCCACTCGGCTATAAAGGTCAGCAAACTGCGAGGCCATACGTGGGTTAAATTCAATCACCCTGAGCGTTTGCGTTACTTGGCAGTAGAAAAACTCCATGTTGAACATGCCATGCGTATAGCCCACAGCATTCAGGAATTTCGTGGCCACAACCAGTGCCTGAGCCTGCGCTGCTGTTGGCAAACGCGAAGGATAGTCAAAGCGCATGAAGGCTTGCGTGCCGGGATACATGATGCTATCGACCACGCCCAGCGGCTTGATTTCGCCGTTGAAGGCGATGCCGTCCAAACTGTATTGCAGGCCGCGTACAGGCTCTTCTAGCATCATGCTGTGCGCTGTGCCTGCCTCTGGCAAGAGGCGCTGACAGGCTTCTTCAAAGGGGCGCACCAGATGCTTGATCACCCAAAGCTCATACGCACCAAAGCGGGTGAAGGCTTGCAGCTCCTCGCGCGAGCGCACGACCTGCGCGAGCACAGAAAACGCGGCTTTCACCGGTTTGACGAAAGCGGGATATTGCAAACCTTCCGGAATATCTTCGCCATATGCGCTGGGCATGCGCATGAATTTGACATTCGCTTCGGGGGCGACTTCTTGCAGCACTTGCCGCGCATAGAGTTTGTGTTGGCAAGCGGCCACAGCTTTAGGGCAGGAACCCGGCCAGCCCATTTTTTGAGCGAGCAGCGCGGCGGCGAGAGCGCCAAATTGCTCATGCTGCGAGCTCACAGCCTGCCAGCCTTGGCTCTCGGCCTGCGCAGCGAGCTTGTTCACGAAGCGATCCATGCTGAAAAAGGGCAGGTTCGCGTTGCTAGGGAAACTGAAGAGATCAAAGCCTCGCTCATCCAAGCTGTGCCCGTGCGTTTGCAAGGCTTGGCTCGCGGTGGCATCCCAGTCGTAATTAAAGAGAAGCAGGGTTTTGGGCATTGCGGGCTTATAAAGGTGTCGAGCTTGAGTTCTGTCGTGCGAATGCTTAGATTCTTACAGAACAATGGCCAGCAAGATGCTGGTGTTTATCCATATACGCGAACTGTCGGTGTTTGGATTCCACTGACACACATCAAAGCTCAGGGCGCACTGCCAGCGCCTAGTTGCACATCACCCACATAGCCTAGGCTGATACCCTGTGTGTTATCGGCATCTGCTCCTATAATAATAGCACTTAGCGCAGGTACTATAACGGCTTCCTGCCCGAAAGCCTTCAAAAAATCAGCATAGATATTGCGCTCTTTGGCCGCCCAAGTTTTCAGTGGTGTGCCTTCATTGGCCAAGACGACGAAACGCACGCGAGCGGTGAACAGGCTGGCTTGCTCATAGCCGATGGCTTCTTTGCCACCCCAGATGTAGCACAGCGTGGCGGTGGGGATTTTTTCTTTGGTGAAGAGTTGCGCTAGTTTGAAAAGGGTGCGCTCACCGCTTGGAATGTTGTCAGCTGGCATGTCAAAGCTCATGCAGACCTTCAAAGCGCCGTCCTCGGTGTTTTTCGCATGGATGTCGCTCTTGGCCAGTGGCTGATCGAGCCGCCAGCGCCAGCGCAGCGTGGTGTTAGGTTTGACAGCCTCGCTCATAGGATGCACCAGCGAGCCCCAAGATTTCTCAGCTTTGACGCGCAACACATGTGCGCCATCCAGATCGATCAAGTCAAATTGCGTGACGGGTTTGGCAAGGCGATCTGGCAAACCAACCACATGCCAAGGCGCAGGCGCTTGGTTGGCGGTTGTGGTGGAAAAAGCAGCAGGGCTGGCCGAGAAGGCGTTTGCACAGGCCAGGGTCCAGAAAATTGAAAAATAGGAAAAACGCGAAATACGTCGTTGCTGCATGCTTTATCTGCCGTTATCGTTCAAGCTCCAATCGTAGTCGAGATAACTGATCGAAACGGTCTTGGCCTTGATTTGGTTACGCGCTGTTTCATCAGTTGTGAGCAGGTCAGCATACTTGGCGAACACATCTTCCAGCTTCACAAAACCTTTGTTGCCTTTTTCAAAATCTTCCTTGAACCATTTGAAGATATTTGAGACTTGGAGCTTGCCGTTTTCATAGCGATTACGGGTGCGGTCGCCCAAGAAGCGGCGCATGCCATCTTCCAGCATCGCATCGAGCTTAGGGGCAGTGAAAGCATCTGGAAAGAGAGCAGGGCAGCCGATGCTGGCGCAGTTCACGGCTGCGTGCACGCGCGGCTCCGCATATTTCGGGCGAAGCTGCTCATGCTCGATCCAGTCGAGATGGCGTTTTTCACCGAGCATCGTGAAAAATTCGTTTTTCCACGGGCCGCGATTGAAAGAGCCCAACTCTTTGATCGACTTGATATCAGGATATTTCGTGAGGATCACTTCGACCGTGAAGGCGTTGTAGGCGTTGATCAGAAAAGCTTGCTGCTGGTCCTTGGAAAACGCACTGAATTGCGCCATGCTCACAGCGGACAAACTCTCCAAGATTTTCTTCAAATCTGCGCGATCTGCGGCAAAGCCTTTGTAGTTGGAGCGGCTTTGCTTGTTATCAGGTTGCCAGCGGACATGCTTCTTCAGGAGCGCATCCCAAGCGGCATACGAGTGATCAAATGTTTGAGAAAAAGCGGGTTTCGCCGTTATAAAACCTGCACAAGATGCTATTGAAATAATAGCAATTCGGCGAGAGAGTGTGGTTTTCATGATCTTCTCCAATCGTGGTATTTTTTAAGCCAAGCAAGCACTTTGTGTGGCTGATGTGCCCGCTTCCATTCGCCTGCAACGTATTTATTCGCTTCCGCTAGAGTGGGGTAGGTGTGAATTGTTCCCAAGATTTTATTGAGCCCCATGCCATACTTCATCGCGAGCACGTATTCCGCGAGCAGATCGCCCGCATGCACGCCGACGATGGTCACGCCCAGAATTTTGTCTTTGCCCGGCACAGTGAGCACCTTCACAAAGCCATGGGCTTCGCTGTCTGCAATGGCGCGATCCAGATCGTCAATCCCGTATTTGGTGACTTCATAAGCGATGCCTGCGGCCTTGGCTTCAGTTTCATTGAAGCCGACGCGAGCAACTTCAGGGTCAATGAAGGTCGCAGCGGGCACGATGCGGTAATCCACTTTGAATTTCTTAAACGCCCCAAACAGTGCGTTCACAGCGGCGTACCAAGCTTGATGCGCCGCCATATGGGTAAACTGATAGGGTCCGGCCACATCGCCAGCGGCATAAATGTTGGGGTAAATCGTCTCTAGATATTCATTGGTGTCCACAGTGCGTTGGGTAGGAATGCCCAGATCTTCTAATCCGTAGCCCTTCAAGCGAGCCATGCGGCCGACTGCGCAAATGATTTGGTCGTATTCAAGGCGTTTTTCTACACCGTCATGCTCCACAATCAGCGCTTTGCTGGTAGGCGACACTTCGAAGCGTAGCGCTTTGTGGTTACACAAAATCTCCACACCGTCGCTGCGCATGGATTCCATCGCATGCTGCGAGACTTCAGCATCTTCCCGAATCAAAATGCGCGGTGCCATTTCGATCTGCATGACCTTGCTGCCCAGCCGCGCAAACGCTTGCGCGAGCTCTGAGCCGATCGGTCCGCCACCCAACACGATCAGGCGCGGCGGCACAGCATCGAGCGCAGCAAACTCATCCCAAAGCGTGTCGCTTGTCACATAGCCCGATTCTTCAATGCCCGGCAGCGGCGGCACCACAGGGCGCGCACCTGCTGCAATCACGATGCTACGGGTGGTGAGCGTTTGTTTGCTGCCATCGTTCATGGCGATTTCTACTGTCCAAGGATTCACGATTTTTGCGTAACCTTGCAACACTTCTACGCCCAGCTCTGTGTACCGTTCCACCGAATCATGCGGTTCAATCGCCGCGATCACGGCATGCACGCGCTGCATCACCGCTTTGAAGCTGAAGGAGGGTTGCGCGTCAGACAAACCATAGTTGCTCGCATGACGCATCTGGTGCGCCAGCTTTGCGGATTTGATGATTGCCTTGCTCGGCACGCAGCCGAAATTCAAGCAATCGCCGCCCATTTTGTGCGCTTCCACCAGCGTAACTTTGGCTTTCACGGCAGCAGCAATATAGCTCGACACCAAACCACCTGCGCCACCGCCGATCACCACCAAATTGCGGTCAAAGCTTTTGGGTTTGACGTGATTCCACTTTGCATACACCTTGCGCTTCTTGATGGTTTCGATGATCTTTTTCGCAATGATCGGGAAGATACCGAGCAAGACAAACGAGCCCAACAAGCCCGGAGAAAGAATACCTTTGAGGGAATCAATTTTTGCCAGTTCGGTACCTGCGTTGACAAAAACGATGGTGCCCAGAAACATACCCAGTTGGCTGACCCAGTAAAAAGTCCAGGTCTTCATCTTGGTCAAACCCATCAGCAGATTGATCACGAAGAAGGGCACGAGCGGCACCAGGCGCAGTGTGAACAAATAAAACGCGCCTTCTTTTTCTACGCCTTTGTTGATCTCGCTCATACGAGCGCCAAACTTCTTCTGCACAGATTCGCCCAAAGCAAAACGGGCGGCTAGGAAGGCGAGCGTAGCGCCAATGGTCGAGGCAAACGAGACGATGATCGTACCCATCACGAGGCCGAAAATTGCACCGCCCGCCAGTGTCAGGATAGCAGCGCCCGGCAAAGAGAGCGCTGTCACGGCGATATACAAAGCCAAGAAACCGCCAATCACCTGGGCCGGTTTTTCTTTGTACAGATCACCAAACTGAGCCTGGCTTTGCTTGATGAAATCGAGCGTGAAGAATCTGCCCAGATCCAACGCAAAGAAGGCGATCAGCGCGGCAACAATGCCGACGATCAGGAGTAGTTTGCTTTTGTTCATAAATCCTCGTTGTTGTGAGTTACGCATCAGAGCGCAATTTGGATGCAAGGATGTGTCTGTGTGACGAGTCCAGTTCTTACTAAATCTAGTCTAACAGTGTGACATATTCACGCGAAGACTTCATTTTTTGAGCGTCTGATACCCACCCACGATGCGTGTGAAGGTGGTGATGGCGCAAATGAAGGCGAAGGCGTAGGCTAATGGTGCAAACCAGCGAGGCCAGATGCACATAGCGATGAAAAAAAGCAAAGTTTCCGTCGCTTCGGCTAAACCGCCAAGAAAGTAAAAGGATTTATCGGGATACTCGATGCTGGTGATGCCGTGTTTGGCAGCCAAGGCAGCAAAGGCTAGGAAGCTGGATGTGGTGCCGACGAACGCCGTGAGCAATACGGCTGCAGGCAGGGCGTTGGGCTTGGGCGCGGCGAAGGCAAAGGCGAGCACGATACCTGCGTAAAACAAAAAATCCAGTGCAATATCAAGAAAACCCCCGGAGTCTGTGGCCTCGGTCAGCCGCGCCACAGCGCCGTCGAGTGCATCACAAAGTCTAGAGATGAGTATGAGGATGGCCGCTGCAAAATATGCGTGGATTGCTATGCAAATCATAGCGATGATACCGATGCCAAAGGCAGCTAAAGTCACATGATCTGCGCGAATGCCGCGCCGCACCAAGGCGCGGGCGATGGCCTCCACAGCGGGGCGGATCAAAGGGGTGATGTGACGATCAAGCATGGTTTGTATGAGTCGAGTCTAGGTACTCAGTCAAAGTACTCAGTCAGAGTATTTGGGCAAGCCCTCGATAGAATGCGCCGATGTTACAGACAAATGCCACCTCCACCGAGCAACTTCAACGACTTCAAGATATCTTAGACCGTATTGCCGAGCAGGTTCATGGGCTCTATGGGCAAGGCAAAGTGGCCTCCTATATTCCTGCTCTTGCACAGGTCTCGCCGTGTCAGTTTGGCATGGCGATTGCGTTGGTCGATGGCAGATGTGTGTCGACAGGGAATGCGCATACGCCTTTTTCTATCCAGAGTATTTCAAAGCTGTTTACCTTTGTGCTGGCGCTGAAGCTGCTTGGCGATGATGTGTGGCAGCGTTTGGGGCGCGAGCCTTCTGGCGCGGCGTTTAACTCAATGGTGCAGCTAGAAACGGAAAAGGGGATTCCGCGCAACCCATTCATCAACGCTGGTGCATTGGTGATCACAGACATGCTCACCACAAGATACGCGCATTTGGATATTGCACTTTTGGGCGCTCTTCGCCGTTTGAGCGACAGCCCTGATTTGAATTGGGACATGCAAACCGCCAAATCTGAGCGTGACACTGCGGATCGGAATATGGCCATGGCCTATTTCATGAAGAGCTATGGGAATTTTGTGAATCCACCAGAGCTGGTGTTAGACAACTATTGCCGCCAATGTGCGATTGAAATGAGCTGCGCTCAGTTGGCACAAGCCACCATGTTTTTAGCTAATGGTGGCTTGGACATTGCTGGCCAAGGCGCTTTGAGCCAGCAACATTCAGGTGAGCAATTTTTAAGCGCCGATGCTGCTCGCCGCGTTAATGCATTGCTGCTCACCTGCGGCGCATACGATGCAGCCGGCGACTTTGCCTACCGTATTGGGCTACCCGTTAAAACAGGCGTTGGCGGCGGCATTGTGGCCATCGTGCCCGGTGTGGGCACCGTGGCGGTGTGGGGGCCAGAGCTAGATACCAAAGGCAACTCGGTGCTGGGCGCATTTGCACTGGAGCAATTGGTGCAAAAAACGGGGTGGAGTCACGACTAGTTTGGGTTGCGCTATTGCGCTGGTGTAACTCCAGTGAAAGAGGCGAAATCAATCACGGCGGATGCGTCGGCAATATCCGCCGCATCATGCGTCACGAGCAAAGTGGGCAATTGCAAGCGGCGCACGTGCGAAAAGACAAATTGGCGAAATTGCTCGCGCAGCGCGACATCGAGCTTGGAGAAAGGCTCATCCAGCAGCAAGGCCTGCGGTTCGCTCAGCAAGGTGCGCATCAGCGAGACGCGGGCGCGTTGCCCGCCTGAGAGCGTGAGCGGGTCGCGTTCGGCCATGGCCTCAAAGCCGATCTCGGCCAAGGCGGCATCGGCTTGCATTGCGCGCTTGGCGGCTGTGCCTGGCGGCGCGGCAAAGAGCAGATTTTCGCGCACGCTCATGTGGGCGAAGAGCAAATCGTCTTGAAACAAGAGGCCAATGCGGCGCTGGCTGGTGGGCAGCTGATCCACGCGCCGCCCGGCCAGTTCCACATGGATATCCGCTTGCAGGCCGGGCAGCGGTAGCCCAGCTATCGCAGCCAGCAAGCTGGATTTGCCGCAGCCGCTGGGGCCCATCAGCGTGGTGATGCTGCCAGTAGGGCAATCAAGCACCAAGCCTTTCACCAGCACACGCTGAGCAGAGCCCGTGCCCACGCTCAATTGCTTCACATCAATTTTCATGGCTTCAAGTGTAGAGCTTTGATGTTGGCGACCGGCCAGCTGCGGGGCTTGCCCAGCCAAGCAGCCAAGCCAAACGCCAGCGCTGGTAGCAGCCATTGCAACCATGCGAAGGCTGCCACCAGCGAACGCTGGCCGCCGGAAGACAGCGTCACAGCCTCGGTGGTCACGGTCACGATGCGGCCTTCGCCGATGTAAAGTGTCGGCAAAAACTGCGCCACACTCACGGCAAATCCCGCCGCCGCCGTGCTCCACAGGCTTTGCCGCAGCAGTGGCCACTTTACCTGCGTGAGATACACCCAGCGGCTTTTGCCCAAGGTCGCCGCAAGGTGTGCATAGCGAGCATCAAAGCCCAAATAAGCCGGGCTGAGCGCGATCAGCGTGTAAGGCAATACAGCCAGCAGATGCGCTAACAACACCCCCGCCCACGAGCCAGTGAGCCCACCCGCGAGCGCGAGGCGATGAATGCCCACCACCCACAACACGCCGGGCAACAGTAAAGGCAAATACAGCAAACGGCGCATGGCGGCATCCCACTTAGGCGGGCTGAATTCCAGCCAAGCCACAGCCCAGATCAAAGCGAGCGCAGAGCTACTGGCTGCGAGCAAAGCTGTCATCCAAACACTCTGGCCGCTGCGCATCACAGAGCCCCAAGCCTCCCAGCTCAAACTCTGTGGTACCAACGCCGGAAAAGGCCAGACGCCCGCCACACTACCCACAGCCAAGGCTAACAAGACGCTGGCATACAGCAGCACCACAAAGCCCCAAGCGATGCGGCCTGCATTCCAAGGCTGCGGCAGGGCTTCTTTGCTGCGCCGCCCGGTTTGCCTTTGACCCCATAAGCCGCGAAGACGGGTCGTAAACTTCTCGCGCAGCAAGATCAAGCCAGCCGATAGCGCCACCACGGCCGTGAGCAACCAACCCGCCGCCGCGCCAGTCGCATTCGTTGCCTCGTCACTGTCTTGCAGCCACTGCCAAGCGCGCACCGAGAGTGTGGCGGGACTGCCTGGCCCAGCAATCAAGGCGGCATCGACCACCGTGAGGCTGTAGGCCAACACAGCCAACAGAGGCCACAGCAATCTCGTAGAGAGCTGCGGCCAGAGTACGCGCCAGAAGGATTGATCTGCGCTGTAGCCCAGTGTCTGCGCGGCCCAAGCCTCGCGCTGCCAGCGAGCGCCGGTGTCATCGCGCTGCAATTGCGTGGCGGCTGCCCACAGCAGAAACGGCACTTCTTTGAGTACCAACATGGCAATCAGGCCAAGGCCAAACGTGTCTTGCGAGGTGGCAACCTGCGGAGGCAGCGAGAAGCCTGTGAGCCAAGGAGAAATGGCTCGCAGAATCCAACCACTGGGTGCGATCAAAAACACCAGCCCCACAGCAAAAGCGGCATGCGGCGTGGCGAGCAAAGGCGAGAGGCTGCGCACCAGCTTGTTCCACCAAGGCTTGCCAAACGCTTGCGAGAGCAGCCAAGCGCTGAGCCACCAAGTCAGCAGGCTAGAGGCCAAACCTGTCCAGAGCGTCATGCCAATGGCTCGCAGCAAGCCAGGTGCTTCCCACAGCGTGTTCCAAGCATCAAATCGGCTTGCAGCCGTTATAGAGTATGCGCAAACAGCTATCAAAATAATAGCGAACGGCGCTGCCAATGCAGCGCTTGCCAAGCGCGATGAGAGGGAGTCAGAGGCTGTCATCGCGCCGTATCATGCGCAATTCAACACACTTAAGCCCCATACCGCTTTAGCCACTCTTTCTCGATCGGATCGACCCAGCTGCCATGCGGCTCGGGGATCACCGGCGCGAAGCGCTCGACTTGGCCGGGGGCTTTTGCAGCATTGAAGAGCGCGGCATCTTGTGCGCTCATCTTCGCGGGGGAAAGCACAGTTGGGTCTCCCCAAATCTTGATGTCGCCTTTGCGTGCTTGCGCGGCTGGCGAAAGCAGGAAGTTGGCCACGAGCTGAGCACCTTCCTTGACCTTGCTGTTGAACGGAATCGCCAGAAAATGCGTATTCCCAATCGTGCCGCTGTCAAACTGATAGCTGGCCACACTAGCTGGCAAGCGGCCAGCAGCGATTTCGTTGGCTGCTTCGTTGGGGTTGAAGGTCAACGACAAGCTGAGCTCGCCGTCCATCATCATCTGACGCACGGCTGCTGGGTTGGCTGGAAATTGCTTGCCATTGCGCCACAAATGTGGGTGCAGGGCATCGAGGTGTTTCCAAAGCGGCTCGGCAATTTTGGCAAATGCTGTTGCGTCAAATGGCTTGTAGAACGCGGCGCGGTCTGCGGCGGGCGTGAGATCCATCAGCGTTTGCTTGAGGAAGGTCGTACCAAGAAACTGCGGCGGCTTTGGATAGGTCACGCGGCCGGGGTTGGCTTTGGCAAAGTCGAGCAAGGCGGCTGTAGAGCGTGGAGGATTGGGCGTTTTGGCGCGGTCTGCAAAAAACGTCAATTGCGCCATGCCCCACGGTGCTTCCAAGCCTTGCACAGGCTCGGCAAAATCAATGCGCGTGGTGGGTTTGCCCTCTACGTCCACAAAGCGAAAGCTGGGCAAGCTTTCCGCCCAAGGGCCAAACAGCATCGCTTCGCGTTTCATCGCGAGGAAGTTTTCGCCATTGATCCAGATCAGATCCACCGAGCCATCTGCATTGCGGCCAGCCGCTTTTTCATTGCGCACGCGCTTGACCACATCGGCGGTGTCGGTCACTTTGACGTGTTCGAGCTTCACGCCAAAATCACGCAGCACTTGTTCGCCTGCCCAAGCCAAATAGGCGTTGATGCGCTCACTGCCGCCCCATGCATTGAACACCACAGTTTGGCCGCGCGCTTTTTTCTCAATCTCTGACCAGTTGGATTGACCAAAGCTGAGCTGAGCAAGCGGTAGCAAGGCAGTACCTAGGAGGGTATTGCGGGAAAATTGGCGGCGATTGAAGGTCATAGCGGGTCAGATCCGAAGTTAAAAAGTTTGTCGTAGTAACAAAGTAGTCGTGTAAACAGGCGGCCATCTTACGCGCTGGCTTTAGCCAAGCAGGAAAAAAGATCGTTAAAAATCGCATCGCGCTGCACCGCATAGGCTTCGCGCATCGGATGCGCATTTGGTTGCTTTTGCCAGCGAAGGTCGTCGACCAAAGTCGGGGTTGGCACCAAATCACTGGGCACCCAATCGGGGTTGAGCAACCAAGCGATGTTGATCAAATCCCAAATCACCCAGCTGTGCGCGGCAGCAGCAGGGCGGCCTGTGATGGCCCACAGCGGATTGTCGGCAAACAATTCGTGTAAATAGCTGCCAATAGCGCCATGTGGTTTCACATAGCGCTCCACCTCGGCCAAAGACAAGCGAAGTTGCGCACCCACGTGATAGCCCGGCAAATAAACCAAGGGCACGCCGCTGTCGTACAGCCATTGGCTGGCCAACACATCTTGCTCTAGGTTGAAAGACTGGTTCACATGCGGCGCATGCGAAGGGAAGGCGCTCGTCCAGACCACCACAATCTTGTGCATGATCTCTGGCGCGAGCAGTATTGCGCTGGCCACATTGGTTGCGCAGCCTAGGGCAACGACATACAGCGGTTCATCTTGCGGCATGCTCAGCGCTGTAGTAATCAAATGCTCGGTGGCCTCGCTTTGAATCGGCTGCGAGAGTGAAGAGAGATAGATTGGGCTTCCCTTGCAGGGTTGAGGCGCATTGGGTTGACCAAGCAATGCTTGCACCTTCAAAATTTCATCGAAACTGCGCTCCATACCGACTTTGGGCGAATTGAATGGTGCAGCATCTTGGCTGGCTTGGGGATACAAAGCACGCCGATGCGCAAAGGAAAACGGCGTAGCGTAAATGCCGCGCACCTTCAGCCGATCAGGGCGAAGCAAAGCCCAAGCTAAGGCAAACTGATCGTCAATCTCGTTGGCTGCATCGGTGTCAATCACCAGCTGCACAGACCTACTGGGCGGGCGCAGGCGCTGCGCATACTTTTCTGCACTCATCGCAGGATGGATCGGTTGGGGTGCGCTCATGGCTTGTCTTTCATGTTTTGATGCCTTGTAAGCGATGCCAGTCAGAGGGTTCGTCAATATCCCAGAGCGTGGGCAGCAAGGCTACGCTTGCTCCCGCGTGCGCGAGGCGTTCTTGCGTTTGCAAGAATACGCGGGGCGTGCTCCATTGGATGTTTTCGAAGACCTGCGGGATCATTTTTCTCAATCCCAGCAGCACATAGCCGCCATCTTCAGCGGGAATCAGGCAAGCATCGTGTGTCTGGAGGCTGCGAGCGGCTTCCTGCAAATGTCCCGGTGCTAAGACTGCGCAGTCTGTGCCGATGATGAGCAGCGGTCGTGCTTCTTTCTGAGCGAAGTGTTCCTCGGCGCAGCGCTGCATCCGCACACCCAGATCACCTTCAGGCTGAGATCGACACTGAATTTGCAGATGCTTTTGTGTCGCTCGAAAATGGCGATGCTGCGCACCAGGCGCACACCAGAGCGTGATAGCGCCCAGATCGGCTTGCTGCGCTGTATGCAGGCTTTGCGCAATGAATCGCCGCTGCAAACGCGCTGCACCAACAGCGCCCAGCGCAGGTATCAAGCGCGTTTTAGCCAAACCCGCCACTGGCGCTTTGGCCAATATCGCTAGTGCTGCGGTGGCGGGTTGTGGCGCTGCCCGATAGCCATAGGCCAGCGCCAAATCCGCAGGCTTTGCACCCCAAAAATATGCCAAACGAAGCCGCCACATCAAAAATATCGTGCGCCAAACGCCGCCCTGCAGCCACTTGCGTGCCGAGGTACGCACGCGCTGGCGCAGGCACGCAGGGCGAGATGGCATGCGAAGCCGCTTGGACAATTCAATGTCTTCCATCAGCGCTTGATCTGGAAAACCGCCCGCTGCATGAAACTGCTCTGCGCGAACAAACATCGCTTGATCACCCGTAGCGATACCGCTCAAACGCGAACGCCCATTCATCATGGTCTCTATCATGCGAAAGCGCCAGCCGGGTGCATCCAATTGCACATCAAATCTTCCCCAAGGCCGCTCTCGCAGCGCCTGCCCGATAGCGGCTAAGGCATCTGGAGGAAGCTGCGTATCAGCATGCAGAAAGAGCAAGGCATCGGCTTGGCTGGATGCAGTGTCTGCTGCGCCGGTATTCATTTGCTGAGCTCGCCCCGGCGGGCTGGAAATAAGCCGATCAACCCAAGGCTGCGCACGCGCCCAGCTCTCATCAATGCTGCCGCCATCCACCACCACCAGTTCTGCGCCTTGCTTACGCAAGGCCTGCAACGCCTTGAGACGTGGCGTCAACATAGCGCCCTCATTCAAAACTGGCACCACAATTCTGAGCGCAAAGTGGCGAGCGGGCATGGCTTAGGAAGATGGAGTGCTCATGCGGTGTTCGAGCGCATCGAATTCTGCACACACCCAAGCGATGCCCTCGTTGCTCAAATAGTGATCAACCCGTTCGCGCACATGACTGGCCAACGCAGGATCAAGATTTTGCGCAGACCAATCTTCACCATCTTGCGCCGTTGCGGATTCAGCGCGCGAGGCCACACGCCATTTGGCGCACCATGTGACAGACCACAACCACATCGCTCTGCGCAGCGGCATATGCCAGCTCTGCGCATCACTCGCCAGCGCTTCGTCTACCTGAGCGCCCCAAGCGCCGTACGTGGCCAACACATCATCGGGTTGCAGGATGGTTTGCGAATCTGTGTCCCAAGTGGTGGAGGTGTAAAGCGTGGCATGCGCCAGATCAAAGCCGGGATAGCTGTAACGGCATTTCTCCAGATCCACCAGAAAAGCTTTTTCACGACCCGGCGCGTCGCTTGAGATCACAAAATTACCGGGATGTCCGTCAAAAGCAATCAGGCGCTTGAGAGGGCGAGCATTGCCTTGGCAAATGTTTCGAAAGCGTTCCAACTCGGCATGAATGTGAGCTGCTGCTTGAGAAGCCAGAACGGCTTGCGGCAGATAAGCGGCTTGGACGCTCACCTCATCCCACATGGCCCGTAAAGGATCTGCCGCATGCAACAAAGGGGCGCAGTGTTCTTCGTGGGGCAGCGCAATGCGATGCAAGGCGGCCATGCTGCGCGCCATCAGAGGCAGATCTTGTGGCAGTTGCGCTGAGCGGCCCATGATTTCTTCCACGATCAATGCACCGCGCGGCAGGCTAGCTGAGGGTTCAAGCACATGAATGCAGTGGGGCGCATGTCCTGCGGGGCTGGCTCGGTCAAAGCAGGCATGCTGATAGATCAAATTGTCAATTGCGCCGAGTTGCATCTGGCTTTGCTTAGGAATACGCGCCAGCCAGCCCGTGCCCAGCAGGCGCACATGGTCATGCGCGAGACCTTTGGCTTTGAGCGGCTCCATCCGCAGATGTGTCCAGGCTGCCCCTTGCGGCCATTGTTGGATCAGCGTCTCGCGCAAAGCTTCCAAAAGACGGTTTCCATTCAGGCTCATCGGGTTGCAGCCTCGGCTTGGCAAAGGTAAATTGAAAAAACAGTTTGCATACGCAGGTGTGTCGGCGAAAGCATGGCGTTTATTACAGGCTTTAGCTGATCAATGCTTGTGCAAACTCATTGGCATCAAAAGTCTCCAAATCTTCCAATTTCTCGCCAACGCCGATGAAATAAACCGAGACGGGCTTGATTTCAGGCTGTTTGGCCGCGCGTTCACGCGCCCAGAGCGCAATCGCTGCAAGCACGCCACCTTTGGCTGTGCCGTCTAGCTTGGTGATGATGAGGCCGGTGAGTTGCAAGGAAGCATCGAAGGCTTTGACTTGGGCGAGGGCGTTTTGCCCGGTGTTGCCATCAATCACAAGCAGCGTCTCGTGCGGCGCTGTGCCATCGGCTTTGGCGATCACGCGCTTGATCTTGGCGATTTCTTCCATCAAATGAAGCTGCGTCGGCAAGCGGCCTGCGGTATCGACCATCACCACATCGCGCTGCCGCGCCTTGCCCGCTGTCACCGCATCAAAGGCCACAGCCGCAGGATCGGCGTTGTCTTGGCTGATGATTTCAACGTTGTTTCTGGTCGCCCAGGCTGCTAATTGCTCCTTCGCGGCAGCGCGAAAGGTGTCAGCCGCTGCCAGCAGCACGCTCGCGCCTTGGCCGCTGAGATGCCAAGTGAGCTTGCCAATCGAAGTCGTCTTGCCAGCGCCGTTCACGCCAGCGATCATCATCACGGTGGGCTTGTGTTCACCCACGCTCAACGGCTTTTGCAGGGGCGCGAGCAAATCAGCCAGCGCCTGCGCGAGCAAGGCTTTCACAGCACTCGGTTCCGTGGCCTTGGCTTCTTTCACGCGGCGTTTCAGGTCAGTGAGCAGATGCTGAGTCGCCGCCACGCCTGCGTCACTCATCAAGAGCGCAGCTTCCAGCTCTTCGTAAAGCGCATCGTCAATCTGCGTGCCGGTAAACACCGTAGCAATCGAGCTGCCCGTCTTGCGCAAGCCGTTTTTGAGCTTATCCATCCAACTCTTGCGGGGCTCAGTTTTTGGGGTGTTTTCTAAGCCTTTTAGCTCAGTTGCCGGCATAGAATCTGCGCGGGGCGCTATTAAATCTATAGTGGCTGTCACTGCAACTTCAGGCACGGCTATAGGAGCAGCTGCGGGTACAACTTCAACGGGTTTCTTCTTGAAAAACGAGAACATGGAGACTTTCTACAATGCTTCTATTCTATGAAACCTAAATCGCTTGCTCCCAAGTCGGCCAGAACCGCTAAAGCCACGCCCGGCCTCCCTAAAAACGCCCCCGGCGAAGTCCGCATCATTGGCGGCCAATGGAAGCGCAGCAAGCTCACCGTGCTCTCCAAACCCGGCCTGCGCCCCACGCCCGACCGAGTGCGCGAAACCCTCTTCAACTGGCTCGGCCAAGACCTCACCGGCCTCAAATGCTTCGATGCCTTCGCAGGCTCAGGCGCTTTAGGCTTCGAGGCTGCTTCACGCGGCGCGCAAGATGTCTTCCTCATCGAGCAAGATCCAGCCCTCGTCGCCACCCTGCAAGCCAACAAACTGCGCCTGCATGCCGACAACATCCGAATCCAACGCGGCGACGGCATCGCCACCCTGCGCAGCCTACCCAAAGCCAGCCTAGACGTGATCTTCCTCGATCCACCCTTCGATTCCGGCCTATATTCAGAAGCAATTACCGCTGCAGCCGACGCAGTATCTGCGCAAGGCGCTATCTATTTGGAAGCGCCAGTGGCTTGGAGTGATGAGAAATTAGCGGCGCTTGGGCTTCGAGTGATTAAGCAGGGCAAGGCGGGGGCGGTGCATTTTCATTTGCTGCAAGGATTAATAATCAAGCAAGGAATACTTACAAATTGATGAACCTCACATACTCAATTGTTTTATTTACTTTATCAGTGCCTGCCGTATGCGCGGCAGAGGTCAACACGCCAGATCAAGGTCCTTGGTGGATAGGGCCTCTAATGACTGTGCTTGCAGCAGCAATTGGTGCGAGTGCAATTGTCTGGCAGATGGGTCGTCAGCATAGGAACGAATCACTTAGACAGACCGAAAACTTCAAGAATCAACTGAAGCTAGAGGTTTACCAAGAATTCTCTAGCAAACTATCAATCGCCTCTGAAACGGTTCGAGATGCGGCTATGTATGCTTTCATAGCGCCGGTTCATTTTGAAATTTATGCCTCTCAGGTGAATGGCGGCTTCACACCTAGTCCAATCGCTGAGCGTGCTCTGAAGCTTCTTGAACTAAATGCCAAAGCTACAAGCGACATTGTCGAGACGCTATTTTTGATAGAAAAATACATCATTATTCATCCTGATATGGATATATTTCGAACTGCGCTTAGCTCTGCTTCACATGATATTCGCCAATCATTTAATGCTCTCTTCCAGTTCATGCTGGTTCATTTTCCAATGGATGTAGTTACCGATGGTGGAGTCAAGGTAGACAATGTTCTTGTTCTAACGCCTGATCAACGCGTATCGCTCAAAATGAATGCGGATGCATACCATGGTTCTATGTCGGATCTGGGCAGTTATCTGGATGACATGCGAACAGAGTTGCAAATTCTGCTTCTTAGCAGTCTATTCCCCAACAACGTTCCTCGCCGCCGCCCCGCTGATCCGTCAAAGAAAGTACTTTCTTTGGAGCCAAATGCTGTCAAGAGTCTTCGCAATCACTTTATGAAAAATACAGACTGGGGCAAAGAAACTGTGGCTACACAGTTAGATGTTCATCGTGAGTTCCACGGCTGACATAGGCTACCAGATTGTTGTAGTAGTTTTTTACATATTCTTTGGCTGCTCATTCAGACCGACTGAGTAATGCGAATGCTATTGCACTAAACCCCAGCGTACAAACAGCAACCACAGCAAACGCAGTCGAATAAGCCAACGGATCATTCCGCTGAATCAAAGCGCCCATCAACGCAATCCCAAACGCAAAACCAATCTGCCGCATCGTGACGCAGATGGCTGATGCTGTGGCAGCGCGATCTGGCGGCACGGCTGAGACGGCGGCTGCTGTGATTTGGGCGTTGAACAGGGCGCAGCCTGCGCCGCCTACGAGCAGCGCGCCGATAACGAACCAGCGTGCCCAAGGGGTGCTGAGATCGATGGCGGCCAGAGCCAGCAAGAGATCGGCTGCGCCGACAATTCCTAGGCCGCCTGCGAAGAACCAGCGGCTGGGTAGTTTGGCGGCGAGCTTTGCGCCGAAGGTGGGCAGCAGGAACATGGGGAGCGTGAGCGCGGTGAGCAGCAGGCCAGTGGCGGCGGGGGAGAGCGCCATGGGGCCTCGGGCCATTTGCGGCAAATGCACGAGCAGCGCCCAAAAGCCCATGGAGCCTGCGATAGGCACGAGACACATCGCTACGAATCTTGGCGAGCCGAAGAGCTTGAAATCAAACGCTGGCGCGACGTGTCGCCGCTCGATGACGATGAAGAGCGCTAAAGCCGCGAAGCAGACGCACAGCACCCATTCCGTGGGAACGACGGCGGGCGCGCCAGACTCATGGCCTTCGAGCATGAGCAAGGCGAGGGAGCCCACGCAGATGGCCAGAGCAGCAGGGCCTGCCCAATCGAGCGGAGGGCGGGCTACTTTAGCGGCCGGGTCACGCGCGATGCGGCTAGCCAGCAGCATCAGTGCAAAGCAAATCGGCAGATTGATCCAAAAAACCCATTGCCAACCGAAGCCCGCTGCAATCAACGCGCCCAGCGGCGGCCCGGCCACCATAGATGCGCCCACCACTGTGCCCAAAATGCCGAACGCCCAGATGCGCAGTGCGCCAGGATACGCCGCTGCCACCAAGCCAGCGGTGGAGGTGGTGAGCACAGCGCCTGCGATGCCTTGCAACACGCGCCATGCCAGCAGGCTGGCCAAGCTGGTGGAGAGCGCACACATGGCGGAGGCCAGCGCGAAGAGCGCCGTGCCGATCAAAAATAAGCGCCGCTTTCCATAACGATCAGCAATCGGCCCCGCCAGCGGCAGCGCGAAAATCAAAGCCAAGCTATAGACGCTGATCACCCATGCTTGATCGGATACCGGTGCTGACAAGCTGCTCGCAATATCAGGCAGCGCCGCTGATAAAGCTGTGAGATCGAATTGAAACAAGAAACCGCTGACGCAAGCGGCGATGAGGACGAGGAGGGCACCGGCTGGCTTCGCATCGGTTTCGGGCGGATATGACATAGCTCAACAGTACATCATGTTGGGCTCGATCTGTACGCAAGGCTTGCGACGCGATAAAAAATGCACGGCGGCTCAAGTACAGTCTGGTGTCTTGGTTATTTGTCTGTGGAGCATCTCTTGAAATTCAAAATGGCCCCCAATTCGATCTTCGCGGTTTTGCTACGCAATCCTTGGTGGGTCAGCTTTTTGCTGGCTGCGGTGATCAGTGTGCTTTGCGCTGCGCTGTTGCCTAAGGAATATGTGGTGTTTGGGATCATGGGGGTGTTTCCGTTTTTGGTGATTGGCTCTGTGGCGCTCAAGAGGCAGTGGAATATGCCTTCGCAAGCTGCTTTGGAGGCAGAGGCGGCGCGCGTGGCGGGGCTTTCTTGGAGGGAGTTCGCCAATGATCTGGAAGCTAAATTTGCGAAACAAGGTTATGCAGTGGAGCGCTTGAATGGCGGGCATGCTGCAAAGGGCGAGGGCGCTGCGGACTTTCGGCTGACCAAAGCTGGGCAAACGACCTTGGTGGCGGCCAAGCGATACAAAGCGGCCACGCACGGCGTGGAGGTGCTACAGGCTTTGGTGGCTTTGATGCAGGCGCAGGGCGCGGACAAGGCGATGTATGTTTGCCTTGGGGCATTGAGCGAGCAGGCTGAAAAATATGCGAAAGACAAGGGAGTTGCAGTCGGGCTTGGGAGCTTATGACTGCCAGCGACACACGCTGGGCTGTCTGTGGTTCGAGGGCTTGCATCGCTTCGGTTTTTCGGTAATAATTGACGTATTACCCCCCATTTGAGAGCCGATCATGACCACCACCGTCAAACTTCCCAACTCGCTTGAAGACAGTCTGCGCGAGCGCTGCACTTCTGAGGGGCGCAGCATCAGCGAGGTGATGCGTGATGCGCTGGTGATGTATTTGGCCACTGCACCTAAGGGCGTGGCGAGCGCCTTTGCGCTGGGCGAAGATTTGTTTGGGCGCAGCTACGCGGCTGGCTTGGGCATGACCAATTTGGCCAGCAACCGCAAGGCGCATGCAGCTCAGGTGTGGGATGAAATTGCCGCGCAGAAAATGGCGCGGCCTGCAACGCCCAAGTCAGTGCTATGAGCATCCGTTTAGGGGATGCAGGCCACGTGGAAGGCAACATGGTTTCTGATGCAGGCACGCTGTGGCGCAGGCCGAACATTAGCGTGGTGTTGATCGACAGTGGGCCGCTTTTGGCGCTGTTTAACCGCACAGACAGTTGGCATGAGCGCGTGAAAATCTGGCTCTCCTTGAATCCCCAAGCCAAGCTGATCACCACTTGGCCTGTGATGACTGAGGTTTGCGCGATGCTGGCGCGGCGCATTCATAACGAAGCTGCTTTGGATTTTCTGCGCTGGGCGCAGCGCGGTGCGCTCACGTGTGATGCGCCCGTGCAGGCGAGCCTTTCCACCGTGTTGCAAATTAGCGTCCGCTTTGCTTCGTTGCCGTTTGATTTGGCCGATGCTTCGATTGCCGAGGCCGCGAGCCGCCTGAAAATTCGCCATATCTTGTCAGTGAACAGCGTTTTTGATGTGTACCGTGACCCTGCGGGAGAAGCCTTGTTGAATGTATTGCGAAGCTGAGGCGGGTATCATGGCAGCTATGAAGCGCATTGCAGTCTATTCCGGCACCTTTGACCCGATCACCCTAGGCCATGAGGATGTGATTTTTCGTGCAGCGCGCATGTTTGACACCTTGATCGTCGCGGTATCTGTTGCGCACAGTAAAAAAACGCTGTTTGAGCTGAATGCCCGCATAGAACTTGCGCAGAACGCTCTTAAAACAATAGCAAATGTGCAGCTAATGCCGTTTGACGGCTTGATCGTGGATTTTTGTTCAAAGCAGGCTGCGCAGACCATCGTGCGCGGCATCCGAAACGCCACCGATTTGGATTACGAAGCCCAAATGGCCGCGATGAATCGCAAAATGCGCAGCTCTGTAGACACTGTGTTTCTTCTGCCCACACCCGATGTGCAATGCATCAGCTCCACGCTCGTGCGCGAAATCAGTAAACTCGGCGGCGATGTGAGCCGGATGGTCAGCCCAAAGGTGGCACAGGCACTCGAAGCCGCGCATCGTCCGAAGCTTCAAGCTTGAAACGCAAAAAAATAGGGCGCAATCATGGCTTTGAGAATCACCGACGAATGCATCAACTGCGATGTCTGCGAGCCCGAATGCCCAAACGAGGCGATTTACATGGGCAAAGAGATCTACGAAATCCATCCCCACAAATGCACCGAATGCGTAGGCCATTTTGATGAGCCGCAATGCGTGCAGGTCTGCCCCGTGGCTTGTATTGATACGCATCCCGAGCATGTGGAAACGCAAGAAACCCTGTATCAGAGGTTCGTGCGTTTGCAGGCGCAAGATCGCGCTCAGGCTTGAGGCGCTGCACCTGATGCAGGAGTCAATATGCTATAAATATAATAGCATACTATGCACATAATATAACGGGCAATGCCCTAAAACACTCTCTTATTTCATCAAACCAGGCAACCACAGGCTGATCTGCGGAAACGCCACCAGCAAGATCAACACGCCAATCATCGTGGCCACAAAAGGCCAGCAGCCTTTGAAGATGTTGCCCAAACCCACACCGGGCAGCAGGCTGTTGAGCACGAAAAGATTCATGCCCACCGGCGGCGAGATCAACCCAATCTGCACGATCATCACGATCAACACGCCAAACCACACCGGATCAAAGCCTAATGCCGTGACGATCGGGAAGAAGAGGGGAATCGTCAGCAGCACCATCGTCAACTCTTCCATCACAGTGCCCAGAATCACGTAAATCAACATCATGGCCGCAATGATCATCACAGGCGACAAGCCCAGATGCGTGATCCAATCTTTCAGATCATTGGGCATGCTGGTGAAGTTTACAAAATTGGCAAAAATCGTGGCGGCGATCAGCAGGGTGAACAGCATGGCCGTGGTGCGGGCCGATTCCACCAACACTTGAAACAACACGGCCCACGTGAGCCGACGCCGCAGCAGGGCGAACATAAAAGCGCCGGAAGCGCCAATACCTGCGCCTTCGGTGGCGGTAAACACGCCGCCATAAATGCCTCCAAGCACGATGATTACCAGCACCAAGACGCCCCAGATGCCGCGCAGCGCTTTCCAGCGATCAGGCCAAGAGGTTCTCTCACCCGGCGGCGCATGCTCGGGGTCGCGCGAGGTCATGAAGACAATGCACAGCATCAACATGGCGGCCGTGATCAAACCGGGGATCACGCCTGCAGCAAATAGTTTGCCAATATTCGTTTCAGTGACGATGCCATAGATCACCATGATGGTGGACGGCGGAATCATGATGCCTAAGGTGCCACCCGCAGCCATCACGCCAGTGGAGAGCGAATCGGAATAACCCAGCTTTTTCATGCTCGGGTAAGCGACCTTGCTCATGGTGGCGGCAGTGGCGATCGATGAACCGCAGATCGCACCAAAACCTGCACAGGCCAGCACGGTGGCATGCGCCAAGCCGCCACGCAGGTGGCCGATAAACGCATAGGCGGCAGCAAACAATTCGTGAGCGAGGCCGGCGCGCGCCACGAAGTTGCCCATGAGGATGAACAGGGGTATCACAGACAGCGTGTAAGCGAAACCTGTTTCCTGCACCACCTGGGCCGTGCTCGCAAAAGCGGGGGCCCAGCCGCGTGTCAAACCGATGCCAACCACGCCAACAATCGCCATCGCAAAAGCCAAGGGCATGCGCAGCAGTGCCATGATGAAGATCGCTGCAAAGCCAAGCAAGGCTTCGGTCACAGTGCAGCCCCTTCGCCTTCAGCCGCTTCGCGTCCAGGAAAAATTGCCAGCACGGCATGCACGATGCCCGTGATGCCGCAAAACACGGCCATGCCCCAAATGAAAGGTGCTTTGGGGATTTTCAGCTGTGCCGTGGTTTCCCCATAGCCTGCAAACTGCGTACCGGTTTGCCACATAAGCACCGCCAGCGCCAGCATGAGGCCTGCGCAAACGAGATGGATCAATGCTTTCTGCAACTTGACGACCCAATCTGGCCAAACGCGATCCAGTGAATCAAAAATCACATGCTCGCCGCGCTCGCTCACCAAGGGTAAGCCGGCAAAAATCACAATCACCATCAGCAGCTCCGTCATTTCGAGCGAGCCGGGGATGGAGTTTGAGAGTAATTTGCGGCCGCTCACGTCAAAAAACGTGAGCACCATAATGGCAAACAGCGCGCTGGCGCAGAGCAAGCCGCAGAGTTTGTCGAGCAGGGATTGGAGTTTCAGACGCAAGCTTATTTCTCGGCCTTGGCAATCTCAGCGCGGAATTCAGCGAGCACGGCTTTGGCATTCTTCAAGCCTTTGGCTTCAGCATCGGTGATCCATTTGATTTCTAATGGCGCCGTCTTGGCTTTCACGTCGGCGACAAACTTTGCATCCGCCTTGGTGATCAGCACATTGTTAGCCTGCATAAGCGCCGTTGCGCGGCGATCGACTTTATCCCAGCCACGGCCGTAAATCCGCGCCGCGACATCGCCGCTGATCGCATCCACCGCTTTTTTCTCGTCAGCCGTGAGCTTGTCGTACTTGCCTTGGTTCATGACAAAAGCGAAACTCGTGTTGTATAGACCGCCGGGGAAGGTGGTAGCGTGCTTGATGATTTTGTCGATGCGGAATGATTCGGTGGATTCAGCCGGGAAGAGGGTGCCATCCATCACGCCGCTGTTGAGCAGTTCAAAGGATTCTGGCGCGGGTTTGAGCGTGACGTTCATGCCTAAAGCTTTGGAAATGTCATTGACCATGCCGCCTCCGACGCGAAATTTCAGGCCGCCCAGATCCTCCACCTTGCTGATTGATCGCTTGGTGTTAAACACAATGCCGGGGCCGTGGGTGAAATAGGCAATCACCTTCATGCCTTGGTGCTCGGCTGCAAACTGCGGATACTTGGTGGCGACCTTGTTGTATGCCACTGAGATGGGTTCTGAGTAGTTGCCCAAGAAAGGCAGCTCAGCCATTTGAGTGTGAATGTAGCGGCCTGGCTGGTAGCCTTGCACGGAATAGCTGATGTCGGCCAAGCCGTTTTTCACGGCATCAAACGTGCCGGGAGGGGCTGAGACGGCGCGCGGCAAAATGTTGCACTTCATCTTTCCGCTGGTATTTTTCTCCAGCAAATCGCACCACTCCTTTTGCGCCATCGACAGTGTGTGGGTGGGGGGCAACCAGCTGGATGCGGTAATGACGGTTTGCGCTTGCAGACCGAAGCTACTGGCGACGGCAAAGGTAGCAAAAGAGATGGCTTTGAGTTTCATAGTGGCTCCTGAAAGGGAAAGGCAAAATTCGTATGTATTCAAACGGTTGCTGCACTGCAATGTAACGTGCGCACCCGAAGTGCGTCGTAATGACTTACCCGAATTTCCCGACTACTGAGACGGGAAACTGCAAATCAACTGTCTTCAGCCAGACAGAATTTAGAGTTGCAGCCTCAAACTCAGCCTGAAAGCTGCCTATAATCTGAAAAATAGAACGACCGTTCTTTTCTAGAGATTCACGCGATTCAGCTGAGATTGCTGCACCGCAATCTACAATCAGCGGTTGATCAGCAGTTTACGTAAACGTCAATCTAGAAGCAAATTGGAGCACGAGCATATGAAGGTATTGGTCGCAGTCAAACGGGTGGTAGATTACAACGTGAAAGTCCGTGTGAAATCGGATGGCACGGGTGTGGATATTGCCAACGTCAAAATGAGCATGAACCCCTTTGATGAAATCGCGGTGGAAGAAGCCACGCGCCTCAAAGAAAAAGGCTTTGCAAGCGAAGTGATCGTGGTCTCTTGCGGCCCGACGCAATGCCAAGAAACGCTGCGCACTGCCATGGCCATTGGCGCAGATCGCGCCATTCATGTCGAGACGAACGAAGAATTGCAGCCTCTCGCCGTCGCCAAGCTGCTCAAAGCTATTTTCGATAAAGAGCAACCCGGCCTCGTTATTCTCGGCAAGCAAGCCATCGATGATGATTGCAACCAGACGGGTCAGATGCTCGCTGCATTGGCGGATTTGCCCCAAGCCACATTTGCCAGCAAAGTAGAAATCGTGGATGGCAAAGCACACGTCACCCGCGAAGTCGATGGTGGCTTGGAAACTTTATCTGTCAGCATGCCAGCAGTTATTACGACTGATCTGCGCCTCAATGAGCCGCGATACGTGACGCTGCCCAACATCATGAAGGCCAAGAAGAAGCAGCTCGATGTGTTCAAACCTGAAGACTTAGGCGTAGATGTTGCGCCACGCATCAAGACGCTCAAAGTGACTGAGCCTGCTAAACGCGGCGCGGGTATCAAGGTGGCCGATGTGGCGACCTTGGTGGATAAATTGAAAAACGTAGCAAAAGTTATTTAAAGGTCACCAGATCATGACAACTCTCGTTATTGCAGAACACAACAACGCCTCCATCAAGGGCGCAACCCTCAACACAGTCACTGCAGCCTTGGCTTGCGGCGGCGAAGTGCATGTGCTGGTAGCAGGCAGCGGCGCGGGCGCAGCAGCAACAGCAGCGGCTGCGATTGCTGGCGTCAGCAAAGTCATTCACGCTGATGGCGCGCAGTTTGCCAACGGCTTGGCTGAAAACATGGCAGCGCAAGTGCTAGCCATCGCGCCGGCCTATTCGCACATCCTCTTTCCATCGACTGCATCGGGCAAAAACATCGCGCCCCGCGTGGCGGCCAAGCTCGATGTGGGCCAGATTTCTGACATTACCAAGGTCGACAGCCCAGACACGTTTGAGCGCGGCATTTACGCAGGCAACGCGGTTGCGACCGTGCAATCCAGTGATGCGGTGAAAGTCATCACCGTGCGAACGACTGGCTTTGACCCAGCAGCAGCGACCGGCGGCTCAGCTTCGATTGATGTCGTCACAGCAGCAGCCGATTCCGGCAAGAGCAACTTTGTCGGTTCTGAGATTGCCAAGCTAGATCGCCCTGAATTGACAGCTGCCAAAATCATTGTTTCTGGCGGACGGGCATTAGGCTCGGCAGAAAAATTCAATGAGGTGATGTCGCCGCTGGCCGACAAGCTCGGCGCAGCGCTTGGCGCTTCACGCGCTGCAGTCGATGCGGGCTACGCCCCCAACGATTGGCAAGTCGGCCAAACAGGAAAAATCGTCGCGCCTCAGCTGTACGTGGCCTGCGGTATATCTGGCGCAATCCAACATCTGGCCGGCATGAAAGACAGCAAAGTCATCGTGGCGATCAACAAAGACGAAGAAGCGCCAATTTTCAGCGTGGCTGATTACGGTTTGGTGGCTGACTTGTTCACCGCCGTGCC
>JANMHJ010000068.1:0-6788 GCA_031375105.1 Variovorax sp.
GAGCGTGGGGGATGAGGTGGTGGCAGCTAAATCGTTGTTGCCGGTGTTGCCATTGGAGTTGGCAGAGACGGAGCAGTTGAATTGCTTGTCGATGGTGGTGTTGTTGACGGTGTTGTTGATCACTCTGAAGGAGTCGTAATAGCCGTTCTTTTTCTTTTCCATCAAATCAACGATGGCCCCTTTGTTGACCTTGTCTTGCGTGGTTTGAAATTGCCAGGCGCTGTTTTCGCCGACGTTGTTGGCGAATACGGGAGCGGCTGCAAGAGCAAGCAAGGCCATCAAGCACACGGTATGCCGCTGCTTATTGGGCGTATAAATTATTTGCGTCATTTCTCATTTCTTTCAATCACATTGCAGTCAGTTACGAATATCAAGCTGCGAATTGTGATCAGAAAAATGGCTTTGTGCAATTACACGAAATAGCTACTTTTACAAATACAAATAAATCTAAAGTACTCTTTTGATGTCATATTTTTGAAACATTAGGTGAACTTTTGCCCTGTGCATTGAGCGTGTAGTACCAATGGCTTCATTTTCAATACGAAGGCATCCGCAAGGGCGGCAGCATCTGATTGGGCTGATGCGCGATTTGAAATGGGAATAACGCTTGAGCAAGTGTGATATGCCAAGCGGCTGTAGCCAGCGCACGCGGCTGGCTTGGGCGGCAGATGTGCGGCGGTGGCTGAGAGGCGCAATAGAAATGCTATATATTTAATAGCAAACTATATAGATAATATAACGGCTATCGCTATAAAATCCCTAAAAATATCAAGTGTCTTTGCTGATCTTGATCGAAGGAAACTTCGATGAGAAATCTTTGGCTTTGGCAGCCACGGTGATTGCCACTTTACGAGCAACGGCTTTGTAAATCGCAGCAATCTCACCATCAGGATCGGTCACCATGGTGGGCCGGCCACTGTCTGCATTCACGCGGATGCTTAAGTTCAAAGGCAACGCGCCGAGGTAATCAATGCCTTTTTCCGCGGCGTAGTGCTTGCCGCCGTCTTCACCGAAGATGTGTTCGGTGTGGCCGCATTTTTCGCAGACGTGGACTGACATGTTCTCCACCACACCCAGAATCGGCACACCCACTTTTTCAAACATCGCCACGCCTTTTTTGGCATCCAGCAAGGCAATATCTTGCGGTGTGGTGACGATCACGGCGCCCGTCATGGGCACGCGTTGGCTCAGAGTGAGTTGAATATCGCCCGTACCAGGCGGCATGTCCACGATCAAATAATCCAAATCTTTCCAGTTCGTTTGGCGAATCAATTGCTCCAGAGCCTGCGTGGCCATCGGGCCGCGCCAGATCATGGCTTCATCTTGATTCACGAGGAAGCCAATGCTCATGACCTGCACGCCGTAATTTTCCATCGGCTCCATGGTTTTGCCATCTTCGCTCTCGGGGCGGCCTTCAATGCCCATCATCATCGGCTGGCTCGGGCCGTAAATATCGGCATCCAAAATGCCCACGCGTGCGCCCTCGGCGGCCAGCGCCAAGGCAAGATTCACAGTCGTCGTGCTCTTGCCCACGCCGCCTTTGCCTGAAGCCACCGCAATGATATTTTTAACCGTGGGCATCAGTGCCACGCCGCGCTGCGCCGCATGCGCCACGATTTTGGTCGTCACGTTGCAAGAGACGTTGTCCACCCCCGCCACGCTCTTGGCCGCTGCAATCAGCGCCTTGCGAAAGGCCGGAATCTGGCTTTTGGCTGGGTAACCCAGCTCCACGTCAAAGGCCACATCGGCTTCTGAAACTGTCAGATTTTTAATACATTTGCTGGAGACAAAATCTTTGCCGGTGTTGGTGTCAATCACGCTTTTGAGCGCGTCGAGAATCTGTTCGTTGGTGGCCATGAAATCTGCTTAATGAAGATGCTTTTGAGAGGGAATGCCTTCGAGTGTACCGAAGCCCCATAAAATCAGGGATTCCACCGATAAAAACCGCCCTCCCGCCATGTCTTCCAAGCGCCAACTCTTCGTCACCACCGCCCTACCGTATGCCAACGGCAAATTCCACATCGGCCACATCATGGAATACATCCAGGCTGATATTTGGGTGCGTTTCCAAAGAATGCAGGGGCACGAGGTGAATTTCGTTTGCGCAGACGATGCCCATGGTGCGCCGATCATGATTGCAGCGGAAAAAGCGGGTAAAACGCCGCGCCAATTCGTGGACGACATCGCCGCCGGCCGCAAAGAATACCTCGACGGCTTTCACATCAGCTTTGACAACTGGAGTCATACCGACAGCGAAGAAAACCACGCGCTGTGCCAATCTATCTACCAAGACTTAGACAAAATTGGCCTCATTGGCAAGAAAAGCGTAGAGCAGTTTTTCGATCCTGAGAAAAACATGTTTCTGCCAGACCGCTTCATCAAAGGGGAATGCCCCAAATGCGGCACGAAAGACCAGTATGGCGACAACTGCGAAAGCTGCGGCGCAGTGTATGCGCCCACCGATCTAAAAAACCCGTATTCCGCTTTGAGCGGCACCACGCCGATTCTCAAAAGCAGTGACCATTTTTTCTTCAACCTGTCTGACCAGCGATGCGTGGACTACCTAGAAAAATGGACGCAAGCTCCGGGTGAGTCCGGCAAGCCTCGACTCCAACCCGAAGTGGCCAACAAGGTCAAAGAGTGGTTCTCGGTGCGCACCAACCAAGACGGCAGCACATCAGAGGGCTTGGCTGATTGGGATATTTCACGCGACGCACCCTATTTCGGCATCGAAATCCCCGGCGCTCCCGGCAAGTATTTCTATGTCTGGTTTGACGCACCGATTGGCTATTTGGCATCGCTGAAAAATTTGCTCAACAAACGCGGTGAAGATTTTGATGCTTACATCGCAGCAGATTCGAACGTAGAGCAATACCACTTCATCGGCAAAGACATCGTTACCTTCCACACGCTCTTCTGGCCAGCGGTGTTGAAATTCAGTGGTCGCAAAACGCCGAATAACGTTTTCGTTCACGGTCACTTGACACTCAATGGCGAGAAGATGAGCAAGAGCAGAGGAACTGGGCTCGATCCGCTCAAGTACATCAGCTTAGGCATGAATCCCGAATGGTTGCGCTATTACTTGGCAATGAAGCTCTCCGCTCGCAATGAAGACATTGATTTCAACGCAGAAGATTTCATGCTGCGCGTAAACAGTGATTTGATTGGCAAGTATGTGAATATCGCCAGCCGCGCAGCGAAGTTTTTACCCGATGGCGCGTTAACGCAATACACCGATGACTCACCGATCAAGCCTACAGATTTGGTGAAATCCGTGCAAGTCAGCTACCAAGAGCGCGAATACGGCAAAGCCCTTCGCGAGATCATGGCCTTTGCAGACAGCGTGAACTCGCGTTTTGATGCTGCGGCGCCTTGGAAGCTCGTAAAAGAAGGCAAAGCAGATGTGGCCGCCTCGGTTTGCTCCGAAGCTGTGCAGCTCTTCCGCGTGATGACAGCATGTCTGAAGCCGATCATGCCGAAAGTGGCAGCAGAGGTAGAGAAATTTCTCCAATGCGAACCACTGACTTTTGAGAATGCCGCCAAGCCATTGCCCGTCGGCCATAAGGTGGGCAACTACGAACACCTCATGCAGCGCGTCACCAAAGAGCAGCTTGAAGCCCTTTTTGAGCCGCCAGCCGGCATAGAATCTGCGCAAAATGCTATTGAAAACGTAGCGCCCGCCACATCTTCACTTCCCGGCGGCGAAGCCATCGCTGAGACAATCACGATAGATGATTTCGCCAAAATCGATCTGCGCATCGCCAAAATCATCAACTGCGAAGCGGTAGCAGGATCTACCAAACTGCTGCGCCTCACCCTCGATGTGGGCGAAGGCAAAACCAGAAACGTGTTCAGCGGCTTCGCCAGCATGTACAATCCCGAGCAGCTCGTGGGCTAGCTCACGGTGATGGTGGCCAATCTTGCACCGCGCAAGATGAAGTTTGGCGTGAGCGAAGGCATGGTGCTCGCGGGCAGCCATTCCGACGAAAAAGCCAATCCCGGCATCCATATCTTGGAGCCATGGCCAGGCGCGCAGCCGGGTATGCGTGTGCGTTGATCGCTCAGCTCTAGCTCTCGCAAGGCATCGCCGCCCACAATTTTCTTCTTTGCATTGAGGCGTTTGATTTGTACAATATTGCATTCTTAATGCATTTTTGTACAAAATGATCGCCTCACAACTTACTCATCCAACTGCTGCTCTCCAAAGCTGCATCGCTCGCCATGCAGCTCCCACACTGGCGCGGCTGGCGCGTGGGTTTCGGGTACTGGCGCTCACCGGCCCGCGCCAATCGGGTAAAACTACTCTTGCGCAACTGGCCTTTCCTACCAAACCTTATGTGAGCTTTGAAGACCTAGAGGTTCGCCGCCGCTCTGAGCTTGATCCACGCGGGTTTCTGGCGATGTTCCCGGATGGCGCTATTTTTGACGAAGTGCAGCGCAGCCCGGATATTTTTTCTTATCTGCAAACGCATGTGGATGCACGCCAACGGATGGGAGACTTCATCCTCACTGGCTCGCAGCAATTTGGCCTCACGGCCAGCATCAGCCAATCGCTCGCTGGGCGCGTGGCTATGTTGGATTTGCTGCCACTCTCCTTGGCAGAAATTCATACCCATCAACCAGTCATACCTGCTCGCCAGCGCTTGTGGGAGTTCGTTTGGCGCGGCGCTTATCCCGCATTGCATCAAAAAATGCGGCGCGGCGCGCCTGAGATTAATCCAACAGATTGGTATTCCTCTTATGTGGCCACTTATGTGCAACGCGATGTGAGGCAGATCTCTGGTGTGCAGGATTTGGGCAACTTCGAACGCTTTGTGCTGCTGTGCGCGGGTCGTGTGGGGCAATTGCTCAATCTGGCCTCACTGGCTTCGGATTGCGGTATCAGTGTCAATACCGCCAAGCACTGGGTCAGCGTGTTGGAGGCCAGCTACATCATTCGCTTGGTACAGCCTTGGCATGAGAGCTTTGGCAAACGCTTGGTGAAGATGCCCAAGCTGTATTTTTTAGATACGGGGTTGCTGTGTTATTTGCTACGTATTAGTGATCCTTTGGCATTAGCTCAGCATGCTTTGCGCGGGCTGATTTTTGAATCGTGGGTGATCAGCGAAACACTCAAATGGCGTGCGAATCAAGGCTTGCGAAGCGATGTGTACTTCTGGCGAGACAATCATGGCACGGAGATCGATCTGGTTTTCCCACACAATGATTTACTTTACCCGGTGGAAATCAAATCAGGTGAAACTTTCAGCGCAGACTGGCGAGCAGGCTGCGACAAATTTGTCAAATATGCTGGCTCGCGCGCTGGTGAGCCCATCATCGTTTATGGTGGTTTGGAAAATTTTGAATTCTTGGGATACGCCGTGCGCTCCTGGCATAGTTTATCCGGCGCTTCATCCAACGCGTAAACTGAGCATATAGAAACTCTTCACTGCGCACTCTTGTGATGCGCTCACTGGCATACAGCTTGCTCTGAACACGAAATGAATTTCCGCCCCCGCCTGCTCGACACTCTGCCGGGCTACAGCCGCACAACCCTCATCAAAGACATCGGCGCGGGCATCACGGTGGGCATTGTGGCGCTGCCGCTGGCTATTGCGATTGCCATTGCTTCGGGCTTACCGCCGCAGGCTGGTTTGTGGACGGCGATTGTGGGCGGGCTGCTGGTCTCGCTGCTCGGTGGCTCCAATGTGCAGATTGCCGGGCCTGCCAATGCATTCATCGTGGTGGTTTACAGCATCGTGCTCACGCATGGCATCGTGGGGCTGCTGCTGGCCACCATGATGGCGGGCGCACTGATGGTCCTGATGGGCTTGCTCAAGCTCGGGCGCTGGATGCGCCATGTGCCTGATGCGCTGATTGAAGGTTTCACGAGCGCGATTGCGGTGATCATCATCATCACGCAGCTAAAAGACGCACTGGGTTTGCCGCTTGCCAAACCGCCCGCTGATGTGATCGGCCTCGTGGCTGCTGTGGCGAGCAAGCTCACGCAGTTCAACCCATGGTCTCTGGCCCTCGCGTTGGGCTGCATTACCACGATCATCCTCTGGCAACACCTTGGCAAACGCTGGCCGATGCTTGCTCGCATCCCAGCGCCGATGGTGGCGCTGGTCTGCCTCACGCTGCTGGCTTGGGGCTTTCAAATTCCCACCGAGACGATTGGCAGCCGCTTTGGCATCGCCTTCCAAGAGATGGGCAGTCACTTGCCGAGCATCAGTTTTCCAGCCATGCCTTGGAGCAGCTTGCCTGCGCTGATCGTGCCTGCCTGCACGCTGGCTGCGCTCTCGGCGATTGAATCCTTGCTCTGCGCCCGCCTGGCCGACGAGCAAGCGCCGCAGATGCAAAAACATGCGCCCAATCAAGAGCTGATGGCGCAAGGCATTGCGAATATGGCCGCACCGCTCTTTGGCGGTATGCCTGTCACAGGCACGATTGCCCGCACCATGACCAATCTGCGCTCTGGCGGCACTACGCCCGTGGCAGGTATCGTGCATTCGCTCACCCTGCTGCTCATCGTGCTGCTTGCAGCGCCGCTGGCTGCGCATATTCCGCTGGCCGTGCTCGCGGGTATTTTGCTGTTCATCGCCTGGAACATGGGCGATTGGAAGGCCTTGGCTAGCCTGTATCGCCACCCTCGCGAATGGAGCTGGGTGCTGGGCGTGACCTTCATCGTCACATTGGCTTTGAGCTTGACTTGGGGAATTGCTTGCGGGTTAGCGGTTTCATGGGTGCTGGGTAAGCTGAAGACTTAAATTCAAAACTTCCGGACGCGAAGGGCGCGAAAGTTACGC
>JANMHJ010000053.1:0-26408 GCA_031375105.1 Variovorax sp.
GTGCGCACAAAAGCCAAGTTACGCGCTGCAACAGTCGAGCATATGACGATGTTGGAGCAAAACCCTGAGCGTGTGATGCGCTACTTTCAAGACAAGCGAGTTCAGTATGCGGCTTGATACTTCATCGGGCCGGAGCAATAAATCACGCTCCACACCGCTAGATTTGGTCACCAAGCTCAGCGGATGCCCTACGTCGCTCAGCAGCTCAATCAACGAGCGCGTGAGCTTTAACTCGCGTTCGATGGGTTGATAACAATCGGTGGCTGAACCAATGTTGATCAGCTGCGGTACGTAGTGGCGGCGCGATAGCTCTTTGCGCAACACATCAGTGATATTGCGCTTGGCAATGATCTGCGTCTCAAAATCTAGACCCGGCGAAAGCCCCAAATAGCTGTGCGTAGGCCGCGCATAGCAGTAAATGCAACCATGCTCGCAGCCGCGATAGGGGTTCACGGAATAGTCAAAAAAAATATCGGGTGAATCATTCTTGTTGATCGCTGTGCGCGCCTCCTCCATGCGCACCTGCGTGGCAAGCGGCAAGCGGCCCGCCGCCTCCATCACGCCCAGATCCAATGTGTCCCAGCCATCATCAAACTGCGCACGCGCAGCCTGATTGAACCGATGCGCAATCTGGCTCACCGCACCCCGCCCCTTGAGCGCACTCAGAGGCACGATATGCTCAGGAACAGGGATGGGATACTTGGCCATGCGGAATTGCCTTAAAAACTGATTTTATATACAGTTAAACACATTAGCAAGCACTGATTCAAGTCTCTTTATTTGGAACACTCTCTTTTCATGAACCCCATTACCATCTACACCGACGGCGCTTGCAAAGGCAATCCCGGCCCCGGGGGCTGGGGCGCGCTGCTCAAATCTGGCACGACTGAGAAAGAATTGTTTGGCGGTGAGCGTGAGACCACAAACAATCGCATGGAGATGATGGCGGTGATCAAGGCGCTGGAGGCTTTGAAAAGGCCATGCCAGGTGACGCTGCATCTGGACAGCAAATACGTCTTGCAAGGCATCACCGAATGGCTGCCGGGCTGGAAGGCCAAGGGCTGGAAGACGGCAGCCAAGCAGCCGGTGAAGAATGTGGACTTGTGGCAGCAGCTTGATGCGCTGGTCAACTCAGGCGAACACAAGATTGATTGGCGCTGGGTCAAAGGCCATGCGGGTGATCCCGGCAATGAACGGGCGGATGCGCTGGCCAATCAGGGCGTCCCAAAGTAGCGATCTCTTGGCACGGCTGTGGCAGATCACCTCGTAGCTGGGCTATCCAGAAATATAGGTTTGCAGATGTGTGATGGTTTGCTCGTGGTCGGCAATGATGTCGTCCATGATGTCGCGAATGGAGATCAGCCCGAGCACCTTGCCCCCCTCGACCACGGGCAGGTGGCGTATTTTGTTGGTGCTCATGAGCGTCATGCAAACGCGTGTGCCTGCATTGGGCGGCACGGTGATCACATTGCGGGTCATGATCTCGGAGATGGAGGTTTCGCGTGAATTCTTGCCTTGCAGCGCCACCTTACGGGTGTAATCACGCTCAGAAAAAATACCCACGAGCTTGCCCTGCTCCATCACAACCATGGCACCCACGCCGTAATCAGCAAGGAGCACAAGCCCGTCAAACACCATCACGCTAGGCGCGACTTGGAATAAGGAGCTGTCGCGTTTTTTGAGCAGTTCGATCACAGGCTTCATGGCAATGTTCTCCAGCGAAGTGAAACAATCATCCCAGTATAAGCACATCGCTTGCTACAAACTATGCCTATATAGAAAACCATCTACAAATTATCCACAACATCTACTGGGCACACCTCTTGCATGAAAGCGCAAATCATCGCAAGATGTATTTTTGTTGATGGATGACCTCATGACCGTTGCCACAGAAGCTCGCCCGCACATTCGCCTGACCTCGCATGCCGGTGGCGAAGGCGCTATGCCAATCCAATGGGGCGCACCCGATGCTGCCACCCGCCGCCCCGTGGTGGGGACCACCACCAGCCGCGCCCACCGCAATGTGATTGGCACGCACAGTGGCTCTTACAGCATTTACCGCGCCCTGGCGGTGGCTTCGGGCGCACTTGACCCGAAGCACCGCGCCGACCTGACCAACACCTCCCCCACAGACTTCATCGGCCCCTACCCGAGCTGGACGCAGCCAGGAAAAATCGTCTCGCTCGATCCATGGGGTGCAGAAATTTCGCGTTATTTCGGCAATGAGCTGGCCACTGGCTATGACATCCGGCCCACGATTGCCGTGACCAAGGCGCATGTGATCTTGCCCGAGGTGATGGAGGCGATGCACAAAGGCCGCTTGAAGGCGGATGGAAAAATCCTCTCCGAAGGTGGCGCAGCAGTCGTGACCAAAGCGGCGGTGGAGCCCGTGTGGCATTTGCCCAGCGTAGCGCAGCGATTTGGTTGCTCAGAGACGGATTTGCGCCGCGTGTTGTTTGAAGAAACAGGCGGCATGTATCCTGAGCTGGTGACGCGATCAGATTTGGAAGTGTTTCTGCCACCGATTGGCGGGCTGACGATTTACATTTTTGGCGATCCGAAAGACTTGGCCAATCCGAATGTGGAGTTGACGGCCCGTGTCCACGACGAATGCAATGGCTCTGATGTTTTTGGCTCGGATATTTGCACCTGCCGCCCGTATTTGACGCATGCGATCGAAGAATGCATTGCTGGCGCGCAGCGCGGCGGCGTGGGCCTCATCAGCTATTACCGCAAGGAAGGCAGGGCGCTTGGAGAAGTGACGAAATTCTTGGTGTACAACGCTCGCAAACGGCAAGTCGGCGGCGATACAGCAGACAAATATTTCGCTCGAACCGAATGCGTAGCCGGCGTGCAAGATATGCGCTTTCAGCAGCTCATGCCCGATGTCTTGCACTGGCTGGGTATCACGAAAATTCACCGCCTTGTTTCGATGAGCAATATGAAATTTGACGCGATCACGCAAAGTGGCATCGAAGTGGTCGAGCGAGTCAACATCCCGCAAGACCTGATCCCCGATGATGCCAAGGTGGAGATGGATGCGAAGATGGCTGCGGGCTATTTCACACCCACTACCGCGCCCACCGACGCGCAACTCAAGACCACCAAAGGACGCAGTTTGAATGAGTAATCGCTTGGTATATGGGTACTACTATATTGATAGCAAACTATGTAGACAATATAACGGCGAAAACCCTATTTTTCTTTAAAAATGCAAGAACTCTTCTCCACGCAGACCATCCGCTCTCGCGCCGCCACGCTGCTCAAGTGCGCTCGCGCGGGGCAGTCAAAACACTTTGCCGTGCATGACGATGCGCTGCACAGCGTGGCTACTCTTGTGGCGCAGACCACGCGCAGCCGTTATCCAGATTTAAGGATTCCGTATCACAGCCGCTGGCGACATTTTGAAGCGGGCGGCGTGAATCGCCGCGCTTGGCTTTCCGAGATGCAGGCGGGTGCATCATTTGACCCCGTCACGCTGATTGATCTGGTGGTTGTGAGCGTGTTGCTCGATGCCGGTGCGGGAGCAAGCTGGCAATACAAGGAAGAGCGCACAGGGCAGCTGCTGACGCGCTCGGAAGGGCTGGGCGTGGCGAGTTTTCATGCATTCACGAGTGGCTTGTTTTCTAGCGATCCGTTGCAGCCGCTGCGCGTCGATGCGCACGCTTTGCAACAGCTCTCCAGCATGAAGCTGGCGCAGGCGTTTCAAGTCACGGATTCCAATCCACTCGTCGGTTTGGATGGGCGCGTGAATTTGTTGAGGCGTTTGGGCAAGGCGCTCTCAGAGCAGCCAGAAGTGTTTGGAAGCCCTGCCAGAGTCGGGAATATATATGCTTTTATGGCTCTACCCGTTATAAAACCTGCGCAACGCGCTATACATTCAATAGCAGCTCACGATCTGCTTGCATTGATCTTAAAGACGCTCTCGCGCATCTGGCCATCGGGAAGCAGCTTCCACGGCACACCTGTGGGCGACTGTTGGCCACATTCAGCTCTGGGCAGCGCAGATGCATCCGACGGCTGGATTCCCTTCCACAAACTCTCTCAATGGCTGACCTACTCTTTGCTCGAACCCTTCGAGTGGGCGGGTGTCGCCATCACCGGGCTCGATCAGCTCACCGGACTGCCGGAATACCGCAATGGCGGCTTGCTGCTCGATGGCGGTGTGCTTACATTGAAGAATTCTGAGGCTGCACAATACGCACATCATCCGCGCGAAGAATTCATCGTCGAATGGCGTGCGCTCACAGTCGCTCTGCTCGATGAAATCGCGCCCTTGGTTCGGGCGCAACTGGGGCTGACGGAAGCACAAATGCCTCTGGCCTGTGTGCTCGAAGGCGGCACATGGGCTGCAGGCCGCGTGTTGGCGCAAAACTTGCGTGCAGGGCAACCGCCCTTGCACATTGAATCTGACGGTACGATTTTTTAGGAAAAAAACGAAGATGGCTGTGACTTATCAAAACAATTGCTATGTGGTGAACCATCCCTTGGTGCAACACAAGCTCACCTTGATGCGCAAAAAGGATGCCTCAACCAACACTTTCCGCAGATTGCTGCGCGAGCTGGCTTCGCTCATGGCTTATGAAGTGACGGCAGACATGCCGCTGCAAGACATTGAAATCGAAACCCCAATGGAGACGATGACGGGCCAGGTGATGGACGGCAAAAAACTCGTCCTCGTGAGCATCTTGCGCGCAGGCACAGGCTTGCTCGACGGCATGCTGGATGTGGTGCCTGGCGCACGCGTGGGGCATGTGGGACTGTACCGCGATCCCAAAACGCTCACTGCAGTGGAATACTATTTCAAGATGCCGCAAGAGATGCACGAGCGCCATGTGGTGGTGGTCGATCCGATGCTGGCAACAGGCAACTCAGCTGTGGCGGCAGTGGATCGCATCAAAGAACTGAACCCCAAAAGCATCAAATTTGTCTGCTTGGTCGGCTGTCCAGAAGGCGTTCAAGCCATGCAAAAAGCCCACCCCGATGTCCCCATCTATGCCGCCTCCATCGACCGCGAACTCAACGACCACGGCTACATCTTGCCCGGTCTTGGGGATGCGGGGGATCGGATTTTTGGTACGAAATAGTTTTCACCACCTCAACCGAAAGAAAGAGAGTAACCATGAGCATCACCCGTCGCACCACCCTGGCCTTGGCAGCAGCAGCCCTAGCCTCACCCGGCTTAGCCCTAGCGCAAGCGAAAATGAAAGTCGCCGCGATTTACACCGTGCCTTTCGAGCAGCAGTGGGTCAGCCGCATTCACAAAGCACTCAAAGCCGCTGAAGCGCGAGGCGAGATCGAATACAAAGCTTCTGAGAACGTCACCAATGCCGATTACGAGCGCGTGATGCGCGAATATGCCAAGGGCGGCAATCAGCTCGTAGTGGGCGAGGCGTTTGCTGTAGAAGCAGCGGCGCGCAAAGTGGCCAAGGATTTCCCCAAGACCATGTTCCTTATGGGCAGCTCGGGCAAGCCGCAAGCACCGAATTTCAGCGTTTTTGACAACTACATCCAAGAGCCCGCCTACCTCTCAGGCATGATCGCTGGCGGCATGACCAAATCTAACAAAATTGGCATGGTGGGTGGCTTCCCAATTCCTGAGGTGAATCGCTTGATGCATGCCTTCATGATGGGTGCAAAAGAGACCAATCCAAAAGTTGAATTCAGCGTGAGCTTCATCAACAGCTGGTTTGATCCCCCGAAAGCCAAAGAAGCTGCATTCGCGATGATCGACAAAGGCGCAGACGTGATGTATGCCGAGCGTTTTGGTGTGAGCGACGCGGCCAAAGAAAAAGGCAAGCTGGCGATTGGCAACGTGATCAACACGCAAGACAAATACCCAGACACGGTGGTAGCTTCTGCCCTGTGGAACATGGAACCCACGATTGACCGCGCTTTGAAATTGGTGAAAGAAGGCAAATTCAAGCCAGAAGATTACGGCCAGTATTCGATGATGAAATACAAAGGCTCTGAACTTTCTCCGCTTGGAACTTTCGAGGCCAAAGTACCGGCTGAGATCAAGGCGAAAGTGAAGGCGAAGCAGGAAGCTATTTTGGCTGGCAAGTACACGGTGAAAGTGGATGACACGCAGCCTAAGGCTTCGTTCAAGTAATCGCATGATGAAGAGATGAACTTCCGGAGCGTGAAAAGCGCGAAAGTTACGCGAAAGACGCGCAAAAATATCAGGTTTGGGGCATGAGAAGCTGCAAAATTTTTCTCTTTCATCTCACATGTGTTTTATTTTTTAGTCTTTTTCTGAACCTTTCGCGTCTTTCGCGACCGGAAGTTGGTATTTGAATTCTGAACTTTGAACCCAGCCCTTCATTTAAAAAATATCACCAAACAATTCGGTAGTTTGGTGGCTAATAACGACATTTCGCTGCATGTGCGGCAAGGTGAAATCCTCGCTCTTCTTGGCGAGAATGGTGCTGGCAAAAGCACGCTCGTCTCTATTCTCTTCGGCCATTACGTAGCTGACAGCGGCAGCATCGAAGTTAACGGCCAGCCCCTCAAACCCGGTGATCCCAAAGCCGCAATCAAAGCGGGCATTGGCATCGTGCATCAGCATTTCGCATTGGCAGACAACTTGAGCGTGCTCGATAACGTGATGTTGGGTACGGAAAGTTTGTGGGCATTTGCTACTAAAAAGAGATCAGCCTGCGCACATTTGATGGCGGCTAGCGAGCAGTTTGGCTTGAAAATCGAGCCAGATGCCTTGGTAGGCAACCTCTCGGTGGGGCAAAAGCAGCGCGTAGAGATTTTGAAAGCGCTGTATCGGGGCGCGAAGATCTTGATTTTGGATGAGCCGACGGCCGTGCTCACTCCGCAGGAGAGCGAGAGCTTGTTTGCCACGCTACGAACACTGGTGGCGCAGGGGATGAGCATTATTTTTATCAGCCACAAGTTGGCTGAGGTGTTGCGCGTGAGTGATCGGGTGGCGGTGTTGCGCGGCGGGAAATTGGTGATGGAGGCGAATGCGAGAGATTTGAGTCAATCGCAACTGGCCAATGCGATGGTGGGACATGAGATCAAGCCCACCGTTCGTGCTGAGCCTGTCGAAGCTCTTACCAGCCCTTCGACAAGCCCAGCACGAACGGATCAAGGCAAGCCATCTTCATCACGCATCGCGTGCGAATTGAAAAGCATCAACGCTCGCATCACAGATCGTGAACAACTCAAAAGCGTTTCTCTGCAACTGCCTGCTGGCCAAATCACGGCGGTGGCAGGTGTATCGGGCAATGGGCAACTGGCTTTGGCGCAGTTGCTGTGCGGCATGCTCAAACCATTTCAAGGCACATTGTTGATCGATGGCCATGCAGCGCCTTCCTCGCCTACGGCGTTCGTCCAGATGGGCGTGGCGCGGATTCCTGAAGACCGCAAAGGCACGGGTGTGGTGGTGGATTTGCCGTTTTGGGAGAACGCGGTGAGTGAGCTGCTACAAACGCGCGACCCTTGCTTCACCCGCGCTGGCTTCATCCGCGAGGGTGAAGCTCGGGCGCATGCGCAGGCAATTGTGGAGCGTTTCGATGTGCGCGGCTCTGTGATTGGAAGAGATGCAGATTTACCTATCGCCCGGCTCTCAGGTGGGAACATGCAAAAGCTGATTCTCGGGCGGGCGCTGCTGCGACCTGATGGTTCATCTGCGAAGCTCTTAATCGCGCATCAACCCACTTGGGGCTTGGATGTGGGCGCGGTGCATTTTGTACAAGCGCAGTTGCTTGCTGCGCGAGATGCAGGCGCGGCTGTGCTGCTGATCAGCGATGATTTAGACGAGATTTTTGAAATGGCGGATCGCATTGCCGTCATCCACTCCGGTGAGCTGAGCGAAGCCCTGCCTACAGATGAGTGGACGCGAGAGCGCATTGGTTTGGCGATGGCAGGAGCAGAGCATGCGCCTTGAACGCCGCGCACAGCTTTCCACCGCTTGGGCGCTCGGTGCACCGTTTGCGGCGATTGCATTTACTTTGCTGCTAGCGAGTCTGCTCGTGCTCTGGGCAGGTAAACCAGTTTTACAAACCTATGGCGCGATTTTGGAGGGCGGCTTTGGCAGCGTGTTTGCGTGGACGGAAACGCTCACTCGCGCCACGCCGCTGATGCTCACGGGCTTGGCCGCAGCGGTGGCCTTCCGAGCGCGGCTGTTTAACATTGGCGCAGAAGGCCAGCTATATGGCGGGGCGCTCGCGGCGATTGCTGTGGGTGGTATGCATGATGGCACGGGGCTGGAATGGCCGATCTGGGCGCTTTTTCCGCTGATGCTGCTGGCTGCCGCGCTCGTGGGCGCATTGCTCTTGCTCGGGCCAGCTTTGATGAAGGCCAAGCTGCAAGTCGATGAAGTGGTCACCACGCTTCTGCTCAATTTCATCGTGCTGCTGGGTGTGGGCGCATTGCTCGATGGCGCGATGAAAGACCCCACTGCGATGGGCTGGCCGCAGTCGGTGGCGCTGCAAGCGGATTTGGAATTGAGCAAGCTCGTCGAGCAAAGCCGTTTGCACACGGGGCTGATTTTTGCTGCGGCGTTTGCCGTTGTCATTTGGATCGTGATGCGCTTTACCGTGCTCGGCTTCGATATTCGCGCCACGGGAGCGAATGCAAAAGCTGCGGCGTTTGCCGGCGTGAACATCACGCGCACCGTGATTCTCACCGCCCTGCTCTCCGGCGCATTGGCAGGCTTAGCCGGCGCGATTGAAGTGGCTGGGCGCACGAGCTATGTAACGCTAGACATGAGCCCCGGCTATGGTTACAGCGGCATCGTGGTGGCCATGCTTGCGGGGCTACATCCACTCGGCGTGATCGCAGCCAGCATCTTCGTGGCGGGTATGTTGGTGGGTGCAGACAGCATGAGCCGTGCGGTGGGCGTGCCGACGTATATCGCCGACGTGATCGTGGCGGCTTCGTTGATTTCGATGTTGATTGCGGTGATGCTGGCGCAATACAAGCTGAGATGGCGTTGATGGAATTTTTCAGCGAAATTTTCACCATCTTGACCAACGAACAGTTTTGGGTGGCGGTGCTGCGCATTGCGACGCCATTGATTCTGGGCACGCTGGGTGTGTTGCTTTGCGAGCGGGCGGGTGTTTTGAATTTAGGCATTGAAGGCATCATGGTGGCGGGTGCGTTTGCGGGCTGGCTCGCGGTGTATTCGGGGTTGCCGCTTTGGGGCGGCGTGGCAGTGGCGGCGATGGTGGGTGCGGCTTTAGGTTTGCTACATGCTTTCCTCACCGTCGGCTTGGCGCTCTCGCAGCATGTGGCGGGGTTGGGTATCACGATGCTGTCGACGGCGATGAGCTATTACGCTTACCGTGTGCTGTTTCCGAAGGTGAGCACACCGCCCACGATTGAGCCCTTTGCTGAAATGAGTTGGCTCGGCATTCCTGTTTTAAGCGATCAAACGCCACTCACGCTACTCGCCTTGTTGCTCGTTCCCGCCATCGCTTATCTGATCTACCGCATGCCCGCAGGTCTGGCGCTGCGCATGGTGGGTGAGAATCCGCATGCCGCAGAAAGCCAAGGCATTTCGGTGGCTGCCACGCGGACCTGTGCGATCGTGGCAGGCTCAGCGCTGATGGGCATCGCAGGTAGCTTCCTCACGCTGGCAGCTTTCAACGCGTTCTTTTTCAACATGGTCAACGGCCGGGGTTGGATTTGCGTGGCACTGGTGGTATTCGCAAGCTGGCGGCCCGGCAAAGGCTTTCTCGGTGCCTTGCTATTTGCATTTTTTGATGCGCTGCAACTGCGCTTGCAGCAATCGGGCACCGCCGTGTTGCCCTACCAGCTTTATTTGATGCTGCCCTATGTGTTGAGTATCATCGCTCTCATCATCGTCGCGCGCAAAGCGGCATATCCGCAGGCGCTGATGAAACCGTATATTAAAGGAGAGCGCTAAGGGCGCTCATGCAAAGGTGAGCGCAGAGCGCTCATGCAAAGGAATGCAAAGATGCTCGATTTACTGATCCACAACGCCACCCTGCCCGATGGCCGCACGAATGCCTCTGTCGCTGTGCAACAGGGCAAGATTGTTGAGGTGAGCCTCGGCCTGCAAGCGCCCGCGCATGAGACGCTGGATGCGCAAGGCCAGTTGCTGTCGCCGCCTTTTGTAGACGCGCATTTTCATATGGATGCCACGCTGTCTTACGGCCTGCCGCGCGTGAACCACAGCGGCACGCTGCTGGAGGGCATTGCGCTTTGGGGGGAGTTGAAGCCGTTGCTCACTCAAGAAGCGCTGGTGAACCGCGCCATGCAGTATTGCGATTGGGCAGTTGGCAAAGGCCTGCTGGCGATTCGCACGCATGTGGATGTGTGTGATGCGCGCTTGCTTGCAGTCGATGCGCTGCTGGAAGTGAAAAGAAAAGTTGCACCGTATATTGATTTGCAACTCGTCGCCTTCCCGCAAGATGGCGTGCTGCGCTCGCCGGGCGCGATGGACCATCTCAAGCGTGCTTTAGACAAAGGTGTGGACGTGGTGGGCGGCATTCCGCATTTTGAGCGCACCATGCAAGATGGCGCACAAAGCGTCAAACTCCTCTGTGAAATCGCCGCCGAGCGTGGCCTGTTGGTCGATATGCATTGCGATGAATCGGATGATCCGCTCTCGCGCCATGTGGAAACGCTGGCTTTTGAAGCACAGCGACTCGGATTGCAAGGCCGCGTGGTCGGCTCGCACCTCACCTCCATGCACAGCATGGACAACTATTACGTGAGCAAGCTACTACCACTCATGCGCGAAGCGCAGCTGGGCGTGATCGCCAATCCGCTGATCAACATCACGTTGCAAGGCCGGCACGATACGTATCCCAAACGGCGTGGCATGACGCGCGTACCAGAACAATTGGCGCACGGGCTCACTGTTGCTTTTGGGCAAGATTGCGCGATGGATCCTGGGTATTCGCTGGGCAGTGGTGACATGCTCGAGGTGGCCAGCATGGGCTTGCATGTGGCGCAAATGACATCTCAAGCGGCCATGCGGCAGTGCTTTGATGCAGTCACGGTGAATCCGGCCAAGCTGATGCACCTCACAGGCTATGGCATTGAAAAAGGTTGTCATGCGGATTTTGTGTTGCTGCAAGCGCGTGACCCGATAGAGGCGCTGCGCTTGCGAGCCACGCGCCTGAAAGTCTTCAAACGCGGCAAAGTCATTGCCGAGACAGCACCAAGCATCTCTAGGTTGAGCCTCCCAGAAAGACCTGCTACAACCTCATGGCAACTGTAGGACGTGCCAACACGCCCTCACTCTCAAAGGAAAAACCATGCGTTATCTCATTCTTTTCGCCTTAGCGATTGCCATTGTGGCTTTGGTGCTCCTCATCGCTGGGCAAGCTGGCTTACTGCGCGGCAAAGCCCCCGATGATCTGGGCCTCAAAGACGGCAAGCTCAAGCGCCCCTCGCGCACACCCAATTCCGTCACCAGCCAAGCTGATCTCTGGCCAGATCATCCGCAAATAGCCTACAGCGCCATCGCGCCATTGAAGGCCACAGGTGACGGCAGCGCTGAGATGGCAAAAATTGCCGAAGCCCTCAAAGCCATGCCGCGCACCGTGATCGTCAAGCAAGACAGCAGCTACATCTATGCGCAAAGCACCACCGCTTTGCTCAAATTCACCGATGATGTGGAATTCGCTCTCGATGCAGGCAAAGGCATCATTGATGTGCGCAGCGCAAGCCGTTTGGGGCAAAAAGATTTTGGTGTGAACCGCGCTCGGGTGGAGGCCATTCGCAGCGCATTGGCGCAATAAGCAGCCGCTTAAGCAGGACGGTACACCCGATGAACCTGCCCGCCGAGCTTGATGTCCATGCTCTCTTGCATAGGCAGATCCGCATGAATCGCGGCTAGGCTGTCCACTGCCGCTTGACTTAGCAACACGGGCCAGCGCAGCGCTTGCCCCGCTTTGAGCAGCTTGGCTGCCCACTGCACATCTTGCCCCACTGGCACGAGCTGCTCAATGCCTCCCGTCACGCCATCAAGCTTGCCCAAGGTCAATGCGCCTTCGTGAAACACCAAGCCAAAGGCAAATGCTGGCAACGCAAGCCCAAGACTGGTCGGCTGCAATTGCTCTCGAATGTAGGCTTGCATGCTGCTGCGAATCGCACCCATGGATTGCAGCAGTCGCAGCGCTCGGCCAGCATGGTTGAGCGATGGTGTGTCGGTTTGCGCATCAAACACAATCAGCAAACCTTCGCCCACAAATTGCAGATGCTCGGCATTGAACAGGGCGGCGCAGTCGGCCACTTTGTTGTAGAAATGACGCGCCAAATCGGCCATCTGGGTGCTGCTCAGTTGCTCCAGCCACTTCTCTTGTTGCAAGATGCTGCAAGCCAGAATGCTGCCATTGAGCTCCGTGCTGCTCTTATCCGTGCGCGCCCAGCGCGAATGCAGCTCACGCTGTAAGCGTTTTTCAAACACATCCATGAGCTCATTGGTGCGATTGCCGACAGCGGCATCCACACTGCGCAGCGTCTCATCCACGTGCATTAAATGCACCTGCATCGCGCGCTTGAGCTGGCTGTTGACGGCTTCGAGCAGCTCGCTGGGCTGAAAAGGTTTGGTGACGTAATCGTCTGCGCCGCTGGTCATGCCCACGCGCATATGCGCCCGCTCAGCTAAGCTGGTGAGCAAAATGCAAGGCAGATTGAGCAGCTCTTTGTCGTCGCGCACATCCGAGACCAGTGCAAAGCCGTCTTTTCCCGGCATCTGCACATCGCTGATCAGCAGCTCCACATCGCCGTCGCACAGGCGAGCAAAGCCCATCAAGCCATTGTCAAACGCCTCCACCTGATGGCCCGCCTTGGTAAGAATGGCAGTGATCAGGGTGCGGGTGGAAGCATCGTCTTCGCAGACAACTATGAGGGCCATGGTGTATTTAGTTTCGCTTTGAGGTTGATTCTATCGAGAAGGCCGCATTCAGCCAACTAAGCACCAATGTACCCACAAGTATTCACTCCCCTAAAATACGGCCATGCAAGCCTCCGATCTTTCCTCTATGAATCAGCACGTCCTGCTGGCTTCTTTTCTTATTTCCTTCCTGTTTGGTGCGATTGCCCAGCGCACGCATTTCTGCACTATGGGTGCAGTCAGCGATATCGTGAACATGGGTGATTGGCAGCGCATGCGCCAATGGGCGCTTGCTGCTGGGGTGGCGATGCTCGGTTTTGGTGCATTGGTTTATTTAGGAAAAATAGACCCGGCAAAAACACTTTATGCCAGCAGCCGCATTGCATGGCTTTCTGCTTTGGTGGGCGGCTTTATGTTCGGCTTTGGCATGGTCTTGGCCTCAGGCTGCGGCAGCAAAACGCTGGTGCGCATAGGCGGGGGCAGCTTGAAATCGGTGATCGTTTTCATCGTGATGGGCGTAGCCGCGTTTGCCACACTCAAAGGCATCACGGCTGTGGTGCGAGTCGCTACTGTAGATACAGTTGCTATTAATTCAATAGCATACAATTCAATATCTATAACGGCGAGTAGCCTATTTGGCTTAAAAATACAGGCTGCACAGATGCTTTGCGCTTTATTGGTGGGCGGGGCGTTGCTGGTGTGGGCTTTGCTTTCCAAAGAATTCCACAACTTTGAGAATCTGCTTGCGGGTCTAGGTATCGGTTTGGTCATTGCAGCGATGTGGTGGGTCAGTGGCTCGCTCGGCTACATTGCCGAACACCCCGAGACTTTGCAAGAAGCCTTTGTAGGCACGAATTCTGGCCGCGCTGAGGCACTGAGCTTCGTCGCGCCCGTGGCTTACACGGTGGATTGGCTGATGTTTTTCAGTGACAAAACCAAAGTATTGACCTTGGGCATCGTGTCGGTTTTTGGTGTGATCGCGGGCTCGGCTGTGGTGGCAGTGGCGACCAAAAGCTTTCGCTGGGAAGGCTTTGGCGGGACGGAAGATGTGGCCAACCATCTGGTCGGCGCGGTGCTGATGGGCGTGGGCGGCGTGACCGCCATGGGCTGCACTGTGGGCCAAGGTTTGAGCGGTATTTCTACGCTGTCTACCATGAGCTTCATTGCTGTGGCGGCGATCATTGCAGGCGCTGTGGTGGCTTTTAAATACCAAATGTGGCGCTTGGAGCGCATGGCTTGAGCGCTTTGCCTGAAGCTGATGTGCAGCGCCGCTTTGCTGGCTTAGAACGCCTGTATGGTGTGAATGGCGCAGCGCAAATCCGCGCAGCGCATATTGCCGTGATCGGCATTGGCGGCGTCGGCTCTTGGGCGGCGGAGGCACTGGCGCGCAGCGGCGTGGACAAAATCACGCTGATTGATTTTGACCAAGTGGCTGAATCCAATATCAATCGCCAAGTGCATGCCGATTCCCTCAGCGTGGGCAAGGCCAAGGTGCTGGCGATGCAAGAGCGGATTGCTTTGCTCAACCCGTCTTGCAAAGTGCATGCCATCGAAGAGTTTGCTACGCCTGAAAACTGGGAGCAGCTGAGCAGCGCCAGATTCGATGCTGTGCTTGACTGCTGCGATCAACAAAAGACCAAAACTGCTCTTGCCGCTTGGGCGCTCGCGCAGCAAAAGCAATTCAAAAGACAAGCGCCGCTTTTCATCACCGTCGGCGCTGCTGGCGGCAAGCGCCGTGCAGACAAAGTTGAAATCGCCGATTTGAGCGAGACCACGCACGACCCCCTGCTCTCCGATCTGCGCTATCGCCTGCGCAAGCAACACGGCGCAGCCCGTGGCCAACGCATCGGTATCAGCTGCGTGTTCAGCAAAGAAGCCGTTGCACCGCCCGATCCGTCTTGCGCGATTGAAGATGCTGATGGAAGCTTAAATTGCCACGGCTATGGTTCCGTTGTCAGCGTTACGGCCTCCTTCGGCATGTGCGCAGCGGGTTGGGTGATGGATCAGCTCGCGCTGAGGGATCAACTTGCGCAAAAAGAAACGGACACATCATTGCCAGCAAACATTGCCGTGCAGCGGTAAAATCGAAATGCTTGCAGCCGTGTTGGGCTTTATATTCTTGTACCAATGCTCTTAGAGCCCGGGCTTGAAAATTGCCTCTCAAGCGTGATCGTCTCGCGTTAGATGAACCCAATGAGCTGCTGATCTCGCCCACCTGAACCCCGGTTCAGGATGCCGGCCTAGCACCAAGCTGCAAGCACCTTTCCCTTTTTTGAAAACGACAACAACATGACGCTAGACGCGCTCCTCATCCTTGAACTGCTCGTCTTAGGCGTAGGCACAGGTTTTTTGGCAGGCCTGCTCGGCATTGGCGGCGGCATGATCATGGTGCCGTTTCTCACCTACATCATGAGCACGCGCGGTGCATCGCCTGATCTAGCGGTGAAGATGGCGATTGCCACTTCCATGGCCACGATCATTTTCACCAGTATCTCCAGCGTGCGCGCGCATCACAAGCGCGGCGCGGTGCGCTGGGACATTGTCAAAGGCCTGGCGCCCGGCATTGTGATCGGGGGGCTGATTGCCAGCCTGGGCTTGTTTGCCTTGCTCAAGGGCTCTTGGTTGGCGATTTTCTTTGGTTTGTTTGTGTCGTTTTCTGCCACGCAAATGTTCCTTGATAAAAAGCCTGCGCCCACACGCCAGATACCAGGCACGGCGGGGCAGTTGGCCGGTGGCGGGGTGATTGGTTTTCTCTCGGGCTTGGTGGGCGCAGGCGGCGGCTTCATCAGCGTGCCATTCATGACTTGGTGCAATGTGGCAATTCATAACGCTGTGGCTACTTCAGCAGCTTTGGGCTTTCCCATTGCCGTAGTCAATGCGATTGGTTACGCAATCAGCGGGCAAGGCGTGAGCGGCTTGCCGCAAGGCTCGCTAGGCTATATCTGGCTGCCCGCATTGGGCTTGATCGCGATCACCAGTGTGTTCATGGCACCGGTGGGCGCGAAGGCGGCGCATGCGATGGATGTGAAGAAGCTCAAGCGTGTGTTTGCTGCTGTGTTGTATGTGTTGGCGGCTTATATGCTGTACAAAGGTTTTTGGGCTTGATTTTTAGCGAAATCGGCCACTAGCCGTTGTATATTGTGCGCGGAGTGCTATTGAATTCATAGTGCTTCATAAGCTGAAGATTTGTCTACGGATGCAGCGGCTGCGAGTGTGAGGCATGGCCTGTTAGCTACAGGAAAAGTCTTCTCGCGTGCATGTTGGCGTTGTACAAACCGGTCAGAGATCGCCGATATTGGGCGACCGATTTGCGGTACTCCGCCATGAGGGCGCTCGATATCGGCGATCTCAGACCACGGAGCGCCAACAGAGCCCACAAAATTCGTTAGACTGCACCCATGGTCATCCCGCAGCTCTCCGGCAAACATCAGATCCTTGCAGCAGCCGCATTCTTTGCCGCATTGGCTCTCGTCTTCTGGGCCCTCACCCGCTACATCAGCCCCGCGCCGCCGCGTACTGTCACTATGACCACAGGCGCTCAAGATGGGGCGTATCACGCTTTTGGTGAGAAATACAAAACCTACATGAAGGCCAACGGCATCGAGCTGATCTTGAAGCCTTCCGCTGGCTCGGTGCAAAACCTAGAGCGTTTGGAGCAACCGGGCACGGCTGCTGGTTTCGTGCAAGGCGGCCTTGGCCAACTAACGATTGATCCAAATGACGACGATGTAAAAACGCCGCTGCGCTCGCTTGCCGTAATTGGCTATGAGCCGGTGTGGATCTTCGCGCAAACGCCCGATGTGGCCAAGAAACTTGCTGGCAGTTTGCAAGGCTTGGCTGGCAAGCGCATCGCTGTGGGTGCAGAAGGCAGCGGCACACGCAAGGTGGCGCTTGAACTGCTCCAAGCCTACGGTGTGTCCTCGCAGAATGCCACGCTAGAGCCCAACTCCGGCATGGCAGCCACGCAAGCCTTGCTCGACAAAAAACTCGATGCCATTATTCTCATTGCCTCCCCGCAAGCCCCTGCCGTGCAAAAGCTGATCGACCCCGGCAATGCCGCCACACTCATCAGCCTTTCCCAAGCCGAAGGCATCGCGCGCCGCTTGCCTTTTCTCTCCACTGTGGTGCTCAAGGCAGGCTCAGTTGATCCGGTGAGCAAAACACCGGATCAAGACATCACCCTGCTCACCACCACCGCCAATCTCGTTGTGCGACAAGACACGCATCCGGCCATCGCCTATTTGCTTTTGGAAGCCGCACGCGATGCGCACAAGGGCCCTACCCTGCTCAATCGCCCCACAGAATTCCCCCACCCACGCGGCACCGATTTCCCGCTCTCTGAAGAAGCCACCCGCTACTTCAAAGACGGCCGCCCTTTCTTGCAGCGCTATATGCCCTTCTGGCTGGCCAATGCCTTGCAGCGCCTGCTGCTGATTCTGATTCCTTTGGCTGCCATTGGCATTCCCGTTATCAAATTGATTCCAAGTCTGCTGCAATTCAAAGAGAAAAATCGCTTGTACCGCCGTTACGGGCAACTGCTTGAAATGGAATCAAACATCCGATCCCGCCAACTCAATCAGCAAGAGATCAACGATGCCCGTGCGCAACTCGATCACATTGAATCGCACATCAGCACCAGCAAATTCACCCTCGAATTTGCCGACCGCGTTTACACCCTGCGCCAGCATGTGGAATTCGTGCGCGGCCAGTTGCAAAAAGAGCAGACCCTTCTCCTCAACACCAACCCATCATCATGAAAATCATCATCACCGGCGGCGCAGGCTTCTTAGGCGCACGCCTCGCCCGCGAACTTTTAAAGCGCAACTCACTGAGCCTGCGCGGCCAGCCTGCTCGGAAGATCAGCAGCATCGTGCTCGCAGACCGCGTGGCCGCGCCTGCCGATCTCGCCGCCGATCCGCGCATCAAGAGCGAAGTCGGCGATTTGTTTGACCAACTGCAAAGCAATCCCGCCAACTTGCTCGCCCGCCACGCAGATGTAGTAGCGGTCTTCCATCTAGCAGCAGCCGTCAGCGGCGAATGCGAAGCCAATTTCGATCTCGGCATGCGCAGCAATTACGCCACAACGCATGCGCTGCTGGAAAGCTGCCGCACTATTCTGACCCAGCCGCTCGTCTTCTTTGCCAGCTCGCTCGCCGTGTTTGGCCAAACGGCTTTGTTGCCGATCCAACTTCCCGTCACCGATGTGACGCTGCCCACGCCGCAATCGAGCTATGGCATCCAGAAAGCCATCGGCGAGCAACTCATGGCCGACTATGGCCGCAAAGCCTTCATTACTGCTCGCAGCGCCCGCCTCATGACCGTTTCCGTGCGCCCCGGTGCGCCCAATGGCGCAGCTTCGGGCTTTTTCAGCGGCATGATCCGCGAGCCACTGCGCGGCGTGGAATCCATCGTTCCTGTAGCGCCCAGCACCGAAGTCGCCCTCTCCTCTCCCGGCCACACGATTGAAGGCATCATCCGCTGCGCGGAAACGTCTGATGCAGACTGGGGGCCCCTGACCACGCTCAACCTCCCCGCGATGACCACAACGGTTGGCGCGATGGCAAATGCTCTCAAAATAATAGCTGGTGACGCAGTATTTGCAAGGCTCAAGTGGCAAATTGACCCTCAAATCGAGCGTATCGTGAGCACCTGGCCTGCGCGTATCGCCAGCCCCCGCGCGAATGCGCTCGGCTTGCAAGCCAACGCGAGTTTTGAAGAGATCGTGCATGCGTACATCGCGGAAAACCATCCCGAGCTCAAAGTGTGATCTCAGCTATAGCCAAACGTCATCCAAGGGCATCCCCTGAGGGCGCAGGCTTGGTTTAGGGTTAGACTTTTCTTTTGCGTTCAGACATTCCTTTTGGAGACACCATGAAACTTTCCCGCCTCTTTTTCGCCGCTTCGGTCGCCGCTGGTTTCCTCGCCAGCTCAGGCTTGGCTTTAGCGCAATCAACCATGCGCATCAGCATCTCGGTCGCGCAAAACTCGCACCAAGGCGTGGCCATTGATGTCTTTGCCCGTGAAGTGGAAAAGCGCACCGCAGGCCGCTACAAAATCCAAGCTTTCTACTCGGGCGCACTCGGTGGCGAGCGCGAAAGCATTGAATCTGTGCAGCTTGGCACGCAGGAGCTGACCTTCACATCGACGGGCCCCGTCCCGAATTTCGTGCCCGATGCTCGCATCATGGATATTCCCTTCCTCTTCCGCGACAAAGCCCATGCACGTGCAGTGCTCGATGGTGCAATTGGTCAAGAAATGCTCGTCAAGTTCGAGCCGAAAGGCTTCAAAGCCCTGGCTTGGGGTGAAAACGGCGTGCGCCACATGACCAACAGCAAGCGCTCGGTCAACTCGCCCGATGATTTGAAGGGTTTGAAGATGCGAACGATGGAAAACCCAGTTCACATTGCTGCTTACAAAGGCTTTGGCATTGTTCCCACGCCAATGGCCTTCCCTGAAGTGTTCACCGCGCTCCAGCAAGGCACAGTGGATGGTCAAGAGAATCCTCTCTCGGTGATCATGGCGGCTAAGTTTGATCAAGTGCAAAAGCATCTCTCGCTCACAGGCCATGTGTATTCCCCAGCGATCTTTCTGATGAGCAAAGGCGCGTTTGACAAGCTCTCAGCTGCTGACAAAACAGCCTTCTTGGAAGCTGCCAAAGAAGGTGCAAAAGCAGGCCGCGCTCGCGTAGATGAAGACGACTCCAAAGGCGTGGCAGAGTTGCGCAGCAAAGGCATGACGGTGGTGGAAAATCTAGACAAGGCCAAGTTCGTCGCCCAACTCGCGCCCGTGAATGCTGAATTTGAAAAGCAGTTTGGAAAAGCCAATATTGACCGTATTCGCAATGTGAAGTGATGCTATTATTTACATAGCAAACTATCTAAATAATACGTCGGCAAACTTCGGTTTTCGGCGTATTTTTTTATGGATCATCCAATGAGCCCGCCCGCCCCATCACCCATGAAAACCGCCTTCTTGAAGTTTGAGAGTTTCACCACCGGCTTGGCCATGGCTTTGGCCTGCTTCATGCTGGTGATTGCTTCGGGTCTGGGCTTATTCCAGATCATCACACGCTTCGTTTTGGAGCAGCCTGCGGAATGGACTGAGGTGCTGATTCGCTTTTCGCTGATCTGGATGGTGTTCCTGGGTATTGCGGCAGCGTTTCGCCAAGGCGCAATGGTCAGCGTGGATGTGCTGTATCGCTGGAGCCCCCCAAAGATCAAGCGTGTGCTGGATTATGTCGTCAGCATCGCCGCTTTGATTTTGATCTTTGTGATTGTTTGGTGGGGCTGGGATTACGCCAACCGTGGCAAAGTGCAAAGCACCATCGGCCTCGAAGACGTGAGTATGTTCTGGGCCTATTTGGCCATGCCGGTAGGCGGCATCTTCAGCGCCATTGGCATCATCGGCAATCTGCTGGATCCACAGCGTTTGGAATTGGAGACAGCTCAATGAGCACGATGATGATTTTAACGATGGTGCTGTGCTTCGCACTCACCATTTCCGTGGCCGTATCGATTGGTCTGTCAGCCATCGTTGGCATTCAGATCAGCAATGTAAACATGTTGATTTCGGTCAAGGAAATGTTTTCTTCGATCAACAAATTTCCGCTCGCCGCGATTCCGTTTTTCATTCTCGCAGGCAACATCATGGAAACGGGCGGCATCTCGCGCCGTCTCGTCGAATTTGCGAAATCCATCGTGGGCGGCGTGCAAGGCGGCTTGCCGATGACTTGCGTGTTGACCTGCATGATTTTTGCAGCGGTGTCTGGCTCTTCCGTGGCCACCACTTTTGCTATTGGCGCGATCATCATCCCCGCCCTCATCAAGCATGGCTATCCCACGCCTTACGCAGCTGCCTTGCAAGCCACCAGCGCTGAGCTGGGCGTGATCATTCCGCCGAGTATTCCGATGATTTTGTATGGCGTGAGCGCAGAAGTCTCGATTGGCGAATTGTTCATCGCAGGCTTTGGCCCCGGGCTACTTATCGGCGTGGTGTTGATGCTTTATGTCCACATTTATTGCCGCATCAAAGGCTATGGCAAAAACGATGGCGATGGCCGCCTGCCTTTTGGGAAAGCCTCATGGCAAGCAGGTTGGGCGTTGCTCATGCCAGTGATTATTTTGGGCGGCATCTATGGCGGTATCTTTACGCCAACGGAAGCCTCCGCCGTCGCTGTGTTTTATGCGCTAGTCGTGGGCATGCTGATCTACCGCGAGATCAAAATCGTCGATCTCTACAAAATCTTGAAGAAATCCGTGATTTCCAGCGCGGTGATCATGTTCATCATTGCCAATGCAGGCTTGTTTGCCTTCCTCATCACGCGCGCCGGCGTACCCGATGCGATTGGCCAATATCTTAAGGAAGTATTGCAAAGCCCTGCGCTTTTCTTGCTGGGTGTGAATGCAGCGTTGTTTGTGATCGGCATGTTTATCGAAACCAGCGCCGCCATCATCGTGCTCGCGCCGATTCTCGCGCCCGTGGCCATCTATTTCGGCATTGATCCGGTGCATTTCGGCCTGATCATGGTCGTCAATCTCGCCTTGGGCATGATCACCCCGCCGTTTGGCGTGAACCTGTTCGCCGCTTGCACGGTGGCACGAATATCGCTGGATCGGATCATTCCGTATCTGTTGCCTTTCGTCTTAGTGATACTCTTCTGCCTGATGCTCATCACTTATATCCCGGTGATCAGTTTGGGATTGCGCGATCTTGTGTACAAATAGGGTTTTGCCTCACGTACAATCTGCCTTGCTTGGAGAGAGTTTTTAAATAAACCGCCGAAGGCGCAGTTGGTCGAAAAACCAGCAAACGCTCAGGCAAAAGGACAGGCCAACCGTGCGCTAAATTTTTAACATTGGTGCTCACATTCTGTTGGAGAGAGGCTGAGTGCAAAGCTCAGCCCACCGAAGGGGCAACTGGCTTGATCACTGGCCAAGAATCTCTCAGGTAAAGCGGACAACAGGGTTTCATCATTCATGCTTTTGCCTTGCGGCAGAGGCATGAGAGTTTTGATTTGGAAACCCCGCGCATGTCTGATCCTCACGATTTACTTACCGTCCCCCTGAACGCCTTGCACATCGAGCTCGGCGCTCGCATGGTGCCGTTTGCGGGCTATTCCATGCCTGTGCAATACCCTTCTGGCCTCATGGCTGAGCATGCGCATACGAGAACAAATGCGGGACTCTTTGATGTGTCTCACATGGGGCAAGTGCGGCTCGATGGGCCTTCGCATGAGGCACGTGCTTTGGCACTTGAGTCTTTGATTCCCATGGATGTGCTCGGCTTAGGTGATGGCAAGCAGCGCTACGGTTTTCTCACGAACGATGCGGGTGGCATCATCGACGATTTGATGTTCACCAACCGTGGCGATCATCTTTTCATCATTGTGAACGGCGCTGGCAAGCATGGCGATTTGAAATGGATGCGCGAGCATTTGGCGGCATCGCATCTTGCCGTGAAACTCACTTATCTTGAGCAAGATGCCCTGCTCGCATTGCAAGGCCCGCAAGCCGTGTTGGCGCTCTCGCGCATGATCCCCGGCGTGGAGAAGCTCGTGTTTATGAACGGTGGCGATTTTGTCTGGAGCGGCGTGCCGCTGTTCATCACCCGCAGTGGTTATACCGGCGAAGACGGCTTTGAAATCTCTGTGCCTGGCATTCACGCTGATAAGTTCGCGCGCGCCCTGCTAGCGCAGCCTGAAGTCAAGCCGATTGGCTTGGGTGCTCGTAATTCGCTGCGCTTAGAAGCGGGTCTTTGCTTGTATGGCAATGACATTGACGAGACCACGAATCCCGTAGAAGCCGCGCTCACTTGGGCGATCCAAAAAGTGCGCCGCATAGGCGGTGAACGTGCTTTGGGGTTTCCGGGCGCTACTCATTTAATAGCGCTCAGCGCAATGAATATAACGGGGGAAGGTCAAAAACCTTCAAAGAAACGTGTGGGTTTGATCGCGCAAGAGCGCATCCCCGTGCGCGATGGCACTGAGCTAGTGAGCGTGGATGGCCAGCAAGTAGGCAAAGTCACCAGCGGCCTGCTCGGCCCCACGATCAATCAGCCTATTACGATAGGCTATGTGAGCATCGATTTCGCAGTCAACGACACCGTAATTCACGCCATGGTTCGCGGCAAACCCGTGCCGATGAAAGTCTGCGCCATGCCCTTTGTGCAGCAGCGCTACTATCGTGGCTAAAGTCTCATTCAACCCAAAATTAATTGGGTTCTGACCCCAATTAATCTAATCCATCTTTTTTAGGAGAACACATCATGACGATGAAATACACCGAAGACCATGAATGGCTCAAAGTCGAGGGCGATACGGCAACCGTCGGCATCACACACCATGCGCAAGACGCGCTGGGCGATGTGGTGTTTGTGGATTTGCCCGAAGTGGGCAAAGCCTATGCACAGAAAGACGTAGCGGGAGTGGTCGAAAGCGTGAAGGCTGCAGCCGACGTCTACATGCCTGTGAGCGGCACGGTGACGGAAGTGAATGAAACTTTGCGTTCAGACCCTGCCTTGGCCAATTCTGATCCTCTTGGCGCAGGCTGGTTCTTCAAAGTAAAGCTCTCTGATGCTGGCCAGCTGACAGCTTTGATGGACGAGACGGCTTATACGGCGTTTGAGCAAAACGCTTAATACCAAAACCGGATGAGAAGGGCGCGAAAGTTACGCGAAAGACGCAAAAAAGAAAGACAAAAGTGCAGGCAAAAAGGGAAGTCTATAAAACAGACGCCAACCTCTTTTTTGAATTCTTTTTGTATTTGGTATTTTTAGCGTCTTTCGCGTAACTTTCGCGCCCTTCGCGTCCGGACGTTAGATTTGAATTTGAATTTTTATCCAAGAGCAAACAATCATGTTGATGCAATCCGCCGCCCCCTTGAGCGAACTTGAAAACCACGCTGAATTCCAAGCGCGCCACATCGGTCCTTGGGAGCAAGATGAGCAGCACATGCTCAGCGTGATCGGCGCAGCATCGCGTCGCGCTTTGATTGAAGCCATCGTGCCCGCTTCCATCAAGCGCACGAATGCCATGAAGCTGCCCGCACCCATCACCGAAGCCGCAGCACTGGCTGAAATGAAGGCCATTGCAAGCAAAAATAAGCTAATGAAGAATTTCATCGGCCAAGGCTATTACAGTTGCCACACACCGGGCGTGATCTTGCGCAACATTTTGGAAAACCCCGCTTGGTACACCGCCTACACGCCCTACCAAGCTGAAATTTCACAAGGCCGCATGGAAGCGCTGATCAACTTCCAAACCATGGTCTGCGATCTCACGGGTATGCCCATGGCCAATGCCTCCATGCTCGATGAAGCCACCGCCGCCGCAGAAGCCATGACGCTGGCCAAGCGCAGTGTCAAAGCCAAAGGCAATGTGTTTGTTGTCTCCGGTGACACGCATCCGCAAACCATCGAAGTGATTGAAACCCGTGCCAAGCCACTGGGTTTGACGGTGAAAATCGCCAACTCCGGCGAAGAGTGGGATGCGCTGATTGCAGCGGATGATTACTTCGCCGCACTCACGCAATACCCTGCCTCCAGCGGCTGGCTGCATGACTGGAGCGACGACGCAGCCACGATTCACAGCAAAAGCGCCGCCTTCATCGTCTGCGCTGATCTGCTCTCACTCACTCTGCTCAAAGCCCCCGGCGACATGGGCGCAGACATTGTCGTGGGCAACACGCAGCGCTTTGGTATGCCGCTGTGCAACGGCGGTCCGCATGCAGCATTCCTCGCATGTAAGGATGATTTCAAGCGCTCGATGCCCGGCCGCCTCGTGGGCGTGAGCGTGGATGCGCATGGCAATCCGGCTTACCGCCTCGCGCTGCAAACTCGCGAGCAACATATTCGCCGCGAAAAAGCCACCAGCAATATCTGCACCGCGCAGGTCTTGCCTGCCGTCGTCGCCAGCATGTATGCCGTGTATCACGGCCCCGTGGGCTTGAAGCGCATCGCGCAACGCGTGGCGGCCTACACGGCCATCCTCGCTAAAGGCTTGGCTGATCTGGGTTTTAGCAACACACATCATGGCGAGCAAGGCGTGTTTGACACCGTGTGCATCCATACGGACCAAGCTACTACTGATTCAATAGCACTCCGCGCAGTATCGATGTCGGCTAACCTGCGAAAAGCATGGGATGAATACATCATCGTCTCGCTGGATGAGACCACCACCCGCGCCGATGTTGAACTGCTCTGGAGCATCTTCGCAGGTGACAGCGCAAGCGGTGGCAAACAGCTTCCTAACTTCGCGCAATTTGAAAAAGGTATCGAGCCTTTGATCCCCCATTCACTGCGCCGCACCAGCCCCTTCCTCACGCATCCCGTCTTCAACACGCATCACAGCGAAACCGCCATGCTGCGCTACATCCGCGCCTTGAGCGACAAAGATTTAGCGCTGGATCGCACCATGATTCCGCTGGGCAGTTGCACCATGAAGCTCAACGCCACCAGTGAGATGATTCCGATCACCTGGCCTGAGTTTGCCAACATTCATCCTTTCAGCCCCGCCAACCAACGCGAAGGCTATAAGTTGCTGGATGAGCAACTGCGCGAATGGCTCTGCCAAGCCACCGGCTACAGCGGCATCAGTTTGCAGCCCAATGCCGGCTCGCAGGGCGAATACGCCGGCTTGCTCGTGATCAACGCATGGCAAGAATCACGCGGCCAAGGTCATCGCAAGATTTGCCTGATTCCTGCTAGTGCGCATGGCACGAACCCTGCCAGCGCGCAAATGGTGGGCATGCAAGTGGTCGTCGTCGCCTGTGATGCGCAAGGCAACGTAGACATGGCGGATATGAAAGCCAAATGCGAGCAACACAGCGCCAATCTCGCGGCGGTGATGATCACCTATCCCTCCACCCACGGCGTGTTTGAAACCAGCGTGAAAGAGCTATGCGCTCTCGTGCATCAGCACGGCGGCCGCGTGTATGTGGATGGCGCGAACATGAATGCCCTCGTTGGCGTGGCTGCGCCGGGCGAATTCGGTGGCGATGTGAGCCACTTGAATTTACACAAAACCTTCTGCATCCCGCATGGCGGCGGCGGCCCCGGTGTCGGCCCAGTCTGCGTGGTGGAAGATCTCGTGCCTTTCTTGCCCGGCCATGCGACCGGCGGCATCATCACGAAGGGCGTAGGCGCAGTCTCAGCCGCGCCGCTGGGCAATGCCGCTGTGCTGCCGATCAGCTGGATGTATTGCCGCATGATGGGCGCAGACGGCCTCAAAGCCGCCACCGAAGTCTCCATCCTGAGCGCCAACTACATCAGCGCCCGCTTAAAAGACCATTTCCCCACGCTTTACGCCAGCGAAGCAGGCTACGTCGCCCATGAATGCATCTTAGATCTGCGTCCGATCAAGGATGCCTGCGGTGTGAGCGCAGAAGACGTCGCCAAGCGTCTCATTGACTACGGCTTCCACGCCCCCACACTGAGTTTCCCAGTCGCAGGCACGCTCATGGTCGAGCCCACCGAAAGCGAAGACCTCGCCGAGATTGACCGCTTCATCAACGCCATGATCGCCATCCGCGCTGAAATCGCCCAAATTGAAAAGGGCGTTTGGCCACAAGACGACAACCCCCTCAAA
>JANMHJ010000083.1:0-19659 GCA_031375105.1 Variovorax sp.
TCCAAGCCAATGGCGATGCTCTCGCGCTGTTGATAATCAAGTTGTTTGTAGCTGTTTGGCAGTTCTTCGGTGTTCATGGGTGCTCCTTGCTAAATTGATATTCAGCAGTGTTGCACTTCAGACTTGAGACCGCCCCGGCTAGATGCCAATTTGGCTTAATATTTGACTGTTTTGCGAGGGTTGGCGCGCTCAGATTTGATGCCTTGGCGCGCTCAGGCCTGCGGCGATCACGGGCCGGTTTGGGCGAGGGGAGTTCACATCCCGGCAAGCTAATATTTTTGAACTAACTACGTTTTGTGAACCATGACTTTCGCCTTTGCAGACTCTATTGTTTTGGCTGGTTCTGATGATGCTAGCTACGCGGAGTTTGAGGAAGGTCGTCTTGACAAATATCCCAGTATGAGCCGGCGGCTAAAAGCGCCAAATCTGCTTCGCGCGTCATGATCTTTTTCCTGTGAAATTATTTCCGACTGATTTCCATCGATGGAGAGTCACCAGCTGCGCGCGGGAATTGCCGCCAGTGCAAATTTTTTTTCCGCAACGCTGAGACGTTTATTGTGAAATTTGGCAATACCCGCTGAGTCCGGTGTCAAAGGCATCAGATTGAACGTTTTTATCTCCGGCGGCAGATCCGCTGTAGCAATGGCTTCTAGGTCGGCTTCAGGCTTTAGGAGCAGTATGCTTTTTTCACGAGTGACCAATTTCACGGGCGGACTTCCCGTGGATACCCATATCCCCAAATACCAGAAGTCACCTTTGTTATGTAACAAGTCAATCGCATACCGTTCGAATTTTCTTGTGAATCTTCCAATCTTCCCCCCGGCATCAAAACTGATTTCAGTATCTCGATGGACACCTTCCCACCTAGAGCGAACGCCACCAAGTCGCTCAAACGTGCGTTTAATGTGCACCCAAATCACCCTCCCATCATGCAGCAGCACTTCTTCATCCCATTCAATATCAAAGAATTGGCCATAGAAGCAGCCACCCAACAATGGTGCACTTCCTGCGAGCGCCAGCAAGGTTCGGCGATTGATTGTTTGTAGATTCATGCTTTGTCTCCATTTGCTGCAAGTTCCATAGCACTATGCGCAGGTTCTATGCCGGCTAACCGCTGATTTGGCTTGAAATGAGGGTGTCTCGTGAAACCTATACTTTGAGTGTTAAATCGGCCTCTAGCGGTCGTAAATGCTGCGCAGAGTGCTATTGAATTCGTAGTAGTTTCCATCGCTTGATCTCAGTAAAGCAAGTCGTATTTTGAACGCGAATGCTGGCGGCGCATTTGCGCCCCCGGTATTTCTGATAGTCCCGCGCCCGGGTGCTCGCGGCGCTTGGGCTCAGGCTGCCCCGCGCAGCGAGGTTAAGGAGGAATGCGGGCGCAGCCCGCAGGGGGACACGAGCGAAGTGGGGCGGCCTGAGCTCAAGCGTGGCCAGCCAAGCCAAGAAATGCAGCAGCATCAAGCTAAAGCCGCTCCGCTACCGCCTCAGCAAGCCTTTGAACCGAAAGCGGCGCAGAGCCCTCGGCTTTGTTGTTGATCGTGACCAAGACGCCTTTGCCGCCTTTGAGCGTGCCGGCGATGACTTTGGCCAACACGGCGCGGGTCGCTAAATCTTCGTCGACGAGTTTGTCAAACGGCTCGTAGCTGTCTTTCGCGGCTTGGTAGCCAAACTTGCCGTGTTTGCTGTGCAAGTTCCAGCGGCAGACCAGCGGGCCGGGCCAGAGTTGGCGCAGGATGGGCAACTGCTCTTCAATCGGCGGCAGCTTGGCATGCAGGCCGAGGCAATAGGTGGCGCCAGTGGCTTTGAGCAGCGCGGCAAACTCGTCGCGGCAAGCGCCTTGCAGAAACTGCGGATTGCGCACCTCCACTGCCAAGACCGCCTCAGTCGCTACTGATTTCATAGCATTCTGCGCAGATAATACGCCGGCTAGAGCCTCAAAACGCTTAAAAAAGCCGGCTCCATCAAACATCTGCGCCGGAAGCGGGCTCATTTGCAGCACCAGCGCACCCAGCTTGGCGCCCAGGCCTTGCAGCGCGGGCTGCAGGCAGGCTTGCTCGAACAAGGCGGCATCCAGAAAATGCGGATTGACCTGCAAGCCCTGCCCGGCCTGGCCACCCGCAGCGCCCTCGCTGGCGCGGATCAGCGCATCGCTGATCATGCTGGGCACTTTGACGACGAAACGGAAGTCATCGCTCACCTGCGCGGCCAGCGCGGCGTATTCCTCGGCGCGCATGGGGCGGTAAAACGCGCGATCCAGGCTCACCGTACGCAGCAGCGGATGTTGGCTGTAGGCTCGCAAGCCTTCTTTGGCAAGCTTGCCTTCCGCATAGGGCTGATCCCAAACCAAACCTGACCAACCGGGGAAAGTCCAAGACGATGTGCCCAGGTGCAGTTGCCTCGGCAAGGATTGAGCTAAGGTTTGAATCTCTTGGGGAACTGGCGCTGGCATAACGCCAACGGCTGCCTTGCTGAGCTTTCTCTTCGGCTTGGGCGCCTCAGGTGCATCATCAAACAAAGCCAGCGTCATCGCCAAATCATCCCAACGAAGGCTTCGATTGCAGGTATTGCACAAAGGTGCGCGCTGCTGCAGACAAGGGATAGTCTTTGCGCCAAGCCACCTGCCATTGCCGCTGCAAGGCAAAGCCGCTGACTTTGAGCTCCACCAAGCCGGTATGCTCAGCACTGCCTGCGAAGGCTAGGCGCGAAATCACGCCGATGCCTAGGCCAGCGGCAACGGCGTGTTTGAGCGCCTCATTGCTGCCCAAACTCATCGCAATACGCGGCTCAAAGCCTTGGGTCATGAAATGCTGCAAGGCCACCGTGCGCGTGCCGCTGCCGCTCTCGCGCATGAGCCAGCGCTCGCCCTGCAACTGCGCAAGCTGTGTGCGCTTTGCGGCGCGCGGATGATCTTTCGCAGCGATCACCACCAATGGGTTGGCCATGAAAGGCAGGGCATCCAGCGGCAAGTGCGCAGGCGGCAGCATCATCACGGCCAAGTCATCGCTGTGCTTCTCAAGCCGCTCCACCACGCGGTCTCGGTTTTCCACGGCCAGATCAATATCCACGCCGGGGTGTGCCGCTGCAAAAGGGCCAAGCAAATCGGGCACGAAATATTCAGCCGTGGTGACTGCCGCAATCTTCAGGCGCCCTCTGAGCAGGCCCTGCATATCGGAGAGCGTTGATTCAAAGCGCTGCCAGCAGCCCACCACCTCGCCCACGGTCTCCAGCAAGGCTTGCCCAGCTGCAGTCAACTGAATCCTCCTGCCGACCATATCAAACAAAGGCGTGCCGACGGCATGAGCCAATTCCCGCAACTGCACGCTCACCGTCGGCTGCGAGACATGCAGCTCCTGCGCCGCCTTGGTGACCGACAGCAGCCGCGCCGTGGCCTCAAAGGCGCGAAGCTGCTGGTGCGATGTTCGAAGAAGACGCTGCAAATGGCGATTCATAGCTTTTATTCTATGCTTTTCATGAAAACAAAGTATTTTTCTTAATGCATAGGATTGCCTACAGTCCGTTCATACCCGCCCCACTGGCAGGTCATTTTCCGAAAGACAGCGATGAACTTTGAACCCCACACCCTACTTCAACCGAGCAACCCAGCCGGCCTTGCGACCCCCATCACCATAGCTTATGGCGATGGCATTGGCCCTGAAATCATGCAGGCTACGCTGCGCATCTTGACCGCAGCTGGTGCACACATCGCCCCCGAAGTCGTGGACATCGGCGAGAAAGTCTATTTGAACGGCAACAGCGCAGGCATTGAAGACAGCGCGTGGGAAAGCCTGCGGCGCACCAAGGTCTTCCTCAAAGCGCCAATCACCACACCCTCGGGCGGCGGCTACAAAAGTCTGAACGTGACGGTGCGTAAAACCCTCGGGCTTTATGCCAATGTGCGCCCGTGCGTGAGCTACGCGCCTTTTGTGGACACCCTACATCCGAAGATGGATCTGGTGATCGTGCGCGAAAACGAAGAAGATTTGTATGCCGGTATTGAGCATCGGCAAACGGACGAAGTGTTCCAGTGCCTGAAACTCATCACCCGGCCTGGCTGCGAAAAAATCGTGCGCTATGCCTTTGAATATGCCAAAAACAATGGCCGCAAAAAAGTCACTTGCATGGTCAAAGACAACATCATGAAAATGACCGACGGCTTGTTCTATCAAGTGTTTGAAGAGATCGGCGCACAGTATCCAGAGATTGAGCGCGAGCGCTACATCATCGACATTGGCGCAGCGCGCTTGGCAACCCGGCCTGAGATTTTTGACGTGATCGTCACGCCGAATCTGTATGGCGACATCATCTCGGACATCGCCGCAGAAATGACGGGCAGCGTGGGCTTGGCCGGCAGCGCCAACATCGGCGAGCATGTGGCGATGTTTGAAGCGATTCACGGCAGTGCGCCCGATATTGCAGGCCAAGACATTGCCAACCCCAGCGGCCTGCTGCTAGGCGCGGTGATGATGCTGGTGCATATCAGTCAGCATGCCGTGGCCAGCAAAATTCACAACGCTTGGCTTGCCACGCTAGAAGCGGGTGTGCAGACGGCCGATCTGCTGCATCATAAAGAAGCGCAAGCTACAGGAACTGCAGCCTTTACCGATGAAGTGATTGCGCGGCTTGGGCAGATGCCAAAGCAGTTCAAACCAGTGACTTATGTTGCTGCGCCGTCGAATAAAACATCAACGTCCGCCCCGCTCTACGTGCGCAAACCACCTTCGCACAAAGCCTTGGTTGGCGTCGATATCTTCTTGCACGCATCACAAACCACACCTGATGACCTGGCCACGCACCTGCAAGCGCCGTTGGCGGGAAGCGCCACAGCCGTCAGCCTGAAATTGCAAATGATCACCAACCGAGGAGTGAAAGTCTGGCCACAAGGCTTTTCTGAGACTTTTTGCACCGACCACTGGCGCTGCCGATTTGTAGCCAATGGCACCGACGGTACGATCTCGCATCGCGATATTGTTTCTCTGCTTTCGCTTCTCACCGAAGCTGGCTTGGATGTGATCAAAACCGAAAACCTCTGCACTTTCGATGGTGAACGCGGTTTTGCTTTGGGTCAAGGTCAGTAAAGCCTCGTTTGATCCACCTACAATGCCTTGATGACTACATCAGGGCATTCAGTATTGCGCATCGTCACATGGAATATCCACAAAGGTGTGCGCGGCTTAGCTATGCGCAAGCGCTTGGAGATCCACAACATGCAAGCGGCGGTAGCGAATCTTGACGCTGATGTAATCTGCCTGCAAGAAGTGCGGCGCATCAATCACAAGGAGGCTGCGCATTTCACGACTCTATGGCCTAATCTGCCGCAGGCTGATTTTCTAGCGCCTGTTGGCTATGAGGCCGTCTACCGCACGAACGCCTTCACCAAACACGGTGAGCACGGCAATGCCCTACTCTCGCGCTATCCTGTGAAGCACCATGCGCATGAAGATATGAGCGACCACCGCTTTGAGCAGCGCGGCTTACTGCATGCAACACTGCATGTTCAAGGCAAAGACGTACACGTACTCGTCGTGCATTTGGGTTTGATTGCGACCAGCCGACAACGGCAACTCGCGCAGTTGTCGCGCTACATCGAACGCGACATACCGAAACAAGATGCGTTGATTGTCGCAGGCGATTTCAATTCTCCGATCGCTCCAGTGCGTTGGGCGCAAAGCGCTATGAATCTGATGCCAACTGATGCGCACTTAAAACCTAAGGCTCGTCCACTGCTGCATGCACTCAAGGGTTATGCCACCTTTCCGTCGCGGCTGCCACTGGTGCAGCTAGATCATGTGTTTGCACGGCATGCCAAAATTATCTCGACTCAGGTGCCACAAGAACCCGAATGGGCACGCATGTCAGATCATTTGCCCCTGATCGTGCAAGTGCAGCTCTAAGCATGTCTCAGTTTCAGGACAACCATCAAATCAGCCTGCTCCTTGGCAGTGGCGCGTATTTTCATGCCCTATCGCAGGCCATGGACGCAGCGCAGCATGAAGTGCGGCTGGAGACCTATATTTTTGATTTCACGGCAAGCAGCCAAGAAGTTGCCACCAGCTTGATACGAGCTGCCGCGCGTGGCGTGCGTGTGTATCTGTTGATCGACGGCGCTGGCACATCGAACATTCCTTCTGACTGGCAAGCGCAATTTGATGCCGCTGGTGTGCAATGGAAAATCTACAATCCACTGGGTCGCTTCGGGCTGTTCATTCCCAGCCGTTGGCGTAGACTGCATCGCAAACTGTGTGTCGTCGATGGTGGCACGGATCAGGCTGTGGGTTTCTGTGGCGGCATCAATGTGCTTGATGATTTTCATGATCCCAATCATGGGGCACTCACCAAACCACGATTTGATTTTGCCGTGCGCGTGCAAGGTCCGTTAGTAAGCTCTATTTTGGAAGCCACTCGCAGTTTATGGCAACGAATCACTGCAACCCAACCCCTGCGCGAACGCGCTGTGCTAGCAGCCAAGACCACCTGGGTCACTTCGCGCGAAATACTAGGCCGAATCAGCCCAAGCATGACTGTTGCTACGCCATCCATAGCAAACAATTCATATTCTGTAAGGGCTACTCTTCTATTACGTGACAATTTGCGTAACCGAAAACGGATCGAAAAGGCCTATCTCAAAGCGATAGGCGAAGCGCGGCAAGAGATCATCATTGCCAATGCTTACTTTCTGCCTGGCGGCAAACTGCGCACGGCCTTGCTCAATGCGGCCAAGCGTGGCGTGAAGGTCAAGCTGCTGCTGCAAGGGCGCTATGAGTATTTCATGCAGTATCACGCGGCGCGGCCTGTGTATGAAGTGTTGCTCAAAGCGGGTATTGAAATTCACGAATACGCCACGAGTTTTTTGCATGCCAAAGTAGCTGTGGTGGATGCCAATAGCGCTAGAGCTTGGGCCACGGTGGGCTCGTCCAATCTCGATCCTTTGAGCCTGCTACTGGCACGCGAAGCCAATGTCGTGATACTCGACCCCGCGTTTGCACATGACCTGCGAGAGCAGCTTGCCAAGGCCATGGCCGAGGACGGCAAAGAGGTGCATCTACAAGAGTTTGCCAATCGCCCCTGGCTGCAGCGCCTGCTCGATCACGCGGCCTTTGGTTTGATGCGGCTGGCGCTTTCAGTGACCGGAAGGCGTTATTGAAAATCGGGCAGCCAGTTTCAGCGCGTACGCGCCATAAAGACCTGATGCAGTGTGATCTTGCGCACCTCGGTTTGGCTGGTTTGAATATGCGCTTTGAGCAGCATCGTGGCCTGATCGGCGCGCTTGGCGCGAATCGCCTTGAGGATTTTTCCATGCTCATCGTACGTGGCATCGATGCGCAGACTTTGTGTGAAATCAAGCTGGCGAATGATGCGGATGCGCTCGGTCACGTCGCTGTGGACGCGGCTCATCTCGTTGTTGCCACAGGCCGCCACCAGCGTGCTGTGAAACTGCTCATCCCACCTGGCCACTTGCGCGCCATCGCTGCTGCGCTGCGCTACCGGCACAAGCCAAATAGCGGCCAGCGTTTGCAAAGCCTCGGAAGGCACGCCATCACCCTGCGCACACAGGCGCTGCACCGCCGTAGTCTCCAAAATCATGCGCAAATCGTAGAGCTGCTCAAACTGATCAAAATCAAAAGGCAAGACGCGCCAGCCGCTGCGAAACAGCACTTCTACCAAACCCTCTTGCTGCAATCGGATCAAGGCTTGTCGCACCGGCGTGCGCGAAACGCTCAGACGCTCACACAGCTCGTTTTCCGTGAACCGGTCTCCGGGAATTAGCTTGAATTGCGCAATATCTCGCTTCACCTGCACATAGACTTCATCCGCTCGCGAAGGAGCGCGTACGGCTGATGATTCAGATTGAGCGCGTCTAGAAACTGGCATATCCATGCCCAGATTATCCTGCCAGCAAGCTCACATGCGCCGCCACCACGCGCCAACCCTCGGGCATGCGCACCCAAGTTTGGCTTTGCCGCCCCGTTTTATTGCCGCCCACGCGCTGGAATTCGATATTCGCTGTGGCGTAATCGCGCCCATAGGTGGTGATCACCGTGCGCAGCACATCACGCTGCAAACCCTGCGATGGGCGGCCTGCGCGGAAGGCTTGAATCTCGGCAAAGCCATAGAGATTTTCGCCCACGCCATAGCGCAGGGTATGTGGGCTGTTCCAAAACAATTCATCGAGTACGGCCACATCATTGCTGATCAAAGCTTGCTCGTAGCGGGCAAAGGCAGCGCTGACGTCTGCCAAAGTTTCGGGGTGATTGATGTCCATCAGAGTTGACTCTCTTTCAAATGCGCCACGCCTGCTTTTTGTAAAACAGATGCAGCACGTAAAACAAGATGTTCGTTCCATGGCGCGGCAATCAGCTGCACGCCAATCGGCAAACCGCCCGTGCCTTGCGGCCACATGGGCGCGGCCACAACGGGGCAGCCCGCAAACGAAATGGGCTGTGTGAGTAAGCCCATCGATGGACGGCTAGGCATGCGTTGGCCTTGAATCTCGATCCACTCCGTGCCAATCAAAGGCGCGGCCACAGGCGTGGCGGGCGCGATCAACACATCCCAATCTTGAAACAGTGCATTGATCTTGTCACGATAAATACGGCGATAGCGTTGGGCACGAAGATACCATTCGAGCGGTTGCAATGCGCCCGCGATGAAACGATCCACCGAATGTGGTTCAAAATCTTCTGGGCGTTTTTTCAAATCTTCCAAATGCAGGCAGCCACCTTCGCTGGCGGTGATCACAAAAGCCGCCGTGCGACCGAGAGCAGCATCAGGCCAGATCACAGCAGTGTTGCTCGCATGCAGAGTCTCTGCGGCCAGCGCGGCCACGCTACGCGCTTCATCGCTGGCCATGTCGTGGAAATAACCGCCTAATTGACCAATGCGCAAGCCTTGCGTGCCCGCATGTAAGCTGGGCAAACTAGGCTGCACCGCCAAGGCGTGGCAGCCCGGATCGAGTGGGTCAGCGCCTTGCATCGCATCGTAGGCGGCGCTGAGCAATTCCACGCTGTCTGCCATCGGCCCCAGATGATCAATGCTATGCACGAAGGGATAAGTGCCGCGCCGCGAGAGCCGGCCAAATGTGGGCTTGAGCCCCCACACACCGCACAGTGATGCAGGCACGCGGATCGAGCCATTCGTATCCGAGCCCAGCGTGAGCGGAATTTGCCCTGCGGCCACGGCTGCACCCGAGCCGCCAGACGAGCCGCCCGAGATGCGCGTGAGATCGTGCGGATTGTGCGCCGGGCCGTAATGCGTGTTCTCGGTGGTGAAGCCGTAGGCATATTCATCCATATTCAGCGCACCGACCAAAATTGCACCCGCCGCTTGGAGGCGTTGCACCAACACCGCATCTTGCGCTGCAGGCGCATGCTCGCGGTTGATTTTGGAACCTGCCAGCGTCGGCAAGCCTTGAATATCAAAGAGATTCTTTACGGCGTAGGGCACACCAGCTAGTGGCCCCAAGCTCTCACCCTTGGCGCGGCGTGCGTCCACAGCCTGCGCTTCTTGGCGAGCACGCTCAAAGGTATGCGCCGTGAAGGCATTGACTTGTTTATCTGTAGATGCAATTCGCGCAATCGCCTGCTCCACACGCTGCAAAGCTGACAAGCTCATGATGCCTCCTTGTTAGTTACTGCGCCAGGAAATGGCGCGGGTCGGAAAATTTCTGCCAGTTCCTGCTCTGGCGAAAGCGGGAAATGATTCAAGGCCTTCACCATGCCAAAGGTGCGTCCCAAGTGCATCGCTACGCTTTTGGCGCGAGCCTCATCAAGCGGCATATCAATCGCTGCCGCTGTGGTTTTAACGTAATTCAGAGCTTCATCGTCTGTCATTGCTGTCTCCTTAGAAAGATTTCAAACTGTCCAAATGGTGGCAAGCCGCTTCACGTCTCGTGCTCAGCGCTTGCAATGCAGGAGCCTCACTAGCGCAACGCTCGCTGGCATGCGGGCAGCGGCCTTGAAAGCTGCAACGCGCGATCTGCGCAGGTGCTGAGTTGCTGCTTGGTATTTTGTCCAACATGCGAATCGGGCTTTGCGGATCGCCAGGCAACAAGTACTGGCTCACATCGCGCCTAGAGCCGGGTATCGAGGCGATCAAGGCTTGCGTGTAAGGATGTTTGGGATCAGCAAATAATTCAGCGGCTGGCCCGCTTTCCACAATGCGCCCCAGATACATCACAAGCACACGATCACACAGCAAGCGCACCACATTCAAATCGTGCGAGACAAACAAAAAGCTCATGCCCAGCTCGCGCTTCAAATCCGCGAGCAATTGCAAGATCACCACTTGCACCGACACATCAAGCGCAGCCGTCGGCTCATCCAGCACGAGCAAGCGCGGGCGCAGCACCGCAGCGCGCGCAATGCCCACGCGCGCCTTCTGCCCCCCCGAGAGCTGATGCGGAAAACGCGCCAGCAGCTCATGAGGCAAGCCGGTCAGCGTGGCGATTTCTTCTACCTTGCGGCGAATCTCCGCCTCATCTTTTATTTCCATCAACAAGCGCAGCGGTTCGGCAATCGTGTCAAATGCTGAGTATCGCGGATTCAAACTGTCATGCGCGTCCTGAAACACCATCTGCACGTCGCGCCGCGTCTTGTGGCTGGGCATCAGCATCGGGTCAATCAAGCCCAGATCCGTGCCTAGGAAACGAATCTGGCCATCGGTGATGCCCAGCGTGCGTGTGAGCAGGCGCACCAGCGTGGATTTACCGCAGCCAGATTCCCCCACCAGCCCGACTGTCTCGCCCGCTTCCATGCGAAAGCTCACGCCATCCACTGCATGCAGCAAACCTTTGCCCTGCGGCGTTTTCACCGGGAAGAGTTTGACGAGATCCATCACCTCCAACAAAGCCGCGCTCATGCTGACACCTCTGGCACTGTGAGTGATTGGGCCAACGGATGGTGACAACGCACAATGTGCTTGCCATCGGTGATCGTTGGCAAAACTGCATCGCATGCACTGCGACGGTGGCTACAGCGCTCTGAGAAGCGGCAGGCGGGTAAATCTGTGCGCCGCAAATCAGGCAGGTTGCCTTGGATCGCGCTCAATTCCTTCAAGCTCGCTCTGCCCACGGGCGTGGCGCCGATGAGCTGCTGGCTGTAAGGATGCTGGGGCTGAGAAAACAATACTTCAGTGGGCGCAGATTCCACGATATGCCCTGCGTGCATCACCACGATACGATCACATTGCTCACGCGCCAAGCCCAGATCATGCGTGATCAGCAGCATGGCCATGCCGCGCTCGCGGGTTTTGGTTTTGATCAAGCCCATGATGGCCGCTTGCGTGGTCACATCCAAGCCAGTGGTGGGCTCATCGGCAATCAAAAGCTTGGGGTTACAAGCCAGCGCCAAAGCAATCATCACGCGCTGACAGAGGCCACCTGAAAGCTCAAACGGATAGGCATGGTAGCGCCGAGAAGGATCGGGAATGCGCATGTCTTCTAGGCAGGCAATCGCACGGTCTTTGAGTTGAGTGCGCAACGTGGTGGTGTGGCGCGCGAGCACATCTTCGAGTTGATGGCCGATTTTGCGAATCGGGTTGAGCGCTACTTTGGGATTTTGAAAAATCATCGAGACTTCGCGGCCACGAATCGCTGCCAAATCACTTTCTTTGGAATGGAGCAAATCCATGCCATCGAATTGCGCACCGCCTTGCGTGATACGCGCTGCGGCATCAGATAGGCCGAGTACCGAATAAGCGAGCACGCTTTTGCCCGAGCCTGATTCGCCCACCAAGCCCACCGTTTCGCCTTTGGCCACTGACAAAGACACATCTTCAAGCGCCTGCACCGTGCCGCCGCGCGTGCGAAATTGCAGCGAAAGATGTTCCACTTCAAGCAGCGCATTCATGTTCTTTTCCTTGGATCAATGAGATCACGCAAGCCATCACCTAGCAAATTAAAGGTGAACACAGCCAGCATCAGCACCATGCCCGGGAACAGCGCCACCCACCATTCACCAGAGATGATGTAAGTCGCGCCTTCGGCCACCATGATGCCCCACTCCGCTGCAGGTGGGCTTACGCCCAAGCCAATGAAACTCAAACCCGCCGCGTTCAAAATCGCCCAACCCATATTGAGCGAGACCTGCACCATCATCGGCGGCAACGCATTCGGGATCAGGTGCAACAGCAAAATGCGTACATCGCCATTGCCTGCCAAACGCGCCGCCTCTACAAAGCCTGCCTCACGCCGTACATTCACTTCTGTTCGCGCCACGCGGATATAAAAAGGCAGATTCACCACCGCTGTGGCCAAAATAATGTTGAAAATTGTGTTGCCCAGAGCCGCCACAATACCCATCGCCAAGACGAATAGCGGAAAGCTCATCACCATATCGCACACCCGCATGATGATGCGGTCAAGCCAACCGCCGTAATAGCCCGCCAATGCGCCGAGCAGGCCGCCGATCACAAACGAAGACAACACCGCAGACAGCGCAATGATGAAATCAACCCGCGTGGCCACGATCACACGAGACAAAATATCGCGCCCCAGCGCATCCGTGCCAAACCAATGCTTCACACTTGGCGCTTGCAAAGACGGCCCCACATTACTGGCCAACGGATCGTATGGGGCAATCCAAGCGCCTAAAATTGCTACCAAAATAAAGAGCGCAAACAAAATTGCCGCCACCAAGGTGAACGGATTGTCTGCCAAGACATAGCGTGCATGCGCCGCGAAGGTTTTTTTGGGTACTATTAATTTAGTAGCATTCCGCGCAGTTTCTATGCCGGCTAGAGCGGTATTTTCCATAAACTTTAGCTCTTCATCAATTCTCTAGGCGCACGCGTGGATCAATCACCACATAGAGTACGTCTATCAATAAATTCAGCAAGGTGTAGAGCACCGCCATGGTGAGCACGAAGCCTTGCACGGGCGCGTAATCGCTGGCCACCAGTGCCTCCAAGGCAAAAGAGCCCACACCCGGCCAAGCAAATACCTTTTCTACAATCACGCTCATGCCCAGCAAGAAGCTGAACACCATGCCCAGCGTTGTGATCACCGGCAGCAGCGCATTGCGAAACGCATAGCGCACGAGCACCGTGGTCGGCGACAAACCCGAAGCCCGCGCTGTGCGGATGAAATCAGCAGATAACACAGAAAGCATCGAAGCGCGCGTCATTCGCGCCAGCGGCGCGAGTACAAAGATGCCCAGCGTGAGCACGGGCAGAATCATTTGCTTCAAGCTCGCGATGAAGAGCGACACATTGCCGGTGAGCAGACTGTCTACCGTGTAAAAACCCGTGATGCTCGGCGGCGAGCTTAAATATGGATCGAGCCGGCCAATCGGCGATGGCGCCCAACCGAGAAGGAAGTAAAACACATAGGCCAACAGCAGGCCGGTGAAGAACGTCGGTAATGACACACCAGCGGTGGTGATCAAACGGCAAGCATGATCGATCCAAGAATTCGGATGCCTCGCCGCCGCGATCCCCAAAGGAATTGCAATCACCACCGCAAACACGAGCGAGGCCAGCACCAGCTCTAGCGATGCAGGCAAGCGCGTGATCAATTCCTTGGCCACAGGTTGCCCTGTCGATAGCGCGTTGCCCAAATCGCCTTTAGACAAAGATTTCAAATAAATCCAAAATTGCTCGGGCAAGCTCTTGTTGAGCCCCAACTTCTCGCGCACCTCCGCCACCGCTTCTTGCGTGCCCGAAGGCCCAGCAAAAAAAGCCGCTGGATCGCCCGGCAGCGCGCGCGTGAGCAAGAAGGTGATCAGCACAATGCCAAAAAGGTTAGGCAATGCGCCGAGCAAGCGCTTGAAAATCAGAGCCAACACAGCGTCGTTCCCCGAATCAGGATTTCACAAGCTGGCGATAGTCTGGCTCCAGATGGAACCAATACGTATAGCCACTGATGTTGGCCTGCATGGCCACATCCATCATGGGCTGCGCGAGCGGTATGCGCGGCACTTCTTCATTCGACAATGCGATCATGTCTTTGACCATGCCGTCATACAGAACCTTGCTCTCGGCAAAACGCGCGTTGGTGATCAACTTGTCCATCGTGGCGTTTTGATAACTCATGGTGTTGAAGACAGCGTTTTGGCCGTGATAACACCAGAAGAAGAAGTACTCGGGGTAATTGAGCCAGCCGCCAAAGCGATTGATCATCATCGGCATGTCTTTTTTCAACAATGCTGCGCGCCAGGTTGCACCAGGGATTTTGTTGATGGTGAGCTTGATGCCGATTTGTGCGAGGGCTTCCTGCACCAAAATCGCAGCAGGCTCGGCAATCGTAGCCGAACCCAGATCAAACGAGAGCTGGGTTTCTATCGCGCCGACGCCCGATTCCGCCATCAAAGCTTTGGCCTTGGCGATATCGGTTTTGTAGCCATGCGGCTGTGGCCACACCGGTGCTTTGGGCGTGTTGCTGCCGCCATCCATGCGAACGCCGCGCTTGTAAAACGCGTTCTCAAACATTTTGTCGTAAGGCAGCGCCCAAGCCACTGCTTGGCGCACTTTCACATTGTTAAATGGTGCACGAGCCGTGTTCATACCCAGATAAAACAGCGCGTTTTCAATGGGCATGCTGGCCACTTTGAGCTTGCCTTTATCTGCCATGAAATCGGCAAAATCTTTGGGCGGCAGGCTGTAGGTCATGTCAATATCACCGCGCTGAATCAGTGCGCGTCGGTTACCTGCGGAAGGTACATCGCGCTGAATGATGCGCTTCAGTTTGGGTAGAGGCCCACTCTTCCAGTCTTCAAATCGCTCCAAGATGAGTTCTTGCCCGGGCTTCCAGCTGGCCACTTTATAAGCGCCGCCGCCAGCTTCGTTCGTCTTGAGCCACTCTGCTGCCCACGGGTCTTTCTCTGTGGCGTTTTTCTTGGCTAGAGTGGAGTTGTAAATCGATGCCACGGGCACAGCCATGTCAGGCAGCGAGAGTTTGTCTTTGCGGATGAATTTCACATAGAAGGTGTGATCGTCCACGGCTTTGAATTGGCTCGGCTCCTCCAGCGAACCGGCTTTCATTTGGAAGGTAGGAAAGCCGCCCATGCCCAAGGCACGGTCATAGCTCCATTTCACGTCTTTGGCGGTCACGGGTGTGCCGTCGTGGAACTTGGCATCTTTGCGCAGCGTGAAAGTCACGCCCATGCCATCGGTATCCATCTTCCAACTGCTGGCTAACTCTGGCTCGAGTTTGGCAAAGTCATACATCATGTTGCCATCAGGAGCTTTCTTTTTACCGTAGGTGATCAGGCGGTCGTAGCAATTCCAAGCCACGCCGTAGCTGGGGCGGTTCGCGCCTAGGCCGTGAATGTCGAGCATGTTCGCGCCAAACTCGTTGGCTACGATCAAGGTTTCTTTGCGGTCTTGCGCGTTGGCCACACTCGGCAGCCAAGCCGCAGCCACAGGGCTAAGCGACGCGGCTTGAAGAAGGGAACGGCGTTGGGTGTTCAAAGTGCGGTTGGTCATAAAAGCTCCTGAGAAGATAGGTTGATAAAGACAGAGTTGCTCGCCTGTTATTTTTTTGAATTCAGTGATGCGATGTAGGCGCGCCAGCCACCGAGGTGGGAAATGTCGAGCGCACCTTGCACCGCTTGTGCTTCACACAAGAAGCCCTGCACAAAAGAGCCATCTGACAGCTCAACGCTACCGATACCCAAAGGCGAAGGGACAAGGGCGACGAATGAACCATAGTGCTGTACAGGCATTTCCCAAATCTCCAATGCAATTTGCGAGCCAGCGCCACTGGCCACACGCAGCAAGCCGGGCTTGGGTGGTGTCGTGCCGGGCAATGCAAAGAATTGATAGTGCGCAGCCGTTTTGGCCTCGCACACAAGACGTGCGCCTCGCTCGGTGAGCTGGCTGTTCAGAGGCATGCCTGATAAATGCGCGCCAACCACCGCCACGCGTACGCTTGTGAGCGTTTGCATGCCCATAATCGGCTGCGCATCTGGCAAGGGCTGCCCAGTTGCGCCCAGCGCCAAGCCGGTCGAATGGTGATAGCGCTGTCCGAGCTGCGCCAGTTGCAAATCACTCGCGCAAGGGCCGATCAAGGTGATACCAAACGGCAATCCATCAGGTCGAATGCTGCTGGGCACAGAGAGCGCAGCGTAATCGAGCAGATTCACAAAATTTGTATAAAAACCCAAATTGCGATTGAGCACCACCGGATCAGCTTGCATTTGGGCTATCGTGTAATGCGTGGGTGCAGTGGGCACGATGAATACATCAATGCCATCCCACATGGGGCGAGCAGCCTGCTCTAAGCGCTTGAGCTGAAGCTGCGCTTCATACAAATCGGCTGCGCTGTAAGTGCGGCCTTTGGCAATGATGCTGCGAACGGGCTCTATCACATCGGCCTCATGTGCATCGAAGAATTCACGTATCGCTGCATAACGCTCAGCCACCAATGCGCTTTCATAAAGTAAAGATGCAGCCTGCGCCAAAGGCCCGTAATCAATCTTGACTGCCGTGCCGCCCAGGCTCATCAAGCGATCCATCGCATGCGTAAACGCCTGCTCGGCTAACGCATCGCCAAAGAATTCCAATTGAGAAGGAATGCCAAATTTGAATTGAGCCGGCAATGGCTCGCTCTTAAGTGGCAAAGCGCGCGAATACGGATCACTCGCATCAAAGCCCATCGCCTGCTGCAAAACCTTCACCGCCAAGCCAACAGTGCCCGCAAAGATCGAAACGCAATCCACACTCTGCGCAGCAGGCAACACACCGCTGGTGCTGATCAAGCCACGCGAAGGCTTGAGCCCCACGATATTGTTCAAGCCCGCCGGCACCCGGCCTGAGCCAGCCGTGTCTGTGCCCAAAGAAAAATCCACCTGCCCCGTGGCCACCACATAGGCCGAGCCAGCGCTTGAGCCACCGCTCACATAAGCCGGATTCAAGGCGTTGGGCACTGCACCATAGGGCGAGCGCGTGCCATTCAGACCGCAGGCGAACTGATCGAGATTGGTTTTACCCAATAGACTCGCCCCGGTTTGGTGCAGACGCTGCACTACGCTGGCATGCGAGGAAGGCGTGCGCAGGAAGGCCGGGCAAGCTGCGCTGGTGGGCCAATCAGCCACATCAATATTGTCTTTGACTGCATAACTCAGCCCAGCCAACAAACCACAAGGCAGATTCGCCATCAGTGGACGCTCTGGCCGATACAGCCAAGCCCGGTCATCCCAGATTTGGGATGCGTGGGTATCCGTGGATGAATAATGGATTTTTTGCACGATTTTGAAGCATACTTTCTTGGATACAAGACAGTATGCAAAACCTGTGCCAGCCCTGTCATCCCTCAATAAGTCACGCTCTTGGCCAGTGATGGCACAGATTTATTCTCAATTTGCTATTACATTAATAGCATTCCACGCAATAAATACGCCGGCTAACAGCCAAAAACCTTATTAATTCAGATGCATTAAAATTGGGGATGCTTATGAAAACAGACACAACATCCCCTGGAACAGACCCGAGCGCGGAAGGCGTTCCGATGTCTGTGAAAATCCGCGAGCGCGTGAAAGCCGCCAAAAAGCGCTTCCATGCAAACGACAACATTGCTGAGTTCATCGAACCCGGCGATCTGGCCAAGCTGCTGGATGAAGTTGAGATCAAGATGCAAGGCGTGTTGGAAAGCTTGGTGATTGACACCGAGAACGACCACAACACCGGCAACACCGCTCGCCGTGTGGCCAAGATGTATTTGAACGAAGTGTTCAAGGGCCGCTATGTGACGGGCCCAGAAGTGACCGAGTTCCCCAACGCAGAGCATTTGAACGAGCTGATGATCGTGGGCCCCATCACGGTGCGCAGCGCCTGCAGCCATCATTTCTGCCCGGTGATCGGCAAGGTGTGGATCGGCGTGATGCCTAACGAACACACCAATGTGATTGGCCTTTCAAAATACGCGCGCATGGCCGAATGGATCATGAATCGCCCGCAGATTCAAGAAGAGGCTGTGGTGCAGCTGGCTGATTTGATTCAACAAAAAACCCAACCCGATGGCATGGCCATCGTGATGGAAGCGACACATTACTGCATGTCTTGGCGCGGTGTGAAAGACATGGATTCGCGCATGATCAACTCGGTGATGCGCGGCTGCTTCTTGAAAGATGCCAACCTGCGCCGCGAGTTTTTGTCGCTGATTCCGCGCGATCCCTCTGGTAAATAAAAAGATAATAAGGTACACATCATGTTGGTTCGTCTCCTGTATGTCAGCCGCTTGGCTGATCCTTCCAAGCCCGAAGTGATTGACGGCATCTTGTCTGATTCGCGGAAACACAATCCCGCGTTAGGTATCACTGGCATCCTGTGTTACGGCGCAGGTATCTTCTTGCAAGCCATCGAAGGCGGCAGAGGCCAAGTGAGCGAGTTGTACAACCATATTTGCAAAGACAAGCGCCACAAAGATGTGGTGTTGCTTGATTTTGAAGAAATCACAGAGCGCCGTTTCGGCGGTTGGACGATGGGTCAGGTCAACCTGGCTAAGCTCAACACCTCGATCGTGCTCAAGTATTCTGAAAGCCCCGAACTGGATCCGTATTCCGTGAGTGGAAAGGTTTCGCTGGCTTTGCTCGAAGAATTGATGGCTACGGCCAGCATCATCGGGCGTGCTTGACCCCGCGCTAAGGCCGCCTGCGGAACTGATTTAAGACGAAATCATGCCGCGCCGCACGGCCTCAAGAGCAGCTTCTGCGCGAGAAGACACGCCGAGCTTCCGGTAAATCTGTTTCACATGGTCGGCCACGGTGTGGCGTGAAATACCCAATTGCTTGGCAATCTCTTGCAAGGTAAAGCCTTTAGAGACGCGCAGCAACACATCGTCTTCGCGTGCAGACAACGCAATTTGATCTTCCAAGGCTTGCACCGTTTGCATGCGCCGAGTCTGCGCCTGCGCAAAGTAGGCCAAAACACGCCGCGCAATCGCTGGGGACAGGGGTGGCTCACCCTGTGTGATGCGCACCAGCTGCGCCACCAGCAATTCTTGAGGTTGCTCCTTGAGCAAATAGCCAAATGCACCTGCCTGCAAAGCCGGAAATAAATGCTCGTCATCGTCATGGATGGTGACCACCACACTCACCGTCGCGGTCTGTTGATCGCGAATCGTAGCCAACACTTGCACACCATCGCCATCGGGCAGACTCAAATCCACCAAGGCCAGGTCAAACAATTCCGTCTTGAGGCAGTTCAGGGCATCCTGCACGCGGCCTACTGCGGTGATTTGTAATTGCGGAAAGGCCTGCTGCGCCGTTTGGCAAAGCCAATGGCGGATTTCTGGCAGGTCTTCGAGGATCAGGGCAGTGTTCACAAGGCGCATCTTATTCCAAAGGCATCGGTTGCGAATCTATGCCAAGCGGTACGCGCACGCAAACGCTTGCTCCGCCCAGCCTACTCTGTCCAAACGCATGGCTACCGCCAAGCAAACGAGCACGGCGCTCAATATTGATCAGGCCGTGGCCTCGTCGGTTGTTGTCGGCTTCGGGCAAACCTCGACCATCGTCTTCCACGCAAATATCTATGCAGCTCCCATCAAAGCGGATACTGACCGCACACTGCTTCGCATCGGCATGCCGTAATTCCGATTCCCATTAAAATAGTGAATAATATGATCTCCTCAATCCTAGGAGATCATCATGGCCAGACCCGCAAGCGGTACAGATCAAATCGAGGCTGCCCGAGCCAGCCTCAAAAGCGCCAAGACGGCAGATCAGC
>JANMHJ010000003.1:0-4522 GCA_031375105.1 Variovorax sp.
AGCTGATCTGCCGTCTTGGCGCTTTTGAGGCTGGCTCGGGCAGCCTCGATTTGATCTGTACCGCTTGCGGGTCTGGCCATGATGATCTCCTAGGATTGAGGAGATCATATTATTCACTATTTTAATGGGAATTGGAATTAGATGGCGCGGGTTATCTGTGCCTACAAACTTACGCGGGGCTAAGGCGCTCTGGTTTCCTTTTGAAAGCTGGGGCGTTTTCATTTTGCAGCCCTCCAACGCTTAAGCCATTGGGAAGGTGCAGCGCACCAGATAGCCAGTGCAAGGCGGTAGAGTGCGGCTCTCATGCTGGCACCCCCAGCACCCGGCGCAGCTCAGATACAGGCCATGCCAAGCGGCCATTGATGCGAAGCGGGCGTATTGGCCCCGTCCCATCGCGCATCGCCCACAGTCTGAGTGTTTGCTGTGCGCGGTTCAGGTGAAACGCAGCCTCGGGTGTGGGCAGTGCGGCGCGGGTTTCGCGCTCCAGTGCCACGGGTTGAAAAGTGATTGCAGCCATGGTGTAAACCTCTCGGTTTGTTGAACATGACGCATCTTTTTCTGGTGACTATCTCCCCCCGCAACTGTCCCCCATCCCCCAATTTAGGGTACACCTCCAAGGGGGATACCTATTCAGCGCCTGCTATTGCGTCTGTGTCGCGCAGACGTTGCCAAGCTGTATCAAACGTCTTGGAAGTAAACATTGCGAGCTCATTCAATGCGAGCGTTCTAATTTCAGCTTTCGGCCCCGGCTTGCCAGGGGCGCGCTGTGCCAATGTCAAAGGCTCGTAACCTTGCGCCTTTATCAGTTCAAGGATGCGGGCCTCTTGTGCCCTTTGCTTGGGAAGTGCAGCAACCGTTGCGGGGACTTTTTCAGCAGTGTTTTCCTGTTGCTTTGCAGGTGCTGGCGGAACGGCAATGGATAACAAGACGGCAGGAATGTCTACCCAATCAAGTGAACGGAAATAGGCTGCAACCTCAGATAGCAACACATCCTTTTCTTTGTTGTTACCTCGGTGTGGCGTGCCCTTTGGATAGATTGGGCCATCCATGTAGCTAACGGCGTTTTCCGCCAATCGCAAAGCCTTTTCGAATCTTGCTTTGTTATCCGGGCTTGAAAATGAACTGCTTTCAAATACCGGGCCACTTCCGGGGCCAGCCATCCATGCTTGCGGGTGATGCTTTAGTTTGTCCGGGTCTAGACCTGCAATCAATGCACAGGCTTGCCACAGCTTCACGGTTTGCATGGCCTTCCAAAAGTGCCAATCTATAGTCGGCTTGCTGGTGGCGGCCTCTAGGTGCGGAAAGCCCTTTGGCACTTTGTAGCCATTCATCAGAGCCCATCGTCCCACCTCAGCAAGTTTTACCCCATGCAACGCCGGGTCACCGATGTTTAAAGTGCCGGGCGTGAAGACTAGACGGTCAGACAGGCAAGCCAGCAGTAGGCGCAATGTCTTGCGATATTCGGGGCTGTAATCTTCAAGGTTGGGAGGCTCGCTTTCCGGCTCTGTGTTGTGCAGCAAAGCAAGTGCCTCGAAAACCCTAATCTCTGGCAACTTAAGCCAGTAAGCCCAATCAATGCTTTGTGACATACGCACCCCTTCAAGTGCCCTTCATTAGGAGCCCCAGCCTGTCGGTGAAGGAAACCGACTTTTCGCTAGCGGTAATTAGTCGCCAGCTAGACTGGGGCAAACTTTGAGGTGTACTTTGGCTCTGTCTTGAAGTGAGCAATTTCTACCTTTCGGACGGTATGTCACTGGGCGCAACGTACCCATCTTTTGCAGCAGCAGCGAGCCCAAAATACGCCGGCCCCAAGATGAGCGCCGGGTTCATCTTTTGCTTTGCCATGACGCATCGCTTTTCTGCCACAGCGCGACTGAATTCTTGATGGTCGTTCACCTGAAAAATTTGCTGTGAGCAGGCTGTGCAATAGCGAATCGAGGGGTTTTCAGTGGGTTGCAAGCTCTCCCATTTCATCTGGCAGGCATTCACCATTGCATACTTGCGGTCATCGCCATCAAATCGCACATCCAGCGCCACCGGGGTAGGCTCTTGCGCGATGTGTGGGCTGGGTGGCTCAGGGCGGCTTTCGTGTTGAGGGGCTTTGTCCGTCATAGAGCGTCGCTCACGCTGGATGCGCCAGCTCAGGTACGACACTGATGCGCAGCCCCACGGCATGCAGCACTTTGGTGATGGTGCTCAGGGTGGGGTTGCCATCCTCGCTCAGAGCGCGAAAAAGGGTTTTGTCGCCCATATCGGCGCGGCGCGCTACCTCTGCCATGCCATGGGCTTTGGCCACTTGTCGCAAGGCCACCAGCAGCGCTGCGGGGTCGTCTAGTTCTAGCACAGCCTCTACATACGCAGCGGCTTCTGCGGGGTCTTTGAGCATGGGCAGTAAGCCATCTTCATAGCTCACGTCTCGTGGTGCATTCATGGTTTACCTCTTTGCTTCCAGTCATCCAAATATTCAACGGCCAGCTCAATATCTCGGCTTTGGCTGCTCTTGTCACCTGCGCAGAGCAGCAATACCAAGACTGCGCCTTGCCTGCTCATATAGATGCGATAGCCGGGCCCGAAATCTACTTTCAACTCCATCACGCCGTCACGCAACGGTTTGCAATCCCCAAGATTGCCCGCCATCACACGCGCCAGCCTTGCCATGATGCGCTTTTGCCCCGCCTTGTCTTTCATGGCATAGAGCCAATCCCGAAAAGGTACTTTGCCGCTTGCATCTGCATAGTTGCGAATTTCCATAATGGTATCCTAAAAAGTACCGTTCGTGTTTATCTTTTGACTGCCCGCAACTGGGGCTGCACTGCGCTGGCTTCAAAAGCGATGCCCGCTTGCTCCAATATCCACGCTTCGATTTTTTCATGGTGCAGGCGCAGCAGCTCTAGCGGCCTAATCGTGTAGTGCTTTTCAGCCGTGGCGCTGGGCTTGTGGCCTTGGATTTGTGCCACCACACCCACAGGCACTTCCAGCCATTCAGTCAGGCTTTTGAAGGAGCGGCGCAGGCCGTGCAGTGTGAGCCCTTGCAGGCCAGCGGCCACGCAAGCGCGGGTGTGCGGATTGTTGGGCTCGCTCATGCAGCCGCTGGCACTGGTGGCACTTGAAAACACCCATTCATTGCGGCGCGGCAAGCTGACCAGCAAGTGCAGCACATAAGGCGTAGCAGGAATCTCTCGCGTGCCCTCCACCTTGTCGCGGATGGCAATGCCCTTCCATTGGGTGTTCACATCCTCCCAGCGCAGGGAAAGCACTTCCCCCGGCCTAGCGCCCGTCAGCAGCATGATTTGCAGGCATGCAGAGATAAGAGGGTTTTGCAATTGCTGCACGGCGGCAAACCAAGGGGCAATTTGCTCACGCTGCAAGACATCGGTTTTCACACCAGCTCTGCCCAAGGCTTCGCGGGCTTTTTTAGTTTTTGCGGGGTTTTTTGCGGGTAGCAAAGCGGCATAGGCGGGCTGCTCTGCGCACCATGTCAAAAATACGGTCAACAAGCGCCACGCTAGCCGGGCAGACGATGCGCGGCTTTGGCCTTCGATGGCCGCCCATTTTTCAATCGCGGCTTGGTCAAGGTCTTTCAAAGCCATAGGTATGAGTGCAGCCAGCGGCGCGGGTTTGGTCAATTCAGCCCCAGCCCCACGCCGATTTGAAGGCAAGCCTCCAAGCTTGGATTTATCAATGTGGTCACGGTAATGCAGCTCACCCCAGAAGGGGCGGCGCTCTTGCAAATAGACTGCCCACACATCACCCACCGTCAGCGCCTTTTGCTTGTCTGCAATGGCTTTGGCAGCAGCTTGCGCCTTCTTTTCCTGAGCAGCGGCTTCCTTGATGCGGTCTAGCTCGCGTGGGTCAGTGCCGCTGTCTAAGGTGACGCGCAGGCGGTTTGCTTCGGTTCGCGCAGCTTCAATGCTCCACGCCTTCACATCACCAATCGTGCGGCGAACGGTTTGCCGATTCAGCTTGGCTTCAAAGACAAATGCTTTCACGCCCTGCGGGTTTTTGGAGCTGGCTGGTGTAGCCCGCACACGCAGGCCGGGGGCTTTGGTGTCGCGCATGAAAACTTGTAGCTTGCCCGTTGGGCAACTCAAACGCTCTATCAACCCCGCAGTCAACTCTTGCGCATCGGCAAGGTCAATCAACGCATCTTTTTTGGGTCTGGCCATATCGTCAATTTCATCCTGTTGTCGCCATGTAGCCACCATGTAGCCACTTTTGCACTATTTTGGCGAATATTCATCAACACACGATACTGCAATTGAACACAGTAGTGTTTATTAAATTGTTGATTTTAAACGATTTATCAACATCCATCAACGAAGCAAAATATGCATTTCTCAGGATTGTCATTCCTGTTGTCGTGGGTTCGAGCCCCATCAGCCACCCCAAAAATTTAAAGCCCTTGAGTTCGCTCAAGGGCTTTTTCTTTGGTGTTTTGGCAGCGAGTGAGGCGCGGCGCTTGGGCTATCCCACTTTGCTCGTGTCCTCCTGCGGGCTGCGCCCGCATTCCCCCTTTACCTCG
>JANMHJ010000004.1:0-8291 GCA_031375105.1 Variovorax sp.
CGAACCTTTGAGACGCTGGATTTACTGGAGGACCATCTGGTGGGGTCGCTCAAGACCCTGGAAACGCAACATGAATCGATCAAAAGTATCGCCGGATGGGATTGGATTATTAATGCTATTTCTAATGGGAATTAGAATAAAGATGGTCGAAAACTGCTGTGTACGCCGTAATTCGCGTTTTAACCGAGGATTCGCCGTGCTTTGATCACCCGTGCGGTGCGTGCCAAAGTGCGCAGCACAGCCTCCAGATGCGCTGTGTCGCGCACATCGATCACAAAGCGCAAATCGGCTGTGGGTGCGCCCACTTCGCTGTCACGCCCTAAATCAACGCTCTTGATATCGGCTTCAGCAGATGCCATAGCCGCAGCCACTTTAGCCAGCACGCCTTTGCCGCTTTGCACCGTGACGATGATGGTGGTGGAAAAAGCGCGCAGCAGCTCATCACTCCACTCTACCGCGATGAAGCGCTCTTTGTCTTTTTGCATCAACTTGGTGGCCACGCTACAGGAACTGGTGTGCACCTGCAAGCCTTCGCCGCGTCCCAAATAGCCGGTGATCGTGTCGCCAGGGATGGGTTGGCAGCAAGGGGCATATTGCACCGTGCCGCCATCTCTGCCATCGAGCACGATGGCACCTTGGGAGAGTTGCTCATGCGCCGTGAAGCGCTCTTTGCTCATCAGCAGTGGATCGGGTTTTTGGCCAGTAGCGGCCACAAGAGTGACCAAACGCTTGGCCAAGATGGATGCGACGCGCTTGCCCAAGCCAATATCGGCCAGCATCTCGCCTCGGGTTTTGTTGCCCGAGAAGCGAAGCAGTTTGTCCCAGAGTACATGATTGGCTTCTTCGTGTGGCGGCAACTCTGGGATGCCTTCGGCACGCAGCGCTTGCTGTAATAATTTTTCGCCCAAGTCTTGCGATTCAAATTGAGAGAGCGTCTTCAAATGGTGGCGAATTTTGCTTCGCGCGCGTGCGGTGCGAACGAAGCCGAGCCAGGCGGGATTAGGCTTAGAAAACGGCGCGGTGATGACTTCAATCACATCGCCGTTTTTCAGTTCAGTGCGCAGCGGCACTTGCTCGCCATTGACTTTTGCGCCCATGGTGTGGTCTCCCACATCGGTGTGGACGGCGTAGGCAAAATCCACAATCGTTGCGCCGCGCGGCATCGCCATGATCTCGCTTTTGGGCGTGAACACATACACGGCATCAGGGAAGAGATCAATCTTCACATGCTCCCAGAAATCGGATGCGTCGCGGTTTTCGTTGTGAATATCGAGCAAAGATTTGAGCCACTGCGTGCCCAAGCGGTCCGCTTCAGCAGCGGGTGAAGGCATATCTACGCCATCCAGCGCTTGCTGCTCGCCGTGTGATTTGTAGAGCCAATGGGCGGCCACGCCGCTCTCAGCCACCACATGCATTGACTCCGTACGCATCTGAAATTCCACGTTCACGCTACTAGGGCCGACCACGGTGGTGTGCAGTGATTGGTAGCCATTGATTTTGGGAATGGCGATGTGGTCTTTGAATTTGCCAGGTACGGGTTTGTAGAGCTGATGCAATACGCCTAAAGCGGTGTAGCAATCGGTGATGCTGGGCACGATCAGGCGAAAGCCATAAATATCGGTGACCTCGGCGAAGCTGAGGTGTTTGCTGTCCATTTTTTTATAAATGGAGAACAGGGTTTTTTCGCGGCCTGAAATCGTGATCGGCAGATGGGCGTTTTCAAAGCTGGCCTCAATATCGCGTTGCACTTTTTGGATCAGATCGCGCCGGCGACTGCGGGCTTTTTGCACAGCGCGTGTGAGTGTGGCGTAGCGCCAAGGGTACATATGGCGAAAAGACAGGTCTTGCAGCTCGCGGTAGGTTTGATTCAAGCCCAGGCGGTGGGCAATCGGGGCGTAGATTTCTAGCGTTTCGCGGGAGATTCGCGGCCATTTGTCGCGCGGCATGTCGTCCATGGTGCGCATGTTGTGGCTGCGGTCGGCCAGCTTGATGAGGATCACGCGCACATCACGGGCCATCGCCAGCAGCATTTTGCGGAACGATTCGGCTTGGTTTTCCTCGCGGGTATTGAATTCGAGCTTATCGAGTTTTGTGAGGCCATCGACGAGTTCTGCTACGGGTGAGCCGAATTTTTCGATGATCTCGCTCTTGCTCACGCCGCAGTCTTCCAAGGTATCGTGCATCAGCGCAGCCATCAAGGCTTGGGCATCAAGTTTCCATTCGGCGCACAGGGATGCCACGGCGATCGGATGGGTGATGTAGGGTTCGCCGTTGCCGCGCATTTGGCCTAAATGCGCTTCGTCGGCAAAGCGGTAGGCGCGGCGGATGTTGTCCACCTCCTCCAAGCTCAAATAATCGAGTTTGGCCATCAGCGCGGCAAAGCTTGCCGCTGCGGCAGTTGCGGCCTCAGCGGACAATGTGGGGCTTTTGGCTTGCGCCTTGGGCCGAAGGGGCTTCATCAGGGCACTCATCTTGACTAGATGGTAGCAAGAGAAGGAAAACCCATTAAAAAAAGCGCCTGAAAAGGCGCTTTTTTGCGAAATACAGTGGTTTTGCTGCTCAGATTGGCACTTTCTTGAGCATTTCAACGCCAATTTTCCCGGCGGCGATCTCGCGCAGAGCCGTGACGCAGGGTTTATTTTTGCTTTCAATCTTGGGCGTGTGGCCTTGGCTGAGCATGCGGGCGCGGTATGTGGCCGAGAGCACGAGCTCGAAGCGATTCGGAATTTGTTTGAGACAGTCTTCAACAGTGATACGGGCCATGGTTACTCCAAAAGGTGCGGTGAGAAAGCGGGTGTGAGACACAAGCTTTCAATGAATGTTGAGGGCAATGAAGGTAGCGGCTTTGGCACGGCGTTGGGCTGCAAATTTCAGCCTTTGCGCGGAAACGATCACTTTCAGATCGAACAAAGCTCGCTCAAATATCTCGTTGATTATAACGAAATCGAAATTCCGAGCTTGCGCGATCTCATCTTGGGCATTTTGCATGCGCAGCTCAATGCTGTCGGGTGTATCTTCGCCGCGCCGCTCAATGCGCCCGCGCAACTCGTCCAGACTAGGCGGCAGGATGAAAATCAGCACGGCTTCAGGGAAGAGTTTTTCAATTTGGTAAGCGCCCTGAAAATCAATTTCCAGAATCACGTCTTCGCCCTTGGCTAGGCGCGATTCAATGGCCATGCGCGAGGTGCCGTAGCGCTTGCCATGCACATTGGCCCATTCGAAAAAGGCGTCTTGCGCGATCAGTGCATCAAACTCAGCATCGCTCACAAAATAGTATTCGCGGCCATGCTTTTCTTGCCCACGCGCGATACGCGTGGTGTGGGAGGTGCTGGGGAAGATGTGCGAATCAAGCTCCATCAGGGCTTTGACGAGGCTGGATTTGCCAGCGCCACTGGGCGCCGCGACGACATAGAGATTGCCTGGGAATTGCATCGCAATATTTTACGCGGTTTTTAAGTGCACTTTGATCTGCATTCTTGGAGCATTTCAGGCAGTTTGCCCTTATAGAATCTTCGTAGAACGCTCATCTTTTGATAGCAAGGAGATGCTATTCAATATTTTGCACTTGCTCGCGCATTTGCTCGATCAAGACTTTCATGTCCACACTGATACGCGAGAGTTCCAGCGTGGAGGATTTACTACCCAAAGTGTTGGCCTCGCGGTGCAGCTCTTGAATGATGAAATCGAGGCGTTTACCGAGTTCGGCGGGCTTATCGGCAGCCTTGGCTTTGGCTGGTCGCTGGCTCGGGGTGGCAAGCAGGCTGTCGATTTCATCCAGGTGAGCGATCAGGCGCGTGAGCTCTTCAGCTACGTCAATGCGAATGGCAAATGCGGCGGCTTCTGTCAGCGCACGCTCTTGCGCGGCAGTGGCGGAAAGCTGGCTGCTGGCACCTGTTGCACTGCTTGCCTGGTTCAAAGCTTCGGTGAAGCGCTCGACAAAGCGTTGTTGCTGCGCTGCGACCAGCGTGGGCACCAAGGGCTGGGCGGTTTGCACCAGCTTGCGCAGTTGCTGGGTGCGATCTCGCAGCATGGTGGCTAGGCGTGCGCCTTCGCGTTCGCGCGAGGCCATGAATTCTTGCAACACTTGCTGTGCCAACGCGAGCAAGGGCTTGGCCAAGTCTGTATCAAGCGAGCTGGCAGAGTGGTTGTGGCCTGTTTGCAAACGCAGCACATCTGCCACAGAAAGCGGCTGCGCCTGCGGCAGCCAAGCGATCACCTGATCTTGTGCATGCGAGAGCTGCTGAAGCAACGCGGCAGATGGCGCAGCCAGCACGGGGCCGCTGCCTGCCTCCTGCGTCAAATAGGCGCGCAGCTCCACTTTGCCGCGTTTGAGCTGGCTGGTGAGTAGCTCGCGCAATGCGCTTTCCTGTCCGCGCAGCTCCTCGCCCAGCTTGAAGCTCAAATCCAGAAAACGGCTGTTAACCGAGCGCAACTCAAACCCCATGCGGGGCTGTAGCGCGCCTTCTGGGGCGGTGGTGGGGGTGGTTTGCAGGCTGGCGTAGCCTGTCATGCTGTAAACTGACATGGCTCCAATTATGTCTAAAGTTAAACCCGCTTCCTTGCCGCCCGATACCGTCATCGGCGGCTACCGTGTTGTCCGCAAAGTTTCGGCAGGGGGCTTTGGCGTGGTTTACTTGTCTGTAGACAGCGAAGGCCAGCAGGTTGCCATCAAAGAATATTTGCCCTCCAGCTTGGCCACGCGCGCGCCAGGCGAGCTGCTGCCGCAGGTGCAGCCCGACAAATTATCGCTGTATCGCTTGGGCCTGAAAAGCTTCTTTGAAGAAGGCCGCTCGTTGGCGCAAATCTCGCATCCTTCGGTCGTTTCCGTGCTCAATTTCTTCCGCGAAAACGAAACCGTTTATATGGTGATGAATTATCTGGAAGGCGGTACCTTGCAAGATTTCATCATCACTGCGCGTGAATTGAAGAAGCAAAAAGTCTTCCGTGAATCCACGATTCGCAGCTTGTATGACGAAATTTTGCGCGGCCTGCGCATCGTGCATCAGCACAAAATGCTGCACTTGGACATCAAGCCAGCGAACATTTTCATTACCGACGATAACAAAGCCGTGTTGATTGACTTTGGCGCGGCGCGAGAAGTGCTGAGCAAAGAGGGCAACTTCATTCGCCCAATGTACACGCCCGGTTTTGCCGCGCCGGAAATGTATCGCCGGGATGCCTCTATGGGCCCGTGGACAGATATTTACGCGATTGGTGCTTGTATTTATGCCAGTATGCAAGGCTACCCGCCCAATGATGCGCCGCAGCGTTTGGAGAAAGACCGCTTGTCGCTCGCATTGTCCCGCCTGCGCGGTGTGTATTCAGACAATCTGATTGAGGTGGTGGAATGGTGCATGTCACTTGATCCGCTGTCTCGCCCGCAATCGGTGTTTGCTTTGCAAAAAGAACTTTCGCAAGAGAGCGAGAGGCGTTACACGCGCCTGTCTGTGGGCGAAAAAATGCGATTGCAATTTGACAATGTGGTCAGCGATACGAAAAAAGCAGTGGGCAAAGCCACCAAATTTGGTAACGTGAAATGAAAAGCGGCAAAGCAATGAAGTTCTCGGTGTTTCAGGTCAGCCGCAAGGGTGGGCGTGAGAAAAATGAAGACCGCATGGGCTACAGCTACACACGTGAATCGGTGATGTTTGCGTTGGCCGATGGCATGGGCGGACATCCTGAAGGCGAGGTAGCGGCGCAATTGGCGCTGCAAACGCTCTCTGCCTTGTTTCAAAAGGAAGCACGCCCGCTGATCAACAACGTGACGGAATTCTTGGCTATGGCGCTCATGGCGGCGCATCACCAAATTATTCGTTATGCCAGTGAAAAAGGCATGCTGGATACGCCGCGCACCACGTTGGTGGCAGGCGTGGTGCAAGGTGGCGCGGCCACTTGGATTCATTGCGGCGATTCGCGCTTGTATTTCATGAGAGATGGCGAGTTGGTGGTGCGTACGCGCGATCACTCTTATGTCGAACAACATGCTGCTGGCATTATTAAAATGGAGCGCTTGAATCGCAACGTGCTCTTCACATGCTTGGGCTCGCCCACCAAGCCGGTTTACGATATTTCTGGCCCGCACAATTTGCAGCAAGGTGACCGCATCATGCTCTGCTCAGATGGCTTGTGGGGCAGTACCAATGACAACGACATCGTCCACACCATGTGCAAAGGCCCGGTGGCCAATGTGGTGCCCGATGTGGTGGAGCTGGCGCTGCGCAACGGCGGCGAACACAGCGACAACGTGACCGTGATTGCCATGGAGTGGGAAACTCCCGACGCGTTTGAATCCACCCAAGGCATCTCTACCGACAGCATCAGCGACGGTGTCTTCGCCTCCACCATCCAAGCCGGCGGTTTAGAGAATTTCGTCGACGATCTGGATGACGCTGCAATTGAGCGCTCGATTGCTGAAATTAATGATGCAATCCGCAAAACGGCGGCAAAATCAATCAAGCCTTAGAGCTGAATACAAATTTCCGGGCGCGAAAGACGCGAAGGTTACACGAAAGACGCGAAAAAATACCCAAAGTTATTTTGTATATTCCTTAAATCTTCTTTCTTCTATTCTGATTTTCTTTTTTCTTTTTTGGTATTTCTTTCGCGTAACTTTCGCGTCTTTCGCGACCGGAAGTTTGTATTTTTCTTTCCTAATAAACACCCATGACCTACCAACGTGCCGATCATCGCGCCGCTGACGCGCTTCGCCCTGTCGCCATCACCCGCAAATACACCATCCACGCCGAAGGCTCGGTGTTGATTGAGTTTGGCAACACCAAAGTATTGTGCACAGCCAGTGTGGAAGAGCGCGTGCCACCGCACAAAAAAGGCTCGGGCGAGGGCTGGGTCACGGCTGAATACGGGATGCTGCCGCGTGCCACGCATGATCGAAGCTCGCGCGAGGCGGCCAAAGGCAAACAAAGCGGGCGCACGCAAGAGATTCAACGCCTGATTGGCCGCAGCCTACGAGCCGTGTTTGATTTGAAGAAGCTCGGCGAACGCACGATCAGTTTGGATTGCGATGTGCTTCAAGCCGATGGCGGCACACGCACTGCCAGCATCACGGGTGCTTTCGTGGCCGCGCAAGACGCGGTGAACTGGCTGATTGCGCAAGGCAAGATCAAAGAATCGCCAATCACGGCATCCGTTGCCGCAATTTCTGTGGGCATCGTCCAAGGCACACCTCTGCTTGATTTGGAATACACCGAAGACTCAAACTGCGACACCGACATGAACGTGGTGATGACCGGCGCGGGGCATTATGTGGAAGTGCAGGGCACAGCTGAAGGCGCTGCTTTCTCGCGCCAAGAGATGGATGCGCTGTTGGTTCTGGCTGAAAAAGGTATCAGTGAATTGATCAATATGCAAAAGCAATCGCTATCAAAGTAATAGCTAACTACGTATATTCTATAAGGGCAATAGCCCGTTTTCTTAATGAAAATCGTTCTTGCGTCCAACAACCAAGGCAAACTCGCTGAGTTGCTGCCGCTGTTTGCTCCGCTCGGTGTCGAGCTGATCCCGCAAAGCCAGCTCAGTGTGCCCGAAGCGCCAGAGCCTTTCAAAACCTTCGTAGAAAACGCGCTCACCAAAGCGCGTAACGCAGCGCAGCACACCGGCCTGCCCGCGATTGCAGATGACGCAGGTTTGTGCATCGAAGCCTGGGGCGGCTTGCCGGGTGTGGACACGGCGTACTACTGCATGCAATTTGGCTACGAGAAAACCGACGACAACAACCGCCGCGCCGTGCTCGAGCGCATGGCGGGCGAGACGAATCGCAGCGCCAATATGATCAGTGTGCAAGTGGCCGTGCTCACGCCGTTTGATCCACAGCCTTTGATTTCAGTGGGGCGTGTGTATGGCGAAATCACGCAGCAAACCATCGGTGACGGTGGCTTTGGTTTTGATCCTGTGATGTGGATTCCGTCGCTTGGTAAGACGATGGCGCAGCTTGATCCTGTGCATAAAAACGAGATCAGCCATCGTGGGCAGTCTGCGCGGATGATGGTGTCGTTGATTCGTGAGAATTGGCTGAAATCTTGAGGCTCTCGGGCCTGTAGCCGGCGTATTTGTTGTGCACGGTGCTATTGATTGCTTAGCGATCAGCACTTTAATAAAACCGTGGCGAGTTTGATTCGCCGCGCTTCGGGTACCTTATTCCGATTCCCATTAAAATAGTGAATAATATGATCTCCTCAATCCTAGGAGATCATCATGGCCAGACCCGCAAGCGGTACAGATCAAATCGAGGCTGCCCGAGCCAGCCTCAAAAGCGCCAAGACGGCAGATCAGCT
>JANMHJ010000016.1:0-99412 GCA_031375105.1 Variovorax sp.
CGGTGGGCGTGACCACCACGGGGGCCACCGTGACGGCCAACGTGGGCACCACCAGCCTGCCCGAGACCACCACCACCAACAACATCGCCACCGCCACCATGGGCGGTCAATTAGCTGATGTTGCTATCACGCTTTCTGTTCCAGGTAATGCAAGCCCGGCGCAAACGATCACAGCCACAGTCGTGATCACTAATACCGGTAGTGCTCCTGCACAATCGCTGAAGGTCGTACTGACGTTGCCAAATGGTTCGACTACAACGGTAGTGCTAGCAACTACGACGCTGGCATCCGGTGCTAGTACCTCGGGCGTTGTCACCTACACAGTACCTGCTGCACAAACCGCAACAATGACTTGGCGCGCCAACGTATCAACAACCACACCAGAGACGACGATACTCAATAACGTTGCAACCGGCACAACAACCATTGCCAAAGTCTTCAACGCTTCCGTCTCAGGTCGCGTCTGGCTTGATAGCAATGGCAACCGCATCTACAACACTGGCATTGACAGTGACTTGTCGGGCTGGAAAGTTGAATTGATTCAGGGCAATGTGGTCGTCGGCAGTGCCACTACGGGTGTGAATGGCACATACACCATTCCTAGCCAAACACCGGGTGGTGGGTATTCGATCCGCTTCCGTAACCCTGCGGGTCAAGTGATTGTGGCGACACCATTCAACCAGACTCCGACCACAGCTAACGGCAATGCATCGACGGGTACGACCACCTCGATCGTGACGGGCAGCTACGTGGTGGGTGGTCAGATTGACAATGTCACCTTGTATGCGGGGGACAATGTGGCTGAGCAAAACTTGCCTATTGATCCAAGCGGCGTGGTCTACGACGCGGTGACGCGTGCGCCTGTTGCTGGCGCTCAGGTGACCTTGTTCGGACCAGCCGGCACGCCTGTGCCGAACGCGGATCTGCTCGGCGGTAGTGCGTCCATGACGACAGATGCATCGGGTATCTATCAATACTGGCTGTTGCCAACCGCACCCGCCGGGGTTTATCGCTTGCAAATTACGCCACCAACCGGGTATGCCGCAACTCCTGCGCAGCAAGGTGGTGTGGCGCAGCCTGGCAACGCGCCGGGCACGAACCCAGTCCAAGGCACGATCAGTCCAGCGGGTGTCTTTACGCCGCCAAGCAGCGTGGCCTTCATCAACGTCCAGTCCAATAGCGGCGCACCCGCCGTGGGTGTCAACGGCGCAGCAGCCGTGGGTACGGCTGGCACGCAATACTTCTTCCAGTTCAACCTCACGCCCGGCGGCCCAACACCGTCAGCAGGCGTGTTGCACAACCATATCCCGCTCGATCCGTTGGCCAGTGGTGCGATTTTGGTCAGCAAAGTGGGCGACAAAGCCGTGGCTGAAGTGGGCGACTCCGTGCGTTACTTCATTCGCATGCGAAACACAACCGCAGGCTCAATTGCCAACGTCCAGTTGGAAGATCTGCTGCCTGCAGGCTTCCGTTACATCCCAGGCACGGCACGCCTGAATAACAACGTGGTGGCTGATCCAGCAGGCGGTGTGGGTCGTGCGCTGACATTCAACATTGGCTCTGCCGGTGCAATTCCAGCCAACACGACGTGGGAGCTGAGCTATTACGTGCGCCTGGGCGTAGGCTCACAACAAGGTGACGGCATCAACCGTGCGACGGCTGTGTTCCAAGGTGTCAATGGTCAGGTGCGTTCCAATACGGCTCAATTCCGCGTTCGCGTGCAGGGTGGTGTGTTCAGCAACGAGGGTTGCATCATCGGTAAGGTGTATATGGATTGCGATGGCAATTCCGTGCAGAACAACGAGAGCGGATCGCGCGAGTTAGGCATCCCAGGTGTTCGCTTGATCATGCTCGATGGCACGCAGATCACGACCGACAACGAAGGCAAGTACAGTATTTGCGGTGTGAAAGCCCAGACGCATGTGATTAAAGTGGATCGCACAACGCTGCCGAAGGGCTCGCGCCTGATGCCGTCCTCCAACCGCAATGCGGGCGTGGGCGATAGTATCTTTATCGATCTCAAAGGCGGTGAATTGGCGCGTGCCGACTTTATCGAAGGCTCTTGCTCACCCGAGGTTCTTGATCAAGTCAAGGCTCGCCGTGCTCAAGGCGGCATCTTGGCTCCTGAAAAAGAAACACCCTCTGATTTGAAAATTGACAACCGCCCTTTGCAGATTGAGCAGCAGATCCTGCCCGGTCTGCGTCCAGAATCGCCAGCACCCGGCAATGCTGGAGGTAAAGCGCCATGATCCTACGTTTCACCCCGATTGCCCTGGCAATTGCACTGCTGCCCATGTCCACATGGGCGCAGCCCGCGCCAGCCACACGAACAGCAGCCACGAGCGCAGATGTGCCCGATGCGAAGAGCTTGTTTGAAACCGGTGGGCAAGCTGATATCGGCCCGCGCCCGTTCAACTCTTTCCTTGCTCGCCTGTCTTCACCTGTCGAGAAGATCACGCTAGCATCTGCAGCCGATAATCTACCGGCAGATGGCGTAGGCAGCACAGATATCCGCCTGCAACTATTGGATAGCAAAGGCCAAGCCATCAAAGGCGAGCAACTGGTCACGATTGAAGTTAACGGTGGTGCGCGTATCTTGCTGCCTGGCCGTTTGACATCTGAATCCGGCGCAGACCGTGGAGATATTGACCGCATAACACCTGGCGTTCAAGCCAAGGTGGTAGATGGCGTGTTGTCATTCAAATTACTAGCGCCATATCAGCCGGATGCGGTGACGATACGAGTGAGTGTCAGTGGCGTGTCTGAGCGAATCGTCGTGCGCTATGTGCCTGATCTGCGTGATATGGTTGCTGTGGGTTTGGTCGAAGGCCGCTTGCGCTCAGACAAATTCGATCCCAAGGCCATCGTGCCTGTGCGCGAGAACGATGGTTTTGAAGAGGAACTTAAAGGCTTCTCTAAAGACTTCAATGGTGGCCGCTCTAACTTCGGTGCACGCGCCGCGATGTATCTCAAAGGCAAGGTGAAGGGCGAATACCTGCTCACCATGGCCTACGACTCTGACAAAGACACGCGCAAACAGCTCTTTGAATCGATTGATCCGAATGCGTTCTATCCTGTGTATGGCGATTCGAGCCTGAAAACCAAAGACGCGCAAAGCACAGGCAAGCTTTATGTGCGTCTCGATAAAAACCGCAGCTATTTGCTCTGGGGTGACTACACCACGCAAGATGCCAACCCAGCTCGGCGCTTGAGCCAATACAACCGCACTTTGCCTGGCCTGCGTGGCCACTATGAAGAAGGCAATGCGGTGGTCAATGCTTTCGTGGCTCAAGAAAGCTTCAAGCAAGTGGTGGATGAATTCCCGGCGCGTGGCGTTTCTGGGCCATACAGTGTGTCAAATCCCAATGGCATCAAAGGCACAGAGCGTGTTGAGATTATCGTGCGCAAGCGCGATCAGACCTCGGTGATTTTGAAAACCACATCTCTGGCACGCGAATCAGATTATGAATTCGAGCCGTTCAACGGCCAGATTCTTTTCCGCACCCCCGTACCCAGTGTGGATGATCAGCTTAACCCTGTGTCGATCCGCATCAGCTATGAAGTAGAGCAGGGCGGCAAACGTTATTTCATCTTCGGCGCAGACGCGCAATTCAAGATGTCTGATCGCCTCACGCTCGGCGCAGCCGTGGCGAAAGACGACAACCCCGTTACAGGTCAAACCATCGTTGGCGCAAATTTGGTACTCAAACTGAGCAAAAACACCGAAGTCGTCGCCGAAGTCGCGCGTTCTAAGAGCTTGGTTAACACCGATCCGAATGGCTTCAACACCAACAACAGCGCCAATTTCATCGGTAAATCGGGTGAGGTCGATGGCAATGCCGTGCGCGTTGAAATTCGCCATGCGGGTGAGCAGTTGCGAGGTAACGCCTATGTGCAGCGTGCCGACAACGATTTCAACAACGCTTCCAGCGGCCTCACAGGCGGCAAACAGGAAATCGGTGGCGCAGTCACCTACAAAGCGACTGAAAAAATCACCATCACGGCTGATGCACAGCGCTCGCAAGACAAAATCAATGGCAGCGAAAATCAATCGGCTTCACTGGCCGCAGACCTCAAGCTCACAGATCGGCTCACGATTGGCGGTGGCGTGCGCCGTGTTGAACAAAACGCCATCAGCGCAGCGCAGCAAACCGTCAATAACTGCCTGAACACCACCAACGTCTACACCGGCTCGGTCTCAGGCTACAACACCGGTTATGGCATCAGTCAGGTGGGTAACCAGCAAATCGACCCGGCCACGGGCCTGCCCGTGATTTGCAACACGGCCATCAACCCCGTGGCTGCGCCTGCCCAAGCGCTGGATCGCACCTCTGTCTTCCTGCGTGCCGGTTACAAAGCCACAGACAAGCTCAACATAGACGGCGAACTACAAAACATCACCGGCACGGATTCGGCTAGCACCGCCAAACTTGGCCTGCGTTATGCCGCTAGCAAAAATGTCGACCTCACCGGCGAAATGCAGCGCGAATTCGGTGCGAGCAATAACAATCTCTACCGTCTCGGTGCAGACTGGCGCGTTGCCGAGAAGACGCGCCTGTATTCGCGCTACGAGTATTCACACACTTACAGCGCCAACTATGGTCTAGGCATTGGCCCGCTCTCACGCGCCTTCGCGTTGGGCATCGACACGCAATACATGCAAGACGGCTCGCTCTACAGCGAATACCGCCTGAACGACAGTGGCTCGGGCAAAACCATCCAAAACGCCATTGGCCTGCGCAATGGCTGGAACGTAGCCGAAGGCCTGCGCTTGCAAACCAGTGTCGAACACATCAACAGCACCAGCGGCGACTCAACAGCGTTGAGCTTGGGCGCTGAATACACGGCCAATCCGCTTTGGAAAGGCTCCGCTCGTATCCAATGGCGTGGCGATACTGCCAACACCAATTGGTTGTTCACCTTGAGCGCCGCCCGTAAACTTGATCGTGACTGGACTTTGATCGCTCGCGAGTATTTGAACCTCGTTGATCCGAAGAACGGCACAGCCGAAACGCGCCAAAACCGTTTCCAAGTCGGCTTTGCTTATCGCCCGGTGGACAACAACAAGTTTGATGCCCTCGGTCTCTTCGAGCAAAAGAGCGATAAGTCTGCCGGCGCAGACAGTGACACCAACATCATCAGCCTGCGTGCCAACTACCATCCCTCACGTCCTTGGTGGGTCTCAGGTCGCTTTGCCTACAAGCGTGTGAATGAGCTGTTGCTAGGCACGGTGAATGATTCTTACAATGCCTCGCTCATCGGTGGCCGCATCACCTACGACGTGACCAATCGCTGGAGCATCGGCGGCATCACCACCTTGCTGGTTGGCAAAGGCGGTGCCAAGCAATACGCTTATGGCCTGGAAGTGGGCTACACCGTGATGGACAACCTCATCGTTGGCCTAGGCTACAACTGGCGCGGCTTCCGTGATGACGATTTGACCGGCAGCGATTACACCAACCGGGGTTGGGTGCTGAATGTGCGCTATAAATTTGATGAAGACCTGTTCAAAGGCTCCGATTCCCGTGTCAATCGCACCTTGAATCCCCAGGGCGCGCCTGCATTGGGCACAGGCGCTGCACCCGCTAATTCCGTGAATCCGAAATGAAACCGCAATACCGCAGCCAACTTTACCCGAGGCTCGCCATGAAGACTCTATTTTTATGCCTTTTGATGCCGCTTGCCCTGATAGGCTGTGCGCAGAATGCTATCAAAAACGAAGCACCCGGCCCGGCATCGCAAAGCACCGGCTTGAGCGCGCAGCAGCAGCGCATCACCGAAGAGAAGGTGCTTGCTGATCGCAAAACGATGGAATCTTTGCAGCAGCGCCTGCGCAAACTCAATGAATCTGGCATCCCGCAAAATAACTACCCCTTGGCCAAAGCCCAATGCTGGCTCGACACGGCCAAGACGCAATACCACGAGAACGACCGCACAGGCTATATCGAAGAGTCGATGACAGAGTCGCAAAAAATCATCCAAGCCTTAGAAGCCGATAAAAACGCACGCGCTGGCTTTGAAACACCCTTGGTCGCTCGCAGCACGCGTCTGCGTGATGATCTCTGGATGGAATTAGGCAAATACAAAAACAACGCCGCTACGCTCGCCTGCAATGCCCGCACCGTGGCCTGCGCTGAAGTGCGCTTGGTGCGCGCAGGCCATGCAGCAGAACAAACCGGCTGGCGCGCCGCCACACCTCACGTGATGATGGCAGAGGATGGCCTGCGCCGCGCCAGCGTGGAAGCGGCGAGCTGCGCACAGCCTGTGGTGGCGCGTGCTGCTCCTGCGGCCCCAGTGGTCGCTGCTGCGCCCATAGCAACTGCCCCTGCCCCCGTACCTGCACCTGCACCTGCAACCATCGTGCGCGAAATCACCAAAGAAACCTTTGTGATTTTGGCTGACACACTCTTCAAATTCGACAAATCTGGCCGCGATGACATGCTGCCTGGTGGCAAGGAGCGCTTAGCCGCTGTGGCTAATCGCCTCAAGACTTACCAATCGATTGCCACCCTCAGCATCGCAGGCCACACAGATCGCTTGGGCTCGGATGATTACAACAGTCCGCTCTCTCAGCGCCGCGCGGCCACCGTGCTTGAGTATCTTGGCTCGCTGGGCGTGAAAGCTGCCAAGAGCGATGCCGTAGGAAAAGGCGAGCGCGAACCTGTGACGACGCAGTGCAGCGAGAAGCTACCACGCGCACAGCAGATCATCTGCTTGCAACCTGATCGCCGCGTGACGATTGAAGTCACGGGCGTGGTCAAGTAATTCTCGTTAACTTTGCTTCTAGAAGCTGATTTTTAAGAAAATCGGCCTTCACCCGTTATCTTATCTATCTAGCTTGCTATTTTTTTGATAGTAACTATCCCGTATTGCGCAGACCCGCAGCAATGCCGTTGATGCTGATGTGAATGCCGCGCTGCACTTTTTCATCTAAATCTTCGGGCTTCTTGCCAGCGCGATAGCGGCGAATCAGCTCCACTTGCAAATGATGCAGCGGGTCAATGTAGGGAAAGCGGTGCTGAATGCTGCGCGCCAGCGCCGCATTGCTCACTAAGCGCTTGCCTTCGCCGGTGATGAGTTGCAAAGCGCGCGTGGTGCGCTGCCACTCGGCCTCAATCTCGGTGAGGATTTTCTTGCGCAATTTGGTATCAGGCACAAGCTCGGCATATCGTGCGGCCAGAGACAAATCGCTCTTGGCCAGCACCATGTCCATATTGGAGAGCAGGGTGCGAAAGAAGGGCCAATCGCGGTACATTTTTTGTAGCAGCTTGCGTTGATCCTGCTTTGGGTTGCTGGCATTTTCATTCAAAAACTGCTCTACTGCAGATCCAAAACCATACCAACCCGGCAGCGTGGCGCGGCATTGGCCCCAGCTAAAGCCCCAAGGAATGGCGCGCAGGTCTTCGATCTGTTGGGTAGCTTTGCGCGACGCCGGGCGCGAGCCGATGTTCAGGCCGGCAATTTCACGCAGCGGCGTGGCGGCAAAAAAATAATCCGTGAAACCAGGCGTCTCGTACACCAGCTTGCGATAAGCACGCATCGACATCTGCGACAGTGCATTGGCTGCTTCTACAAAACTGTTAGGTGCGGCCTTGGTCGGCGTGAGTAGCGTGGCTTCCAGCGTGGCTGCGACCAGCGTTTCCAAATTGCGGCGACCAATTTCTGGATTGGCGTATTTCGAGGCGATTACCTCGCCTTGCTCTGTGACGCGAATTTGGCCGCGCACTGTGCCCGGTGGTTGCGCCAAAATGGCCTGGTAGCTCGGGCCACCGCCGCGCCCCACGGTGCCGCCTCGACCATGGAACATGCGCAGCGTGATGCCGTGCGACGCTTTGAGCTCATCAAACAATGCCACCAATGCGATCTCGGCGCGATACAGCTCCCAGTTGCTGGTGAAAATACCGCCGTCTTTATTGCTGTCAGAGTAGCCCAGCATGATGTCTTGCTCGGGGGAGTCTTGCAACGCGCCTTCATGCGCGGAGCGTTTGACCATGGCTGTGATGCCAGGGAGGGCGTAAAACTCACGCATGATCGGCGCGGCGCTTTGCAGATCGGCAATCGTTTCAAACAGCGGGACGATGATGAGCTCGGCGGTCGCGTCTTCCGCCAAAATGCCGCGCATCAGGCCCGTTTCTTTTTGCAGCAGCAGCACTTCTAGTAAATCACTCACACTCTCGGTGTGGCTGATGATGTAGTGCAAGATGGCCGGTGCGCCATAGCGCTGGCGGGCGCGTTTGGCGGCTTCAAAGATCGCCAATTCGCTGCGGGCGTGTTCACTGTATTGTGCGTTGATCACACGTAGCGGCCGAGCATCGCTGAGTAACTTCAAAAGCAGTGCGCGTTTGGCTGATTCATCCAGCGAAGAGTAATGCGATTCGATCCGCGCCGTGGCCAGAAGCTCGGCGATCACTTCTTCGTGCTTATCTGAGCTTTGGCGCAGATCAATCGTGGCCAGATGAAAGCCAAACACCTGCACAGCGCGAATCAGCGCGCTCAGGCGCATGCCGACAAGATGCGCGCCGTTGGTCGCTTGCAGCGAGGCCTCAATCGTGCGCAGGTCGGCGAGGAATTCTTCGCTGTTGGCATAGGGGTTTTGCGGCGCGGCAGCGTGACGGGCGGCCTCGGTGCCGGTCAGCTCTTGCAAGCTTGCCGCGAGACGGGCATACACGCCAATCAGGGCGCGGCGGTAAGGCTCGTCTTTGCGGTGCTCGCTAACATCTGGGCTGCGCTTGGCCAGAAGCTGCATCTCATCGGTCACGCCCACAAGCATCAGCGAGGTAGACAGCTCTGCGCCCAAGAAATGCACTTCGCGCAGATGATGGCGCAATGCCGTTTCACTTTGGCGGCGCAGCGCCAACTCCAGAGTGGACGCAGTCACATTCGGATTGCCATCGCGATCACCACCGATCCAGTTGCCCATGCGGAAAAAGGCTTCGTCAATTTTGCCCACGCGCTCTTCCACGTCTTCATACAGGCGCGGAATTTCTTTGAGGAAGGTGGCTTCAAAATAGGAGAGCGCGTTCTCAATCTCGTCAGCCACTTGCAATTTCGTATAGCGCAGCAAGCGGGTTTGCCACAGCTGCGTGACGCGGGCGCGAAGCTGAAGCTCCAGTAAGGACTTTTCTCTTGCTATTAAATCATGAGCATCCCGCGCAGATAATATAACGGCAATCGCCCGTTCTGCGTCCAAAATACTCTTGCGTTGCACTTCCGTGGGATGCGCTGTAAGCACCGGGGAGATGTAAGCAGATTTCAGCATCTTTGCGATACTTTTGACAGTGTGACCGCTGGCACGCAAACGCACAAAAGCAGCATCTAAGCTACCGTCTTGCACATCACCGCGCCGCTCGTGAATGGCCCGGCGGCGGATGTGGTGGCGATCTTCGGCGAGATTGGCCAAATGGCTGAAATAGGTGAAGGCACGAATCACGCTGACGGTTTGCTCGTTCGACAGCGACTTGAGCAGTTTCTTCAAATCACTTTCAGCCTGCGCATCGGCATGGCGGCGAAATGCCACTGAGAGTTTGCGTACTTTTTCCACGATCTCATAGACAGCCGCACCTTCTTGCTCGCGGATCACATCGCCCAAAATGCGGCCCAGCAAGCGGATGTCTTCGATCAGCGGGCGATCTTTGTCTTTTTTGGAATCTACAGGAGAAGGAGCGAGGGGCGTGTTCATGCACAGCATGCTAGCATCGAAGACTGGGTATTCATTACAGGACGGTTACGCCTGAATGGATCGTTTGGAATGCCCGCTATCACATCCCGTTATGAAGATTCGAATCGCCACCCGTGAAAGCCGCCTTGCCCTCTGGCAGGCCGAGCATGTGCAAAGCCTCTTGCAAGCGCAGGGCCACAGCGTGAGCCTGGTGCCGATGACCACGCGCGGCGACCAAATTTTGGATCGTACGCTCTCCAAAGTGGGCGGCAAAGGCTTGTTTGTGAAAGAGCTGGAGTTGGCGCTGCAAGAAGATCGCGCAGATATTGCGGTGCATAGCCTCAAAGACGTACCCATGCAGCTTGCGCCTGAGTTTGCCTTGGCCTGTGTGATGGAGCGGGAAGACCCGCGCGATGCGCTGGTGTCGCCGCGCTTTCGCTCTCTGGAGGCGTTACCCGAAGGCAGCGTGGTGGGCACGTCGAGCTTGCGGCGCATGGTGCTCTTGCAAGCGCTGCGGCCCGATGTGAAGATCGAGCCATTGCGCGGCAATTTGGACACGCGCCTGCGCAAACTCGATGAAGGCCAGTATGCGGCCATCGTGCTGGCAGCGGCGGGTTTGAAGCGGCTGGGTTTGGCGCAGCGCATTGCGCAGACTTTTGAACCCGAGACGATGCTGCCCGCTGCTGGGCAGGGCGCTTTGGGCATTGAAATTTTGAGCCTTCGCGCGGACTTACGCGAAGCGCTCGCGCCGCTGGCGCATGAGGCCACTTGGCTGGCCGTGAGTGCGGAGCGGGAAGTCAGCCGCAGCATGGGCGGCAGCTGCTCAATGCCGCTGGCTGCGTTTGCGACATTTCAGGGCGATGCCTTGGCTTTGCATGCAGCTTGGGGCGATCCTGAACAGCCGGGGCGGTTGGTGCGTGCGCAGGGCCGCAGCGTGGTCCCCAACCACGCGGCGGCGCGTGGGCTGGGCGAACGCTTGGCCGCGCAGCTCAAAGCGGGCGGTGCGCGGCTTTTGGCTTGAATGGTCATTAGCTACCATGCACCTGATCGTCACCCGGCCCGCGCAGCAAGCAGATGAATGGCTGGCTGCGCTGCGAACCGCAGGGCACAATGCCGAACATTTGCCATTGATCGAGATCGCGCTTGCGTGCAGTGCGCAAGATCTGGCGGCGCGCAAACAGGCTTTACAAAGCGTCAGCCATGTGCAAACGCTGATGTTTGTCAGCAGCAATGCCGCAACACATTTTTTTAAGCCAAAATGGCCGCATTCCCATATAGAATATGCGCAGGGTGCTATGGAAATAATAGTAAATAGCTCCTCGAAACTGCGCTGCTGGGCAACCGGGCCTGGCACAGTACGTGCGTTGCTGGCGGCGGGTGTGCCTGGCGAGAAGATCGATGCGCCCGCGCATGAAGCGGGGCAGTTTGATTCCGAGGCGCTGTGGCAGATCGTGCGGTCTCAGGTGAATCCTCACAGCCACGTGCTGATCGTGCGTGGCCGCGATGTCGATACGCCCGACAGCAGCCGCGATTGGCTGGCGCAGCAGATCGAAGCGTGTGGCGCACAGGCCAGCAGCTTGGTGGTGTATGAGCGGCGTGCGCCGGTTTTTACGGCGCAGCAGCGTGCGCAAGCGCAAGCTTGGCTTGAGGATGGCAGTGTGTGGCTGCTCAGCAGCTCTCAGGCGCTGCGCCATGTGCCTGCAGAGCTCGATGTCACGCAGGCTATTTGCATTTGCACACACGAGCGCATCGCACAAGCGGCCAAGATACGAGGCTTTGCTGTTGTTTGCACGTCACGCCCCACCGTGCGCGATGTGGTGGCCTCGATAAAATCGCTGCATGAGTGATGCACCTCCCGTCCAGCCTGTTGAAGCTTCTCCTGCGGCTGTCGTTGCGCCTGCATCGCCTGCGCCGCCAGCTGCAACCGCCGCTCTGCCCACCAAAGCCACTCTGTTTTTGATAGCACTTGCCGCAGGTGCACTGTTGCTGAGCGGCAGTTTATGGCTCAAACTCTCGAATATTCAAGAGGCCTTGGCGCGCCAAAGCGCAGATGCCAGCACAGCTTCGGTGGAAGGGCGCACCTTGGCCAAATCGGCGCAAGAGGCGGTGAAAGAAGTGGCCACACGCCAAGCCCTTCTGGAAAACCGCTTGAGCGAGGTCGCTTTGCAGCGCAGCCAACTGGATGATTTGATACAAAGCCTGTCGCGTTCGCGGGATGAAAACTTGGTCGTTGATGTCGACTCTGCGCTGCGCTTGGCGCAGCAGCAAGCCAATCTCACGGGGAGTTTGGAGCCACTTTTGGCTGCCCTGCGCAGCGCCGAGCAGCGCGTGGGCCGCGCCGCCCAGCCGCGCTTAGCGCCCCTACTGCGTGCACTGGCCAAAGACATGGATCGCGTTAAATCTGCCAATGTGGCCGACACGCCCAGCCTGCTGATCAAGCTGGATGAATTGGTGCGCTTGGTCGATGACATGCCCTTGGCCAATGCCGTGGCTGTGGCCGCCAAACCCGTACAAAGCACCTTGCCCACGCGCACGGTGGCAAGCCAAGCGCCGCAAAGTTCTGGACTGCTCAGCGCCGCGCCAGAGTGGCTCAAAGCGCTGTTGGGTGCGGTGCGCGAGGAGGCGCGGGCGCTGGTGCGTGTGAGCCGCATCGACACACCCGAGGCCGCGCTGCTCTCGCCGGAGCAAAGCTTTTTCGCCCGCGAAAATCTGAAATTGAAACTGCTCAACGCCCGCCTGGCTTTGCTCTCGCGCCAATTTGAAACCACGCGCAGCGATTTGGCTGGTGCGACCAGCCTGATCAACCGCTATTTCGATGCCAGCTCGCGCAATGTGCAGCAAGGCAGCGGCCTTTTGGTGCAATTGCAAGCGCAGATCAAGCGCGCCGAACAGCCGCGCATCGACGACACGCTCGCCGCATTGGCCACGCTCTCGGCCGGCGCTACGCAGGGCAAATGATGCGCTTTGCCCTGTGGCTTCTGGCGATTTTTGCTGCTGCTGTGGGCATTGCCCTGTTTGCCACGCGCTCAAGCGGCACAGTGACTTTGTTTTGGCCGCCCTATCGCATTGATCTGTCGCTTAACTTGGTGCTGCTGCTGCTGGCCGCGTTGTTTGTGCTGCTGCATCTGGCGATTCGTGCGCTTGGCGCGCTGGCCGATCTGCCCTCGCAGGCCAAGGCGTGGCGCGCCAGCCAGCGCCAGCAGGCGATGCATGCCGAGCTGCGCGACGCGATGGCGCATCTGCTATCGGGCCGCTTTGCACGCGCCAAAAAGCAAGCGCTGCAAGCGCATCAACATGCGTTGGCGCTGGCTTCTGAAGCGGGGCAAAAAAGCCATTGCATTGAGGTGCAATCCATGAGCCTTTTGATTGCCGCCGAGGCCGCGCAATCTTTGCAAGACGTGCCTGAGCGCGAGCGCCTGCTGCAAGCTGCGCTCTTGGTGCCGCTGCCTAAAAATGCACAACATTTCAAAGAAGGCATCACGCTGCGCAGCGCCCGTTGGATGATTGATGAGCACGATCCTTCTACCTCGCTCACGCGCCTGTCCACGCTCTCGCAAGGGGCTCAAAGGCGCACCCTCGCTCTGCGCCTCAAACTTCGCGCCCTGCAATTGGCCAAGCTGCAAGCGCAGGCCTTGGAGACAGCGCGGCTGCTGGCCAAACACGGAGGGTTTTCTGCCTCAGCAGCGCAAAGCATTGTGCGCAGCTTGGCCATCGCATCTCTGAGCGAAGCGCACGATGCCGATCAAATCACCCGCGCTTGGAATCAGCTCACACCCGCAGAAAAAGCGCAGCCCGAAGTGGCCACGCATGCGGCGCTGCGCTTGGTCAATCTCTCAGCCGGCTCGCCCGAGGCGCAAGAGTTGCACGAGCGCGCCCGCGCATGGATCGAGCCGATTTGGCAGCGTTATCCGCAGATCGGCGAGTCAGCGCAAATCCGCATCGTGCGGGCGCTGGAAGCGAGCTTTTCAGCGGGCGGCGGCGCATCGCTGGATCACGCCTGGCTTGCAAAAATAGAAATCGCGCAACGCCAGTTGCCCCACGATGCACGCTTGCAATACCTGGCCGGCATGGCCTGCCTGCATCGCCAGCTGTGGGGCAAAGCGCAACAGCTGCTGGCTGGCTGCGCAGCGCATCTGGGCGATGAGAGCTTGAAACGCAGCGCCTGGCGCAATCTGGCGTTTCTGGCCGAGCAGCGCGGCGATGAAGCAGCAACGCTAGCCGCTTGGAAAAAAGCAGCGCATTGAATCGATCTGCCTGTGATAGCCTAGCGGTATGGAACATTCCTCTTGGCTCACTAACTCCCTGATTTTTCTGGCCGCTGCGGTGGCTGCCGTGCCGATTGCCAAGGCCCTGGGCCTCGGGGCCATCATTGGCTATTTGGCCGCAGGCATCGTGATTGGGCCCTGGGGATTAGGTTTGGTCAGTGATGTGCAAAGCATTTTGCATTTCGCGGAGTTTGGCGTGGTATTGATGCTGTTTTTGGTGGGCTTGGAGCTGGAGCCACGTCGTTTGTGGGAGCTGCGCAGGCCGATCTTCGGCTGGGGTTCGGCTCAAATGATTGGCTGCACTGCTATTTTATTAATAGCATTTGGCGCAATATCTATAACGGCCAGTGGCCTCAATCTCTCATGGAAAGTGGTTTTGGTGGCGGCTTTGGGCTTGGCGCTCTCATCGACCGCGATTGCGCTGCAGGTGCTCGGGGAGCGCAATCAGTTGCCCACCACGGGTGGGCAATCGGCGTTTTCTATTTTGCTGTTTCAAGATGTGGCGGCGATTCCTATTCTTGCGCTGCTGCCGCTCTTGGCCGTCTCGGGTGCGGCAGACGGCGGTAATGCGTGGCTGGAAGCGGGTAAGGCGGTGGCTGTGATCGCAGCCATCATCGTTGGCGGGCGGCTGCTACTGCGCAAAGCACTGCGCTGGATCGCAGGCAGCAAAACACCTGAGATTTTTACCGCTGCCTCGCTCTTGCTGGTGGTGGCGATTGCTGCTTTGATGCAGTTCGTCGGTTTGTCGATGGCGCTGGGCGCATTTCTCGCGGGCGTGCTGCTGGCTGAGAGTGAATACCGGCGCGAGCTAGAAACCGATATTGAGCCCTTCAAAGGCTTGCTACTCGGCCTGTTTTTCATGGCCGTGGGTATGAGCATTGATTTTGGTGTGCTCAAGGCCTCTCCGCTGCTGATCGCGGCTTTGGTGATTTCTTTCATGGCACTCAAAGGCGCGGTGATTTATGGCTTGGCGCGGCTGATGGGGCTGCCGTTTCAGGAGCGGCCATTGTTTGTGCTGATGCTGGCCCAGGGTGGTGAATTTGCCTTTGTGGTGTTTCAACAGGCGGTGGGGCTGAAGATTTTTGATGCGCAAACCGGCTCGCTCTTGGTGGGTGCGGTGGCGCTGTCTATGCTGCTCTCGCCGCTGATTTTGGTGTTGATTGACAAATTTCTCATGCCGCGCTTTGCCAACTGCGGCAAGTCCGATGTGGCGGAAATCAGCGAAGAGCAGCATGCACCGATCATCGTTGCGGGCGTGGGCCGCTATGGGCAAATCATCTTGCGCGTGCTCGCCGCTTCGGGCTACAAAGCCACGGTGCTTGATCATGATCCTGAGCAAGTGCAAGGCCTGATGCGCTTTGGTTACCGCGCTTTTTACGGCGATGCCACGCGCTTGGATTTGCTGCGCACCGCAGGCGCGGCCACGGCCAAGGTGTTGGTGGTGGCAGTCGATGGTGTGGAGCAGAGCTTGGAGATTGTGGATATTTGCAAAGAGCACTTCCCGCAGTTGCAATTGATCGTGCGCGCTCGCAATGTACAGCACTATTACGAGCTGCGTGCACGTGGCGTGACGCTGATTCAACGCGAAACCTTTGAGTCAGCCCTGCTGTCTGCTGAAGATACGCTGCAAGCGCTTGGCCTTTCCTCGCACGATGCGCATGTGACGGCGCAGCGCTTCCGTACCCACAATCTCGCGCAAATCGAAACCGCGTGGCCGCACCACAAAGACCAAGAGCGCCTGATCAGCATTGCCAAGGCAGGGCGGCAGCAGTTGGAAGAGCTGATGGCGCAAGAGCGAGAGGTGACGATGCTCGGTGCGGATCGTATTGCGCATCCTCCTCGACGGGATTGATGCTATTGATTTTGTAGCTAACTACCTAGGTTTTATAACGGCTATTGGCCTGTTTTGAAGTATTTTTACGCTCTTGGCCTGTGCTCGGCGTATGCGTCATGGCCTCATGGTCTCCCTCGGGAGTTAGGCGACACGCGTCGCCTGAAACGATGGTGGAAACGCCGCCCGTTTCCTGACCCTGCGTCCAACAAATCGGCCATGCCCCCAGCCCTTGCCTCACTCGTGGCCGCTCTCTCCACGAAGAAGCCTTGCGCACATCAAACCAACAGCAGCATGCTTGAAGAGCGCAAATCACTATAAATTTCGTAGCGCCTCACGCAATAAGCATAACGGCCAACCATTGATTTGGCTCCGAAAATGTGCATAAAACCCACACCAGCAGCCCACCGACCCAGCCCCTTTAAAATCACGGCATGCAATCTGTCAAAAAAGAATTACTCGCCGCTCTCGCGCTTGAATTGGAAAACCTGTCGCTTGGCGCGGGTAGCAAAGCTGCGTTTGAATCGCCCAAAGTCGCTGAACACGGCGATTTCGCTTGCACAGCGGCGATGCAATTGGCCAAAGCCTTGAAACAAAACCCTCGCGAGCTGGCTGCAAATCTGCGCGTGTTGCTCCTGAAAAATGAGCGATTTGCCAAATGGGTCAGTGATATTGAAATCGCCGGTCCGGGCTTTATCAATGTGCGGCTCAAGCCTTCGGCCAAGCAAGAGGTCGTGCGCGAGGTGTTGGCGCAAGCGGATTGCTACGGGTATCAAAAAGAAACCGGCAAAAAGATGATGGTGGAGTTTGTCTCTGCCAATCCTACCGGCCCGCTGCACGTTGGGCATGGTCGCCAAGCGGCTTTGGGTGACGCGATTTGCAATCTTTGGGCAACGCAGGGCGAGCAGGTGTATCGGGAGTTTTACTACAACGACGCAGGCGTGCAGATCAACAATTTGGCCATCTCCACCCAACTGCGTGCCCAAGGCTACACGCCTGAGAGCCCTGAGTGGCCAAAGGGCGAGACGGCGAATGTTTACAACGGGCAATACATTGCCGATATTGCACAAGATTTCCTTGCAAAAAAAACCGTGCAAGCCGATGACCGCAGCTTCACTGCCAGCGGTGATGTGGACGATCTGGAAGGCCTGCGCGAATTCGCCGTGGCCTATTTGCGCCGCGAGCAAGATTTGGATTTGCAGGCTTTTGGTGTCAAGTTTGACAACTACTACCTTGAATCCAGCCTGTACACCAGTGGCCGGGTCGAGCAAACCGTACAAAAGCTGATCGCCGCCAGCAAAACCTATGAAAAAGACGGCGCACTTTGGCTCAAATCCACCGATTACGGCGACGACAAAGACCGCGTCATGAAAAAGAGCGACGGCTCTTATACCTACTTCGTGCCCGATGTGGCCTACCACCTGGCCAAATGGGAGCGCGGCTTCACACGCGTCGTCAACATCCAAGGCACAGACCATCACGGCACGATTGCGCGCGTGCGCGCGGGCTTGCAAGCTGCGGGCGCGGGCATTCCGCAAGGCTACCCCGATTACGTGCTGCACACCATGGTGCGCGTGATGAAAGACGGCCAAGAAATCAAAATCTCCAAGCGCACGGGTGGTTATGTCACGCTGCGCGATTTGATTGACTGGACGAGCAAAGATGCGGTGCGCTTCTTCCTGCTCTCGCGCAAGCCCGATACCGAATACACCTTTGACGTGGATTTGGCCGTGCAGAAGAACAATGACAACCCGGTGTTTTATGTGCAGTATGCGCATGCCCGCATCTGCTCGGTACTCGCGGCATGGAGCGAAAAAGAAGGCGGCGACGCGACCTCTTTGAACAGTGTGAATCTCGATGCGCTTAGCAGCACCCCGGCACAATCGCTGATGCTGCAATTGGCCAAATATCCCGACATGCTCACAGCAGCAGCCCGCGATTTTGCGGCGCATGATGTGACGTTCTACTTGCGCGACTTGGCCGCCACTTACCACAGCTACTACGATGCCGAGCGCATCTTGGTGGATGATGAAAGCGTGAAAAAAGCCCGCTTAGCGCTCGTCGCCGCCACAGCGCAGGTGATTCGTAACGGTTTGGCCATTCTGGGTGTGAGCGCACCCGCTAAGATGTGAACATGAACACAGTTTTTTCTTCCCACGCTGGCGCAAATGCAAATGCCAGAACGAAAACGCAAGGCGGCGGCACCTTTCTCGGCCTGATCATCGGTCTCTTGGTGGGCTTGGGTGCTGCGCTGGCCGTGGCGCTGTATGTGACCAAAGTGCCCGTACCTTTCATCAACAAAGGTGTCACCAAAAGCAGCGTTGACCAAGATGCGCAGGAAAGTCAGAAAAATAAAAACTGGGATCCCAATGCCCCGCTCTACGGCAAAAACCCAGCCAAGCCATCCGCCTCGGGCACCGTCGGCACGGCCACCACCGGCGTTTCGCCACCTGTTGCCGCCGCCAGCGCCCCCAAAGGCGCCGCTTCAGCGCCCAAAGCAGCCGCCTCAGCCGCCAAGGCTTCTGGCGATCCATTGGGTGATTTAGCCAAAGCCAAAACGGCTGGCATAGCCACAGCCACCGCCACCGTCTCTGGCGGGGCAGACCCTTTCACCTATTTCGTGCAAGCTGGCGCTTTCCGCACGCCCGAAGATGCCGAAGCGCAAAAAGCCAAGCTCACCATGGCTGGCTTTGAAGCCAAAATTACCGAGCGCGAGCAATCCGGGCGCACCGTCTTCCGTGTGCGCATCGGCCCGCTAGACAAACAAGACGATGCCAACAAAGCCAAAGAAAAGCTCGACGGCGCAGGCTTTGAAACTGCGATTGTTCGGGTGCAACGTTAAATTGTGCGCACATCGCCCGCCCGCGCCACAGGAACTTTGTCATCCGCGCCCGCCTCAGCTTCGTTCATTGATAATTGCAAATTGGCCTCAAGCCACAGGAGTTCCTCATGTTTCGTCGTGAATTGATCAAATCCGCCAGCGTCATCACCGCAGCCACCGCTGCCGCCAACCTGCCCATGGCCGCGTTTGCGCAACGCGCTTACCAAGAAGGCCAAGACTACATTGCTCTAGACAAGCGCGTGCCCGGCGATTCAGCCGCAGGCCGTGTGGAAGTGATTGAGTTCTTTTGGTATTCCTGCCCCCATTGCAATGCTTTTGAGCCCCGCTTGGAACAATGGGTTGCCAAATTGCCCAAAGATGTGACGCTGCGCCGCGTGCCTGTGGCCTTCCGTGATGATTTTGTGCCCCAGCAGCGTTTGTTTTATGTTTTAGAGACCATGGGTAAAGTCGAAGAGCTGCACAAAAAAGTGTTTTACGCGATCCATGTGGAAAAGCGTAACCTCAATACCCAAGCCGCCATTGGGGAATGGGTGGCTTCGCAAGGCCTAGACAAAGCCAAGTTTGACGAGCTATACAACTCTTTCGCCGTCCAAGCCAAGGCCACGCGCGCTGCCAAGCTGCAAAACGATTACAAAGTGGGCGGTGTGCCCGCTATGGGCATTGCGGGCCGGTTCTACACCGATGGTTCCTTGGCGCAAAGCATGGAGCGCGCCTTGCAGATCACCGATTGGCTGGTGTCAGAAGTCAAAAAAGGCCGCTGATTTTAAGAAAAATCGACTTCTCGCCCTTATAAAAACTGCGCAGAGTGCTATAAATTAAGTAGCACTCTGCGTTTGACCTTTACCGATCCGCTGGATGCTCCATGCGCATATCGTCAAGGTAATCTTTGCTAATGTTGATGCTGGTTTTGATGCCTACTTCATCAAAATGTTTTTTCAACCAACGTTTGCTGCATTCGCGGCCCAGCCCAAACAGCGCTTCGATCAATTGACCATCTGCCGTGGATTTGCTCGAGGCTGGATAGGCCTCCAAGGCCTCCCCGCCGTCAATGCGGTGCAGGCGCATGGTGCGGTAGTGCTCGGGCGGCAAGTAGCCTTTGTCGATCAAGCGGTTGACCAAATCAATCGCACGCATCTGCGAAAGCAGGCTGGCATTGAAGGTCAGCTCGTTCATGCGATCCAAGATGTCGCTGCCTGTGTCCGGCACGGCATTGCGCTCTACCGGGTTGATTTGGATCAACACGATGTCGCTGGCTTGGCAATGGTAAATCAGTGGATGCAAAGCCGGGTTGCCGCTGTAACCCCCATCCCAATAATGCTCGCCTTCAATCTCTACCGCGCGAAACAGCATCGGCAAGCAGGCCGAAGCCATCACAGCGGCCTCAGTCAAGCGTTTGCCGGAAAAAATCTCAGCTTTGCCGGTCTTCACATGCGTGGCGCAGACGTGAATCTTCGGCAAATCCGTCTTGGAAAGCAGTTTGAAATCCACGCAATCGGCCAGCAGCTTACGCAGCGGGTTGATGTCCAGGGGGTTGAATTGCGCCGGCGAGAGCTCTGAGGCAGAAGGCATCACCCCACTTGCACGCCAGCCTCTGAGCCACATCTCCATCCAGCCGCGCTGTAGCTTGCTGGCCTCGCCCATTTGCGCGATCTTGCGCCAGAAGGTGGTGAGTGCTTCGCGGGCAGCTAGCCTGCCTGCCACCGAGTCGTCAGGGTGTTGGGCAAAGCCATGCGCCATCACCACAGCATTCATCGCGCCCGCGCTTGCGCCGCTGATGCCATCGAACTGCAAACGCCCATCTTCCAGCAGCGCATCCAACACGCCCCAGGTGAATGCGCCATGCGAGCCGCCACCTTGCAACGCTAGGCTCACGCTTTTCGGGGGCACATCGGAGTCGGGCGGTATGCGGGCAGGGGAAACAGCGTCGTTCATCAAAGCCTTTGCAGAAACGATTCATTGTAGGCATGAGAGCATTCAATAACCATGCCAATTGTGACAATTCAAAGTCATCGATAGTATGAAATTAATAGCAAACTATGCAAGTTTTATAAGGGCAATCAGCCATTTTTCATTCAAAAACAACAGGTTTACAATGGGCAAATGCAACGCCGCCACTTCATCACCCGCGCCACTGCCATCGCCGCATCTGCATCACTGCCTGCCTATGCCCAAGCCAATAACGGCGCAAAAGTGCAAAGTCTCTCACATGCCTTGCTTTGGCTTGACCAAATAGAAGCCGCGCCAGGCGTGAAGACAGTGGGTGCATGGCCGCTGTCTGCCGTCTTGGAGCATCTCTCCCAAAGCATCGAAATGAGCATGGATGGCTTTCCTCAGCCCAAAAGCGCCTTGTTTCAAAACACCCTCGGTACAGCCGCCTTCACCGTCTTTAAATGGCGCGGGCAAATGAGCCACTCCCTGATCGAACCTATTCCCGGCGCCCCCGTACTTGTCCCTTACCCCGCCTGGCGACCCGCCGCCGCCCGCTTACGCACAGCAATCACCCGCTTCAACGCCCACAACGGCCCCTTCCAACCCCATTTTGCTTACGGACTCTTAAGCAAACCCGACTTCGCCATCGCTCATACGCTGCATATTGCCAATCACCAAGAAGAGATTGCGATTCATCGGCTGGCGTGAGCCTTTGCTCCGGCATCGCAGATACGGTGCTTGTTGAGCTGTTGCGCAGAATCATCACCAGCGCCCCGCATACTCAATCGGCTTGCGCAGGTTTTTAATTTGAGATAAATTTCGAGCTACTTAAAAATATCAGGGAGTGTGTTGTGTCCGAAAAGAATTTTTCATCCGTTTTGCCCGCGACAGAAGCGGGCGTTCCTTCTGCAACAGACAAGGCAGGGCGTTTCCCCTTCTCCGCCGTTGGCCAAGCCGTTTTGGCGGTTGCCACAGGCTTGGGCTTGGTCTCCTGCGGCGGCGGAGGTGGCGGCAGCAGTTCGACCGCAGCACCAGCCAGCGTGAGCATCGCAGGCCAAGCCATCAAAGGTCCGGTCACGGGTGGCCAAGTGTGCGCCTACACCCTGAGCAGCCCGCGCCAGCAAATCGCCTGCGCTACCACCGATGCCAACGCCAACTACCAGCTTCAGCTGCCCGCAGGCACAGGCGAGGTGCTCCTCGAAGTCACAGGCGGCAACTATATCGACGAAGCCACCGGCCAAAAAGTCGCACTCACCACCCCGCTGCGCACCCTCACCAAAGCAGGCGGCCCGATTGAAAACGTGCTCATGACCCCGTTCACCGAGCTGGCTGTGCAGCGCGCCACGTCGGGCAACCCGGGCGGCAATTTGACGCTGGTCGGCTTCCAATCGCAAATCGGCGCATTGGAAGCGGGGCTGGGCATCACGGGTTTGGCGACGGGTAAGCCGTTTGGCGGTAAATCTGCGGCCGATATCACGCATCAAAAGGCGTTGGAGGCGTTTGCCAAGCAGCAAAATTCGATGGGTAAAACGGTCGGTGAGGCTCTGGATGTGATGGGGCTGACGCTTGACAAATGTGGCGTGACTTCGTTGGGCGCAACTTTAGCGGTGTACTCGCAGGCGAGCAAGAGCAGCACATTAGAAACCGCCAAGACTGTTTTGGTGCAGCCGTCTGTCGCTTCGCCTGGGAATGAGGACATCTATATTGAAGGCTTCTCGGTACAAATATCGCAGAATTTGCCGGTGCCCTGCACCGACAGTTTTGTGGTTGATGGGGTGGCGCAGCCGTATGCTGACTTATTCAGTGCAGGTGAAACCGGAAGCTCTACCACCGCGAAAACAGTGGCGATCACCGCTTGTGGGGCAACTGCAGGGATGAAAGCCGCGTTTCCTCAGGCCAATATTTCGATTGTGGGCAACTTGGCCACCAATGGGATGACAACGATTTGGGGTGGTGCTAAAGGCGTTGACTTGGGGGCATCGGTTTCAGTTGCTGGCTCAGGGGCAGCTATTGTCAATACAGGCGTAGCTGTGACGGGTGGCAAGCTGCCTGCCAATGCGCTGCCCAGCCTTGGGGCTACCTCATCAGGCCAAGCGAGTCTAAGTATTCCGGGAGGTTTTGCATTTCAAATGTCGGGAGCCGACCCCATCGATTTGACGGCATCAGGCCTGCTTTTGAATGAGGGCTGCTTGCTACCTGCAACAGCGAATAAAAGCTTTGGTGATATCGCCGTGACAAAAGCAAACACTTCAAATGTCTCTGTCAATCAGCAAAGCTCTCGTGCTATCTTGAATTGGTCCACTTTCAATATAGGTGCCGAAGCAAGTGTGACTTTCAATCAACCCAGCTCTAGCTCAGTCGCTCTGAATCAAATTACCACCAGATCCCCAAGCCTCATCCTTGGCAAGCTCAGCAGTAACGGGCAAGTGTGGGTTCAATCGCCCACAACGCTTGGTTCGTCGGGAGGCTCGGTCGTCATCAGTGATGGTGGATTGACCACCAGCGGCACAAGTAGCTCTGGCGGCGGCGGCATCACCGTCAGCAGCAAGCAAAATTAAAGCGGTTTTTCTAAAAGTAAAGCCTAAATAGTTGCCTACATTTGACGCGGCCCCAAAATCTGTGCCATAATTCAAGGCTTCGCTCAAGAAGCGTGCGGATATCCATTCGCTAGCGAGATGAGCATCCTGCCCAAACGTGGCTGGGTTTGATTTCTCAGAAGAGAGAGCAAATTCGGTTGCGACGGGCCCAAGACTGCTTTCGATGGTTTGAAATGGTTCAAACAGTCGAAAGACAAGTTGGGAAGAACAAGACAATGATCCAAACTGAATCTCGACTCGATGTCGCCGACAACACGGGCGCTAAATCCGTGCTGTGTATCAAGGTGCTTGGTGGCTCTAAGCGCCGCTATGCTTCTGTGGGCGATGTGATCAAAGTGAGCATCAAAGAAGCTGCTCCACGTGGCCGCGTCAAAAAAGGCGAAATCTACAACGCTGTTGTGGTTCGCACCGCCAAGGGCATTCGCCGTGGTGATGGCTCGCTCGTGAAATTTGATGGCAACGCAGCTGTGTTGCTCAACGCCAAGCTGGAGCCGATTGGCACCCGCATCTTTGGCCCCGTGACGCGTGAACTCCGTACAGAGAAGTTCATGAAAATCGTGTCATTGGCTCCTGAAGTCCTGTAAAGAGGCCTCCCATGAATAAACTCCGCTCTGGCGACGAAATCATCGTCATCACTGGCCGCGACAAAGGTAAGCGCGGCAAGATCGCTGCTCGCAAAGACGACACGCATTTGCTGATCGAGGGCATCAACCTCGTCAAGAAGCACACCAAACCCAATCCCCTGAAAAACACCACGGGCGGCATTGTTGAAAAGGCGATGCCGATTCACCAATCCAATGTGGCAATTTTCAACAGCGCTACCGGCAAGGCTGATCGTGTGGGCTTTAAAGTAGATGGCGACACCAAAGTGCGCATCTACAAGTCCAGCGGCGAGCAAGTCAAGGCGGCCTAAGGAAAGATCATGGCAGCACGTTTCAAACAACACTATCTCGACAAAGTCGCTCCTGAGCTGATGGCTAAGTTCGGCTACAAGTCGATCATGCAAGTCCCTCGCATCACCAAGATCACCCTGAACATGGGTGTGGGTGAGGCGGTAGCAGACAAAAAAGTTATGGATAACGCCGTGGGCGACATGACTAAGATCGCTGGCCAAAAGCCTGTCGTCACCAAGGCTCGCAAAGCCATCGCCGGTTTCAAAATCCGCGAACAACTGCCCATCGGTTGCATGGTCACGCTGCGTGGCGAGCATATGTATGAATTTCTGGATCGTTTCGTCACCGTGGCTCTGCCTCGCGTGCGCGATTTCCGTGGTGTATCTGGCCGCGCCTTTGATGGCCGTGGCAATTACAACATCGGCGTGAAAGAGCAGATCATTTTCCCTGAGATCGAGTACGACAAGGTGGATGCCTTGCGTGGTCTGAATATCAGCATTACAACGACGGCGAAATCCGATGATGAGTGCAAAGCACTCCTCACAGGTTTCCGCTTTCCGTTCAAGAACTGACAAGGAGCGAGTCATATGGCTAAAGCTGCACTCATCCAGCGCGAACTCAAGCGCGACAAACTGGCTGCCAAGTTTGCGAAGAAGTATGCCGAATTCAAGGCAACCGCTTCTGACGTGAGCAAGTCACCCGAAGAGCAAATGGCTGCGCGTCTGGGCTTGAACAAGCTGCCACGCAATGCCAATCCACATCGCCAGCGCAACCGCTGCTCCATCACGGGCCGTGGTCGTGGTACCTATAGCCAGTTTGGCTTGGGTCGCATGAAAGTGCGTGAAATGGCTTTTGCCGGTGAAATCCCTGGCATGACCAAAGCCAGCTGGTAAGCGAAAAGGAAAACAAACATGAGCATGAGTGATCCTATCGCCGACTTGTTGACGCGCATTCGTAATGCGCAAATGGTCGCCAAAACAACCGTATCGTTGCCTGCATCCAAGATCAAGGCGGCGATTGCACAGGTGTTGAAAGACGAAGGCTACATTGACGGATTCAAAGTGAACACCGTGGATGGCAAGTCTGAGCTTGAAATCGCCCTGAAATACTACGCTGGTCGTCCTGTGATCGAGCGGCTGGAGCGCGTCAGTCGCCCCGGTCTGCGCGTTTACAAAGGCACGGGCAGCATCCCTCAAGTCATGAACGGCTTGGGCATTGCTATCGTTACCACACCGCAAGGCGTGATGACAGACCGCAAAGCGCGCGCTACCGGTGTCGGTGGCGAAGTGCTGTGCTACGTTGCTTAAAGCTCGGGAAGGAAAACTAATATGTCCCGCGTAGGAAAAATGCCTGTCGCCGTGCCAGCTGGCGTGGAAGTGACAATTGCTACCGACAAGATCAGCGTGAAAGGTTCGGGCGGTTCTCTGTCTGTTGCTGCGCACGCGCTTGTTGCTGTTAAAAATGATGCTGGTCAACTCAGCTTTGCTCCAGTCGATGCCTCGGCTGAAGCCAATGCGATGAGTGGTACCTTGCGTCAACTCGTTAACAACATGGTCGTTGGTGTCACCAAAGGCTTTGAGAAAAAACTCAATCTCGTTGGTGTAGGCTATAAAGCCGCTGCCTCGGGCACTAAATTGAATTTGGCTGTGGGTTACTCCCATCCTGTGAACTTTGAAATGCCAACTGGTATTTCGGTAGCAACGCCAATTCCAACAGAAATCATCATCAAAGGCGCTGACCGCCAACGTGTAGGTCAAATCGCTGCTGAAATCCGTGCCGTGCGTCCCCCTGAGCCTTACAAAGGCAAGGGCATCCGTTATTCGGATGAGAAGATCACGATCAAGGAAACCAAGAAGAAATAAGGAGCGAGAACATGCTGAACAAAAAAGACCAGCGTGTGCGTCGTGCGCGTCAAACGCGCATCCGCATCGCGACCCAAGGCGTTGCCCGCTTGTCGGTCAACCGCACCAATCTGCACATCTATGCGCAAGTGATCTCTGGCGACGGCACGAAAGTGCTGGCCTCGGCCTCAACCGCAGAAACCGATGTGTCTACCACCATCGGTGGCAAAGGCAGCAACACTGCCGCTGCGACCGCAGTGGGCAAGCGCATTGCTGAAAAGGCAAAAGCGGCAGGCATCGAGAAAGTTGCGTTTGACCGCGCAGGTTTCGCCTACCATGGCCGCGTGAAGGCCTTGGCCGAAGCTGCCCGCGAAGCCGGTTTGCAGTTCTAAGCACGAGTTGAAGCGAGAAATTTATGGCTAAATTACAAGCAAATACTCCCGCAGCAGGTCCAGAAGACGGCATGCGCGAGAAGATGATCGCTGTGAACCGCGTGACCAAAGTGGTCAAGGGCGGTCGCATTTTGGGCTTTGCAGCTTTGACCGTGGTTGGCGATGGCGATGGCCGCGTTGGCATGGGCAAAGGCAAGTCGAAAGAAGTGCCGGTGGCAGTGCAAAAAGCAATGGAGCAGGCGCGTCACGACATGCTCAAGTGCAATCTGAAAAACGGTACGATCCATCATCGGGTGTATGGTTCGCATGGTGCTTCCAATGTCATGATGTCTCCAGCCCCCAAAGGCACGGGCATCATCGCGGGTGGCCCCATGCGTGCTGTGTTTGAAGTGATGGGCATTACCGACATCGTGGCAAAGAGCCACGGTTCTACCAACCCCTACAATCTCGTTCGCGCTACGCTGGACGCTCTGGACAAATCCACCACCGCAGGTGAAGTGGCAGCCAAGCGCGGCAAGAGCGTTGAAGAGCTGTTTGCTTGATCGGACATGACATGACAACACAAGCCAAAGTCAAAATCCAACTCGTGCGCAGCCCGATTAGCTGCAAAGAATCTCATCGCGCCACTGTGCGTGGTCTGGGTCTGCGCAAAATCAATTCAGTCTCTGAACTTGAAGACACGCCCGCAGTGCGCGGCATGATCAACAAGATCAGCTACTTGGTCAAGGTGCTCTGATGCAACTCAATACCATTTCTCCAGCAGACGGTGCAAATAAAGCCCGTCGCCGCGTGGGTCGCGGCATCGGCTCTGGCCTCGGCAAAACAGCAGGTCGTGGCCACAAAGGTCAAAAATCCCGCTCTGGTGGTTACCACAAAGTAGGCTTTGAGGGCGGTCAAATGCCTTTGCAGCGTCGTTTGCCCAAACGAGGTTTCAAATCGCATAAATTGGCATTCAATGCCGAGATCACTTTGACCACGCTTGAGAAGTTGGGCGCTGATCAAGTCGACATGCTCAGCCTCAAGCAGGCGGGTTTGATCGGTGAAATGATCAAGGTTGTCAAAGTTATCAAGTCAGGCTCTTTGACCAAAGCTGTCAAATTGACTGGCATTGGTGCAACGGCGGGTGCCAAAGCAGCGATTGAAGCTGTTGGTGGCTCCTTTCTTTGATCTTTAGACGCAAGAAAGCTTTCTTCTAGTGGCAACCCATCCTTCTGCAATCGCAAAAACTGGCAAGTTCGGCGACCTGCGTCGCCGGCTCGTCTTTTTGCTGCTGGCGCTGGTGGTGTACCGTATCGGTGCGCACATCCCGGTGCCAGGGATTGATCCTTCGCAGTTGAAAGCTTTATTTCAGGGTCAGCAGGGCGGCATACTGAGCTTGTTCAATATGTTTTCGGGTGGTGCGTTGTCTCGTTTCACCGTTTTTGCTCTGGGTATCATGCCCTACATATCGGCATCGATCATCATGCAGTTGCTCACTTATGTGGTTCCCACATTCGAGCAGTTGAAGAAAGAGGGCGAGTCGGGTCGTCGCAAGATCACCCAGTACACCCGTTATGGCACGCTTGGCTTAGCTTTGTTCCAATCACTGGGTATTGCTCTCGCCCTCGAAGGCTCGGCCGGTCTTGTGTTGCAACCAGGTTTTGGTTTTCGTATGGCCACAGTCGTGAGCTTGACAGCAGGTACAATGTTCTTGATGTGGTTGGGTGAGCAGATCACAGAACGCGGTTTGGGCAATGGCATTTCGATTCTGATTTTTGCAGGTATTGCAGCAGGTTTGCCCGGTGCTATTGGTGGTTTGCTGGAGCTGGTTCGTACTGGCGCGATGAGCATCATTGCTGCCATCATCATTGTCGCTCTGGTGGTTTTGGTGACATATTTTGTGGTTTTCGTTGAGCGTGGTCAACGTAAGATTTTGGTGAATTACGCACGCCGTCAAGTGGGTAATAAGGTGTATGGTGGCCAATCATCGCATTTGCCTTTGAAACTGAACATGGCTGGCGTGATTCCTCCGATTTTTGCATCGTCCATCATTCTGTTGCCAGCAACCGTAGTGAGCTGGTTCAGCACGGGCGATTCGATGCGTTGGCTCAAGGATGTCGCAGGCATGCTCACCCCCGGCCAGCCGATCTACATCATGTTTTATGCAGCAGCGATCATTTTCTTCTGCTTCTTTTATACCGCCTTGGTGTTCAATAGCCGCGAGACGGCTGACAACCTCAAGAAGAGCGGTGCGTTCATTCCCGGCATTCGTCCAGGTGACCAAACCGCTCGCTATATCGATAAGATTTTGCTTCGCCTCACTATGGTGGGCGCAGCTTACATTACGGCAGTTTGCTTGCTGCCCGAGTTTTTGATTCTGAGATACAACGTTCCCTTCTATTTCGGTGGCACGTCGCTGCTAATTATTGTTGTGGTCACCATGGATTTCATGGCCCAAGTGCAAAATTACATGATGAGTCAGCAATACGAATCGCTTCTGAAAAAAGCCAATTTCAAAACTTCTTGACCGAGCAAGATTGAATGGCAAAAGACGATGTGATTCAGATGGCGGGTGAAATTGTGGAAAACCTCCCCAATGCCACCTTTCGTGTGAAACTGGAGAACGGGCACGTGGTGCTTGGACATATTTCAGGCAAGATGCGGATGCACTACATTCGTATTTTGCCCGGTGACAAAGTCACCGTGGAGTTGACGCCGTATGACTTATCACGGGCACGTATTGTGTTCCGTGCTAAGTGATTGTATTGAACGAGTTTTAGGAGAATGACATGAAAGTTTCGGCTTCGGTCAAGAAAATTTGCCGCAATTGCAAAATCATCCGCCGCAAGGGCGTGGTTCGCGTGATCTGTACAGATCCCCGCCACAAACAGCGTCAAGGTTGATTTTCATACACGAATTGAAAGTTTAGAGGACTGGTATGGCACGTATCGCTGGTATCAACATTCCGCCGCACCAACATGCAGAGATTGGCCTGACCGCCATTTTCGGCATTGGTCGCACCACCGCACGCAAAATTTGCGAAGTCACTGGCATTGCCTATTCGAAGAAGGTTAAAGACTTCAGCGATGGCGATCTGGAAAAGATCCGTGATGCCATCGCTGGCATGACGATCGAGGGTGATCTGCGTCGCGAAACCACCATGAACATCAAACGTTTGATGGACATTGGCTGTTACCGTGGCTTCCGTCACCGTCGTGGCCTGCCAGTGCGTGGTCAGCGCACCCGCACCAACGCGCGTACCCGTAAGGGCCCGCGTCGTGCAGCGCAGTCCCTCAAGAAATAAAGACTGTTAAGAGAGAAACACGATGGCTAAACAGCAAGCTTCCGCCGCAGCCGCTTCAACGCGTGTCCGCAAGAAAGTCCGCAAGAATATTGCAGATGGTATTGCACACGTCCATGCGTCATTCAACAACACCATCATCACGATCACTGATCGCCAGGGCAACGCTCTGTCGTGGGCATCGTCGGGTGGTCAGGGCTTCAAGGGTTCGCGCAAATCCACACCGTTCGCAGCCCAGGTGGCTTCTGAGCAGGCGGGTCGCGCTGCCATGGAGCAAGGCATCAAGAACCTTGATGTCGAGATCAAGGGTCCAGGCCCCGGTCGCGAATCTTCGGTGCGTGCCTTGGGCGCTCTGGGTATCCGCATCACTTCGATCCGTGATGTGACCCCAGTTCCGCACAACGGCTGCCGCCCACAAAAGCGTCGCCGCATCTAAGTCTCCCAGGCCGAGCCGCGTTTCGTGCTTCAAGGCATGATCGCGGCTTTGGCTATAATAGTGGGTTGCACTGAATTTTTCGGAGCAGCCCCACAAGCCCACCGCCAGTCTCGTCTCAAACCCTGTTTGAACCTTTCTGGCTCCCGCAGCAAGTCCTGTGGCAGTTAACTTAAAGGAAATTCCAAGTGGCACGTCTCTTAGGCCCCAAGGCCAAACTCTCTCGCCGTGAAGGCACGGATCTGTTTCTCAAGAGCGCTCGCCGCGCGATTGCCGACAAATCTAAATTCGACACCAAGCCCGGCCAACATGGCCGCACCAGCGGTCAACGCACCTCTGATTTCGGCTTGCAATTGCGCGAAAAGCAAAAAGTCAAGCGCATGTATGGCGTGTTGGAGCGTCAGTTCCGCCGTTACTTTGAAGAAGCTGATCGTCGCCGTGGCAACACTGGCGCAAATTTGCTGTTCATCCTTGAATCTCGCTTTGACAACGTGGTTTACCGCATGGGCTTTGCCTCTACCCGCGCTGAAGCGCGTCAACTGGTGTCACACAAGGCGATTCTGGTTAATGGCAAGTCGGTGAACATTCCTTCTATGCTGATCAAGGCCGGTGATGTAATCTCCGTGCGTGAAAAGAGCAAGAAGCAAATCCGTATCTCTGAAGCTCTGCAACTGGCTGGTCAAATCGGCTTTCCAGCTTGGGTAGAAGTCAACGCCGACAAAACCGAAGGCACGTTCAAGAAATCGCCTGACCGCGACGAGTTCGCTTCTGACATCAACGAATCGTTGATCGTCGAATTGTATTCACGTTAATTTTTGAAGGTGGTGCGCAAGCACTGCTATCAGCCCCGAATATGACCTGAGGACAGACGTGCCTTAAGACATATGAGGGATTTCCAGCCTTATCGGTGTAACGAGCCGAGGGCACACACAAGGAAGAATGCATGCAAACCAATCTGCTCAAACCCAAGACGATCCAAGTAGAACAGCTCGGCGGTAACAAAGCCAAAGTCACCCTCGAACCTTTCGAGCGTGGCTATGGTCACACGCTGGGTAACGCACTGCGCCGCGTACTGCTCTCGTCTATGGTGGGCTATGCACCAACGGAAGTGACCATTGCAGGTGTCCTGCATGAGTTCTCCACCATCGACGGCGTGCAAGAAGATGCCGTCAATATCATGCTCAATTTGAAGGGCGTGGTCTTTAAATTACACAATCGTGATGAGGTCACGCTATCTTTGCGTAAAGACGGCGAAGGCGTGGTGACCGCTGGCGACATCCAGACCCCGCACGACGTAGAAATCATCAACCCGGATCATGTGATCGCGCACCTGTCGCAAGGCGGCAAGCTCGATATCCAGATCAAGGTGGAAAAAGGCCGTGGCTATGTGCCGGGCAATGTGCGCCGCTATGGCGATGAGCCCAGCAAATCCATTGGCCGCATCGTTCTCGATGCTTCCTTTGCGCCGATCAAGCGTGTGAGCTATGCGGTTGAGAATGCCCGTGTTGAGCAGCGCACCGATCTAGACAAGCTCGTCATGGAAATCGAAACCAATGGCGCAGTCACCGCAGAAGATGCCGTGCGCGCTGCGGCCAAGATTTTGGTTGAGCAACTGGCTGTGTTTGCCCAGCTCGAAGGCAGCGAATTGGCCGCATTTGACGCGCCTGCTCAGCGCAGCAGCCAGCAGTTTGATCCGATTCTGCTCCGCCCAGTCGATGAGTTGGAGCTCACCGTGCGCTCGGCCAACTGCCTCAAAGCAGAAAACATTTACTACATCGGTGATCTGATTCAGCGCACCGAGAATGAGTTGCTCAAGACCCCGAATCTGGGTCGCAAGTCGCTCAACGAAATCAAAGAAGTGCTTGCCTCGCGTGGTCTCACGCTGGGCATGCGCCTTGAGAACTGGCCACCGGCTGGTTTGGATAAGCGCTGATTTAGTCAGCAGCAAAGTGCACCAGCGCGTACCTGATACGGCGCGTTGTTTAAACAATTGAAAGGAAAGCACCATGCGTCACGGAAGCGGACTTCGTAAACTTAATCGCACCAGCGCCCATCGCCAAGCGATGCTGCGCAACATGATGAACTCGCTGATTCAGCATGAGGCCATCAAAACCACTCTGCCTAAGGCCAAGGAATTGCGCCGCGTGGTTGAGCCCATGATCACTTTGGCCAAGGTCAAAAGCGTGGCCAACATGCGCCTCGCGTTTGCTCGTCTGCGCGATCGTGATTCAGTCACCAAATTGTTTGCCGATCTGGGTCCACGCTTTGCCAAGCGCCCCGGTGGTTACACGCGTATCTTGAAAATGGGTTTCCGTGTGGGCGACAACGCACCGATGGCCTTCGTTGAATTGGTTGATCGTGCAGATACAACTGCCGAAGTGCCGACAGCGGAATAAGCGCAGAATAAATATACTTTGCCGCAATGCAGCAAATATAGCTGCAACACGGTAAAATACAAGCATTGACGCGGAGTGGAGCAGCTCGGTAGCTCGTTGGGCTCATAACCCAAAGGTCGTTGGTTCAAATCCAGCCTCCGCAACCAACATTAAAAACCCGCACGGCTAGGCCTTGCGGGTTTTTTTCTTTGGGACAGAGGCTTATGATGAAAAAGCGATCGCGCTGGGTTTGGCGCAAACTGGGCTTCACAGCGAAACACCGCGCTTCGAATCGACAAGTGATGATTGCCAACTTTTTTAAAAATTGCTTTGCAATGTTGCTCACGCTGAGTGCAGTTAATGCATTCGCACAAGTTTCTGTGGTGATACGTGCGCCGGAGGCTTATAGCAAGTCAGTGTTTGCCTATCAGGGCGAGCAGCTACTGACGGGGGACAATGTTTCTACACCGCTGGAAGACAGTGTTTTTATCTTTTCTAAATCAGCACCGCCTGCTTCCATGGTGAAGCTGGATGTGCTGTACTTTCAGCGCTATCAAAAAATAAATGAGCAATGGCAGCGCAGTGCGCTTCATGTCATTGAACACAGCGGATTGCTGAGCGTGTGGAATACGCGCAAGGCATTTCTTGACTCCGACAAAGATCAAAGCGTCGATGCGATGTTTGTGTATTCAAAACATGACTCGAACAAGACGCAGCTTTCTGTGCATCTGTTGATCAGCCACAAGAGCGGCATTTACACATTGAGCGCGCTAGAGACCACCGGCTACAAAGAAACCAGCTTCTCCGCTAATTTCAGCGAGCTACCAGCACCTTTGAAAGAGGCGGCGCTAAAGTACTGGGATCAGTTGGATAAAAATTAAAGCGTTCAAAATGCGTAAAGAACAGGGGTTAAGCTGGCAACTACCCAAAGCTTTCGCATTTGCGGATAATCACACCATGCGCAAAGCCAAACTCCAATCCGTCACCGTCGGTGGCAATGCCGATGAGATCGAAGCGCAGTTCTATGAAGCGCTGCGCGAGGGTGATATCGAAAAGCTCATGCGCTGCTGGGCGGATGAAGATGAGATCGTCTGCGTGCATCCGGGCGGGCCGCGCGTGGTGGGCTCGGGCGCGATTCGCTCGGCGTTTGATGCGATGTTTGCCAACGGCACCATTCGCGCGATGCCAATGCGCGTGCGCAAGATTGAAGCGCTGTCTAGCTGTGTGCACAGCGTGTTGGAGAAGATCGACGTGATGACGCAGGAAGGCCCGCGCGAGGCGTATGTGATCGCTACCAATGTGTATCACAAGACGGCGCAGGGTTGGCGCTTGGTGGCGCATCATGCCAGCCCGGGCACGGCGCGCGAGATGCAAGAGTTGTCAGATGCGCCGATGGTTTTGCATTGAACACAGCTTGCGAGCATGTTTTTAACGAAAATTGGCCAATTGCCCCTATAAATACTGCGTAGTACGCTATGAAATTAATAGTAAGCGGTCTGCATATCCGCACAGTTAAAGCATATTCATGAGGCATTACCGCTCCCCAGCTTGGCTGCCCGGTGGTCAGTTGCAAACCATCTGGCCTGCGCTATATTCGCGCAGCCATGTCGCAGCCAAACCTGCGTTCACACGCGAGCGCTGGACGAGCCCTGATGATGATTTCATCGACATTGATTTCAGTCAACATCCCACGCAAACCCAGCAGCCGCAACTCGTGCTCTTTCACGGGCTGGAAGGCTCGTCTCAGAGCCACTATGCGCTGGCCTTTGCGCACTGGGCCAGCGAGCTGGGCGTGCCCTTTGTGGCGCCGCATTTTCGCGGTTGCAGCGGTGAGATCAACCGCGCCCCGCGTGCCTACCATTCGGGAGATTTTGCAGAGATTGACTGGATTTTGCGCCGCGTGAAAGCACGTGAGCCACAGCGCGGTGTGATCGCGGTGGGCATTTCGCTGGGCGGTAATGCGCTGATGCGCTGGGCGCAGGAGATGGGTGCGCAGGCTTCCAGCGTGGCCAAGGCTGTGGCCAGCGTCTGCTCGCCGCTGGATCTGGCCGCCGCTGGGCATGCGATTGGCACAGGATTCAATCGGCAGGTGTATACCCGCATGTTTTTGAAAACCATGAAGCCCAAAGCAATGGAGCGTCTTGCGTTGCATCCGAAGCTCTTTGACGCACAAGCACTGCAAGCCAGCCGCGATCTTTATGAGTTTGACAACATCTTCACCGCGCCCCTGCACGGCTTCAAAAACACCGAAGACTACTGGGCGCGCGCCTCGGCCAAGCCGCGCATGGCGGAGATTCAAATTCCCGCTTTGGCGCTGAATGCGAAAAACGACCCCTTTATGCCCGCCAGTAGCTTGCCGCAAGCGACGCAAGTGGGCAAGCATGTCACGCTCTGGCATCCTGAGCAGGGCGGCCATGTGGGCTTTCCGGGCGGCGCGTTTCCGGGTCACGTCCACACGATGCCGCAGGCAGTGGGACAATGGTTGCTCGATCACAGGTAAGCATAAAACATGGATGACATCGTTCTTAAAGCCATGGCCAAATGGCCCAATGTGCCCTCTTGCACGGGCTGGCTGGGCTTGGATGCGCGAGGGCAGTGGTGGATGCGCGATGACCCGACGCAGGCGTTAGGTGCGTTTTCAAGCGGCATAGCGGGCGCGAAGGGCTCGCTGCTCGCGCATGACAAGCTGATCGCTTTCATCGCCCGCAATTACCTTTGCGCGGAAGACGGCGCGCAGGCAGGGCAGTGGTATTTTCAAAACGGCCCGCAGCGCGTGTATGCGGAGCTGGAAGCGACGCCCTGGGTTTGGCGTGTGCAAGATGATTTTTCTATTGCTTCGCACACAGGAATCTCTTGCAAGCCGCAGCGCTGCGTGCTCGATGAGCATGGTTGCGTGTATCTTGAAACCGAGCAGGGCTTTGGCCTTGTCCACACAGTCGATATGCTGCTCGCTGCCGATGCGCTGGAGCGCGGCCTGTGGGTGCCACAAGAGATACCACGCCGCGAATTGCCCAAGCGCTTTGGCTATGTGCGCAGCCCGCAAAAGGCGCAAGCCGCTGTTGTTTGAGATCATGGGCTACTATGAAAATAATAGCACTCTACGTAAATTCTATAACGGCTAACGGTATCTTTTCCTTATAAATCAACCTGCCAACACCTTGGCAAACACATCCGTATCCACATTACCTCCGCAAAGCGTGGTGCCCACAATCTGCCCACACAACTGATCCTTCTGCTGCATCGCCGCCGCCAAAGAGGCAGCACCAGCGCCTTCGGCCACGTTGTGTGTGGCCTTGAAAAGCAAGCGCATCGCTGCTTTGATTTCATCGTCCGTCACCGCGATCACATCAGCCGACTCACGGATGATCACATCCAGCGCATCCTGATCTGGCACGCGGCAGGCCATGCCATCGGCAATCTGTGTGGTCACAGCTGCTTCTAGTTTTTTGCGCGCTTTGAAGGAATCCATATAGGCCGTGGCATGGGCAGACACCACGCCAATCAGCTTGGTTTTCACGCCCGTGTGCGCGCGCGCCGCCGCTGCTGCGCAAAAGCCCGAGCCCATGCCAATCGGCACATACACCACATCCGGCTGCACAGCTTCAAACAGCTCCACCCAATACGTCATCACACCCAGCAGCAAATCGCGGTGATAAGACGGCACAAAATGCAGCCTGCGCTCCACCGCCAATTTAGCCGCATGCTCACGAGATTCTTGAAACTCAGCGCCATGCTCGATCAGCTCCACGCCCAGCGAGAGCATTGCCGCATTCTTCTCCCCCGAGTTGCCATGGGGCACCACGATGGTGGCTTTGATGCCATGCAACCGCGCTGCAAAGCCAATCGACTGCCCATGGTTGCCCCGCGTGGCCGAGATCACGCCTTGGGTCTGTGGCTCTCGCTTGCGCAGCGCATCAAAATAAGTCAAGCCGCCGCGCACTTTGAATGCGCCTACCGGCTGATGATTTTCATGTTTAACCCACACCTTCGCGCCCAGCGCTTCGCTCAGTAGCGGCCATTCGAATTGCGGCGTCGGGCGCAGGCTGGTATAGACGCAATCTTGTGCGGTTTTGAATTCGTCAGTGGTGAACATATTGGCTGTCTTCGTGTGATGATGAGCGTGATTGTTGGCAAGATTTGGCGTGAGTTGATTTATTGCGGCGCAAGGCTTGCCGTGACATTTAAGGATAAAGAATCATTTGAGTACAACGGAAAAGCGCAATCGTTTTTCCAGACACTTGGCTGGTGACAACCGAATCCCACACTTGCGTGGTTTTTCCCATATGAATCGCGGTGGCGACGCACAATAGCAGTCCTTCTTTCGCAGTTCCTAAGTGATTGGACTTGAGTTCTAGCGTTGTGAAACTTCTCGCGTCTTCTGGGAGATTGGCAATGCATCCGTATCCTGCAGAAGTATCCGCCAAGCTAACAACCGTGCCTGCGTGCAAAAATCCGTTTGGAGCCATCAGTTCTTTGCGTACTTCAAGCAGCGACTCAAGCAATCCAACATCAGTGCGAGTTACCCGAATACCCAGATAGTCCGGCAAATACGTTTTGCCTAGCTGGTTGAAGTGATCCGGTGTCAACATGACTTTACCTTTCGCTGAATGACTTGCTTGAATGGGTTGCTCAGAGGGTTGCATGGTTTTGCGTACTTCGCTGGGGATACGGCTTACTTTTTTTCCGTCAATACAAGACGAACAGCCAAACCAGTCAACGCGGTCGCCATGAAGAAGCGCTGAGTACGCATCCAGAATGCGCTGCGGTTCAAAAATGCCGCAATACCCGCTTGCACACCCAGCACCGACACCCACCCAGCCACGCGCCCTTGGCACAGCGCACGCGAGACACAGTAAATCATGTTCGGCCCCGGCGTGAGCATGATGGCCAGCGCGGCCAGGCAATAGAAAAGTAATTCGATAGATGTCAACATCACACGCCTTTCGATTCAAGTGTTACCAAGCCTTTGGGTGTTTGCAGTGTGGCGATCAGGTTGGGTGCACCAGCGGTGACTTTGACACTTTGTAAGCCAATCGCTTGATGCGCGGCTTGCAACTCGGTCGCACGGGGCGAGACCATGTGCAGGCTTTGCAAGGCGATACCGCTGTCAAGCATGCTTTGCGCAGGATGCACAGCCACCGCCGGCGATTCGTTGGGTGCGCCCCATTGCAGCAGGGTGGGTAAGCCGCCATGAAACAACCGCTGCCCGTCACCCCGCACGGTGATCTGCCATTGCAGCAGGCCATTTGCCGTCATACGGCTGGCTTGCACTGCGGGGCCAAGGTCAATGCCGAGCGTTTGAAGAGCGCCGCAAGCTTTGCTCACATCGCTGGTATTGGCTACGAAGTGCACCAAGCGCGGGCTGATCTTGAGCGCATCTTGCAAAACCTCAGAATCTAAGTCAAACCAGCGCTTACCCTTTATATTTCCTGCGCGAAGTGCTACTAAATTAATAGCAATGATTTCAAAATATGCACGTGGGAAATTCACCGTGGCGATGCGAAACAGGCGGTTGTGCGTTCCAAACAGCGGATGCTCGCCGCCTGCTCCGGGTGTGATGCCAAGCGTGGCTTCACACCAATCCACGCCTTCTTGCAAAGTGCGTGCTGCGACGACGAGATGATCAAGCTGCGCGTTCATCAGAGCAGCACTTGTCCGTCGATGCACGTGACGCTCACGCCACCGATCCAAATATCAGCGCCTTCTTGGCTCACATGCACGCGCCCCGCGCGAGCCATCGCTGTGCCTTGCGCTGCCACATAACTCTTGGGCGCAATGCCTGCGCCGATCAGCCATTGCGCGAGCGCGGCGTTGAGCGAACCCGTCACCGGATCTTCCGTCATGCCGTTGTTACCGGGGAAGAAGGCCCGCACTTCAAAGTGCGTGCTCAATCCTCCTTCAAACTGCGTGTCATCGCCAGCAATTTGAGCGCCCACCACGCCAACTTTTCCTCGCGAGCCCACCACGCCAATATCCAATCCCGCCAAAATTGCCGCATCCGGTTTGAGCGCCAATACTTGGCTTGCACTTTTCAGCATCACGCCCCGCCAATTCGGCCCGTTGTCACACCAAGCATGCGCAACGATGTCGCTGCGAGCAACGCCTAGCCCGCGAGCAATCAGCAGAACATCCGCTTCATCCAGCGGCCCGCTTTTGAGCAAAGGCGGCGCAGCAAAAGCAAGGCGAAAGCCATCCCGCTTGATTCTCACCAAACCAATCCCGCATTCCTGCACAATGAACTCCCCCTTCGGCTTGCCACCCGCTTCTAGCCAAGCATGGCAGGTGCCCAAAGTCGGATGTCCCGCAAACGGCAGCTCGCGCCCCGGGCAGAAAATGCGCACCTTGTAATCCGCGCTTGCATCAGTGGGCGGCAACAAAAATGTGCATTCACTCAAGTTCGTCCAGTTCGTGAAATGCTGCATCTGCTCAAGGCTCAAACCCGTGCCATCCAAGATCACAGCCAGCGGATTGCCTTTGTAGGCGACTTCAGTGAATACATCGACTTGTTTGAAATTACGTGGGGTCATTTTTTGTTCCTACAACTTGGAGTTAACTCAAAGCGAGATCGAGCACACCGGTGCTGGCTTCGTGCGAGAGCAGGGGTGCACACCAGCGCTCGATGTTGGGGTAACTCGGGCGAGGCTGTGGCAGCGCCCACCAGCGGTGAATCTCGCAAAGAATCGGAATGTCGGCCATCGTGAGCTGCTCGCCTGCCATGTAGCGATGTTGTTGCAGATGCGCTTCCAAAATTGCCAGCCAGCGCTCAGCCTTGCGCGTCGAGTCTTCAATGATGGCCATGCTGCGTTGCTCAGGCGTGGTGCGAAACCACTGCACAAATGCAGGCCCGGTGGCGCGGTTCAATTCAGATTGTTGCCAATCCATCCAGCGTTCAGCAAGGAAGCGCTGCTGTGAATCGTTCGGGTAGAGCAAGCCATTTGAATGCTTCTCACACAAATAGCGCACGATCACATTACTTTCCCAAAGCGTGAAATCGCCATCTTGCAAAACAGGAATCATGGCATTGGGATTCATTTTTCGAAACTCAGGCGTATCAACCACACCAAAAGCAGCGGCCGCATCCACGCGCTCTATCGGCAGCTTCAAATACTGAGCCGTCCACTTCACCTTGCGCACATTGATGGAGCTGATGCGCCCCCAGAGTTTCAAGGCATGGCTCATACAGCCAACGCCTCTTTAAGGGTTAGCGCGAGCGCTGCGATGCCAGTGTGAATTTGTTCCACGCTGGCAGTCACGAAGCTCAGACGCAGGGTGTTGTGCTGCGGGTTGTCTGCATAGAAGGCTGCGCCGGGCACGAAGGCGACGTTGCGCGCCACCGCTTTGGGCAGCAGATCAATCGCATTGATGTGTGCTGGCAATTTGAGCCAAAGAAACATACCACCGCTGGGTTGATTCCACTGAATACCTGTGCCAGCCAGCTCGCGCTCCAGCGCGCAGAGCATGGCTTCGCATTGCGACTTGTAGAGCGCGCGGATTGTGGGCACATGGCGATCAATGAAGCCGTCTTTCAACACCTCAGACACCATGCGTTGGTTGAAGCTCGGGGTGTGCAAATCGGCGGCTTGCTTGGCTTGCAACAGCTTTGGATACAAAGCTTTGGGTGCCACGAGAAAGCCCAAGCGCAAACCGGGTGCGAGCGTTTTGCTAAAGCTTCCCATGTAGATGCAACCCTCGGGATTGCGAGCGGTGAGGGGTGCGGGCGGCGGGGTGTCAAACCACAAATCGCCGTAGGGGTTGTCTTCCACAATCGGCAAGCCGATTTCTTTGGCCGTGCTGCTCAAAGCTGCGCGGCGCGCTTCGCTCATCGTGCGGCCGGTGGGGTTTTGAAAATTGGGGAGTACGTAGAGAAAGCGTGCGCCTGCTGATTTCGTTTTCAGATCATCAATATCAATGCCTTCTGCATCGCTGGCCACGCTCACAAATTTCGGCTCCATCGGCGTGAAGGCTTGCAGCGCGCCGAGATACGTGGGCGTTTCCACCAACACGCGAGAGTCTTTGTCGATCAAGATTTTGGCGATCAAATCAAGCGCTTGCTGACTGCCTGTGGTGATCAACACCTGATCTGGGTCAACTTCCCAAGGCAGGCTCTGGGCCACCCATTCGCGCAGTGCAGGGAAGCCTTCGCTTGCCGCATATTGCAGCGCCGCTTGGCCATCTTGGCTCAGCACCTTCGCGCAAGCAGCGGCAAACTCAGCAATCGGAAACGTCTTGGGCGAAGGCAGGCCACCTGCAAAACTGATGATGCCAGGCTTTTCCGTCACCTTCAAAATCTCGCGGATCACCGAGGGGTTCATCGCTGAAGCGCGTGCTGCTAGTTTCCAATGTGTTGTCATCTTTACTCTCCACCTTGTTTGCCGTAAAAAACCACCCAAGTCACAAAATCATCGCTGAAATTTTCAAAGCGATGGAGCGCGCCCGCTGCAACGAAAAACGCATCGCCTGCGGCAGCATCGAAGCGCTGATCGTTGATCACTAATTCGCCCACGCCGCGTTGAATGAAATACAGCTCATCCTGTGTGTGGGGCTGCTGCAAGTCTTCGCCTTTCGGTGCGTACACCTCGACACTCATCGTACCGCCGGCCATCATTGTGACGAAAGGCGTACCTTGCGGATACATGCTGGTGGGCGCGGCAGGTAAGCGCGCGAGGGCTTGGGCGAGGCTTGCTTTCATGGCTTTAATCCACGATAAATAAAGTTGCGCCCAGCGGCGAAGTGGAGCGATGCGGCTCAGCATTGTCGGCCACTTGGTAGCTCATGCCCACCTTGAGCGTGAACACGTGGCCATCTTTTAGCTCGGTGTGTAGCTCGCCTTCCAAGCAGAGCAAGATGTGCCCTTTGACGCACCAATGGTCTGACACATAGCCCGGCGTGTATTCCACCTTGCGCACGCGGATCTCGCCAAACTGCTGCGTTTGCCAAAAGGCTTGGCCCGCTTGCGCGGATTTTTCAACGCGCTCGATCTGCTGCCAATCGGTGATGCCGAAAGGAATGTGGTGCATGTTCATTTGGCGGCTCCTTGCTCAACAGGCATTTTTTTGCCCACGTACACCGTCGCGATCACGGCGATCGCGAACAGCAGGGTCATCATGTCAAGCTGTTCGCCAGCGAGGGGCACGGCGAACAGCAGGCTCAAGAAAGGTTGAATCAATTGAATTTGGCTCACGCGCACAGCGCCCAAAGCCAGCGCCCGATACCAAGCAAAAAAGCCGATCCACATCGAAAACAGCGCCACATAAGCAAAGCCCACCCAGCTCATCGCCGCAATCGCTGTCGGTTGGGTAGGCGCAAAGATCAGCGCCAGCGGCATGGTGAGGGGCAGGCAGCTCACGAGCACCCAGCAAATCACCTGTTCTGAGCCCAAGCGGGGTGTGAGCGCCGCGCCGCCGATGTAGCCCAGGGCTCCGGTGGTCATGGCGATGATCAGATAAATATTGGCTGCGCCCAAGTAAAAACCGCCGGTGGCTTGCCATTGCCGCCAGATCATGAAGATCAACACCAAACCGCTGCCCACCACTGCACAGGCCCAAAAGCCTTTTGAGGGGCGCTGCTTAAACCAAAGCGCTCCCAGCAGCGCGGTGGACAAAGGCAACAGCGCCGTGACGACAGCACCATGCGTGCTCGGCACGTAGCGCAGCGCGAGCGCGAGAAACAGCGGAAAGCCGATGATCACGCCAAAAGCCGTCATCGCCACCAGCGGCCATTCAGCCCGTGTCGGGATCTTCAAGTTGCCACGAGACCTTTGCCACAGCAGATACAGCAAAGACAGCACACCCGCCACCGCCGCCCGACCAAAGGTGACAAACCATGGCGAGAGCTGCGGCGCTTGCACACTGCCCACCGCAATGCGTGTGAACGGCAGCGTGGCAGCAAACAAGGTCACGCCGATCAAGCCCCAAAACAGAGCTTCTTTTTCCTTGCTGGCCGTCATACCTTGAGCATCCAAACCGCAGTCAACACCAAGACCAGCGCCATGCAGCGGTTAAACCACAGCAAGCGATTGCCTTGCGCGAGCCAGCCGCGCAGCGCCGCGCCCACCATCGCGTAGGTGAGATTGCTGAAAAACGCAAAAGCCATCAGCGTGGGCAACACCACCATCAGCCGAGGCCCGAAATCCGGCTTACCTGCCAACCAGCCCGCCACCACAGACAGCGCAAACATCCAAGCCTTGATGTTCACAAACTGCAAAGCCGCGATTTGCCAAAACGTCACATTCATCTTGGCCTCATCCGTCTGGGTCAGCGCGCCGCTGCGCGAGAGTTTGAGCGCAAGCCACAGCAAATAGGCGACGCCCACCGCCTTGACAGCCCACACCAGCGCAGGTGCCGCGATTAACAGCGCACCCAAGCCAAACGCGCAAAGTAACACCAACGCGCCCCAGCCCACAGGCACTGCGCAGACCAAGCGCATGGCACGCGCCAAGCCGTGGTTCGCGGCCATCGCTGCGATGAGCGTGGTGTTAGGCCCCGGCGAAAAGCTCAGGGCGGCACCTAAGGCGAGCAAGGCAGTGTATTCGGGCCAAGGCATCATGATGTGTTGATCTGTTTGAGAATTGAATGTACATTAGATGGCAATACAGTACCAATACAGTTAAGCAGTTCAGATCAGAATCTGTATTGCCCATGACAGAGATACAGCCATGTTGATGCGAGCCTCCGCCCACACCTTAACCGAGCAATTGGTGCAGCGCTTTTCCGAGCGGATCCGCTCGCGCTTGCTCGCTGCAGGTGCGCGTTTGCCCAGCGTGCGCGAATGTGCGCGGCAGCAAAACGTGAGCCCGCATACGGTGGTGGTGGCGTATGACCAACTCGTGGCCTCTGGCTTGGTGGAAGCTCGCAAGCAGCGCGGCTTTTTTGTCCGTGACCTGCACTTTTCTAAGCAAAATCAGCCTCTGCCCGTTATACATCCAACGCAGAGTGCTATTAAAAGCATAGTGAATGCCGGCGTTGAAGCCAAACCCCGCATCGATGCCACTGCGCTGATTCGCGGCATGTTTTACCGCCCCATGGCGCAAGCGCGGCAGCCATTTACCGGCATGCTGCAGCCGGGCATGGGCGTGTTGCCGCCCGATTGGATGCAGTCTGATTTCATGGGGCCGGCGGTGCGCAAGGTGTGTCAAGGCAAGAGCTTGCTCGATGCCAGCCTGCGCTATGGCGAGCCGTTGGGCGAACCCATGCTGCGCGAGGCGCTGTCGGTGAAGCTGCGTGACTATGCGCTGGATGTGCCGGCCAGCCGCATCATCACCACTTTAGGCGCAACGCAGGCGCTGGATATTGTGAGCCGCACCTTGCTCAAAGCGGGCGATTGCGTGATGGTAGAAGAGCCCGGCTGGACGGTGGAATACGCGCGGCTTGATGCCATGGGCATGCGCATTCTGCCTGTGCCGCGCAACGCAGATGGCCCTGATCTGGCGGTGATGGCGCGTTATTGCCAGGAGCATGCGCCTAAGCTTTATGTCAGCGTGAGTGTGTTGCACAACCCTACGGGCGCGAGCCTCTCGCCCGCGAGTGCGCATCGGATTTTGCAGCTCGCACAGCAGCATGATTTTTATATCGTTGAAGACGACACCTATGGCCACATCGCGCCCGCGCATGCCACGCGCATGTCCGCGCTAGATGGCTTGCAGCGCACGATTTATGTGAGCGGGTTTGCCAAAATCCTCGCGCCCAATTGGCGCATTGGCTTCATCGCCGCGCCTGAGCATTTGACCGAACGCCTGCTCGACACCAAACTCCTCACCTCGCTCACCACCCCGGCGCTGCTAGAAAAGGCGTTGGCGCATTGCATGCAAGATGGCCATTTGCGCAAACACAGCGAGCGCGTGAAAGTGCGCTTGGATGCGGCTCGCAGCCGCAGCGTGAAACTCGCATTGCAATCGGCTTGCAGCTTTGCCGCCGAACCGGCAGGCTTGTTTGGCTGGGTGGATACAGGCGTGGACACCGAAGAACTGGCCAGCCGCATGCTGGACGACAACATCTTGCTCGCGCCCGGCTGCTTGTTCACCGCTCGGCGCAACCCCAGCCAACTCATGCGCATCAACTTCGCCGCCACGCAAGATGCAGCATTCTGGAAGCGCTTTGCGGCGCGGCGGGATGCGATGTTGAGTTAAGGAGCCTCTGAACAAGTCGTATCGAGCGGAGCAAACCCGTCTTCGGGCGGTCTGCTTCGTTGAAAAGCCTCGCTTTAGCACCGCTAAAGCTGCGTTTTTCGCCTAGCACCCCATCCCGAATACGAGTTTTCTCCATCCCGACGACTTATTCAGAGGCTCCTTAAGCGCTCAGTGAACGACTTGCGCTAATTCACCCTTGGCATATTTGGCCGCAACGACTTGCAGCGTCTCGCCTTTGATCTTGCCCGCTTGGCCCGAGCAGCCAAATTCAATGTAGCGCTGTTTGCAAATCGCTTGCGCAGCGGCGCGGGCGGGCTTGAGCCACTCTCGCGCATCGAATTTGTCGGGATTTTCGAAGAGGAATTGGCGCACCGCGCCGGTCATGGCGAGGCGAATGTCGGTGTCAATATTGATCTTGCGCACACCAAATTGAATCGCTTTTTGGATTTCTTCCACCGGCACGCCGTAGGTTTCTTTCATCTTGCCGCCATAGGCATTGATCTGCGCCAGCAAATCTTGTGGCACGGAAGATGAGCCATGCATCACGAGATGCGTGTTGGGCAGGCGGCGGTTGATCTCTTTGATGCGTTCGATGGCCAAGATATCGCCGGTGGGCTTGCGGGTGAATTTATACGCGCCGTGGCTGGTGCCAATGGCAATCGCCAGTGCATCGAGCTGGGTGCGCTTCACAAAATCGGCGGCCTGCTCGGGGTCGGTGAGCAGTTGCTCGCGCGTCATGATCGCATCGGTGCCATGGCCATCTTCTTTGTCGCCTTGCATGGTCTCTAGACTGCCTAAGCATCCCAGCTCGCCTTCAACAGTCACGCCGAGCAAATGCGCCATGTCCACCACTTTGCGGGTGACTTCAACGTTGTAGTCGTAGCTGGCAATGGTTTTGCCATCGGCCTCCAAGCTGCCATCCATCATCACCGAGCTAAAGCCCAGATTCATCGCGCCTTGGCACACATCAGGCGATTGGCCATGGTCTTGGTGCATCACCAGCGGAATATGCGGATACATTTCCACCGCCGCTTGAATCAAATGCTTGATAAATGGCTCGCCCGCATACTTGCGAGCGCCCGCGCTGGCTTGCAGAATCACGGGTGCGCCCACTTCATGCGCCGCCGCCATCACGGCTTGCACTTGCTCTAGGTTGTTGACGTTAAAGGCAGGAATACCATAGTTGTTGAGGGCTGCATGATCCAGCAACTCACGCATTGAAACGAGGGCCATGAAAAAACTCCGAAAGTAAAAGCGGGGCAAGCCAGCGGTTTGGTAACCGGCTTGTAACTCCCTCAATTTTACTGGAGAGCAAGCGCGTCATTTTCGTGGAGACGCTGAGATTTCAGGTGAGTGCCATGCATGCGTTTACTATATATTTGATAGCATACTACGCAGATTATATAAGGGGAATCAGCCGATTTTGCATAAAAAAAGCCGCCCACCAGAAAGGTGAGCGGCTTTGCAAGGAAAGACGCAGCTTAGAACTTATAGCCAACTTGGAAGGTGTAGCCACTTGGATCAAGCTTGGCATCCAAGGTCTGGCCGGTGGACAGCGTGCCGCGTGTCTTTAGGAAAGTCTTGGTGTAGCTGCCATCCAAATACCACTTTTCGTTGATGTTGTAAGTTGCGCCCAATTGAATGGTAGGTGCTAACTTCGATTTAAACGACAGTGTGGTGGCTGGGCCGCCCGGGTTGGTGATGGCCGTCAAGACCGCCGTGCCCGTGGTGTCGTAAAACCTCACATAGCTCAGGCCCGCGCCCACATAAGGCCGCAGCACAGCGTTGGCCTCCATGAAGCGGTATTGGCCGATCAAGGTCACAGGCAAGGCTTTGGTGGTGCCGATCGCGCCCACACCCGCAATCGCACCCGCGCCGACCACCTTGTGTTTGAAGCCCAGGCCCAGCGGCACATGGATCACGATGTTGTCTGAGAAGGCGTAGTTGACCGCGCCCGTCAGCTGCGTGTTGCTTTGCACGTCAACCTTGGTGCCTGGCAAGCTAGGCGCGGAGAGGTTGCCGCTGTCCACATCGGGCGAGATTTGCGTCACGCCAACGGAGGCAGACCAGCTGCCGGCTTTTTGAGCGAAGGCAGTGGTGGCGCTCAGGGCGAGGATGGCTAGGAATACTGGTTTGAAATTCATGTGTGTCTCCTGATGGGGTGCTTAGAGCCAGCCCGCCGTAGCGAGTACTTTGGCTGCAAACTGCGCGAGCAATTGGTGGCCGTAAGCGGTGGGGTGTACGTCGTCGGCAAACTGAAAGCGAGATTTATCGCCAGCATTGAGGTTAGCTGGGTTGCAACCCAGCGCTGCGCCACCCAATGGATTAGTCGCCGCAGCCGTTGTCGAGCATGAGCGATTGGTGACGTTCACCAATCCATAAGCCGCAGGATTGTTGAATTGATCCCGACTGATGGTATAGGCATCAGCAACAATCACACCACTGGTTCCGGCCAAGCCAGCCGTGAGTGAGGCATTGAAGGTCTGGACCATCTGGTTGACGAGCGGCGCAGCAGCTGGCGTTTCAAGCCCGTTGGGTGAAGAGGACACATCAGGCAGGTTCACAACGAGCACGTACTTCGCGCCTTTCCCAACGATCTCCGTTTTGATCTGATTGGCCAGTGCGGTGCCTGCTTGTGACATCGCAGTAACAGCCTGGGTGATTGCTGCACTCGTTGCGGTGGCTCCGCCTGCACCGAGCGTAGCAGCCAACGCATCGGCACCTGTCGTCCAACCAGCAATCACACCGGCTCCAACGGCACCAGCACCCCCGCCGGCCGCAGCGGATACGCCTGCGCCATTCATGAAGATATCATTTCCGCCGGCCATCACGGTCACCAAGGCTTTGCCGCTGAAGCTTCCGCCGTTGCGACCCAAATACTCTGATATTTGCTGGGTGATTGGATAGGTCAATTGACCTACATCGCCACCAGCGGCGGCGGGCAACGCGTTGTTGGCGGGGCCAATGGCGTTGGTCACGCGCGAGCCACCTTGAGCGTGATTGGTGCAGCCTGCTTTGACGGTGACCGGCGATGCACCGCCGCCAGGAATGGCCGCAAAAGCACCCCGCGCGTTCAATCCCGTCACTGCCGCGCAAGGCGCAGGCAACCCGTATTGAGCGGCGATCAAATCTAGCCAAATTTTGGTGGGCGCGGCAGGATTGCCGGAGTTGATGGTGTAGCGGCCACCGCCGATGGCTGCAACGCTTCCCACCGCATGTGTACCGACATCACTGAGACTGTCGCCAAAAGACACCAGTGAGGTAAAACCCACAGAATTGCTGCTGGCTGTGCCGCCACCACCACCGCCGCAACTGGCCAGCAAAAATGCTGCCATGCCAGCGCCTAGTACCCATTTGATCCGCTTCATATGTGCTCCTGTTTGTCGTGAAAGATAAAAAGAACGACCGTTCTATTCCATCCGTTATCGTAAGCCGAAGTACCCCCACGGTGTCAGGGGGTTATCACTGAGATGTCTTAGAAAAGCCACTCCAAAAGCGGCGAGCGTATGCGTGTTGGGCTGACACAAGTGTCGCTCAGCGGTATTTCAGCTTCATCGTCAAGATGCTCAGTGCCAAGCTCAAGGTGATGGCGTTGGCGATGATGATGGGCCAAGCGCTGAGCAAGAGGCCATACACCAGCCACAGCGCCACGCCCGCGGTGAAGCAGGCATACATGCCCAGCGAGATGCCGCTGACATCTTTGCTGCGGAAGGTTTTCAGGGCTTGCGGGATGAAGCTGAAGGTGGTGAGGCAGGCGGCGATGTAGCCGATGAGGTCAGTGGAGGGCATGGTGTTTGCTATTGATTTAAGAGCGCACTATGCAGATTTTATAACGGCGTGTGGCTCAAAAGGCTTGAAACTGGTGCTTGGAAGTGAATGCGCGGCCCAGGTGGTTCAGCGCTGCTTGACCGTCCATTCCACCAGTGCATCCAGCGCTGGGCGCGCAGCGCCGGCATTGGGGTGGTTGATGATGGCAACCAAGCTGTAGCGCTGCCCGCTGGCGGCGTTGGCATAGCCTGCAATCGCGGCCACGTCTTTCAAGGTGCCTGTTTTGAGCTGGGCTTGGCCGATGGCGGCTGATGCGCCGTTGCGCTCGCGCATGCGAGCCACCGTGCCGTCCACGCCTGCGATGCCCATTGAATTGGCAAACACCTGCGCCTGCGGGCTGGCGGCAGCCAGTTGCAGCAGGGCATTGATGGCGGCTGCGCTGGCGCGTTCTTTGCGCGAAAGGCCGCTGCCGTTGTCCAGCACGGGCGCGGCCTGCTCGGGCAAGCGGCTTTTCCACCAGGCGGCAATATTGCGCTGGGAAGCGGCAAAACTGCCCGTGCGCCCAAGGCTGGGCAACTGGTTGGAGAGCGTGAGAAACACCTGCTGCGCCATCACGTTGTTGGAGAATTTGTTCACATCGGCAATGATGTCGGCCAACTGCAGTGATTCGCCGGTGTGCAGCAGACGTGCGGTGCGCGGCAGCGCCTCTTCGCGCACGCTGCCCAAGAGCTGGCCGCCCGCATTGCGCCACATGGCTTCGATCACGCGGCTGGCATATTGGCGCGGGGCCACATAAGCCACAGGCCAGACCCGCTCGCCACAGGCCAGCGGATAGCGGCCCGAGAAGGTGACGCGATTCGGATCCGAAAAATCAGCCTGCAAACTGCCGCGCCAGTCGCCGCAGGGGCCATACGAAGGCGTGATTTCAACCGGAATCTCCACCCGCGCCATCGGCGGCTCGCTGCGCAGCATGGCGCGTTTGCCAGTGGCATCGGGCGAAAACGTAAAGATCAGCGATTTGAAATTGAGCAGCAGACCATCGGGCACAGCGTTGTAAGGGCGCAGGGGTTCGTCGTCAAAATCAGCCGGGTTTGTGTCGGGCACATCAAACACGCGCCGATCCAAAATAATATCGCCACGCACTTCGCGCACGCCTTTGGCCAGCACCTGCTTGAAGAGCTCATCAATGCGCTCGAGCACCAGCTTAGGGTCTCCACTGCCGCGCAAAATCAGGTTGCCTTGCAAGATGCCGCCCTCTAGCGTGCCATCAATATAAACGCGGTTTTTCCAAGTGAAATCTGCGCCCAGTTGATCCAGCGCGGCATAGGTGGTGATGAGTTTCATCACCGAGGCGGGGTTGACGCTGGCATCAACGCGGTGTCTGAGTGTGGGGGCTGGCGCTTGTGCTGGTGCGCTCGCTGGCATGCTAGCGACGCTGGTCGTTGCTTGCATGGGCAACGCCTGCACCATCACGCTGATCGCATGCGGCGGCACACCCGCCCGCGCCAGCGCCAGCAACACTTCCTTGGGCAAGGGCTGCGCAGCAGCCAAGCATGAGCACAGCACAAGGCTGGCAGCGAGGAGGTGGCGAAAGCGATCAAGCAGCGGCATGCGCCCATTATCCCGGTTGACGCAGGTGTTTTGCGGCGATAATCGCGCCATCTTCACTCACGAGCAAAATCTTGGACACCTACCCCAGTTGGTAGCTTCCCTAGCAGGTAGTTGAACCCTTCGGTTCACGCAGGCACGGGAAGCACGCAAACATTTCCCGCAGCCCCTCCAGTTGGAGCCCCACCATGCTCAACATTTTTACGCTGGCCAATGGCCGCCTCTTCCAAGAAGAGATTGAATCGCTCGAAGAGCTCACCAAATTCCAACCCATCTGGGTGGATTTGGAGTCGCCCACGCCCGAAGAAAAGGCCTGGATCAAGCAGCACTATGGTCTGTCAATTCCCGATGATGCGATGGACGAAGACATTGAAGAATCCGCCCGCTTTTACGAAGCCGACAACGGCGATCTGCACATTCGCTCTGACTTTTTGATCGACGACGAAGAATCACGCACCGAGCGCGTCGCTTTCATCTTGAATCTGAATAACGCCGAGCTGAAAAGCAAAGGCGTGTTGTTTTCTATTCACGAGCAAGACATCCCCATCTTCCGCCTGCTGCGCCTGCGCGCCCGCCGCATGCCGGGGCTGATTGAAGATGCCCGAGAAGTATTGCTCAAGCTGTATGATGCCGATGCCGAATACTGCGCCGATGCCTTGGAAGGCATTCACGATGCGCTAGAAAAAACCAGCAGCCAGGTGCTCAAAGGCGATGTGACGGATGAGCTCGCCGCCGAAGTGTTGGCCAATATCGCCAAGCAAGAAGATTTGAATGGCCGCATCCGCCGCAACATGATGGACACGCGCCGTGCCCTGAGCTTCATGATGCGCAGCAAGATGCTCTCGCCCGAGCAGTTTGGCGATGCGCGGCAAATTCTGCGCGACATCGATTCGCTCGATTCCCACACCGCTTTTCTCTTTGACAAGATCAACTTCTTGATGGATGCGGTGGTTGGCTTTATCAACATCAACCAAAACAAGATCATCAAAATCTTCTCGGTGGCCAGCGTGGCCTTGCTGCCGCCGACCTTGATCGCCAGCATCTACGGCATGAACATGCAAATCCCCGAAGTGCAAGCGCTGGGCTCGGCGGCGTATCCGTATGTGGTGACGCTGATGCTCACCAGCGCGATTTTGCCGATGTGGTATTTCAGGAGGCGTGGGTGGTTGAAGGGCTGAGTTTTTGGCATTTTTGGTCTGCTGCCCTTGTATTTTCTGCTATGTTTGTTATGTTATTTGTAGCTATTTTGTGCTGTTAGGTTCTTCTTGGATGCGGCGGCTCTGCCTGAGCGGGGATACGCCGTGCTCATGTACCCGGTTCGGGGGTTTGCGGCACCTGCCGCGTAAGACGAACGTAAACGCTTCGCGTTGACTGACCCTGCACTGCGAAAATCGCACGGCGTATCCCCGCTCAGGCAGAGCCTGATAGCTACTTTGAAGATCTTCGCGCGTAGATCGTGGTGCTGAATTCCGTTTGTTAGCGTTCAAACAGTCGCGTGCAACGATAGAAGCTGAGCACAAAGTCGAGAGCCAACCAACCAAAACAGTCGCACACTAACCCCGGCCTGTGGGAGCCGTAGTCGGGCGGGCGATTTTAGCAGTGCAGGGTCAGCCAACGCGCAAGCGTTGACGTTCGTCAATCAGCGGCAGGTGCCGCACTCTCCCGAACCGGGTACATGAGCCCGCCCGACTACGGCTCCCACAGGCCTTGGCACGCCAACCCACAGGCCATAGAACGCTAACAAAGCAGACTTAAGAGCCCCAACAGCTCCCTTACATAAAAATACACAATTCTTAAGCAAAAAACGCCGCAAGCCGTTATAAATACTGCGCATAGTGCTATTAAATAGATAGCAATCTAAAGATAATAAGCCGTCCGAGTCATCACGCCCGCCATCCCCTGCATCACACGTTTCACAGGCTCGGGCAACTCCGCAGCCCCTGCCTCCTGCGCCTCCAGCGCATGCGCTGCTTCTTCTTGCAGCATCTGCGCCACCACCGCCCGCGAGGCAAAATCTGCGGCTGGCAAACCGCCTTGCGCTGCCAGATGCGAATCCAAATGTGCCTCCACCTGCCGCTCCGTCTCCACCACAAAGCCTAAGCTCACGCGGTCGCCCAAGCGCGAAGCCAGCATACCCAGGCCAAACGCTCCCGCATACCACAGCGTATTGAGCAGCGAGGGCCGCGCATCCAAGGCTTTCAGGCGCTGCGCCGTCCAAGCCAAATGATCGCCTTCTTCCTCGCCAGCCCTGATGAATTGGGCGCGGAGTGCTTCGTTTTTAGTAGCAAAGGCCTGCCCTGCATAGAGCGCCTGCGCGCACACCTCGCCCACATGATTCACCCGCATCAGGGCGCCCGCATGCTGCCGTTCTTGCGCATCCATGGCCGCGCTTATCGCATCCGGCTCGCCTAGCGCGTCAAATGTTTCCGCCACCTGCGGCGCAGCGCGGCTGGCCACTGGTTCGGCCAGCAAAGTGCGCAAAGCGCGATCAAAGGCTTGAATCAAAGCATCAGGCGACATAGATATAAGCTCCAGAGAACCAAATTGTCTCATTCGCCCAGCCAAACCGCTCAACCGTCCAATACAAAGCCCTCGCAGCCCGCCGCAATGCCGACTTGTGACTGCAACCCGTCCATCCGAATTGACCCGACCTCAAAATGAATACAAAAGTACTAATTTTTGCTCCCGCGTCGCAAGCCCACCACAAGCTGTTGCGCACAGGCAACGGCAAGCCCGGTTTAGAGGCATTTATTGCCCTGTTTCTTTGCTCCAAAGCCAGCAATCGTGTCCAATAGACACAACTTCCCTAAACGGAGGTTGGCCCGGGACTCTGGCGGTTTGCAGAACAAACCACAATCCGGAGCCCTATGTTTAACCTTGGAGATTTCTCAATGAAAAAGACTCTCGTAGCACTCGCCTCTATGGCTGCTCTCGGTGCATTCGCACAATCCTCAGTGACCATGTATGGTCTTGTTGAAGCCACTGTTGATCTGGCCTACAAAAGCTCGGTTGACACTCGCACTGACACAGTCAATGCCGCTGGCGTAGTAACTCAAGGACTCACTACTTCAAATGCAACTACCAAAGCTGGTTTCCGTGTACAAGACGGTAACAGCCAAGGCACGGGCACCAGCCGTATCGGCTGGCGTGGTACAGAAGACTTGGGCGGCGGCTTAAAAGCCAACTTCCAGCTCGAAATGGGTCTGCGTATTGATGATGGCTGCGTCACTTTAGGCCAAGGCACTACAGGTTGCACTAACTCCAGCGATTCGGGCGGTAATGTGTTCGGCCGTAACGCATGGGTAGGCGCTGCTGGCGGTTTCGGTGAGGTGCGTTTGGGTCGTCAAGTGGTCGGTTCTTTCGGCACGCAAGCCAATGGCTGGTCTGCTGGTTCATCAAACGGCCTGTACGATGCGGGTTCCGGTACAGCTCCTCTCATGGGTGGTGTGCGTTTCTCTAACGCCATCCGTTACATCACCCCTAACATGGGTGGTTTGACTGGTTCTGTGATGTTTGCAGCTCCTGAGAGCACCACCACAACCAACAACGGTGCTGCTGGCGTTGCTAACGTAGCGACCTCCAGCAAGCCAAAAGTTGGCTTTGATTTGGCTTTGGATTACGCAAATGGTCCTTTGTATGTCGGTTTTGGTCATAACAGCCGTGGCTCTGCTCCAACAGTCGCCAGCGCTGGTCCAAGCCCTGCTGCATCTTCTAGCCAAGGTGATATCAAAGCGTACACTTTGAGTGCTGCCTATGACCTGGGTGTGGTGAAGCCTTACTTCAACTACACGCGTCAGAAATCAGACAGCGGTTCTACAACAGCACCTACCACTGTCTCTGCAACTTCCCGCACTGACAAGGCCTTCTCTATTGGTGTACGTGCTCCCTTGGGCGCTATGACTCTGATCGCTGGCTTTGGCAACAACAAAATCGAGTCAGCTACTGCTGGATCCACTGCGAATATTTTGACAGCAGCTTCTGGCACTGTAGGCAAAGTTCGCGCATTCCAAATTGGTATGCAGTATCCTTTGTCTAAGCGTACTTTGATTGAAGCTAATTACGGCCAGCACAAGACGACCAACGATGCGGGCACCTCTACTGTTGTTGCTGGTGCAATCACCGGTGGTTCAATCGTCAACACGCTTACCAAAGTGTCGGCTATGAACGTGGGTCTGCGTCACTCCTTCTAATTTGATGCGGATCTAGCATCTGCAGCAAGTTAAAAGACTTCAAAAGCCATCCGGAGAAATCTGGATGGCTTTTTTCTTGGGTGTCTTGCACAATTGTGTCTCTATGTTTTTATTTTCTTGGGTTTGTACTTCATCGCGGTTTTGGGCTCTTTGCGCACTGATTTGCGTGAGCGGCTGCTCAACGCTCCCTGCGCCTTCCGAACCAACGCGTGAACAAACTTCTGCGCCTGCCCTCAGTGCTGATTTGTCTTCATCCGCGCAAGCCTCTTGGAAGCCGATGCATTTGCCTGGTAAGCGCAAAACGCAATTTACCCACACCACGCACGATGGTCGCCCTGCCGTGCTGGCTACGGCAAACAGCTCGGTCAGTATGTTTCGTCGGCAGCTGAGCATCCCTGCAGATGATCTGGGTGCTTTGAAATTCTCTTGGAAAGTGCCTAGCTTAATCCACGCCGCCGATATGGGGCAGCGCGAGCTCGATGACTCTCCTGTGCGCATCGTCTTGTCTTTTGAAGGCGACCGCAGCCGCTTTTCCCACAAGAATCGCATGCTCTCCGAATTGTCTCTCGCACTCACGGGCGAAGAGCTGCCCTATGCCACGCTGATGTATGTCTGGTGCAATCAGTGCAAAGCAGGCGATGTGATCGTCAACCCACGCACAGATCGCATCCGTAAAATGAGCGTGGAATCGGGTGTTGGCAACCTGGGGCGCTGGCTCGATTACGAACGCGATATTCGCGCCGACTTCATCAACGCCTTTGGCGAAGAACCGGGTGCGCTCACAGGCATTGCTTTGATGACGGACACCGACAACACGCAATCCAAGGCCACGGCTTGGTATGGGCCGGTGAGTTTAAAGGCGAAGTGACAAACTGACGCGCAGATGAAAGCTGGTCAAAAACTCGATTTTTCTTCGCTCAAAAAGGCGTGCGAATCGTTGATGCGTGCTCACCAGCGCAGTATCGCTTTGCCTCTCGATGAAGAACTGCGAGATGCATGCATCCAGCGCTTTGAATCTAGCTTTGAATTGGCTTGGAAAATGATCAAACGGCGCTTAGAGCGAGATTTAGCCAGCCCCGCGCAGCTTGATGGGATGAGTTTCCAAGAAATGATGCGCTTGGCTTTTGAGTACAGGGGCGCTACAGATGATTGATCTGGCGCCAGAGCATCGAGCATGGCTCGTTGATGTTTTTAAGCAGCATGCGCCTGCTGCAACGCTTTACGCCTTTGGCTCGCGAACGCAAGGCTCAGCCAAGCCGCATTCAGATGTGGATATTTTGCTTGATAGCACAGAGCCCATATCCATGCTTCAACGCGCTTGCTTGCGCATGGACTTGGAAGACAGTGATTTGCCGATGCGGGTGGATTGGCATGTGTTGCAAGAAGTGCCGGAGTATCTTCAAAAGCAAGCGCTAACAAAAAACATCATCTCGGTTTGATGGCATCAAATTCGCGGGGTCATGGCTCGGAGTCAGGGCTTGGAATGTGATCGACGGACACACGGCAAGGCGAGCGGCAAGCTTCTGCTTTGATTTTTTTACTCTGGTAGACTTATCTTTACCATGACAACAGCCCATGCATCTGCAATACCTCAAACGGGTGCGCTCCAGCAACTGACCGAGCGCAGTATCGGTTATTTGCGACAGCTGTTCAAAAGTTCTTTGCCGCCAGACACGCCGGTGTATCTCTATGGCTCGCGCTCAAAATACACCCATCGCTGGAACTCCGATTTTGATTTTTGGATTGATGCTCCCTTAACACGCGAGCGGCTAAGCGCCTTAGAAGAAGCGATTGACGATTCTTTTGTGCCCTTCCATGTTGATATCGTTGCCAGCCCTTTGGTGGCGGGGCGCTTTGAACGTGAAGTGCGGCAAGGGGCTATTAGATGGATGTAAAACTGGCAGCGTGGTCAGAGGCGGTTAAGAGCTTTGGCCTGCTGGCCAGACTCGATTGGATGCAAACGGCAGCTGACTTAAACAACGATGTTTTGCTCGACGGGCTGCAAAACGGTTGCATTCAAAAATTTGAATACACCACTGAGCTTTGCTGGAAGACTTGGCGTGCAATTTTGAAAGAGCTTGATGGTCTTGAAGAAGCTTCACCCAAAAAAGTGATCAAGGCATGCTTTTTGGCTGGCTATTTCGAGGCAGGCGATTTCGAGCTGCTGCTTGCCGCAGTGGATGAGCGCAATCGCCTAAGCCATGTTTATGACAGAGATGGTTTTGTTGCTGCGCTGGCTTTGATGCCACAATTTGCTGATCTTTTTGACCGCCTCTTGGCTGTAGCGGGCAAATTAGCTGAGGCATCGGGGTAAATCCTCGCACTCTTGGCGCGAGTCTTGCTGCATCATTTCACCTTTGTTAATCGCCCTGTTGGGCAAGAGAGTGAACCACGATGAAGATCAAACTTACCCTTCTCGCCGCCAGCATGGTGCTGGCAGGCATGGCCAGCACGGCTGCTGCCAAAACTTTTAAATGGACGAGTGCCAGCGACATTCCGACGCTGGACATCCATTCGCAAAACAATGCGCTGGGCAACGGCGTGCATGCGGCGATCTATGAGTCGCTGGTGTATTACAACAGCCGCAGCTTCAAGGTCGAGCCGATGCTGGCCACCCGCTGGCAAGATGTCTCGCCCACGCAAGTGCGCTTTACGCTGCGCGATGGTGTGAAATTCTCCGATGGCTCGACGCTCACGGCGGACGACGTGGTCTTCTCCATCATGCGTTCGCTGGCCAGAACCTCTAATTTTGCCGTGTATGCCCAAGGCATTGACCGCGCTGTCAAGGTCAATAACAACACGGTGGACATCATCCTCAAGGGCCCCAACCCCGTTTTGCTGAACCAGCTCACCGAGCTGCGCATCATGAGCAAGGCTTGGGCTGAGAAAAACAACTCAGTCGATCCGAAAGACATTCGCACCAAGGATGAGAGCTTCGCTCACCGCAACGCCATGGGCACAGGCCCCTACATGGTGAAAGAATGGCAGCCGGATCAGCGCCTGGTGTTGGTGCGCAATCCCAACTGGTATGGCTGGGCAGGCAATGTGGCGCAAACCAATGTGACCGAGATTATCTATACCCCCATCCGCGCTGAAGCCACGCGCGTGGCGGCATTGCTGTCGGGTGAAGTTGACTTCTCCCTTGACCCTAGCCCGCAAGATTTACCGCGTCTGCGCAATGCGCCGACCCTGAAGGTGATGGACGGCGTGGAAAACCGCACCATCTTCTTCGGCATGGATCAGTTCCGCGAAGAGCTGACGGGCTCCAACATCAAGGGCAAAAACCCGCTCAAAGATGTGCGCGTGCGCCGTGCGCTGTATCAGGCGATTGACATCGATAGCATCAACAAAGTCACCATGCGCGGCCTCTCGCAGCCTACGGGCGCGATGGTCGCTCCTATGGTGGCCGGCTGGACGGAAGCCGTCCACAAGCGCCTGCCTTTTGATGCCGAGGCGTCCAAAAAGATGCTGGCCGATGCGGGCTACAAAGATGGCTTTGAGGTTGATTTCGCCTGCCCCAACAATCGCTACATCAATGACGAAGAAATTTGCCAAGCCGTCACCGCCATGTGGGCCAAAATCGGCGTGAAAGCCAAGCTGCGCACCTTACCGCTGGTGACCTATTTCCCAATGATCCAGCGCTATGAAGCCAGCATTTATATGCTGGGCTGGGGCGTGCCGACCTTTGACACGCTGTATTCCGCACAATCCCTGTTCCGCACCGTGGGCACAGGCGGCGACGGTAACTACAACGTGGGCCGCTACAGCAATGCACGCATGGATGTCGTGGTGGATCGCATCAAAACGGAGACCGATTTGCTCGTGCGCAACCGTTCGCTGACCGAATCTCTGCAATTGTCCAACGACACGGTCTCGCACATTCCTCTGCACAACCAAATCATCCCTTGGGCGATGAAGAAAAGCGTTGATGTCGTTCACCGTGCCGACAACCGCATTGACTGGCGTTTGGTCAAGGTCAACTGATCTTTGGCCTTGCCCAAGAGTCTGGGTGGCTGAACGATTTCGGCCTCAACCGCCAAGACGCCTAGCCCCTGAAGCCCGCCTTGTGCGGGCTTTTTTCTTGGCCACATGCACAGCGTGTTGGCGAAGTGCCGTAAAGCTGTGTAAACCATGCCAACGCTTGCACGCGCTCTGCGTTAAACAAGGCACAGGAGATGTGCCATGAACAAGACAACAGCCTTACTGGCCGCGTGCATACTGGCCGCGAGCGGCTCCAGTTTTTCGCAGATGCTGCCAGACAATAGCCCTGCCGCCGTCTGGCGAGCCACCTCGCGCTTGGGCTATGGCCCCACGCCTGCCTCGGCGCAAGCCGCCCAGCCCAGCGCCAAAGCTTGGGGCTTGGCGCAGCTGGAGGTTGCCAAAGCCGCCAGCCAACGCCCGGCGCAGCTTCCTCCTGCTTTGCAAGCCTTGGCCGCGAACCAACAGCAAGTCAGCGCCCGCTTCCATGACGAGCGCGAAGCCCGCAAGGAGGGCCGCACTAACTTGCAAAAACCCGCTGCGCCCATGCGGGGCGACAACGCGATGGCCGCTTTAGGTACCGATCCTGAAAATTACTCCCGCGATATGGCTTTGAGCGCAGGCGCCTGGCGCTTGGCTTCGTGCAGCAATCCAGATTTAGAAAACCCGCTGCTCGCCCGCATGACGGAGTTTTGGTTCAACCATTTCAATGTTTTCGTGGGCAAAGGCCCGGTGCGCCCGTATGTGGGCAATTACCTTCTCACGGCAATTCGCCCACATGCTTTGGGCAAGTTTGAAGACCTGCTCTTGGCCACGGCGCAGCATCCCGCCATGCTGCTCTATCTCGATCAAGCGCAGAGCACACAGCGCGGCCTGAACGAGAACTATGCCCGGGAGCTGATGGAGCTGCACACGCTGGGTGTCAACACGGGCTACTCGCAGGCGGATGTGCGCGAGCTGGCTCGCACGCTCACCGGCTGGTCGGTGGACATCGCTGCTGGCCAAGGCTTTCTGTTTCGCCCACGGGCGCATGAAGAAGGCACGAAAACCATACTCGGCCGCACTTTCGGCGAAAGCGGCCAAGCGCAAGGCATCGCTGCGATCAAGTTTTTAGCGCAACATCCGGCGACAGCCCAGAGAATATCTACACGGCTAGCTACGTTTTTTGTAGCAGATAAGCCTTCGCAAGCGCTGGTAGATCGCCTTGCCAACACCTTCACTCGCAGCGGTGGCGACATCGCTGCCGTGATGCGCAGCTTGATTGAATCGCCCGATTTTTGGGAGAGCAACAACACCCTCTTCAAAACCCCCATGGATTACGCCTGCTCCAGCCTGACTGCCGCTGGCTATGTGAAAGACGATACCAATCGCAACCAAAACCTGCGCCAAGCCAGCGGCTTCCTTGCGCAAACGGGCCAACCCGTCAACGGCTGGCAAACCCCCGATGGCTACAAAACCGATGCCGCCACCTGGCTCGCCCCCGAAGCGCTCACGCGCCGTGCCGATTATGCTTTTGGCCTCGCGCCGCGCATTGAAGAGCCCAGCTTTTTACAGCAGTTTTACAGCAGCGCCACCCGCGAGCGCATTGCCCGCGAGAGCGCTGTCAACATGCGCACCGGCCTGTGGCTGGCCGCCCCTGAATTCATGAGCAAATAGGAGACGATGATGTTGATCAACACGAATCACCTCACTCCATACAGTTCGGTCAAGTCCGTTCGCCCTGAGTTTGTCGACGGGCTCACGAGGACTTCGACAAACTCAGGGCGAACGGATAGGCTTCTCACCCTACCGAATCGCCGCAGCCTGTTGGCTCAAACGCTCGCCCTGAGCGCAAGCTGCGTCTTGCCCGGCCATGTCTGGGCACAGCGTGCCCCAGCAGGAGCGAGCCATGCGCTGGGCCAAGGCCGCCTCGTGGTGGTCTTCCTGCGCGGTGCGTATGACGGGCTCTCCGCCCTCGTGCCTTACAGCGACCGCGACTATTACGCCATCCGCCCGAACATTTCAGTTGCTGCCCCCGACGGCACGCGCGAGACCGCCCTCAAGCTGGATGACCGCTTCGCCTTGCATCCCGCGCTCTCGCCGCTGTTGCCAATGTGGCAAGAGGGCACGCTGGGCGTGATCGCCAGTGCTGGCCTGCCTGCGCCGAATCGCTCGCATTTTGATGCGCAGTATTTGATGGAAATCGGTTTGCAGGAGAAAAGCAGCTCGCCCAACGGCTGGCTCAACAAACTCGCCGCGCGTGCACCCGGCTCGGCGCTGGGCGTGGGGGAGGCCAATCCGGCGATTCTCTCGGGCCAAGCGGCCGTCAAGCTCATTCCGCGCGGCGATGCTGCTGCCCGCACCGGCGTGCTGGCCAATGAAAAACAGCGCAGCGCCCTGATGGATTTGTATGCGGGTAACGACGCAGTCAGCCAAGCCTTCCGCCAAGGCGCGGGCAGCCGCATGCAAACCTCGCAAGAACTGATGCAAGAGCGCACCACGCGCATGGCCAACGCCAATGCAGAGATGGTCGGTATGGCAGGGGCTGCCCAACGCCGCCAGCTCGACAAAGACGGCACACCGCCCAGCACAGCCGCCCAGCAAGCCCAGATGCAAGCTGCCAGCAATGGCGCTGGCGATCCCGTAGGCCTGGCACTCGATGCACAAAATCTGGCCACGCTCATGCGCAACGATCCGCAGCTGCGCCTCGGTTTCCTCTCCGCTGGCGGCTGGGACACACATGCCAACCAAGGCAACGCGACCGGGCAACTGGCCAACAACCTCGGAAATCTCGCACGCGGTTTGGCGCAATTGCGTAGCGAGTTCGATCAACCCGGTGATCTCATCATCGTGATGAGCGAATTTGGCCGCACCGCTGCGGAGAACGGCACCAAAGGCACCGACCACGGCTTTGGCAACGCACTCTGGCTGATCGGCAACCGTGTGCAAGGCGGCAAAGTCCATGGGCAATGGACAGGTCTGGCGCGTGGCAATTTGAACGACAACCGCGATCTGCCTGCACACCATGACTACCGCTCTGTACTCGCGCAGGCTTTGCGCAGCACTTTTGCACTGCCTGATTCGCAATTGCAAGCACTCTTGCCTGGTAGCAGCTGGGATACGCGCTTGGATGGCGTGTTTCGTAAAACTTGAAGGCAAAATTGGCATTTTGCCGTTATATATTGTGCATAGTTTGCTATTGAATTGATAGTAACGGTGTGTTCAGGTTGGGAAGATTTTTCTCCGGTTATTCCCGCTCAGGCAGAGCCGGATAGTTCGCGGAAGATCTTCATACGTAGATCGTGGCGCCCACAGGCCACAAGAGCGCCAACAACACAGCCAAAAGAACGCTAACGCACAGAAGCCAAAGTCCGCAAATCCACCTCATACCCTTTGAGCACCTTCACCGCATAAGCACGCTGGGCAGGCGTGGTGCTGGCGTGCACGCTGGCAAAGCTCTGGCAGGCTTGGCTTGTCAGGCGTTGCACATAAGCGCGGTAGGCAGGGTCTGGCGACTCCCATGCGCGCTGGATGTAGCCGCGCAAGGCGTGTTGGCTGGTGGCCGGGGATGCTTTGGCAGCCGCCAAGCCGCTCAAAATATCAAGCAGCTCTTGCTGGCGGCGCTGGCGCTCTTTGAGCGCAAAAGCAGCATCGAAGCTCGAAGCACTCAGCGCTTGCTTGATCAGTGCAATTTGTGGCTCTTCCAGCTTGCCGTAAAAGGTTTCGCTGCGGTCAATGGCTTGCTTCAAGCGCTTTGCTTCGCGGCTGGCGGCGCTGCCTTGGATGTAGTCGCGGCTGAATTCCTCGGCATTTTTGGCGTATTTCCGCTTTACGTGTTCGATCTGCTGGGGTGTCAGCGTCGGCGCAAGCTCTCCCAAAGTGGGTAATGCTTGGTTCGTGATGCTGTCCACCAAGCCACGGCCTTGGTCGTACATGCGGCAAGCTTGGCTCGCGCTGACCTCGCCCGCCATGAGTTGGCCTGCTTGGGCGAGAAAATCCGCCGTTTTCGGCAGCTCGCTGGCACGATGCCAAGCGAATAGTTTGGTGAGTTCGTCTCGCACCTTGGGGGTTTGCTGCTCATTGAAATCAAAATAGCCATCCAGCCACCAGTAGGTCAAATCGGGGGCTTGGTTGTAGGCCAGCTTGATGGCGCTGCATCCGGTGAGCAGGGTTGCCGCGATAATCAGGGCAAAGAGACGAAAGCTTGAAATGAATCTGGACATAGTGATCATGGCTGCGGGCAAAGGCACCCGCATGAAAAGTAAACTGCCCAAAGTGTTGCACAAGCTGGCTGGGCGTGCTTTGCTGGGGCATGTATTGTTGACTGCGGCGCAATTGAAACCGCGCAAGGTGATTCTCATCACCGGGCATGATGCTCCTAAAGTAATAGCATACTGCGCACATAATATAACGGGTAACGGCTCATTTGACTTAAAAAATGTGCTGCAAGAACCACAACTGGGCACAGGCCATGCGGCGCAACAAGCGATGCCTGAATTGGGCAACGAGGGCATCACTTTGATTTTGAACGGTGATGTGCCCTTGATTCAAGCAGATACCTTGGTGGCCTTGGTGGCAGCTTGTGCAGGCAGTCACTTGGCGCTGCTCACCGTGCAGTGTGGCGATCCTGCTGGTTATGGCCGCATCTTGCGAGTAGGCGATGCAGTGCAGGCCATCGTGGAGCACAAAGATGCCAGCCCCGAGCAACGCGCCATTCAAGAATGGTACAGCGGCGTGATGGCAGCGCCTACCGCGCAGCTGAAGACTTGGCTGAGTCAACTGAAGAATGACAACGCACAAGGCGAGTATTACTTGACCGGCATTGTGAAAATGGCCGTTGAAGACGGCACGGGCTGCGTCGCGCTCAAAACCACCGATGGCCTGCAAGTGGCTGGTGTCAATAGCCCCGTGCAACTGCAAGAGCTGGAAAGGGCGTATCAAAAGCGCGCGGCTTATCGCCTTATGGAGCAAGGTGTGCGGATCGCAGACGCAGCGCGCTTTGATCTGCGCGGCGAGCTGGTCTGCGGGCAGGATGTGAGCATTGATGTGGGCTGCGTGTTTGAAGGCGGCGTGTCGCTGGGCGACGACGTGAGCATTGGCGCGCATTGCGTTATTGCCAATTGCACCATAGCTGCGGGCGCGGTGATTCATCCGTTCACGCACATTGATGGAGGCAAAGAAGGCGCTTCGGTGGGCGCTGGCGCACTGATCGGGCCGTTTGCCCGCCTGCGCCCGGGTGCGCAGCTTGGCGAAGAAGTGCATATCGGCAATTTTGTGGAAGTGAAAAACTCAACACTGGCCAAAGGTGCGAAGGCCAATCATCTGGCGTATCTGGGCGATGCCACGGTGGGCGAGCGCGTCAACTACGGTGCAGGCTCGATCACGGCCAACTACGACGGCGCGAACAAGCACCGCACCATCATCGAAGCAGATGTGCATGTGGGCAGCAATTGCGTTTTAGTCGCGCCCGTCACGATTGGCGCGGGGGGCACAGTCGGCGGCGGCTCAACGATCACGAAAGATACGCCCGCTGGGGCGTTGAGTGTGGCTCGCGGTAAGCAGGTGTCGATTGCCAATTGGCAGAGGCCTGCTAAGAAGAAGTGATCTGCGCTTTGGAGATTTCTTCTTGTGTGGAGCGGCTGCGCCTCAGTCACAGCCTCTTGGCTACTCTGAAGATGCTCGCCCGAATACCGCTAACCCAGGCCACGAGTACGCCAACAAAGGCAAGAACTTCAAACAGCCCGCGTCAAAGCCAACGCCCCAAAATCACCCGTTTGCAGCCCCAGCCCCGCTGAAACCAGCTCGCAACCGCTGGTAAGCGAAGGCAATTTGCCTTCAATCTCTTTGCGCAGCAATGGCAAGATGATGTCTTGGTTGTGCCAAAAGACGCTTCCCCCTAAGCTGATGCGCTGCAGATCGAGCGTGACGATCAGGTTATACAAAGCACGCCCCATGTCTCTGCATAAGGCATCAATTTGGCCAATAGCCGGCGTATTTCCTGCGCGAGCAGCTACAAAAAGCGTAGCAGCTTCTTGCCCGAAACGGCGTGCAATCGCGTTGCCGGCCACCAAGCCTTCGAGATCGCCCACATTGCCGCAGCCGCACAAGGCATCGTTGTTATCACTTACAAACATATGCCCCGCATGCCCCGCGTTGCCGTTTTTTCCGCGCAGCACATGGCCGTCCACACACAAACCCATGCCGATACCCGTGCTCCAGGTCACGTAGGCGCTGTTGCTCACGCCTTGCAGCGCACCCCATCGGCGCTCGGCTTCCAAAGCGCCAATGCAATCGTTTTCGACGCGCACGTTGGGGTACATCGCGGCGATGGGCGCTTGCAAGAGTGCCGTGTGCCAATCGTTGGGCAGACCGCGTGCTTTGCCTGCGAGGCCGCCGCAGATGTTCGGCGCGGCGAGCTCGACCATACCTTGGTTGACGATGAACGGGCCGCAAGAAGAAATGCCCACACTGGCAATTTGGCTGCGCTGAACGCCTTGTTGCGCCAAGCTCGCATCGAGCAAGCGAATGATTTGCTGCACCAGCGCATCGTTGTTGCCCTCTTTCGCAGTGGGCTCGGCAATACGCGCATGCAGTGTGCGTGTGGCGGTGGATTGCGCGTCGGCGAGGGAAACGGCGACTTTCGTGCCGCCGATATCAACACAGGCGTGGTAAGTTTGCATGGCGCTGATTATCAATCCATCCAAGGCATGAATGCATCAAGGTGGTTACATGGCCGCCTAGGCGTCTGGCTGCCGCGCACCCACTGAGGCGCGCAGCAGTAATTTGGCTGGCTCTAACACCTGCGACTGATGCACGGCAACACCTGAAATCAGCTGAAGAAGCAATTGAGCGATCAGGCGGCCACTCTCGAAAATCTTCGGCTCGAAGCTGGCCAGCGGCGGCTGGGAAAATTGCCCCGCTTCGCTGTTGCCATAGCCCATCACCGATACATCGCCGCCAACGCTCAAACCAGCCTCGCGCACAGCCGCCATCACTCCCAGCGCAATTGCATCGGTCGCGCAGACGAAGGCCGTGGGCCTGGCTTGGGCATCGCTTAAAGCAAGCAGCTGGGCGGCCACATGATGGCCTGCTTGGCCTGTCATGTCGGTGTAGTGAACTGGGCAGGCATCGTGAGCAAAACCAGCCTCTCTCAGCGCTTTGCGAAACCCTCTCTCATAAAGAGAAGCGAAGGTCATGTGCACCATGCCATTGATGAAGGCGATGCGTTGGTGGCCAAGATCTAGCAGAGTGCGCGTGGCCAATTCGAATGCGCCTGCGCTGTCGGTGTCGACCCAAGCGTGTGCTGCGTTGTCTAGGGTGCGTCCATAGGTCACGAAAGGGATTTTCCTCTCTTGCAGAAGCTGCACACGAGCGTCATGCGTTCGCGTGCGGGTGAGCACCACGCCATCAACCAAGCGCCCGGCCAAAAGGCGCTCAAGCTCGGGCATTTCGCCATCGTCGGTGGGCAAGGCCAGAGACAAGGTAAAGTAATTGTGCTCTCGAAGCACCAAGGAGGCACCGGTGTGCAATGCAGCTGAGCTGCCGTCTATCGCACGGTCGCTGCGCGTTGAGTTAACGATGGCCACGGCACCGGTTTTGCCTGTAGCCAAGCGATGAGCGACCGGATGCGGCATGTAATTGAGTGCTTTAGCGGCATCAAAAACGCGTTGGCGCGTGGCGGCGCTCACATCGGTATAGCCATTGAGCGCGCGTGAGACAGTGGAGATGGACAGACCGAGAGAATCAGCAAGGGCTTGGATCGACATGGCTCAGTTCACCACACCCACCTGCCGCAGACCCATGTTTTGCGCCATGGCGGTCATGGTGACGACCAAGGCGTAGGGCGTGTTGGGCTCGGGCGTGATGTGAATTTCGGGCTGTTTGGCGGCCAGCGCAGCTTGGCGCATGCGCTCATCCAGCGTGGCCTCGCTGGTGATGAGTTCGCCATTCCAACGCACGAAGCCACCCGCGTCGATCTGCACGCGCACCAACTCTGGCGGCGCATTGCTGCTGGCGGATGGCATATGCAGCGGCACCGAGTTGAGCTGCATAGGAATGGTGATGATCAGCATTACCAAGAGCACCAACATCACGTCGATCAGAGGCGTGGTGTTCATCTCCACCATGGGCTGAGCTTCGCCTGCCTCGGTTCGGCTGGTGTGCAAAAGAGGGGGGTAGAGTTTCATCGCAGATTCACTTTGCGGTTTTGACGGCAGAGGGCTCAGTTAATAAACTCACTTGAGCAAAGCCATAGCCCTGCGCCATATCAATCACGGGCGCAATCGCGCTGTAGGGCGCATCGCCATCGGCACGGATATGCAATTGCACACGGGGCACGCGTGCAGCCAGCGGGGCGATTTCGCTTGAGAGCGCTTGCAAATTGGGCATGTAACTGTCGTTTAAAAACAGTTGGCCTGCCGCATCGACACTGATGATCACGTAATCACGGCTGGTGTCTTGCATCGCCGCGTTTTGCACCGGCAGGCGCAGCTGCAAGCTGGCGCTCACCACGGGTACCGTGAGCAAGAAGATGATCAGCAAAACCAGCATCACATCCACCAGCGGCGTGGTGTTGATTTCGGCCATCCAGCCGTCGTCATCGTCGTCTGGGTTTTGCAGGGAGAGCGCCATTATTTGCCTTCGGTTTTGTCAGTAGCCAGCAAGACGATATGCAGCTTGCTGCCAAAGCTGCGCATGCTCTCTAAAGCCAGCTTGTTTTTGCGCAGCAGCCAGTTGTAGCCAAACACAGCGGGCACGGCCACCGCTAGGCCAATGGCCGTCATGATCAGCGCTTCGCCCACGGGGCCGGCTACGCGATCAATCGAGGCTTGGCCGCTCGCGCCGATTTTGATCAGTGCGGAATAGATCGCCCACACCGTGCCAAACAGACCCACGAAGGGGGCGGTTGAGCCAATCGTGGCCAAGAGCGCCAAGCCTTCTTGCATGCGCGTTTGCACGCGGCTCAAAGCGCTTTCAATGGCGCGGATCAGCCAGGTGTCGTAGTCCACGCGCGGTTTGAGCACAGCGTATTGGCGCACCGCATCTGCGCTGCTGTCGTTGACAAACTTCAGCGGGTTGTCAGCGGCCAGCTTGGAGAGGTTTTCGCCCACCCTAGCGATATTGTCAAACGCGGCATGGGCTTCTTGGGTATGCACTTCGGTTTTGCGCAGTTCCAGAAATTTACGCACCATCACCGCCCAACTGGCCACACTCATGATGACGAGCAGCAGCAGGCAGAGCTTGGCAATCCAGTCGCCCTGCGCCCAGACGGCACCCAGACCATACGGATTGGCCGCTTGCGCCGCCGCCTGCTGCGTGGCTTGCGTCACGGTGTTGGCAAAGGTTTGCGTGATGGCGCTGAGTTGGGTAGACACAGTTTGCGCTTGGGCTGAGTTGATGAGCATCATTTTCGACATTTCTCCTCGAGGGTGCGTTTCAAGAGCGGGCCGATGTTCATCAGGCCTGCGGTGTTGGCGGTTTCGCCGATTTTGTTCTCACGGCCTTGCGCGTTGGCATCTTTGAGGCAATCGATGCTGCTGGCGCTGTCTATGCCTTCGGCCAGCGGGTCGCGCGGCGCGCGGCGCAACTGCTCGTTGGCCATCTCGGAAATGCTTCGGCGCGGTAAGGCGGTGGGCGGTGTGTAGGGATAGGTGCGCGGCAAATTCAAATTGAGCTGCGGGCGCGGCGCCGAGCTGGCGGCGGCGGGCTGCGCTACGGCAGGCGCGGCGGCAGTGGCCGCGCCAGTGTTGCCGCCAGTTGCTGAACCAGCGGGCGTGCCGGTGGGCGAGCCTGCGGGTGAACCAGTTGGAGAACCTGCCGCCGCGCCGCTGGTCGCATTGCTGCCCACTGCTGCACCGACGGGAGCGCCTGCACTTTGCCCGGCTTGGCCGGTGGCGCTGGAGGGGGCGGCAGAAGCGGCTGGCGCGGCGGGTGCGTTTGCTGTGCCTGAGTTGGATGGGGCAGGTGCTGGTGCGGGGCTCGTGCTGGTTGCGGGCGAGGCGCTGGCATTGCTTGCCGCCGGGCGGGGCGCGGCTGTTGGTGTCGCAACGGGAGAGGTGACGGGGGCAGCTACAGGTGCGGCGGCAGCGGGAGGGCTGCTGACAGGGGCGGGTGCAGGTTGCGCAGCCACGGCAGGCGGCGCGGGCGGGCGAGGTGCAGGTGGTGCGGGTGGTGCAACAACGGGGACAGGAGGTGATGGAACTGGTGTTGGTGCCGGTGCGGGGACTGGATCTGGTGCAGGAGTTGGTACAGGAGCTGGAGGCGGCGGCACGGGGGCGGGAGGTGGAGGCACCGGAGGCAATGGCGCTGGGGGTGGCGGGACAGGCGGCGGTGGAACAGGGGCGGGGGGAGGTGGAACGGGAGCCGGCGGCGGTGGTATGGGCGCAGGCGGTGGCGGGAGTGGGGCAGGTGGCGGAGGAACGGGTGCTGGAGGGGGTGGGACAGGGGTGGGAGTCGGTACGGGTGCAGGTGAGGGCACGGGAGCAGGCGCAGGCAGGGGGGTCGGTGCTGGCTCGGGGGCTGGCGCGGGCGCAGGTGTGGCGGCAAAAATCGGCTCTTCGCGCACGCGGATCGGTGTGTCCAGCGCCGCGATGGCCTCTGGCGAGGGGGCAGCTTTGAGCTTGGCCACGGCGGCGCGGGCGCGTTTGCGCGATGGCTTGAGTGTGGGCAATTGACTGGTGGTTTGCAGCGGTGTGCTGGACTCCACAGTAAGTGTGGGCAAACTTAACTCAGCACTGCTTTGCAAACTGCGCTGTTTGCTGATGCCGCGCTGGGGCTGCGGTGCGGGCGTGGGGATCGCAGGTAGGGCGGCATCTGCCGACTCTTGGCCGGGTGTCGTTTGCGCTGCGGTGCTTTGGGACATGGGCCGAAAAATCTGCACCACCACATTGCTGATGATGCGCTGCACAGGCCAATACAGGTTGACCAACCACAGCGCCATCAGGTGGGCGGCGATCACCATAAGCCACACTTCCCGCCGAGAGCGGGTTGCAGGATAGTGGGCTTGGAACAACTTGGCCATGTGTGAATTTATCAATGCAGATGTTCGCACAGTTTTCATGGCTTGCCGTCATCACAGGCGTATACAGTTGCAAGCGCGGCTGCCCGTAAAATCCGGGTAAATACCGAGCCCTTGCCGCTCCTTCAACTTCATGCTCACCACATTCACTGGCAGCCGCGCCCTGCCTGCCCCCAAAACCGCGCAATTGCTTCAGCAACTCCAAGCCATCCAAGCGCAGATCAGTGCGATTCAAACGCGCTGGGTACATTGGGTACACACGGCGGGCGAAGTGGATGCAGCAACACATTCGAAACTGCAAGCGTTGCTGACCTACGGCGAGCCACTTGACAAGCCCACGCAAGCAGATGAAGGCGAACTCATCCTCGTGATGCCGCGCTTGGGCACAGTCTCGCCTTGGGCATCCAAGGCCACCGATATTGCACGCAATTGCGGATTGAGTGTGCAGCGCATCGAGCGCGTGATGCATCTGCGTCTCATCCTCAAAGGCAGTTTGCTCAAAAAAGCGGCGCTCACGCCTGAGCAGCGCAGCGCGATTGCCGCCGCTGTGCACGACCGCATGACCGAATCAGTCGCGTTTGACAGCCAAGCGCCGGCTGCGCTGTTTGAAATCGTCGCGAGCAAACCGATGGAATCTGTGGACATCCTCGGTACAGGCCGCGCGGCTTTGCTGCAAGCCAACTCAGAATTCGGCTTGGCTTTGGCAGATGATGAAATTGACTATCTGCACAGCGCTTTCACGCAGCTGGGCCGCAACCCCACCGACGTGGAGCTGATGATGTTTGCCCAAGCCAACAGCGAGCATTGTCGCCACAAGATTTTCAACGCGCAATTCACGATTGACGGCGAGGCCCAAGACAAATCCCTCTTCGGCATGATCCGCAACACGCATGCTTTAGCGCCGCATTACAGCGTGGTGGCGTACAGCGACAACGCCTCCGTGATGGAAGGTGGTTTGGCGGAGACTTTTTATGCTAAATCGGCCTCTTCCCGTTATGAGATCTGCGCGAATAGCTATCAAAAAGAGAGCAAACTACGCCATGTGTTGATGAAGGTAGAAACCCACAATCACCCCACCGCCATCAGCCCCTTCGCAGGCGCTGCTACAGGCGCAGGCGGCGAAATCCGCGATGAAGGTGCGACCGGCCGAGGCGCGCAGCCCAAGGCGAGCCTCACCGGCTTCACCGTCTCAGAATTAATTGGGGTCAGAACCCAATTAAATTTCCCATCCCACATCGCCACCCCTTGGCAAATCATGACCGAGGGCCCACTCGGCGGCGCGGCCTTCAACAACGAATTCGGTCGCCCGAATCTAGCAGGCTATTTCCGCAGTTTTGAGCAAACCGTTGCAGGCCAGCGCTACGGTTATCACAAGCCGATCATGATCGCCGGCGGCATCGGCACGATTGATGCGGATTTGACCCGCAAGATCGAATTCCCCGCAGGCTCGCTGCTGATTCAACTCGGCGGCCCCGGCATGCGCATTGGCATGGGCGGCAGCGCGGCCAGCTCGATGGCCTCGGGTGCGAATGCTGCTAATCTAGATTTTGATTCGGTGCAACGCGGCAACCCCGAAATCGAGCGCCGGGCGCAAGAGGTGATCAACCATTGCTGGCGGCTCGGCAAAGACAACCCGATCCTCGCGATTCACGATGTCGGCGCGGGCGGTTTGTCGAATGCTTTCCCTGAGTTGGTCAACGACGCAGGCCGTGGCGCGATTTTTGATTTGAGCGCGATCCCGCTCGAAGAAACCGGCATGGCACCGAAAGAGATTTGGTGCAATGAAAGCCAAGAGCGTTATGTGATGGCGATTGCCGCTGAATCTTTCGAACAATTCAAAGCCATGTGCGAACGCGAGCGTTGCCCGTTTGCCGTCGTGGGCAAAGTGATTGACGAGCGCCAACTCACTGTTGCCAACGAACAAAAAGTTGTCGATATGCCGATGAACGTGTTGCTTGGCAAAACGCCAAAAATGCACCGCGATGTCAAAACCGTGCAGCGCGAATTCAAGCCGATGGATCTGACCGGAATCGCCTTACAAGATGCCGTGATCCAAGTGCTAAGCCACCCTACCGTCGCCAGCAAGCGCTTCCTCATCACGATTGGCGACCGCACCGTGGGTGGCCTCACGCATCGCGACCAAATGGTCGGCCCTTGGCAAGTGCCTGTGGCTGATTGCGCTGTGACGCTAGCTGATTTCTCCGGCTTCGCTGGCGAGGCATTCAGCATGGGCGAGCGCACGCCGCTGGCTATCTGGAATGCTGGCGCAGCGGCTCGCATGGCCGTGGCAGAGAGCATCACCAACTTGCTCGCCGCGCCGATCGAGCTGAAAAAAGTCAAACTCTCCGCCAACTGGATGGCCGCTTGCGGCGAGAGCGGCGAAGATGCCAAGCTGTATGAAGCTGTCAAAGCCATTGGCATGGAGCTGTGCCCCGCGCTTGGCATCAGCATCCCCGTGGGCAAAGATTCGCTCTCGATGCGTTCGCAATGGAAGGATGAGGCCGGCGATCACAAAGTCGTCTCCCCCGTCTCGCCCATCATCAGCGCTTTCGTGAGTCTGCAAGACGTACGCGGCACGCTCACGCCGCAGCTCAATCGCGATGAATTTGATTCCACACTCATCTTGATTGACCTCGGACGCGGCAGCAAACGCATGGCCGGCTCCGTGCTCGCGCAAGCGTTGAATCAAGAAGGCAGCGAAGTGCCCGATCTGCACAGCGCCGAAGATTTGAAGAACCTCGTCAACGCCATCAACCAATTGCGCACCGAGAAAAAGCTCCTTGCTTATCACGACAAGAGCGACGGCGGCTTGCTCGCCACCGTTTGCGAAATGGCCTTTGCAGGCAACGTCGGCGTGAGCTTGAATATCGACATGCTGCTTGTAGAAGGCGACGGCATTTCAGACAGCCGCGCTGAATATGGCGACAGCAAAAACTGGGCAAGCCAAGTCGGCGCTCGCCGCGAAGAGCTGGCGATCAAAGCGCTGTTCAACGAAGAGCTCGGCGCAGTGATCCAAGTGCGCACTTCTGAGCGCAACGCGATCATGCAAACCCTGCGCGAACATGGTTTGTCTAAGCACAGCCACTTCATCGGAAAAACCCGCCCTGCGCACGCAGCGCTGGACGACGGCAAAGGCGAGATCAGTATTTGGCGCGACACGAAAAAAGTGTTTTCTGCCAAGCTGCAAGACCTGCATCAGGTGTGGGACAGTGTGAGCTGGAAAATCGCGCAAGGGCGTGACAACCCGCTCTGTGCAGATGCCGAGCATGCCGCGATAGGCGATGCTGCGAACCCAGGACTGCACCTTCATTTACCTGAGAATTTTAAGCAAAAAGAGGCTTTATCCGTTATAGAACTTGCGCAGCATGCTATTGAATCAGTAGTAAATAACTCTGCTCCCGCCATCCACACGCAGCGCCCCAAAGTCGCCATCCTGCGCGAGCAAGGCGTGAACTCTCACATCGAAATGGCCTACTGCTTTGACCACGCAGGCTTCGAAGCTTTTGACGTTCACATGACCGATCTGCAAACTGGCCGCGTGAATTTGAAAGACATGCAAGGGCTGGTTGCCTGCGGCGGTTTCAGCTACGGCGACACACTTGGCGCAGGCATCGGCTGGGCACGTAGCATTACTTTTAACGACTCTTTGCGCGAGCAATTCGAGCAATTCTTCGCACGAGACAACAGCTTCGGTTTGGGCGTTTGCAACGGCTGCCAAATGTTTGCTGAGCTGGCAGACATCATTCCCGGCGCGCAAGATTGGCCCCGCTTTACCCACAACCAAAGTGCCCGCTTTGAAGCTCGACTCAGCATGGTCGAAGTGATGCCTTCACCATCGCTGTTTTTCAAAGACATGGAAGGCGCAAGGCTACCCATCGCCGTAGCTCACGGCGAAGGCTTCGCCAATTTCAGCCAGCGCGGCGACGCAGCCAAAGTCATTCCCGCCATGCGCTTCACAGACAACCACGGCGCAGCCACCGAGCAGTACCCGTTCAACCCCAACGGCAGCCCGAACGGCCTCACCGCAGTCACCACAAAAGACGGCCGCTTCACAGCCATGATGCCCCACCCCGAGCGCGTTTTCCGTAACGTACAAATGAGCTGGATAGGCAACGATATGGGCGACATCAACGCCCACAGCCCATGGATGCAAATGTGGCGCAATGCGCGGGAATGCGTGAAGGCTTAAGCATGTTGTCGCCCTTTATGAGCAATATCGAACGCTTTGATCTCGGCCGTAGTATTCGGTTCATGATTTATTTTTCGTTTTGGGCTTGTATTTTTTTCGTCGTATTATCCCTTTCGTTGCCTTTTACGGCGCAAGATGGCAGGCCACACAATCCTGTTTTTATAGCTGGGCTAAGCCTCTTCGGTACAGTTTTCTTTGGCATTTGGGCTCTTTACGCGTGGAAATACATACGAGAGCTGCCATACACCTCCGTATCACTCGATGAGCACGGAATCTGGAAAACTACGAATGAACGCTCAGCTTCAATAGTCCCATGGTCAAAGATCGCAAGCCTAAGAGAGCGACCTTATCTTCAGCGATTAGATTTAATGGACAAGTCAGGACATTTGCTGCTAAAGGTAGAGTACCAACTGCATAATTTCGAGCGACTTCGTACACTGGTGATTGAGCGTTCTGCTCTGGCTTCTGTACGAACAAGCTCTGGACAGATCTTTTCCAAAACTATTTTTCACCATGCTTTCACTTTAGTGGTTGCTGGTTGCTTTACGGCTCTTTGCATCTACCTTTGGCCTATCAAGCCACTCTTGAGTGGCTTCACCTTCCTTATTGTTATAAGTGCTATCTCGTGGGAGTACCTAAAAACGGTATTCAAGATTGAGTTACTCACAGATGAGCTAAAAATCTATACACCTTTACAAAAACTTGTGTTGAATCGCTCCGATATTGTCTCTTTAGATTTTTCTGATTTATTGAAAAATCAAACTCGCTACCCGCAAGTTCTAGTTACTCACAAGAAATCGAAAAAACCTATTGTTCTACGCGGACTGAGCGCATCAACCTTCGAACTCAAACGAACCTTAGAAGCTTGGCACAAGAACTGAATGCAATCATTGGTGAAACGCGACTGTTGCATTGATTTTTACGATCTGCTATAGTGCAACCATTGCACCAATAAATCATGCCGACTCTCGCAAAATTTGGAAGCTGCGTTATCACCATGTACGCAGGCGATCATCCACCGCCTCATTTTCATATTCGCGCCAACGATGGCGGCGAGGCACTGGTGGAAATTGCGAGCCTAGAAATTTTGCGGGGCAGATTGCCTAGGCGCGAAGTGGCAGAGGCGATGGATTGGGCTGCTGGAGCCCAAGATTTTTTGATACAGACTTGGAAGGAGTTGAATTCATGAGCCAAGATCATTTCATTCTTCGTCGGGTGAAAGCTCTAGACGGGCTTCGCCTTGCGCTGAGTTACGCGGATGGTGAAAATTTTGAAGTGTCTATCGAACCGATTACTGGGCGTTTTAAGGTTTTTAAGCCTTTGTTGAATGCTGAGGTTTTCAAAACTGCCGCCATCGTACCGGGTGGCTTTGCTGTGCGCTGGGCGAAAGACGACAGCCTAGAGTTAGCTGCGGACAATCTGCGTGCCCGTGCTATCGAGCAAAGCAGCCAGTATTCGTATGAGTTTCTGTGGAATTGGATGCACAAACACAGCTTTACGCTAGATGCTGCTGCCAATGCACTTGGCCTCTCGCGCCGCATGATTGCCTACTATCGCAACGGCGAAAAACCCCTGCCTATGACAGTGGCGCTAGCCTGCCACGGTTACGATGCGCTCGCGCTGAAGGCGGCTTAGCGCAGGTCTGATGATCGCCAACAGGCCTCGGCTGTGATTGGGTTGTCTCACGAAGCGAAGTAAAGGAGGAGGCGGCGGAGCCGCCGGAGGACATTCGCGCAGTGGGACAGCCCAAGCGCAGCCGAGGCCGCTCTTGTCAGCTCGACGAAACATGCAGAACAGCATAAACTGTATGCTTTCGAATTTACTCATGAGCCATCATGCCTGCAGCGAACTGTCAAACGAACTTGCAAAGCCTCCCGTTGAATGTTGCAAAGCTGATTAGCGAAGACTTTCCACTGCGAGGTAAAGAAGCGGCGGATTCGATGCAGCGGCACCTTTCAAAGATGAGCAATCAAGCGGGCGAAGAAGGTCTTACAGAAGAGGTCCTGATGAATTTACTCAAGGAACGTGACTAGTTCACATTCGCCATCACCACAGACCGCGTCGCCTCATCCGCCGCAAACACATGCTCCACGCGCAGCGAAGCGAGAGTAATGTCTTGCGGCGTGCCAAACGTCGAAAACATGCTGAAGAAGGCGAGCTCGCCATACTGCGTAGCAAAGCGGGTGGTGAGTACGGGAGCCATTTGTCTTGGCCATTGTGCCAAAGTTTTTTTACCTAAGCGCTGCTGAAACTGCGCAGCAAGCAGCTCGACGCGAGGGGCGATTTCTGGCATCACGCTGGCATCGTCTCGCAGATGCGCGAGGATGGCGGGCGCGACTTCCTCAAGGTTGGTGACCTTGCGCATCATGCCTTCGGGGTGCAGCATCGCATCGAGCAGATTGATCGGCTGACCGGGTGGCGACTGCGCCATCCACGGCATGAGCGCAGTTGCCATCCACTGCGCTCCCCGGTTCATTTGCAACACATTCCACGCGGCATCCATCACCATCGCGGGCATCGGGTCATGCGCCTCCAGCAAGCGGCTGAGCGCTTCGCGCACCGGCGCGAGGACGGCATCGCCCAGTTCGCTGCCGCGATACACGGGTGCAAAGCCCGCTTGCTGCAAAGCCACATTGCGCAGAGCCAGCGGCGCTTGCAGCTCATGCAGCCAAGCCAACAGCAACTCGCGGCTGGGTTGCGCACGACCACTTTCCACAAAGCTCACGTGGCGCTGGCTCACGCCCATGCGTAGCGCGAGTTCTAGCTGGCTGATGCGCTTGGTTTTGCGCGCGGTTTGCAAGGTGTCTCGAAGGCTGGGGCTGGCGGTATCCATGCCGTCATTGAATCACAGCTTTTCTCAAGCGCAATTACCTGCGACGTAATTGCTTTCATTCAAAGCACCGCGCAAACTGGAGGCTCTTTGAAAGGAAACCTCATGAATAAAACTCTGTTGATCGTTGTGCTCATCGTCTTTAGCGCATTAAGTGCTTACACCTTGGTGCATTACGGCGGCTTGATTCAATGGCTGCTTTTTTACACACGCGATCCAGCAAGCTGGCAGATTTTTGCGGATTTGGTCATCACCATGTGCCTGCTGTTGGTCTTCATGCACCGCGATGCCAAAGCGACTGGCCGCTCCTTCTGGCCTTGGGCGATTTTCTCGCTCACCTGCGGCTCGTTTGGCCCGCTGCTGTATTTCATCACCGCCAAGGCAAAAAAATGAACATCGCTTGGACCGAATGGCTGATCCGAGGCGCTTTTGCGATCACGGGCGTGATCCATCTGCTGCCCTTGGCGGGCTTAGCTGGCCGCGCGACGCTGGAGCGCGCCTATGGCGTGACACTGGGCCCGGGCCAAGATCTGGTGATCCTCATACAGCACCGCGCGTTGCTCTTTGGCTTGTTGGCCTGCGCCTGCTTCGCCGCGATCGGCCTGCCCCAGTGGCGCGTGCCGGCTGGTATCGCCGCGCTGATCAGCATGCTGGGCTTTGCCCTGATTGCTGCCACACAAACGCACGGCCCCGCGATTGCCAATGTGATGTGGATTGATATCGGCGCCGCTTTGCTCTTGATCATCGGCTTGACGCTCCACGTCAAATTCTCTCAACCTCTTTGAACGAAAGTCATTCCCATGGACATCAACCTTCTTCCTCTGGCCGTCGGCCACATGATTGGCCTAGGCGCGATTGGCTCATGCCTTGGCATCGGCATCATGGGCTCCAAATACTTGGAGGCGGCCAGCCGCCAACCCGAGATGATGGAGCCACTGCAAAACAAGGTCTTTCTGCTCGTGGGCGTGCTGGATGGCGCGTTCATCATCGCCACGGGGATTGGGCTGTGGTTTGCTTTGGCCAATCCGTTTAAGTGAGATTGATTGGATTGCCTGAGGCTGTGATTGGGTCGTCTCACGGAGCGAAGCAAAGGAGAAGACGGCGCAGCTGGCGGGGGACACGAGCGAAGTGGGACGACCCAATCACAGCCGAGGCCAACCTAGCCGGATAATCAGCATCATGAAATTTCCAAAACAACGCTCATCGGAGCAGACCTGATGCAAGAACTGCCACAAGCTGAAGCCGCACAAATCAAGCAATGGTCAGCAGCTAATGCGCAAGCCTGCAACTGTAGCCTAGGCGCATGTGCCGGTTGGGAAAGCATCACCGAGAGCCGTTGGCCCGCTGCTCAGATGCAAGCTGTGGCGACACTGCGCCGCGCCGATGAGGTTGAGCCGACTTATGAGGAGCATCATCCGCAAGGCACGCGCTACGACTCGCCTGATGCACCGGTGGCTGCTCGATTCTTTCCCTATAACCGCTGCGATATTCATCATTGCAGCCACTGTCAGCGCCATCTGCTGCGCTACACGGAATTTGGTGGCTACTATGTGGATCATCGCGCGCGCTGCTTGAATGGCGCACCTGTCGCCCATCCCACAGCTGAGCCGCCAAAATCCTGACTCGCGCAAACCCCGATAATCGAGGCATGGAATTTTTCAAACGGCTTTCGCCGAAAACAATCGGCATCGCCTCAGCCGTCATTACCATTGCGATTTGGACCTCGTTCATCGTGGTGGCGCGTTTCATGGCGCTCAAATCGCTCACGCCACTGGATATTGTGCTCTGCCGGATTGTGGGCGCTTCGCTGGTGCTCTTGCCTTGGGGATACTTCATGGTGCGCAAGATGCGGCTTGAGAACCCTGCTACAGACACCTCGCTTTGGATTTCTCCGCTACCGCTTAGGCTCACGGTGACGCTAGGTTTGTTTGGCGGCGTGGGTTATGCGGTATTGGCCTACACCGCTTTCATTTACGCGCCCGCTGCGCATGGCTCGGTGTTGATGCCGGGGCTGCTGCCTTTAACGACGGCGCTGCTGTCTGTGCTTTTGCTCGGCGAAGTATTGAGCAGGCCGCGCAAGCTGGGGCTACTGCTGATTTTGTGCGGAGGGTTATTGGTGGGTGGGGCATCCATTTTGCAGGCTTACACCGACTCGGCCTCTGGCTCGCAGGTTTGGAAGGGCGACGTGCTGTTCGTGACGGCTTCGAGTTGCTGGGCGTTTTACACGGTGCTGTGCAGAAAGCACAAGCTCGATGCAGTACCCACCACGATTGCGGTGATTGTGTTTTGCGTGTTTAGCTTTGTGCCTTTGTATGCGCTTCTGGTGGGCGCGGGTGTGCTGGTGAGCAAGCTGGCCGCGGCGCCGCTTTGGGAAATTCTCTTTCAAACCTTTTGGCAAGGCATGGGCTCTGTGGTGATCTCGGGTATCGCGTTCACCCAAATGATTCGCTACTTTGGCCCGGTGCGCAGCACGATGCTCACAGCCATCGTGCCTGGCCTATCCGCTTTAGGCGCAGTGATCTTTCTGGGCGAGCCGCTGGGCATCAATCTCATCATGGGGCTGAGCTTGGTGACTTTGGGCATTGTGGTGGGCGTGCGCGCTGCCGCCGTTTCCACTCCGTCAGCAGCAGCCGTCAAGTCATGAAACTGCTCGCGCTTGACACATCCACCGACACAATGAGCATTGCCGTGCAGCATGGCGATGCGGTGTTCACGCACACGGGTGCAGGCGGTGCGCAGGCTTCGAGCACGCTGATCCCTGCGATTGAAGCGCTGATGGCGCAAGCCGGGTTGCAGTATGCGCAGCTTGATGCCATTGTCTTTGGCCGAGGCCCCGGCTCGTTCACGGGGCTGCGCACGGCTTGCTCGGTGGTACAGGGCTTGGCTTTTGGTGCGAATGTGAAGGTGTTGCCCATAGACACACTCTTGGCAGTGGCGCAAGAAGCGCGGATTTTGCAAGGAAACTCTGGCCCAGCCGCTTCGCGTATCCTCGCTGCGCTCGATGCACGCATGGGCGAGGTGTATGTTAGTTGCTATGATTTTACGAGCACTCCGCGCCCTATTTATAAAGGCGAATGGCTTAAAAAGCCTCAAGAATGGGTGTTGGATGCGTTGCTGGAGCCACAGTGTATCGCTGGCAACATCCGCCCCGCCATGGACGCGCAATTGACAGACGGCATCCTAGCTTTGCCTTACATCGCCTGCCTGCCCACTGCACGTGCCTTGTTGAGCCTCGCGCCTGATTTGATCGCGGCGGGCGGCTTGGTGGATGCCCAAGATGCGCTGCCGCTCTATATTCGCGACAAAGTGGCCTTGACCACAGCCGAGCGAGAAGCACACAATCAGTGATCATGAGCGCCCAGCCTTCTGTCTTTCCATCCAGCTATGCGAACCTGCATCCGCAGGAAGCTAGCTTTGAGCCTATGCGTGCGGATGGGCTGGCCGAGGTGATGCTGGCCGAGCGCGAGGCCTATCTGTGGCCTTGGAGCGAAGTCAATATCCGCGAGAGCATTGTGAACGGCCACTATTGCCAAGTGCTGCGCGGCTCTTTGGGCCAGATGCTGGGCTATTTCATCGTGATGCCTGGTGCGCAAGAAGTGCATTTGCTCAATATTACCGTCGCGCCCGCTTACCAGCGCCAAGGCTGGGCGCGCGTGATGCTCGATGCGCTGCACGATTGGGCGCGCGAGCTGGGAAGTCAATGGGTGTGGCTGGAGGTGCGCGTGAGCAATGTGCGAGCGATTGGCATTTATGAGCAGTATGGTTTTCGGCGCGTAGGATTGCGCAAGGCTTACTATCCTTTGAATGGCCTGCAGCGCGAAGATGCGATTGTGATGAGCAACCAGCCATGAATGAAACTGCACAAGATATCTCGCTCGATGCCTCGTTTGACGACATGCTGGATGAGCGCCAACGCAGCATACTGGAGGCCATGGGCATCAAGCTCTGGTTGCCCGATGTAAGCCTTCAAATCGCAGCCGCGCCAGCTCAGCAAGCTGCCGCTGCGCAGCCTAAGCAACAACCTGCGGCACAGACTGTTTTAGAGGAAAATCGGCCTTCTCCCCTTATAAAATCTGCGCAGAATGCTATTGAAAGCATAGCAAATTGGATGCCCACTCCTGTCCGTGCAGCGCCCACTCACGTGGTTACATCTGCGCCCATAGCTGCGCCCGTGAATCTTTCACCGCGCGCAGACGGCATTGAGCAGATGGATTGGCAGGCTTTACAAAGGGCTGTGTCAGCTTGCCAAGCTTGCGCTTTGTGTCAATCGCGCAAAAACACGGTGTTTGGTATCGGCCAAGCGACCGCAGACGCGGCGCTTGCCCCCCAAGTCGATTGGTTGATTGTTGGCGAAGCGCCCGGAGAAAATGAAGATGCGCAAGGCGAGCCCTTCGTTGGCCCAGCCGGCAAACTGCTCGACAATATGCTCGCCGCCATGAGAGTCGGCGTGAGCGAGGATGGCAAAGCCGCAGGCCTCTCGCGTCAGCACGGCGTATATATCGCCAACGCGCTCAAATGCCGCCCACCCGCGAATCGCAATCCTTCGCCTGAAGAGGCGGCGATGTGTGAACCCTATCTCGCCAGGCAGATCGAGCTTTTGCGCCCCAAGATCATTGTGGCCATGGGCAAATTCGCCATCCAAAGCTTAACGGGCAGCACGGAACCTGTTGGCAAACTGCGTGGCCGCGTCCACACACTCAAGCACGCCAGCTATGCAGCCCCCGTGATCGTCACGTATCACCCCGCCTATTTGCTACGCAACCTGCCCGACAAAGCCAAAGCTTGGGCAGATTTGCTGCTGGCGATGCAGACGTATCGAGAGCTAAAAGCCACTTGAATCGGCGCTCAAACGCGAGCCACAATCCGCTGCTCCAGCGCCCACTTGCCGCCGCCAAATACCGCGACTCCCGCGAGCAGCGCACCCCAAAGCATGTGCTGCTGCCAGGCCGCTGGCGCGATCTCTTGAAGTGCGATCACAGCCACGGCGTTGACCACAAACAAGCCCAGCGCCGAAAAGCGCGTTGCCAAACCGATCACGAGCAGCACAGGCAGCACCAACTCACCCGCCGTGCCCATGAAAGCGGCGATGGCCGGTGGCAGCAAAGGCACTTTGTATTCATCGGTGAAGAGCGCCACCGTAGTTTCCCAGTCGCGAATCTTCGTCAGACCTGAAGCAAAAAACACCCAAGCCACGTAGCAACGCGCCGCCAGCAGCGCCGGGTTTTGCAGGGCATCGAGCACTTTGCGCGCAGGCAGCCACCAACGCAGTATCGAATCAATGGGAGAAGAAAATGTTTGAGATTTCATGATCTGTTTGAGATGAGATGAGAGGTTGGGAAAAGTGAAGCATCAAGCTGCCGATGTGGGCATCCAAGCAACACCGATCAGCAGGCCGGTTTGCACTGATTCGCGCAGCCAAGCACTGAAATCAAAATCAGCGGATAACGCCAAAGCGGCATCCAGCGCGGTTGACAAAGGCAGGCCTTGCAGCGCGGCTTCGACCAAGGTGGCTGATGCGGCATCTGCCCCGCTGAGCATGGGGCGCAGGCCTTGCCGCCAGATCAGCGCCGTTTGCGGCTCACTTGCGGCAATGGCTGCGCGTGCACCCTCGTGCAACGCGCTGGCGCGTGGGTCGTGCAGTTGGATGAGCGAGACCACCGGATAAATGCTAGGCAGCGCAGTGCAGCCTGGGCTGAGCAGCAGCCGAAGCTGCGCCGGATCTTGGCTTGCGAGCCATTGAAAACTCGCTGCATCGAGATCAGCATCGGCTGCCGTGGCAGCCTCATGCAGCGCCCATTCCACACGCGCTACATCGGGCAAAAAGGGATGCTCTCGCAACAGCGCTTGCAACTGCGGTACTTGCTGCAAATACGCAGGCAGCATGCCGCCCCACTGCGCTAAATCGCCGCGCTCAGGAGGCCTGGCTTGCCAAGCATCTTGCGCGAGGTGCTGGAAATTTTCTTCGCCCATGAGTTGCTGCAGCACGGGATAGCTCGCCTGCAAAGCGCTGGCGCTCAGCGCTTGCGCATTCGCGCGATAGGCACGCAGGCCGCGTAGCTCTGTAGCAAGATTTTTAGAAGAAAAGAGGCCATTTTCCCTTATAAAATCTTCATAGTTTGCTACTGAATTAATAGTATGTGAATGAAGTAAATCCAGCAACGCTGTTTGTTGCATGGCCAAAGAAGGGTTCATGCCAGTGCCGCTTTCGCCACCGCATCGGCTTGCGTTGCTTCTGTGAGCAAGACATCAAGCGTGGGAATCGCGGTGTCCCATTCAATCAGCGCTGGCGCATCGCCAAATCGCTTCACTGCGTGCGCATAGAGCTGCCACACTTGCTCGCAAACTGCGCTGCCATGGTCATCGATCACGATGTCTTGCATCTCGCAATGCCCGGCCAAATGCATTTCGCCGACAGCCTGCGCGGGCAAGGTATCTAAAAAATCAACCGCCTCATGCAGAGCCAACACACGATCACGCGCTTGGCCATTTTGCGCATTGAGCGCATTGACAAACACATTGTTCACATCGAGCAGCAATTGGCAGCCGCTGCGCTGCACCAGTTCGCTTAAGAATTGCGCTTCAGAAAAATCGGCCTGCGCATAGTGCAGATAAGCGCTCAAATTCTCCACCAGCAAAGGGCGCTTCAAGCGCTCTTGCACGCGCTGTACATTGGCGCAGAGCACAGAGAGCGATTGATGTGTGAAGGGGATGGGCAGCAAATCTGAGGCATGCGCGGCTTGCCCATCCGAGCGCAGGCCGCGTGCAAAGCAAGCATGGTCACTCACGCGCACAGGCTCAATGCGCTGCACAAGCGCGGCGAGTTGATCCAGATGCCATCCGTCGATGCCAACTGCTGAGCCCAGTGACAAACCCACGCCATGCAGGCTGATCGGGTAAAGATCACGCGCCGCATTCAGCGTGGCCAAGGCTGCGCCACCCGCAGGCAAGTCAGAGCCAAAGAAATTCTCAGAATGCACTTGCAGAAAGCCCACGTCAGGGCGCTGCTCCAGTACAGCGGCATAGTGCGCATGCCGCCAGCCGATGCCCGTGGCGTGGCGTGTCGTCATCATGAATGCCAATCCAACGCCAACGGGTCACCAGGAAGAAAACGAAAGGAAGCGATCAGCTCTTCTTTTCCATTGCGGCTTTTTTCGCTTGCTCGGCGCTCATGCCTTTCATGCCTGCGCAAGTGCCCGCAGCCACATATTTCCACTCGCCTTTGTCGTTGTCTAATTTTGCTTGGCCTGCGCAAGAGTGCGTGCCCGCCAAATTGGCGCAATCGTTTTGACCAGCCTTGGCAATACCGTAGCATTTTTCTTTGGCCGGGGCTGTCTGCGCCATCACAGACGTGGCCAGAAATGAGGTGCTGAGCAAAGTGGCAGCAGCTGCAGCGATAAGGGCGCGTTGGTTCATGGGGATTCTCCAGAAAAATAAAAAAGTGAGGTGAAATGAAATCTTGCTAATCAGTGAACAACAGGCTCACGTATCAGCTACGTGTATGTCAGGCGGGCAGAGGCGCTTCTTACAAACATACCCAACAGATTTGTGACATTCATCACAGCAGCTCAGCAATATCGTCCCAAACCTCAGCAGGGATGCGGCCTTGGTAGCGCTTAACCACATCGCCTTTTTTGTTCAGGATCAATGTCAATGGCAGGCTGGAGGCATTTCGATTTTTAAGCATCTCAGCCGTGCCCAAACTGTCTTTGTAGCTAGGATCGAAGGCCCATAACTGGGTCAGGCGCTCTTTCATTGGCACCGATTTGTTGATGATGGCGTTATAGCTTTCCACATCGCTCATGCGCCGGTCTGCACTGATCAGCGCGAGCGTGAAAGGTTTGCCCACCCAGCCTTTGGCGTTTTCGCGCAGCTCGGGCATTTTGTCTCGGCACACCGCGCAATCCGTGGCCCAAAACATCAAAAGCACCACTTTGCCTTTGTGTTGCGCCAGATCAAATACCGGGCCGTCAATGGTTTTGCCGCTGAGCTGTGCGTTTTTAGGCAAAGGTGCGCTGGCTTTGGCTGCTGGTGCAACAGCCGTCTGCGCCCACGCCGCGTTGTTCATCATGCCCATACCCAAACTCAGGCAGGCGGCCAGCAGGCCAAAATAGTAACTTTTCCGCATCTGATTGCTCCTTTAAGCGCGTATCGCGCTATGAGTCTGTACTTTATCGGTAAAACTTACAGAATCTGCGTTATAAACCCGTTGGCAATCCAAGGAGCCCCCATGAGTTTTGAAAAAGAAGTCGCCGAGCAGCGCCTCTATTTGCTGAAATTTGCCCGCCTGCAACTGCGAAATGAAGCTTGGGCAGAGGATGCCGTGTCTGACACCCTGCTCGCAGCCATCGCCAAACCGCAAGCTTTTGGCGGCAAAGCGCAGCTACGCACTTGGCTGGTCGGCGTGCTCAAGCACAAGATCGTCGATACCCTGCGCGCCAATCTGCGCGAACCCAATGTGGCTGATATGCGCGGCGGCGCAGACGAAGGCGAATCCGAGGGTGATTTGATCGATGCTCTGGGCTTCAAACAAGATGGCCACTGTGCGGAAGCGCCCGCCGACTGGGGCAACCCGGATAGGGATCTGTCTCAGCGCCAATTCATGGCGGTGATGGATGCTTGTATTGCAAAATTACCAGCCGTCCAAGGGCGCTTGTTCCTCATGCGCGAGTGGTTAGAGCTCGATGCCGAAGAAGTGTGTAAGACTTTGAATATCACCTCTACTAACCTCTATGTGCAATTGCATCGCGCCCGCCTCAAGCTGCGTGAATGCCTACAACTGAACTGGTTTGGCCAGCAAGCCGCTTAAGATCGTTTTCCTTATGAGCTATCCCCTTCGCCGAACCTGTAAAGAAGTCGCCCACATGGTGGTGGCGATGCAAGATCGTCCTTTGAATTTGAAGGAAACGGCCGCCCTGCGCCTGCATATGGCCATTTGCGAGGCCTGCCCCGGCTTTGAAAACCAATTTCTCACGATGAAAAGCGCGATGCGCCAGTGGCGCAACTATACTGGTGATGACGCTTCCGAGCCCACCACGCCCGCCTCGCCCGTCAGCCCGGCCAAATAAGCCAAACCCGCCACAGAGCGGCTGCCATACCAACTGAGCATTTCGCCGTCCACCAACTGCACCTGAGCATGCGGCAGCCAGTTTTTGACTTCGTGCACATGGCTTCCTAGGAAGCGGTAGGGCTCACTGGATAACAAAACGCGCTGCACATCAGCCAGCCAAGACTCATTGCCACGCAAGACCGGATAGCGCGCTGCGCCTGTTTCCCCGCCTTGCACCTTTGGCCAAGTCTGCCAACCGATCAAGCCAAGCATGCGGCTGATGTATGTGTCTTGCGCCACCGTCATCCACGGATCGCGCCAAATCAGATAGAGCACACGCTGCGGCGCGTGAGATCGCGTCTGAAAGTGCTGCAAGCCTGCATTTATTTGCTGTTTTAGCGTATCAGCCCTGATGGATATTGCGTAGATTGATTCTGAATTGATAGCAGATGTTTGCACCATCTGAAAGATTTGATCAATTAACGCGAGATTGTCTTGCGGCGTTTGCGGATGCGTCACGATCACTTGTGGCACAAATTCGCGCAGCGCATTCACTGTAGGCAATTCGTTCTCATCGATATTGACGATCACATGCGTGGGGGCGAGTTGTTTGATCTTCGCTACGTTCACATCTTTGGTGCCCCCGATCTTCGGGATGGTGCTGACAAACTCAGCTGGATGAATGCAAAAACCCGTTCGCCCGACCAAATAACTGCCCAGCCCCAGATCGACCACCAATTCGGTGATGCTGGGTACAAGACTCACGATGCGTGGCGCAGATGTCACAAAAAAGCTAAAAATAAAGGGTTTTTCAGGCCAACGCCTTGCTTTGCAGACAAAACTTTGACAGTTCTTGATTCTGGCCGATAATCAAGTGGTGTGGATGTATTTTCTCACGGGCACGTCCGCGAGAAACCATATCTGCTCAGGTCAGGTGATCGGATACAAGTACAGCTCGAAGAATTTTGCAGTGCTCAGAACTCCGTCGCTTTTTTATTGGTTGGATAGGAGTCTGACGTCTACTTGGCGCGGGCATTGATAGGTAAAGACAAGATGGGTAATCGACTGTACGTGGGCAATTTGCCCTACAACGTTCGTGACAATGATCTGCAAACCGCCTTTGGCGCGTTTGGTGAAGTCAAAAGTGCACGTGTGATGATGGAGCGCGACACGGGCCGTTCCAAAGGTTTTGGTTTTGTTGAAATGGGCGACGACGCTCAGGCACAAGCCGCCATTGCTGGCGTGCATGGCCAAGATCTCGGTGGGCGTACCGTGGTTGTCAACGAAGCACGTCCTGCTGAATCACGTCCCCCCCGTGAAGGTGGTGGCGGTGGTTACGGTGGTGGTGGCGATCGTCGCGGCGGCGGCGGCGGCGGTGGCTACGGCGGCGGTGGTGGTGGCGGCGGTGGCCGTGGTCCCTACGGCGGTGGCGGTGGCGGCGGTGGTTATGGCGGCAACAGTGGCGGCGACCGTGAAGGTGGCGGCGGCAATGATGGCCGTTTCCGTAGCCCCTACGGCGGCGGCGGTGCTGGTGGCGGCGGCGGTGATCGTCGCGGTGGCGGTGGTGGCGGCTTCGGCGGCGACCGTCGTGGCGGTGGCAGCGACCGTGGTTGGGGTAACAACTAATCACAGTTGAAACGCGTCACTGACCGGATGGCGCATGAAAAAGCGGTCAAAGTTGGCAGAAACAGTCAAAATTTGACTGTTTCGCCACAGTTTTCCTTGTAATACAAAGGTTTCAAGGTAAAAATTCACACATGGCATGGCTTAACTGGTTTTCCGGCAAAAATAATACTGCTCGCGCTAACGCGCGGGCCCCTCACTCGGACGTTCTTTCGTCCCAGCAAATGGACAACACGCGCCCCATGATGGGCGCTCGTCCGAGCGGCACTTCGGCGCAACCTGCCGCTGCCGTATCAAGTCAAAGACTCGAACAGCGACGCACTGAACGCAACGCAAAGCGCGAATTGTTGTTCCAAGTGGTGCGCGAATCCATGGTGCGCGTGGGCGTGCTGTCTTCTGCCTTCAAATTCAAAGTGCTCTCGCTCGATCAGCGTGGGCGCAGCTTTCTCGTGATGATCGAACTCTCGGCAGAGTTCAGCGGTGAAGTAGAAAAACTGGCTGAAATCGAATCCATGATCGCGCAAACAGCGCGGCATCGCTTTGAAATCATCGTGCAAGCCGTCTACTGGCGCTATTTCAACGCGGCGACGCGTGCCGCCACAACCAGCGCACCCGCGCCACTGCTCGGCGCGATGCATGCGCCTGTTTCACGTCCTGCACCGCTTTTTGGCATGGAAGGGGCGGGTGCACCCTCCTCGCGCCCCAGCCCGCTGGCAGTGCCTTTGGCAGCGACACCTTCTGCACAGATTTTCCCCTCTTCACCAGCGACTCCGTCCGCATCCGTCGCTTTGCCGATCATCGCTGCCACGGCGGCGCATATCCCTTCTGGGGTCAAACCGGCTGCTAGCCCCGATGAGTTGAGTGATGACGAGGTGGCGGCGTTTCGCCGTGCCCTTGCTGCGGGTGCAGCACAGGGCGCAATGGCTGCACCTGCTGCCGCCATTGCAAACCCTGCCCAGCCCAGCAAACCCATGCCGGCTCCTGCCGTCAAGCCTGTGCCTGCGCCAAGCACGCTGGATAAAGCGCGCAGTAAGCTGCTGCTTACAGGCTATGAAGACACCGAGATGGCCGACGACGATCCGCTGCCCGCCCTGAGCGGCACGCAATACGGCGAGTTGCGCTGAAAGCGCAGACATCGAGCGACGGGCCGTCGTCGCCGATTTCGACACAATACATCAGAGAGTGACCCAATGAACGTGCGCCAGCTCGTGGATGCGATTGCCGCGCTAGATGCCAAAGACGCACTGCAATGCCGTTTGGGTCACGACGGCTGGAAATTGCTCGCTCCCTATTTGTCGATCAACTATTTGCAACCCGGTACCGTACTGATCCATGAGGGTGGCAACGACCGCGTGCTCTACATTTTGGCCGAAGGCGAGCTCAAAGTGCAGGCACGTGGGCATGACATTGCATTGCTGCAGCCCGGCACAGTGGTCGGCGAGGGGACGTTCTTCTCCGGCGAGCCGCGCAGCGCCACGCTCATGGCCAGTAGCAATGGGGTCGCTTGGGGCTTGAGCTGGGAGAAATTCGATGCCATGTCGCACAAATACCCCAAGCTCGCGCTTGACTTGACCAAAGGCTTGGCTGCCGTGCTGGCCGTGCGCATGCGAGCTGCCATTCTCGTTGGGCAATTTGTCTGATCTCGCCCACCGCATATGGACACCTTGACCCAAACCCTCGCTGATTTTCTGCGTCACCATATCCGTACCGTGCCCGATTGGCCTGAGCCGGGCGTGCAGTTTCGCGACATCACACCTTTGCTGCAAAACCCGCGCGTCTTTCGTGTGTTGATCGATGCCTTCGTGCATCGCTACATGGAGACGGGCATGCGCCCAGATGTGGTTGCCGGGCTGGATGCGCGTGGCTTTATTTTGGGCTCGGTCGTGGCTTATGAGCTGGGCTTGGGCTTTGTACCCATTCGCAAGAAAGGCAAACTGCCTTTCACCACCGTGGAAGAAACCTACGAGCTCGAATACGGCAGCGCCACGGTGGAATTGCACACCGATGCGGTCCAAAGCGGTCAGCGCGTGCTGCTGATAGACGATCTGATCGCTACGGGTGGAACGATGATGGCTGGCAAGAAGCTCTTGGAAAAACTCGGCGCCACCGTGATGGAAGGTGCTGCGATTGTGGATCTGCCAGAATTGCAAGGCTCGCAACGCCTCAAAGCCACAGGCTTGCCACTGTTCACCTTGGTCAATTTCGCGGGACACTGACAGCTTGCTGTAGAACGGCGGTGTTTGCCACGGTGATGATCACGGGCACTGCGCCATAGCGAGGGTCACACAGAGACAGCAGTTGATGAACTGCGTCACAGACGATGCCATTTCGGCACCAAATTTACAAAGCAGACACGCTTCTTTGCGTTTTGGCGTGTGCTGAGTGGCTGTATCAGGCGTTAAATGAACATCTCCACAACGAGGTTTCAATATGAATGCCACACTCGCTTCCCCCATGATGCCTGCAACGACTGCAACTTCCACCAAACCACTTTGGGCGGCTGTCGGCGTGCTCAGTGTTTGCGTATTCGCCATGGGCGCGACCTTGGTTCACGTGAACAAACGCACCGAGCCGTTGGCGCAGGCGGCAATACCTTTTTCATCCGCCATGGCTATGAACGCGCCCGCCGCGCTCAATCCGCCTGTGGCAGCCGTGGTGGAAGAGAAAATCATAGAAAAAGCGGCTCCTGCCCTTATAAAACCTGCGCAAAGTGCTCCTAAAATTATAGCGAATCAAAGTGCACCTGCACCGGTGATGGCTCATAAAGATGCGTCTCCTGTGCCCGTCGTGGTCGCTCAAGCGCCTGCCAAGCCGGTGTGCATCAGCTGCGGCACGGTCGAGGCCGTCACGCCCATCACCCGCGAGGGGCAGGGTTCCGGTGTGGGCGTGATCGCAGGTGGCGTGCTCGGCGGCGTGGTGGGTAACCAAGTGGGCAAAGGCACGGGCCGCGCGGTGGCGACTGTGCTGGGGGCGGTCGGCGGCGGCTTGGCGGGCAATACGATTGAGAAAAAGATGAAGAAAGAAACCGCCTACTCGGTGCGCATCCGCATGGAAGACGGCAGCAGCCGCACCATTGAGCAAACCAGTGCCCCGATGGTGGGCAGCAAGGTCACGCTGGAAGGCAATACGATGCGGCCAGCTTGAGCGCACAATGAAATGCCCATGAAAAAACCGCAGCAAGGCTGCGGTTTTTTCTTTTGATAGGGCTCAAGCCATCAAAGCTTTGTCACTGTGTTTGCTGCTGAATCGAGCTTGACGCTGTTGCCAACAGCCCAAGTGGGGGCCGCCTCTGATTCGTAGCTGCGCATGCTGCCGTCTTTGAGCTGGATGCTGGTGATGTGGATGGTTTTGCGGTTCATGCGCTTTTGGATTTCGTTGCCAAGCACGGCGCCACCGACCGCACCGCCCACAGTAGCCACGCTTTTGCCGTCGCCTTTACCGACCTGGCTGCCGAGCAAGCCACCACCGACTGCGCCGCCGATGATGCCTAAAGCGCCACCTTTGCCCTTGCGTTTTTCGCTGCGCACTTCTTTCACAATGCCGCAGGTGTCGCACAGCGCGGCCACTTGCAGAAGGCGAGCTTTTTCAGCTTGTGCAGCCTGAGCGGCCGCGGTGTCTTGCGCTACCTTTGCATTCGCCGCGTCTTGCGCTGCTTTGGCCTTGGCCTGCGCCTCCGCCGCTTCTTTGTTGGCTTTGTCGGAAGCAGCTTGAGCAGCGGCCAAATCTTGTTGGGCTTTGACCTGCGCTGGGGTGAGAGGCGCGGTGGTTGCAGTTTGGGCTTGCAGGCCGATAGCGGCACTGGTGAGCAGGGCTGCTAAAAGCAGAGAAAAGCTGCGCGGGTGTTTCATAGGAATCTCCTCAAGGGGTTGGATGATGCCAATGTAACGTGCGCCAAGCCGCTGTGGAAGACGCGAAATCCCGGCTTTGTGACAAAGTTGTGTTGCTGATGGCGTTTTGGGGTGCGTGGGCAACAGAGTGGGTTGAAATCTGCGCTCAGCTCAGCACAACCGAGCTCAAACGACGGCGGTAGGTGGCCACGGTTGGGTCTTCTGGCGGGATATGGCCGTCCGCCACCTTGGGTTTGGGCAGCTCGATCAGATCGAGCACGGCGATGTAGAGCTTGCGTGCTTTGCCCTCTTGGCCACCTTCTTTGTCCCAAGCTTTGTCACGCATCAGGATTTCCAGCAATTCGTCGAGTGCAGCGGTGTATTGGGCTTGGGATATCAGGGCTTGCGCATAGGCAAAGCGGGCTGTGAAATCGCGTTTGCTTACAGAAATCTTTGAATCAAAATCGGCTTTTGCCGTTATAAAATCGGCGTTGTTAGCTATTGAATTAATAGCAATGAAGAGCATCTGAATACTCTCATAGCGGCGCACCACACTCACTTTATTGGCCACAGCAGCAAAGGCTTTTTGCGCAGCATCTACCTTGCCTGCCAGCAGCGCGGCTTGCAAGTAATTAAAGCGTACGTTGTCGTCATCAGGGGCTTGGACGATGGCATCATGCAGCGCGGCGAGCTTGTCTTCCTCACTCACAGGTAGCAGCTCTTCCACGGGTAACTCAGGCTCAGCAGATTCATCGGCGGGCGGCAAATGCTTATCCAAGAAGGCTTTGAGTTGGCTCTCAGGCAATGCGCCCATGAAGCCGTCCACCGGCTGGCCGTTCATCATGAGGATGCAGGTGGGGATGCTGCGGATGCCGAAAGCGGCTGAGAGCTGTTGCTCCGCGTCAGAGTCGATTTTGACGAGTTTGAAGCGCCCGGCGTAGTCAAGTTCGAGTTTTTCGAGCATCGGCCCGATGGTTTTGCAGGGACCGCACCATGGGGCCCAGAAATCGAGCAAGACGGGGATGCTGTTGGAGGCTTCAACGACTTCGGTCTCGAAGTTGGCGATGGTCACGTCAATCATGGGGTTCAATCAAACTAGGTATACAGGGATCTGGGGGCGGCTGCTTACAATCCAAGGGATGACGCAAACAAACCTTCAAGTCGGTGTGGTGATGGGTTCCAGTTCAGACTGGGACACGATGCAACACGCTGCGCAGATTCTCACAGATTTTGGTGTTCCCCATGAATGTCAGGTGGTCTCGGCCCATCGCATGCCGGACGCGATGTTTGCCTACGCAGAAAGCGCGGCGATGCGCGGCTTGCAGGCGATCATTGCCGGTGCAGGTGGCGCGGCGCATTTGCCGGGCATGCTGGCGGCCAAAACCACTGTGCCTGTGCTGGGCGTGCCTGTGGCCTCCAAGCATTTACAGGGCGTGGATTCGCTGCACAGCATTGTGCAGATGCCCAAAGGCATTCCGGTGGCCACATTTGCCATTGGCGCGGCGGGCGCAGCCAATGCAGCGCTGTTTGCTGTGGCAATGCTGGCTTTGCATGATGCGGTTTTGGCTCAAAAGCTGAAAGATTTCCGCGCGGCGCAAACGAAAACTGCCGCTGAGATGAAGGTGGGCTTATGAGCATGATTCTTCCGGGCGCAACGCTCGGTGTGCTCGGCGGCGGGCAGCTCGGGCGCATGTTTGTGCATGCAGCGCAGCGCATGGGCTATTTCACCGCCGTGCTGGATCAAGACCCGATCAGCCCCGCAGGCGCGGTGGCGCACTATCACATTCAGGGCAGCACCGATGACGAAGCGGCGCTGGCGCAACTCATGCAGCGCTGCGCGGCGATCACCACCGAATTTGAAAACGTGTCTGCGCCCGCGATGGTGACGCTGGGCGCGCAGCGCGTGGTCTCGCCTAGTGCAGATTGTGTGGCGATTGCACAAAACCGCATTGAAGAGAAAACCATGCTCTCGATGGTGGCTAAGGTTTCTGGCAACGCGCATGCCGGGCCTGTTCCTTTTGTGGCTATTGAAAGGCTGGCGGACATCACCGCTGCGCCTGACGAATGCTTCCCCGGTTTGCTGAAAACGGCCACGCTGGGCTACGACGGCAAAGGCCAAACCAAGGTCAACACGCGCGCGCAGGCCAGCATCGCTTTCAAGCAACTGGGCGGCGTGCCATGTGTGCTAGAACAGCTAGCGCCTTTGGCTGCGGAGTGCTCGGTGGTGCTGGCGCGGGGCGCAGACGGGCAAATGGTGACGCTGCCTGTGGCGCGCAATGTGCATGTGAACGGGATTCTTGCGAGCAGTGAGATTTATGAGGGGAATCTGCCGATCGCCCTTATACAATCTGCGCAGAATGCTACTAAATTAATAGCGAGCCATTTGCAATACATCGGTGTGCTCTGCGTTGAATTCTTCCTGCTCAAAGACGCAGCGGGCGGCATCAGCGATGCGAGTGAGCTGCGTGTGAATGAGATCGCACCGCGCCCTCACAACAGCGGGCATTGGAGCATAGAAGGCTCAAGTGTGAGCCAGTTTGAGCTGCAAGTGCGCACGCTGTGCGGCCTGCCTTTGGCGCAGCCCGTGCAATTGGCCTCCAGCGTGATGCTCAATTTGCTGGGCGACAGTTGGTTTGACGAGGCTGGCAAAGAGACAACGCCGCCTTGGCCTGCTGTGCTCGCGCTGCCGGGCGTGGCGCTGCATTTGTATGGCAAGACGGGCGCTCGCAAAGGCCGCAAGATGGGGCACATCACCATCACGGGTGCAAGCCCTCAGATCGCAGGCAGTGTGGCACTCGAGGTGGCGCAGTTGCTGGGTTTGCCGTATGCGCCCAGCATGTCCGCTGCGAATTGACGGCTGCGATTTGGCCTATTTGCTATGCTTTCAATAGCTGACGGCGCACAACTTATCAGGGCTGGCGAGCTGCTGGCCTTCCCAACTGAGACGGTCTATGGCTTGGGCGCAGATGCCTCAAGCGACGCAGCGGTTGCCAAAATCTTTGCCGCGAAGGGTCGGCCCGCAGATCATCCGCTGATCGTGCATGTGCTGGATGCGCAGGCAGCGCTGACCTTTGCTGCCGAGATGCCCGATTTTGCACACAAGCTCATCGCCGCATTCTGGCCAGGGCCGCTCACAGTGATTGTGCCGCGTAAGCCGGGTGTCGCAGCGGCCAGCGCGGGCGGGCAAGATTCGATTGGATTGCGCTGCCCGGCGCACCCGATGGCACGCGAACTGTTGGCCGAATGTGCCAAGCTCGGTGTGCAGGGTGTTGCCGCGCCCAGTGCCAACAAATTCGGCAAGGTCAGTCCCACCACAGCCGCGCATGTGAAGGCGGAGTTCGGTGATGACGTGCCCGTGCTAGATGGCGGCGCTTGCGATGTGGGCATTGAATCGACCATCATCGACTGCACACGCGGTGCGCCCGTTTTGCTGCGCCCCGGCGTGCTTACGCAGGTGCAGCTGGAATATGCGATGGGGCGGGATTTGCTATCAAATGATGAGCATTCTGCGCAGATTCTGAAAGGGCTAGAAGCCCAAAACACTTCAAAAAATGCCCTGCAAAGCCCCGCGCCCCGCGCCTCTGGCACGCTCGCCTCGCATTACGCGCCCCGCGCCAAGCTGCGCCTGATGGATGCCAAAGCCCTGCAAACCGCACTCGATCTGCTCGGCGCGGAAGCTAAAAACATCGCCATCTATGCTAGAGCCCCGCTCAAAGTGCTCTCCAGCCACCTGATCATCCGCCGTATGCCCTCAGATGCGCTAGCCACTGCACAGCAGCTTTTTGCGGTGTTACGCGAGTTTGACGCACAAAATGTTCGCTTGATTTGGGTGGAAAACCTGCCTCTGGATCCCGCTTGGGACGGCGTGCGTGATCGCTTGCAAAGGGCGGCAGCATAAACGCTGCGTCACATTCGCACCGATAACTTCACCTGCCTTCACCTGCCCTTTGCAAGCTTGTCCTGTGGCTTGCTTTAAGATACGCCCTGTTGAACCCTCTTCGTCTGTGAGACTGTTTTCATGATTGCTCTGTTTTCCTCTCTTCTGCGCACAAACAGCTTGCGCCTCGCTGCTGCGTTGGCCCTTAGCGCAAGCGCTCTGTTGGCAGCCTGCGGCTCCGGTACCGGCACCCCTTTCGAGCCCCTTGTCGCCTCGCGCGTGATCAGTTTTGGCGATGGGCTGTCTGATGTGGGCCAAACGGGCAGTAAATTCACGGTGAATGACGGCAGCGTTAACATTTGGGTCGAGCGCGTAGCCACCAGCTACAACAACACCATCACGGCCTCTGTAACGGGCGGCCTCGGCTTTGCCTATGGCGGTGCGCGCGTGAATACTGGCGCAAACTCAATCGCTGACCAAATCACCAGCTTCCTCGCTGCCAACAGCATCGGCGCAAGCGATTTGATCATCATTGATGCAGGCGTCTCTGAGCTGGCCGCCTTGGCGCTTGCCAATGCCAGCGATTCCGCATTGAGCATTGCCGCTGATGCTGCTGGCAAAGCCCTCTCTGTCCAAGTGCGCCGACTCACAGCCGCTGGCGGCAAACACGTTGTGATCGCTAACGCACTTGATCTGGGCAAAACACCTTTTGCCACTGCGCAAACCCGCACCGCCGCTTTGACCGCCGCTACGCGCGCCTTCAATGACGGTTTGAAGATTGCGCTTGCCGACGTGAGCTCGGGCGTGCTGCTGATTGACCACGAGGCCTATGTCAATGCACTCTACAACAGCCCCGGCACGCTTGGCACTAATGGCAACGTGACGACAGCCGCCTGCACAGGCCTTGTCACCGCCTGCACGGGCACCGCCAACGTTGTTTCAGACTACAGCGTCTATCTCTTCGCGGATGACCGCCATCTCGCCCCCACGGCGCATCGCCTGCTCGGCGACAGCGTGTATAGCAAGATCAAAGCCCGCTGGTAGGTCACAAAGAACAGCGAACATCGCTTGTTTTGCAAGTAGCTTTGAATGACCTTATTCACTCCGGGCAGAGACATCGCTTATAAAACACGCTGCGACCACAGCGCATAGGCCGCTGGATACGCCACCTTGTAGCGCTGCAGATGAAACGTCGCTAGATCATCCAGCCCCAGCATCGTCGCAGATTCAATCAGCTTTTGAATGATTCGCGGTTCTGGTGACCACACCACCAATTCGCTAGACAATGCCAACACACGCGGTGCGCTCTCGCGTGACAGGGGTGTGATCTGCAACTCTGCAAACTTCGCGTGGCTCTGAAACAGCACACTCTTCTTCGCCGCGCCCAGCGGATCGTCCGTATACCAGCGGCTGCGCTCTTCGGGTTGCAGATAAATCTGGCTCACACGGTGGTAATCAAAAGCCGCAAAAACCGTGCAGGTCAAGAGCAACAGCGCAAATGCTTTGATTCCTAAATTGATAGCAGTCTGCGCAGATTTTGTAAGGGCAATCAGCCAATTTCGCCAAATATCTGCACACAAAATCCCAACGCAAATCACGGCAGTCATAAAAAATGGCCCATACCACAGCGGATACTCCACCAAACTGTGAATCCCAATCACCATCAGGATGCCCCAAGCCAGTTGCCGATCTGAGCGCGTCTCAGCCCAAGGCTTGTTCTTCCAAACCAACCACCCCACCCAGCCACAAAAGATCATCGCCACCGGAATGCCCAACTCCACTGCCAAATGCAGCGGCAAGTTATGCGCGTTATCCAGCATCTCCATAAACCGTGCCCCGGAAAACTCCGTGCTGTAGTGCGCATAAGCCAAAGACCGCCAGCCATGGCCGAGCCAAGGTTTTTGAGCGGTGAGTTCGAGCACGTTGCTCCACAAAGACAGACGCGACAGCGCATTCGGATCATCAATCCGTGCCATCAATCCCACATCACCCAAGGAAAGTGCAAACAAGCCTGCACTCACCCCAAGATACACACACAGGCAGGCATCAATCAACCGTCTCGCAAAAAGCTTTTTAGGCGACCAAAACACCCGATAAATAACATACACGCAAGCCAGCTCTAGAGCGCCTGTGCGCGAGGTCGTCAGAGCATTCGCTCCCGCCATCAATGCAACTGCGATCATCCCAAGCGCTTTGTACAACCCGAATGCATCAAAGGCAGCGCAGCTCTGAGCATCGCTCCGCTCAACCCCTGTCGCTCGTTGCTGCTGGACTAGGAAAAAAGCAGCGCACAGGCCTATCGCCATCAAGCTGGCGACATGGTTACGTTGAAGGAGATTAGCCACCGCTTGACCATGAGCGGATTCGCTCACCCAACCTGCCGCCCAATCTGCCGCATGCATCACCTGCAAGACAGCCATCAAAGCGCTCATGCATGCAGCCACCAACCACGAAACCGCAATCAAGGAATACGCTTTGGCAGCTCCGTCACGCCCTCGCAAGCAAAGCCAGAGCATCAAGCCAAAAATACCCGCTGCAAATTGCAGCCAAGAGCCCACCATGGGGGAAAGCGCAGATGGAGCAGGCAACACAAACGGGCCAGCCAGACAGATGCCAATCAGAAAACACGGGATCCACTGCTTGAAAAATATGCAGGCTGCATAGCGGGAAACTGGCGTGGATGTCATGGGTTGATTCTATTCAACGGTGTCAAATGGCAAATCTAAATCAGGTATGATTTAAAAATCCATCAAAAAGCGACTAGGAGAGGCACATGTCGATCAGTAAGGCTCAGATCAAGCTGCGTTATGCAACATCGTTGCTGGTAACTTCTCTATCGCTTTTTTCGCACACAGCATATGCACAAGACATATGTCCTCCCGTTACCGAGTGGCGCTTCTATGGAAGCAATGGGACTTGGGCAACAACACGGGAGGCTGCCTGCACAGCAAATGTAGCTACAAAGTTTGCTAGCGACTCATGTAGTTCCTTGAATGTATCGTGTAGAGGCTATCAACGAATTTGGTCAACCGAGGGCGGCTGTGAGGTGTATTTTGAAACCCTTATGCCATGGGGCTGGGCTTTTAACAATCGAACACTTCCGAATGAGACTCGTATAGCGCCGTGTGCACCGCCGCCACCGCCGCCACCGCCACCGCCGCCACCGCCGCCACCCGCATAGCCGCCTCCTCCTCCTCCATAACCGCCGCCACCGCCACCGCCACGAGGTTCACGTGGTGGGCGTTCTTCTTTCGGCCGCGCCTCAACCACACGCAGCGGCCGACCACCTACGTCTGCGCCGTTGAGAGAATTGATCGCCGTGAGAGCTTCGGCCTCAACTGGCATATCGACGAAACCAAAGCCGCGAGAGCGGCCGGATTCGCGATCCAACACAACTCGGGCACTTGAGACGACGCCGTATGCTGAAAAAGTAGCGTTCAAGTCATCGTCCGTTGTGGAGAAGGTGAGGTTACTGACGTAGAGGTTCATTGAGGAGGATTTATCTGTGATATCGCCATGGAGATAGACAGAAAATTCGGATCCATGGCGTGAACCTTACTCTCTGGAGTACAGTAACTCGTATCGGAGTGACTGCCATGGACCCGAGATTAGGCGAAGCCCGCGGAAGTGTCAAACACGGCCTGTTTCAGGTCATTCATCTGTGAAATTTTCCCTTGCAGGCCCCACATTGAATTCGCTATTCATCTGCCCGTCACAAATCCGCCCCCATACCATCATGAAACACCTCGTCACCCTCCTTGCCGTCTTTGGACTGCTAACCAGCCACGCCACTGCCGAAGAAGCCCTCAACACTGTTTGCCCCATCTCCGGCAAGCCAGCCAGCGCCGCCATCACCAGTAACTACAGCAAGACCGTCGCCCTTTGCTGTAACAAGTGCAAAGCGCAGTTCAATGCGGCACCCAAAGGCTACCTGAGCAACATTCTCGCTGCCGTCTCAGGTCAGTGCCCGCTCAGCAAAAAGAAGTCCGACCCATCCATCACCGTGACCTATGCCCGTCAGGTCGCCTTTGCCGATGCTGCTAGCAAAGCCGTTTTCGACAAAGCTCCAGACAAGTACATCAAGGAGGTCCGCCAATAATTCTTGGTGCGATTGCATCCTCACCATCCCAAAGCGGAGCCGCCAACAGCAGCTCCGCTTTTTTCTTCCAAATCCGCCATGTCCGAGGTCACGCGTTTTGCTCCCAGCCCCACCGGATGGCTGCATCTCGGTCACGCGTATGCCGCTCTCTTCGCCAGTCATGCAGCGGGCTCTGATGGTCGCTTTCTCATTCGTCTCGAAGACATCGACATCTCTCGTTCTCGCCCTGAATACGAAGCCGCGCTCTACGATGATCTAGCGTGGTTAGGGCTACAGTGGGAAATGCCTGTCCGCCGTCAGAGCGAGCACTTTGACGACTACCATGCCGCCTTGGCTAAACTTGAAGCTCTACAACTCCTCTATCCTTGCTTCTGCACGCGGCGTGAGATTCAAGACGAAATCGCTCGCGCAGGCCAGGCCCCGCAAGGTCCTGATGGTCCGATCTATCCAGGCACCTGCCGCACGCTCGATGCTACTCAGCGGGCCTCACGCATCGCCTCCGGCATGCCGTACGCACTGCGGCTTAACATCGATGCCGCACAAAGACACGTCAAAACGCCTCTCACCTTCACGGACCTTAGCTTTGGTTCCATTACCGCCACACCTGCCATTTTTGGCGATGTCGTTCTCGCCCGCAAAGACACACCCGCAAGCTACCACTTAGCCGTCGTCGTCGATGATGCCTTGCAAGGCATCACATTGGTGACGCGTGGAGACGATTTACTACCCGCCACGCATCTCCATCGCCTTCTGCAAGCCTTGCTCGGTCTCCAGGTGCCACGCTGGCATCACCACCGTCTCATTAAGGATGAAAGCGGCAAACGCCTCGCCAAGCGCGACGATGCGCGCTCCTTGCGCAGCCTGCGTGAAGCTGGCTGGTCATCTGAGCAAGTGCGTGAGGCGATTGCGTTGCCTCTTTCG
>JANMHJ010000038.1:0-43130 GCA_031375105.1 Variovorax sp.
TACCAAAGCAAGCGGCGCGAGATGGTGATGGCGAAAAAGCTGAGCGTGGTGTAGGCCAAGGCATGTTGCCCAAGCAAAGCGCCTTGATGCACATCCATCAACAGCCCAAACACAAAGGCCGTGCCCACGCCCACTCTCAGCGGCTGATGAATCACCCAAAACACCAAAGCAAGCGCCAACACATCAGGCGGCCAGGCAGCGCGGCCAAACAGCGCCGAGAGCAACACATTGATCATCAATGCGGCAACGAGAGAGCCCCAAAGATAAAACGGATTAACAGGCAGCAGCAATTGCTCGCCAGAGCGCATGATCATTTTTTTGCTCCTTTTTTAGGAGCAGATTGCGCAATATCTATGCCGGCGGGGAGTGGTATTTGCACTGAATATGGATCCAAAATCATGACGTGCCTTGCACCCAAGGTGTTGGCCAATGGCTGGCAAAGAATTTTGGCAAACGCCGAATCCGCACGCCGCTCCACTTTATCCACCCGCGCCACTGGCATGCCAGGTGGATACACGCCATCGACCCCGCTGGTCGTCAAAATATCGCCCTGCTGCACATCGGCATTACCCGCCATGAAGCGCAGCTCAAGCGCCCCGCCATGCACCGATGGATCACCATAGACCACGCTGCGTGCGCCAGTGCGGGTGTTGAGTACGGGAATGGTGTGATCGCGGTCAATCAGCAGCGTCACCTCACTTGACAGCGGGTACACCCGCGTGACTTGCCCGAGCACGCCCGCCTCATCCATCACCGGCGAGCCCGGCTTGATGCCTTGCACACTGCCTTTATCCACCATCACGCGCCGCGTGAACGGATCGGCTGCATCGTAGATCACCTCAGCCGCTTGCGCCGATGTGCTGGTGCGCTCGCGTAGGGCCAGCAGCTTGCGCAGGCGCTCGTTTTCTAGCCCCAATTGCTCCACTTGGGCGGCACGTTGGGCTTGCAGAGCCAGGCGTTTTTTTGCTTCTTGTTCCGATTTTTGTGCATCGCTGAGCGCCGTAAAGTAAGCACCCCCACCACGCGCCATTTCTAGCGGACGCATCACCAGCCACTGCATCGGATACAGCGCACTCGCCACGACCACGCGAATCGGCCCAGTGAGCTTAAAGCGCGTGTCGGCCACCATGAGGAACAGTGCAACCGCGCTGAACACCATCAGCTTGGACAGCGCTGACTGACCTTGCTTGAAAAACGGAGGGGGGCTGCGGTCCAGTGTTCCTAATGGCACAAAGGACTCCTAGCAAGCTGCTTTAGCGAGGGCTCAGCAGCGGCTTCATTCCGAAGCAAAAATGCTGCCCATGCGGTGGCCCGAGCTTTCCAGCGCAATCCCACAACCGCGCACCACGCAAGTCAGAGGATCTTCCGCCACCAAAACAGGCAGGCCCGTTTCCTCTGCGAGCAAACGATCCAGATCACGGAGCAGCGCCCCGCCGCCGGTCAGCATCATGCCGCGCTCGGCAATGTCTGCACCCAGCTCCGGCGGTGTTTGCTCCAGCGCGTTTTTCACGGCGCTGACAATTTGGTTCAAAGGATCGGTCAGTGCTTCCAGCACCTCGTTGGAAGAAATCGTGAACGCACGCGGCACGCCTTCCGACAAATTGCGCCCCTTGACTTCCATTTCCCGCACTTCCGAGCCAGGAAAGGCCGAGCCAATTTTCTTTTTGATGGCTTCTGCTGTGGGCTCGCCGATCAGCATGCCGTAATTGCGGCGAATGTAGTTGATGATGGCTTCGTCAAATTTATCGCCACCGACGCGCACACTGCCTTTGTAGACCATGCCGCCCAGCGAGATCACGCCCACTTCGGTCGTGCCGCCACCGATGTCCACCACCATCGAGCCAGAAGCTTCCGAAACGGGCAAACCTGCGCCAATCGCCGCGGCCATCGGCTCTTCGATCAAATCCACCGGGCTGCCGCCAGCGGCTTCTGCTGCATCGCGTATCGCGCGGCGCTCCACCTGCGTTGAGCCGCAAGGCACGCAGATGATGATGCGCGGGCTGGGCGTGAGCAAGCTGCGCGGATGCACCATCTTGATAAATTGCTTGATCATCTGCTCGGTGATCACGAAATCGGCGATCACGCCGTCTTTCATCGGGCGAATCGCCTCGATGTTGCCCGGCACTTTGCCCAGCATGGCCTTGGCTTCGCGGCCCACGGCTTGAATCACTTTTTTACCTTGCGGCCCGCCTTCATGGCGAATGGCCACCACCGATGGCTCATCGAGCACGATACCTTTGCCACGTGCAAAAATCAATGTGTTGGCCGTGCCCAAATCAATGGCCAGGTCGGTGGAGAGATACCGACGAAATACACCTAACATCTTCAATCCTTTTTTGCGGATTCCGGCACCCAAAACATCTGCCCAGAACCAAAGACAGGATAATACCTGATTGCACTCTTGAAAAGGGCGGGTTCTGCTCCTAAATTTGTTGCAAAACCCCCCGCCTCATCACTTAGAACACCATGGCCCTGAACCCTTCCGACATTGACCGCATTGCCAATTTGGCGCGCCTAGAGCTGCGTGGCGACGAGCCATCGCGCATGCTCAGCTCCCTCAACAGCTTCTTTGACATCGTCGAACAGATGCGCGCGGTGGACACCACTGGCATCCTGCCGCTGGCGCATCCTGTGGCCGCCATCCAAGACATCCAGCTGCGCCTGCGCCCCGATGTGGCCAGCGAACCCAATAACCGCGAAGCCAACCAAAAAAGCGCGCCAGCGGTGGAGCGTGGCCTGTTTCTCGTGCCCAAAGTCATCGAATAGGGCAAAAAATGAGCGAAATCCACTTCCAGCCCCTAACTAGCCTGCGCAGTATGCTATCAAAAAAGGAGCTTTCTTCTCCTGAATTAGCGCAGCATTTCCTCTCCCGTATCAAGGCCAACACGACTTTGGGCGCGTTTTTAGCCATGAACGAAGAAGCCACGCTCGCGCAAGCCAGCGCCGCGCAACAGCGCCTTGACGCAGGCGATGCCGCCCCGCTGCTCGGCCTGCCGATTGCCCACAAAGACATCTTCGTCACGCAAGACTTCCCCAGCACCGCCGGCTCGAAGATGCTGAAAGACTATTGCTCACCTTTTGATAGCACGGTTGTGAGCAATCTCAAGGGCCAGGGGGCCGTTTGCCTTGGAAAGCTCAATTGCGATGAGTTCGCCATGGGTTCATCCAATGAAAATTCAGCTTATGGCAAAGCCTTGAACCCTTGGGACACGAGCCGCATTCCCGGCGGCAGTTCAGGTGGCAGCGCGGTGGCAGTTGCAGCGGGATTGTGCGCCGCAGCCACCGGCACAGACACCGGCGGCTCCATCCGCCAGCCCGCCGCCTTTTGCGGCATCACCGGCATCAAGCCTACCTATGGCCGCGCCAGCCGCTACGGCTTGATCGCCTTTGCCTCCAGCCTCGATCAAGCCGGGCCCATGGCTCGCTCGGCGCAAGACTGTGCTTTGCTGCTCTCAGCCATGTGTGGCCCGGATTTAGACCGTGATTCCACCTCGCTGGATATGCCTGCGGAGGATTATTCACGCGATTTAGGCCAAAAAATCGACGGCCTACGCATCGGCATTCCCAAAGAGTTCTTCGGCGAAGGCCTCGCTGCAGACGTGCGCACAGCCATCGATACCGCCTTAAAAGAGCTGGAAAAGCTCGGAGCCAAGCTCATTCCCATCAGCCTACCGCGAACCGAATTGTCGATTCCGGTGTACTACATCATCGCCCCAGCCGAGGCCAGCTCCAACCTGTCCCGCTTTGACGGTGTGAAGTTCGGCCACCGCGCAGCAAAGCACGGCGATTTACTCGACATGTACAAAAAAACCCGCGCCGAAGGCTTTGGCGACGAGGTCAAGCGCCGTATCATGATCGGCACCTATGTTTTGAGCCACGGCTACTACGACGCCTACTACCTCCAAGCCCAGAAAATCCGCCGCATGATTGCAGACGACTTCCAGCAAGCCTTCAAAGATTGCGATGTGATCGCCGGGCCCGTTGCACCCACCGTCGCTTGGAAGATTGGCGAAAAGTCCGACGATCCAGTCGCCAACTATCTGGCCGACATCTTCACTTTGCCTGCATCCTTGGCTGGCCTACCTGGCATGAGCTTGCCGGTAGGTTTTGGTGCAGCGAACATGCCCGTCGGCATGCAACTCGTCGGCAACTATTTCAAAGAAGCGCAGTTGCTCAACGTGGCGCACCAATACCAGCAAGTCACAGATTTCCACACCCGCCGTCCGGAGGGAGTGCAATGAGCCCCCACGCTTCTCACTACGTGTATTCGCTGCCCCCCGAGGGGGCGCTGGCCTCCCTAGATGCGGCTCGTCGGGAGTCCAAGATATGAGTTCAAAGTTAATCCAAGGCTATGAAGTCGTCATCGGTTTCGAGACGCACACGCAACTGGCCACGCAATCGAAGATTTTCAGCCGTGCGCCCACGGCGTTTGGCGCTGAGCCGAACACACAGGCTTGCCCGGTGGATCTGGCGCTGCCGGGCACGCTTCCGGTGATGAACAAAGGCGCTGTGGAATGCGCCATCAAGCTGGGCTTGGCGCTGGGCTCGACCATTGCCGAAAAAAGCATATTTGCCCGAAAAAACTACTTTTATCCCGATCTACCCAAAGGCTATCAAATCAGCCAATTTGAAATCCCTGTGGTGCAAGGTGGCTCGGTCGAGTTTTTCCTCGGTGATGAAAAGAAAACGGTCCGCTTGGTGCGCGCGCACCTCGAAGAAGATGCCGGCAAATCCCTCCACGAAGATTTCATCGGCCAATCCGGCATTGATCTGAACCGCGCTGGCACGCCGCTGCTAGAAATCGTCACCGAGCCCGATATGCGGTCATCAGACGAAGCCGTGGCCTACGCGAAAGAGCTGCATAGTATCGTTGTTGACATAGGTATTTGCGATGGCAACATGCAAGAGGGCAGCTTCCGTTGCGATGCGAACGTCTCGGTGCGCAAGTTTGGCGCTGAGCTGGGCACGCGGCGCGAGATCAAGAATTTGAACAGCTTCAAATTCATGCAACAGGCGATTGATTTTGAGATCCGCTGGCAAATTGAGCAAATCGAAGAAGGTAAAAAGATCCAGCAAGCTACAGTGCTTTTCGACTCAGACACAGGCGAGACCCGCGCGATGCGTACAAAGGAAGATGCTGCGGACTATCGCTATTTCCCAGACCCGGATTTGCCGCCGCTCCACGTTTCATCGACTTGGGTTGAGGCGATTCGTCTATCTATGCCCGAGTTGCGCAAGGAGAAAAAGCGGCGTTTCATCGATCAATATGGTTTATCTGAATACGATGCCACGACGCTCACGCAAAGCCAGGCCATGGGTGTTTACTTTGAAGCCACCACGAAGGCTTGCGGACAACCCAAATTGGCAAGCAACTGGGTGATGGGCGAGATATCACGTCGCCTGAACCAAGACGAGAAAAGCATTCAGCAGTGCCCAATAGCACCTGCGGCACTAGGCGAAATAATCAAACGAGTGGCATCTGCCGTCATCAGCGCAGCCTCCGGCAAATTGCTTTTAGATCAAATGTGGACCGGGCAACTCGTTTATGTTGATGGCAAATTTTGTGTGCTTGGTCAAGGAGAGGCTGCAAGCCTTTCGTTTACTGGCGGTCACGGTGAGGGGGTAATACTGGACGCCATCATCGAAGCCAAAGGCCTTAAACAGATGAACGACTCTGGCGCGCTGGAGAAAATCATCGAAGAAGTCCTCGCCGCCAACCCAGACAACGTCGCGCAATTCAAGAGTGGCAAAGACAAAGCCTTCAACGCCTTGGTCGGCCAAGCCATGAAAGCCAGCAAAGGCAAAGCCAATCCACAACAGGTCAACGACATGCTGCGCAGCAAGTTGGGCGCTTGACGAGCCACGGTCTGTTGCGCCACCGCGCTTATATCGGGTAGCCCATCAGGTAGCAGGGGACGGATGGCTTCATGTCCCCCGACGGCGATGAAGAGACTCTCTATTTGTCACGGTTTGTACGCCGTCTCCTCCTTTACTTACGCCATCCGCCCCCTGCTACCTGATGGGCATAGTGTTCTCGGAGCAATTGAGAGGAAGAGCAGCACCAAGTTTTCTGAAATCATGTTGGCGACCTGTTTTCTCTACACCCAACAAGCCTGACAGAGTGGCCAGTGCGGATGGCGTAAGTAAAGGAGGAGGCGGGGAAACGCTTCAGCCGTAGAGAGGCAACACCACAACCCCGCCGGGGGACATGGAGCCATCCGCACTGGCTGCTCTGTCGGGCGTCATCCCGGCGAGAAACTACGAACAAGCCAACAAAGCGGTTCGTTTAATCTACAACTACACCGCCTGCTCGACCGCCCGACACTGCGTCACGCGCAGGTGTTGGTACAAAGGTCGCATGCAACTTTGAGCGCAGTGTTTACTATGAAATAGATAGCGCCTAGCGCAGATTCTATAACGGCTACTGGCCGATTTCCTTCTTAAAACTCAGTAAATACTGCTCGTAGCTTCAGAAGCAAAGAAACTGACTAAGCCACGACAGACTTACGTGGTCTGCCGCCCAGTTTGCCGTTTGCCTTGGAGCTTTGCGCCTTCTTCTCAGTACGCGCCGCACCGCCTACTTTGCCCAGCTCCCGCATCCATTGCCGTGTGCCTAAAACGCCTTAGAGCAAGCTGGGCACACGGAGATCCGCGTCGAGTTGCGGCCAGTAAAGCCCTAGGCCTGCGCCTTGAACTTCAATCTCTTTCAAACTCGCCACGCTTGCACCAGCAAGGCTTTGCGCTCTTGAGGCGGGGAACACGAAAGCGCAACCGTTGCTCAGCTCGACATGTACGCGGCCTTGCGAGTATTTGGCAGCAACCGCCAAGGGCGTGCGCTGGCGCAGGCGCACGCCCGCAGCGATGCCTTTGGCAAACTGCTCGGAGGTGATTTCAAAGTCCATGGTGTTGACTCCAAGCTGCGCAAAGTGCGTTGGATTGCTATGAATTAAATAGCACGCCGCGCACATTCTATGCTGGCAATTGCCCTTTTTGATCCTAAAAACTGATCAAAAATACGCTTAACGCGTCAGCACCACCACACGCTCTGCTGGCACGCTCAAACGCAGCTCCACCCACTGCCCACCTGCGCGGCCAGGCAGCATGGCGATAGCTTGCACTTGAACGGGGATGTTGCCTGCCGTCACAGCGGGCGTGGGGCTTTTGCTGCCTTTGATGGCGTCGCCGCCCGCCATGGCTTGGCCTGCATTGCAAGAGGCCAAGAGCGCGGGTTCGGCCAAGCGTACAGCTTTGACAGCTGAGAGGGCGGGCGATGCTGCGCCACTTATGGGCTTGCCGGCTGCATCGAGCAATTGCATGCCGCTGGCTTGAGGTGCCCAGCGACCTTCTTGATCTAAGCGCCCGGCCAAGATGCATTGGGTATCCCCTGATTGGGGCACGGCTGCGCTGGGCATGCCGGGGGAGTTGGGGCTTTGTTGTGCCTGTAAAGTGGGTGTGCTGAGCGCCAAGCACAGCAGCAGTGGGCGCAATTCGGATGAGAGTTGAAGCATGACCATCTCCTGAAAACGCTTCATTTTCCTGCTTTTGCTGCTTTTGCTGCTTTAATGCAGCGTCAGGCCAGATTCAGCACAATCCTTACAATCCCTCTCAAGATTGAAAACAACATAGGAGACTAGCCATGCGTATCCTGATTGCTGAAGACGACCAAGTGCTGGCCGATGGGTTGCTACGTGCGCTGCGCAGCTCAGGCGCTGCGGTGGACCATGTGACCGATGGTGTGCAGGCTGATGCGGCGCTGATGACCAACACAGAGTTTGACTTGCTCATCCTCGATCTGGGTTTGCCCGAGCTGCATGGACTGGAGGTGCTCAAACGCTTGCGCGCGCGCGGATCCTCGCTGCAAGTGTTGATTCTCACGGCGGCAGACAGCGTGGATGCGCGCGTCAAGGGCCTGGATTACGGCGCAGACGATTACATGGCCAAGCCCTTCGCGCTTGAAGAGCTGGAAGCGCGCGTGCGCGCCCTCACGCGGCGCACCGCCGGCAGCGCCAGCACGCTGATCAAACATGGCCCGCTCACTTACGACCAATCAGGCCGCGTGGCCACCATCGACGGCAAGATGATCGATCTGTCGGCGCGTGAGATCAGTTTGCTGGAGATTTTGCTGGCGCGATCTGGCCGTTTGGTGAGCAAAGATCAGCTGGTGGAGCGCCTGTGCGAATGGGGAGAAGAGGTGAGCAACAACGCCATTGAGGTGTATATCCATCGCCTGCGCAAAAAAATTGAAAAAGGCCCGATCCGCATTGCCACCGTGCGCGGCTTGGGCTATTGCCTCGAAAAAATCCCGGCCTGAAAGTTAAAGCTGGCCTGACTGCGCTGAACGCCTCCTCCCGCAATGGCTATCAAGATTTTCCAGCGCGAGCAGCGCAGCCTGTTTGGCGAAATCCTCGACTGGATGCTCACGCCGCTGCTGGTGCTGTGGCCCGCCAGCTTGGTGCTGACTTGGCTGGTAGCGCAAGGAATTGCTGGCGGCCCATTTGACCGTGCACTCGAATACAACACCCAGGCGTTATCGCAATTGGTCAGCGTGCAACAGGGCAAGGCAAGCTTTAATTTACCAGCGCCTGCGCGAGAAATTTTACGAGCCGATGATGACGACTTGGTCTACTACCAAGTCTTGGGCCTTCGCGGCGAGTATTTAAGCGGTGAGCGTGATCTGCCCTTGCCGCCCGATGATGATGTGATTGAGACGGGGCGCGTCAAGCTGCGCGATGATGAATTTCGCGGCCAAGAGGTGCGCGTGGCTTGGCTTTATACGCGAGCAGAGACGGTGCCGAGCGCAGTCGGCAAAAAGACGGAGGGCAAGCCAATCCTGATTCAGGTGGCCGAGACGCGGGAAAAACGTGCGCGACTGGCCACGGAGATCGTCAAAGGCGTGTTGCTACCGCAGTTTGTGGTGCTGCCGTTGGCGGTGTTTTTGGTGTGGTTGGCGCTTGCGCGCGGTATCCGGCCCTTGCATCAACTGGAGGAGCGTATCCGTGCCCGTCGCCCCGATGATCTGAGCCCGATTGACACGCAGGCCGTGCCGATTGAAGTGAGCCCACTGGTAGATTCTGTCAATGAACTGTTTGATCGCGAGCGGCAATCATTGGCTGCACAAAGGCGCTTTCTGGCTGATGCCGCGCATCAACTCAAAACGCCCCTAGCCGGGCTGCGCATGCAGGCCGAGCTGGCTCTGCGAGCGCAAACCAGCGAAGCTGATTTGAAGCTGTCGCTAAAGCAAATCAGCCGCGCCAGCATGAGTGCCACGCGCACCGTCAATCAGCTGCTGGCGCTGGCTAGAGCAGAAGGCAGTGGCCAGAGTTTGCCGATGCAAGCGGTGAATATGGCCCAATTGGTGATGGAGGTGGTGCGCGATGCCCTGCCGCGCGCCATGGAGCGAGACTTCGATCTGGGCTACGAGGGGCTGGAGGCTGGCGACGCTCACGCGATGATTCAAGGCTACCCCGCTTTGCTGATCGAGCTGGTGCGTAACTTGGTCGACAACGCACTTAACTACACCCCCAGTACCCACCAGCGCCCCGGCGTGATCACGCTACGCGTGTTGGCCGATCCGTTGGGTGACATGCTCACATTGCAGGTGGAAGACAACGGCCCCGGCATCCCTTTGTCCGAACGGGTATTGGTGCTGGAGCCGTTTTACCGCCGCCTCGGCCAAGAAGCCGATGGTTCAGGCCTGGGTTTGGCCATTGTTTCGGAAATTGCCAAACGGCACGGTGCTCAACTCCATCTTGATGACGTGGATGTCACCTCGTCCATGCCAGGTGTGCGTTTTAGCTTGCAATTTGTGCGAAGACCTGCGGCTTAACCTGCCTGACTGCTTCAAGCAGCGCGAGCACGGAAACAAGCTGCCCACACCACACGCGAAGCTCAATTGTGAGGAAAATCGGGCTTTAGCCGTTATAAATTCAACATAGTTTGCTATTAAAAATATAGCATTCTGATGTGCTGAATGAAGTCGGCTCCAGTCTTGTAAAATAGCGATATCTGTTTTTTAGCGAGGTTTTTCCATGTCCGCACCCCATAACACCGATCATTCCGAAGAACCGCAAGATGGCGTAGAAGCGATCGTGCCTTTGATGCCTATCGTGCTGCCCGTCATGGGCGCTGTGCTGATGTTTTTGTTGGCTTTTATTGCCGTTTTTATGGCCTGATCGCCACTGTCACTGGTTCGGCATTTCGCCGAACACTGCCTTCCAAAGCGCCTTCACGGCGCTTTGTTCGTTTTGCAGGCGGGTGGGATCGATTTGCGGCGTTTGCTCATCCAGTCGCGCCAAATGCTGGGCGCTGCGCAATTGGCGATAAGCGTTGGCCGCGTCGTCACCCACGCTGGCAGGTAACAAACCCTCGCTCTGAGCGGTGTGTAACAAGGCAATGTTACCGCTGTTGAGCAGCAAAGTGGGGTGTGTCGCGGCCTGAGACAGCACCAGATACTGCACTGCAAACTCCACGTCCACCATGCCGCCGCCGCTGTGCTTCACATCAAATCGCTCGACGGGTATGCGATGCGCTTGCATCACGCGCTGTCGCATCGACAGAATCTCCGCCTTCAAAGCCACAGGATCGCGATGCGAAACCAGCACCTGATGGCGAATCACCTCAAAACGCTGCGCCAGCTCAGGCACGGCCCAGACGCAACGCGCCCGCGTCATGGCCTGATGCTCCCAAGTCCAAGCCGTATTGCTGCCGCGCTGGGTTTGGTAGTCTTCAAAAGCCTCCATGGAAGTGACCAACAGCCCGGCGTTGCCGTTGGGACGCAGCGCAGTATCGATGTCATACAAATCGCCTTGCGCCGTTTTCGTGGAGAGCCAACTGATCAGCTTACGCACCAACTTGGCATACAAACTATTGGCTTCGCCATGGGTGTCGTCATACAGGCAAACAATATCCAAATCGCTCCCATAGCCCAGCTCTTTGCCGCCGAGTTTGCCGTAAGCGATGATCGCGATACGTGGCTGCTCCAGATGGCGCTCTTTGATGAATTCCCACGCCCACTGGATACTCACTTGCAAGATCGTATCGGCCAGTGCACTCAAATCATCGGCAACTTGCTCTACGGTGATGCGCCCTTCCAAATCGCGCACAAGAATACGAAACAGCTCAGCTTGCTGCGCCCGGCGCAGTAAAGCCATCAGGCTTTCTTCATCGCCTTGGCCACTGCCTTGCAAGGCCGCACGGCGCTGGATCAACTCTTGTGCAAACTGCACTGCATCAAAACGCTCAGCCAAGATGCTCTCGCTGGCCAGTTCATCAATCACGCCTGGATGCTGCATCAAATACCTCTGCGGCCAACGCGCAGCGCCCAGCACACGCAGCAAGCGCTCATGCACCGCTGGGCGCTCCAGCAGCAGCGCAAGATAGGCTTCGCGCCGCAAAAGTGGCTCCAACCAATCAGCAAAGCGTAGCGCGGCCGTTTCCGTTACGCTGCCTTCACGCAACCATTGCGCCATGCGCTGCACCAAGCGCAATAGGCGCTGGCGCGATTCCTCTTTCAAGCTTTGAATCCGAGGATGCTCTTGCCACTGCTGCACGCGCGCTTGCACAGCGGGGGGCAAACCTGTCAGCGCATCGCTCAAGGCATCGGGGCTGTCGCTGGAATTGTTGCTGCCGCAGCCTTTGCAAGGTTTGTCTTGGCCAAGCAACTTGTCAAACTCACTGGCAACCAACTCGCGATGGGTATCGAGCGCGGTGAGAAAATCGCAGCAATTGGCGTAGCCCATGTTAAGTGAAAGCCAGTGGCAATCCTCATCCTGCGTAGGCAGAATATGGGTTTGCTGATCGTCCAGATACTGAATGCGATGTTCGGTGCGACGCAAAAATTCATAGGCTTTGGCCAGCGCCTGTGCTGTGGCCTGCGGCATCAAGCCTGCAGCTGCAATGCGCTGCAAGGCTTTGAGCGTGGGCCGCGTACACAGCTCGGGAAACTGCCCACCACGCACCACCTGCAAGAGTTGCACAATGAATTCCAGCTCACGAATGCCCCCGCGCGAGAGCTTCACGTCATTGGCACGCTCTGGCCGCCCCGCAGCTCGGCGACTGGCGTGGTCACGAATCTGGCCGTGCAGTTGGCGCAGCGCCTCAAACACGCCGTAATCCAAATAGCGCCGATACACAAAAGGACTGACCGCATCATGCAAAGCATGCGCTTCAACCAGCGGGCCCGTATGTGCCACCACGCGGCTCTTGAGCCAAGCAAAGCGTTCCCACTCGCGGCCACTGACAAGGAAATAGTCTTCCAACGCAGCTAGCGACACGGCAGCAGGCCCCGAATTGCCATGGGGGCGCAGTGCCAGATCAATACGAAACACAAACCCATATTCACTCACATCGGCCAGCAATTGGCACACACTGCGCACCACTTTCTGAAAATACACATGGTTGCTGATGCTGCCGCGCTGCTGCGTATCGATGCCCTTGGTAGAGCCTTCATGCGAATACACAAAAATCAAATCGATATCGCTGGACACATTCAACTCACGTGCGCCCAGCTTGCCCATGCCCACAATCCACAGCTGGCTGACCTGCCCGTTTTCGCCATATGGCACGCCGTGCAAAGCCTCTAAATCCGCTTTTACCTGCATCAAGGCCTCGTTCAGGGACCACTCAGCCAGCGCTGTCATACAGGCGGTGATATCAGCCAAAGGCGCTTGGCTGTCACAGTCGAGCGTGATCAGTCGCTCCATCGCCAGCGCCCGCGTGATGCGCAAACTGGCGGCCATGCCATCAGTTTTTTGTAGCGCGGCGTAACACGACTGCAAGGCATTGGCCATCGGCAGGCCGGGGGGCAGCAAGGGCAGCACGGCATTAAAACGGCGGCGCACGCGTGTGGCATAACGCGAGAAACTTGAGGCCGTGGCCAGACTCCATACGGGCAGAGCCCTATTTTCTGATGCCAATGGAGACACGACGGCAGAAGAATCGGCGTGAATCAAGGCATTTGATGCCAGCGAGCCCGTCATAATTGCATTGTCAGCCTCAAGCATGTCCATTACCACATCCATCGTGTCGCTTTTCCGATCCACCAGCGTTTTGCCAATACAGTCCAGAAGACTGCGTTTGCTCATCGGCTTGGCTTCGCTGCTATGGTGGTGCAGTGTGGCTTTGGCCGGGCTCTTTGCGCTAGCGTGGATCGCGATTTATGGCCTCATTGTGCCGCGAATCGGCGAATTGCGCCCGCAACTAGAAATCAGGCTTAGCGCGGCCTTGGGTGTACCGCTACGCATCGGCAGCATTCAAGCGCGCGTTGATGGCCTGATGCCTACTTTTGAGATGAGTCAGGTGCGCCTCTTGGATGCGCAAGGCCGAGATGCCTTGGTGCTCAAAACCGTGACGGCTGCAGTCTCACCCAAATCGCTGCTTGATTTTGGTTTTGAACAATTACTGATCGAACAACCCGAGTTGGCTGTTCGCCGCAATGCGCAGGGGCGTATCACGGTTGCTGGCTTGGATATTTCTCAAGTTGAAACAGCCAGCACAGACACCTCAGCGGCGTCAGACTGGCTATTTTCCCAAGGCGAAATCGTTATCCGCTCTGGCACCCTACGCTGGACTGATGATCAGCGCGCCGCGCCGCCGTTGGTGCTCAGCCAAGTTGATCTGTATCTGCGCAACAGTGGCCGCAAGCATCAAATGCGCATCGATGCCACGCCGCCGGCAGGCTGGGGCGATCGCTTTAACTTGAGTGCCGATTTCCGTGGCCCGTTGTTCAATCCACATCCCGGTGATTGGCGCACTTGGCAAGGTCAAATTTTTGCCGATTTGCCAAGCGTCGATGTGCGTCAGTTGCGCCAGTACGCTCAATTGGGTGTCGATGTGGATCAAGGCTATGGCCGCATGCGCGGCTGGCTCACACTGGATCGGGGCGAGCTACGCGAAGCCACTGCCGACCTGGCGTTGGCCAATGTCGATGTGCGGCTGCGCTCGGATTTACAGCCACTCTTGATGAAGACGCTCTCCGGGCGCTTTGGTCTGTCGATGGGTGCAGGCAATTTGGCTTTGCGCACCGAGCAATTGGCCTTTGATCTGCGTGATGGCCTACGCTGGCCCGGCGGCAATATCAGCCTGGCACTCACACAGCGGGAAGACACCACCAAGGCGGCAGGTGAATTCTCAGCAGACAAACTCGATCTCGCAGCTTTGGCTTTGATCTCTGATCGACTGCCACTGGATGCTCGCGTACACACATGGCTGCGTGCTTTGCGGCCGCAAGGCCAGTTGCCCAATTTGCAAGCCAAATGGAAAGGGCCACTGGCACAGCCCCGGCAATATGAAGTGCAAGGCATGGCGCAGGGCATCAGCCTTCAAGCCAGCACATCAGGGCCGACCAACACAGCCAGCGTCGCTTGGCATCCAGGTGTACGCAATGCCCAGCTCCAGTTCAAATTCAATGAAAAAATCGGGCAAGCCAAGCTGCGCATTGAGCGCGGCAGCATCAGTCTGCCCGGCGTGTTTGAAGAGCCCACTGTGCCGCTGGATGAATTCAGCACCGAGTTGGATTGGCAGATCAATGGCGAGCAATTGCAATTGCAACTGCCTCAGCTCAAACTCGCCAATGTAGACGCACAAATTGAAGGTCGCGCTCGCTGGCAAACAGCAGACCCCGCCAAGAGCGGCGCCAAATCTCGCTTCCCCGGCATTTTGGATTTACAAGGCACGATTGGACGCGCAGAAGGCACACGGGTGCATCGCTATCTGCCGCAGTTCATCGCACCCCAGGCGCGGCAGTATGTGCGAGATGCCATATTGCAAGGCAAGATCAGCCAAGGCAGCTTCAAGATCAAGGGCGATTTGTACGACATGCCCTTTGCCGATCCAGCCAAGGGGGAATTTCGTATTGCCACACAGGTGGCGGGCGTGGCGTTGGATTACGTGCCGCGCAGTGTGTTGCCCAGCGGCAGTTTGCCTTGGCCAGCACTGACACAAATCAATGGTGAACTGGTGTTTGATCGGCAATCGATGTCGGTCAAAGGCGCTACGGCGCGCCTGAGCAACGCCCCTTCTTTGCAATTGAGCAAGGTGGAAGCATTGATTGCTGATCTCACGCAACGCCAGCAGGTGGCGCTTTCTGCCGATGTACGGGGCAACGCCAGTGAGATGGTGACTTTGGTCAATACCTCGCCCCTGTTGGAGATCAGCAGCCGCGCACTGACGCAAGCGAGCATCAATGGTGCAGCTGATGTGAAGTTACGCCTTTTGCTGCCGATTGGTGAGTTGGAAAAAAGCCGCGTGCAGGGCACAGTCACACTCGCAGGCAATGATTTGCAGTTTTCCCCGCAGTCACCCGTTTTGTTGCAATCGCGTGGGCAAATCACTTTCAACGAAAAGGGCTTTGCCTTGCGCGATGCCAGTGCGCGGGCCTTTGGTGGCGATCTACGCATTGAAGGCGGCAGCCGTGTGGTGACGAGCCCCAACGACGTAACGGTCGGGTTAAGAGCGCAAGGCATCGTCACCGCTGACGGTTTGCGCCAAGCCAAGGAGCTGGGCTATGTGTCTCGCTTGGCTGCACAAGCCAGCGGCAGCGCAGCTTATGTGGCCAGTTTGAATTTCCGCCGAGGCATACCCGAGATTTCAGTGAGCAGCAATTTGCAGGGTTTGGCATTGAACCTGCCCCAGCCTTTAGTGAAAACAGCCGAGGCTTTGCTGCTCCTGCGTTACGACAATTCATTGATCCGCGAATCCTTGACTGATGGCCGCCGATTGCAAGACCAGCTCAGCCTAGAACTCGGATCACTGGCCTCCATCAGTTATCTGCGCGATATTTCTACCAATACGCCGCGTGTGCTGCGTGGCCGCATCGGTGTGGGTCTGGGGCCTGGTGAATCTATTGCCGCCAATGACGATCCTGGCGTGGCGGCCAACATCAATTTCGCGCAAATCAATTTGGATGCTTGGGAGAAACTGCTCAGCAGCAACGCCAGCACAACTGCCATCACGCCAACGGCCAGTACAGGCCTTTCTACTGAGATGCTGGCGTATTTACCCTCCATCCTCTCCGTCCGCGCTAGGGAATTGACGGCGCAAGGGCGCACCTTGCATAACGTGGTGGTGGGTGGTTCGCGCGATGATTTGCTCTGGCGTGCCAACCTGGATGCACGAGAACTCAATGGGTATATCGAATACCGCCAGCCCAGCAGCAGTAACCCGGGGCGCGTCTATGCCCGCTTGGCGCGTTTGTCTCTGGCCGCTGCCACCGCTTCAGACATTGAAGCCACGCTGGATCAGCAGCCGACCAACATTCCCGCATTAGATGTGGTGGTGGAAGATTTTGAACTGCGCGGTACGCGCATGGGGCGCGTGGAGCTGGAGGCACTCAACCGCGAGAGCGCCGGGGTGCGTGAATGGCGTTTGTCACGGCTCAACGTCAGCATGCCCGAGGCGCAGTTCAGTGCCACGGGCAATTGGGCTTTGGTGAGCGCAAGTCAGAGTACGCAGCGCAGCGAGCGCCGCCGCACCGCACTCACTTTCAAGCTGGATATTTCCAACGCAGGCGAGCTTCTCAAGCGCTTTGGTCAAGACAAGGTGATTGCGCGTGGCAAAGGCAGCATGCAGGGGCAAGTGGCTTGGCTGGGCGCGCCTTGGGCCTTAGACCCGGCCAGCATGACAGGCGGCTTTGGCATCAATGTTGAGGCCGGGCAGTTTCTCAAGGCTGATCCAGGGATTGCCAAGCTTTTGGGGGTGCTCAGCCTGCAATCCCTGCCGCGCCGCCTGACGCTGGATTTTCGTGATGTGTTCTCCGAGGGCTTTGCCTTTGACTTCATTCGCGGCGACGTGAAGATTGACCAAGGCTTAGCTTTCACCAACAACCTGCAAATGAAGGGCGTAAATGCCGCTGTGCTGATGGAAGGCACAGCAAGCATCGTGCGCGAAACGCAAGACATCAAAGTCGTGGTGGTGCCAGAGCTAAATGCGGGCACGGCTTCTTTGGTGGCTGCTGCGATCAATCCAGCAATTGGCTTGGGCACATTTTTGGCTCAGATGATCCTGCGCCGTCCGGTGATCGAAGCTGCAACACAGGAATTTCATGTGACCGGCGGCTGGGCAGAGCCGCAGATCGTACGGGTCAAACGAAACAGCATCCCAGCTGCTACGCTACCGTCTGCGCCGGCCGCGCCCCCCGCACTCGCGCCAGAAGAAGTTGCCAAGCCATGAAAGTTGCCGCTATACAAATGGTCTCTGGCACAGGGGCTGCACGCAATCTGCAAGACGCTATTGATTTCATAGCGCTTGGTGCAGCGCAAGGCTGCGAATTACTTGCTCTACCTGAATATTTTTGCTTACTGGGCGCACGCGATACTGACAAACTCGCGATTGCTGAAGATGAGGGTTCGGGCTTATTACAAGACACCTTGCGCCAAGCAGCACGCCAGCACAGTATATGGATCGTGGCGGGCACGCTGCCGCTCAAAAGCAATCAACCAGATCGGGTGTTTAACAGCAGTTTGGTTTTCAATCCGCAAGGCCAGCAGGTGGCACGTTACGACAAAATGCACTTGTTTGCTTTTGACAATGGTTGCGAGCGCTACGATGAATCGCGTGTGCTCCAAGCGGGCCATCGACCGGTGGCATTTGACTTGGCTTCTCGTGATGGGCATATTTGGCGCGTCGGTTTGAGTGTTTGCTACGACTTGCGTTTTCCCGAACTTTATCGCTCGCTGCGAGCCGATCTGCTGATGATTCCCAGCGCCTTCACTCACACCACAGGTCAAGCCCATTGGGACATCTTGCTGCGCGCACGCGCAATAGAAAATCAAGCCTGCGTGATTGCGCCTGCGCAAGGCGGCAGGCATGAGAATGGCCGTCAAACTTGGGGGCACTCGATGGTGATCGACAGTTGGGGTCGGGTGCTTGCAGAGCAAACCGAAGGTGCAGGTCTCGTCTGCGCCCAGCTCGATTGGCTGGCGCTTCAAGAGCGCCGCCAGCAATTGCCAGCACTGGCGCATCGCCTGATGTGATGCATGCCCACGTGAAACCGCTGGTATCGGGGCCGCCGCGTCGGCTGCCCACGCGCCGCATGGCGCTGTGGTTCGCTCTGCTTATGCTGGTGGCGGGTTTGTTGGTTACGCTGATTTGGCTGGCAGGTCGCTATGAGGCAGGCCAAGTGCAATCGCGCGCGGATAGCGATGCGCAAGATGCTGCCAGCGATGTGCGCGCTGGCCTCACGCGCAATGTGCAAAGCCTGCAAGCCCTACGCACCAGCCTGCCTCTGTGGCAAACCGATGCCCAAGAACTGCTGCGCAGCCGCCGCGAGCTGGCTCGATTAGAGTGGCGCGATACCCACTTCAAATTGCTAGCCAGCGCCGCCAGCCCCTATCTCAGCCAAGCACAATCTCCCATCGTCATGACACCGCGCGATGCGCCGTATGGTGATTTGCAACTGGCTTGCGAACGCGCCCGCCGCCAAAGTGGGCCTGTGTATGCACCCAGCCATTTTTCTCCAGTCGCCGCAGGCCAGGGCTTGGAGTTGATGGAGTTGTGTTTACCTTTGCTACCGGCCGGGCAGCACCAAGGTTATGTGGTGGGCGTGTACGTGTTGCAAGGTGTGCTGATCGAGATGGTGGGCAAGTCCACTTCTCATGGTCAAGAGCTATCGTTCACTGAACCAGATGGTACTCGCTTGGCCATCCAAGGCACAGCACGGCGCGGTGGCCGCATGTTCACCGGCCTGCAACTGCTGGATTTGCCAGGCAACACGCTGGTACTGCGCGTAGACAGCTGGCGCATCACGCCCGATCTGTTCCCGAATGTACTCACGGCCGTAGTCACGCTGATGTCCGTGGCTCTGGTCGGCGTGCTCATCTTACTGGGCCGCGATATCAACCGGCGTTTGCGTGCCGAGCGTGAGTTGGCCGACGCGCTTGCTTTTCGCAAAGCGATGGAGGATTCGCTGGTGACGGGCTTGCGTGCGCGAGACATGGCGGGACACATTCGCTATGTGAACCCTGCTTTTTGCGCCATGACGGGCTTTGAATCGCATGAGCTACTGGGACAACAAGCGCCCATGCCCTACTGGCCGCCCGAGCTGATTGATGAATACCAGCAGCGCCTCGCAGTGCGCCTGACGGGCAGCTTGCCTGCACGCGAGGGCTATGAATCGGTCTTCATGCGCAAGGATGGCTCGCGCTTTTCGGTGCTGGTGTTTGAAGCGCCGCTGATTGACGCACTGGGCACACAAAGCGGCTGGATGAGCGCCATTGTGGACATCAGCGAGCAGCGTCGCATGGAAGAGCTCTCACGCGCCTCGCAAGAGCGCGTGCAAGCCAGTGCACGATTGGCCACCATGGGCGAGATGGCTTCGCTGCTGAGTCACGAGTTGAACCAACCTTTGGCCGCGATTTCCAGCTTTGCCACCGGCACCGCCAATATGCTGGCCAACACGCCAAGCCTGCCCAAAGACGATGTGGCACATGCTCTGGCACGCATTGCAGAGCAGGCCGAGCGGGCCGGCAAGGTGATCAAGTCCGTGCATGATTTTGTTCGGCGACGTGAAAGCCGTCACGAAAATGTTGCGCCTCAAGCCCTGTTTGATGCGGTGATGCCCTTGGTGCAATTGCAAGCGCGCAAGATCGGTGTGCAAGTGCAACTGGTTGGTTTGGAGGCGCTTCCTGCTGTGCGCGTTGATCGCACAATGGTCGAGCAGGTCTTGCTCAATCTGGCGCGAAATGCGGTGCAAGCCATGCAGGCCACACCGCTGCCTGAGCGCGTGCTGCGCATTCGCGTGCGCAAGCTGCATGCTTCTCCCAAGTGGCTGGAGTTTTCTGTGGCCGATGTGGGCCAAGGCATTGAAGAGGAGATCGCCAAGCAGCTGTTCACACCCTTCTTTTCCACCAAGGCCGATGGCATGGGCTTGGGGCTGAGCCTGTGCCGCACCGTGGTGGAGCAACACGGTGGTTTTCTTAAGTTTGAGCCCAATCAACCGCGCGGCACCGTCTTTGTGTTCACCTTGCCTGTGGCTTCCACGGATGTGCAGAGCGCGCCCGCTGTGGCACACTGACATCATGGTCAAGCCTGTCGATTCCCTCATCTATATCGTGGACGACGATGCCAGCGTGCGCGAGGCTCTGGCTTGGCTGCTACGATCGCGCCGTCATTTGCATGAAGGCTTTGCCAATGCCGAAGATTTTTGGAGTTTGATCCAAGCCGCTGCGCCGCGCCAGGCCTGCTGCGTTTTGCTCGATGTACGCATGCCGGGCATGAGCGGTTTGGCTTTGTTTGACAAACTGATGGGCTTGCCTTGGGCCGCCACCCTGCCTGTGATTTTTCTCACCGGACATGCGGATGTGCCTACAGCGGTGGATGCCGTCAAACGAGGTGCGTTTGATTTTTGCGAGAAACCATTCTCCGACAATGCGTTGGTCGATCGCATCGAACAAGCCTTGGCACTGAGCAACGATGCCTTGGCGCAACGCCAAAGCCGCCAACTGAAGGATGAGCGCATCTCCGAACTCACCGAGCGTGAACGCGGTGTGATGCGCCTCGTAACGCAAGGTTTACCCAACAAATTGATCGCCGATCAGTTGCAGATCAGCGTGCGCACAGTGGAAGTTCACCGTGCTCGGGTGTTTGACAAAATGGGCGTTAAATCTGCCGTGGAATTGGCCAATCTGCTGCAATCGCCCGGGGCTGCATTCAGCAATTAGATGCTATTATTTTAGTAGCATACTACGCAGATAATATAAGGGCAAGTGGCCTGTTTTCCTTAAAAACTGACGTATAACAGCGCTGAAAGCCAACACGCTGAGCAACAACCAAAACCAGCGATCTGCACCGCCGCCACCGCTGGAGCTGCCACTGGCTATGGCGGCAGGCTGCACCGTGGTGATGCTCAGATCGGTGCTGCCGCTGCGGCCTGCGCCATCTGTCACCGTCAACCGGAATACGAAGATGCCTGCACTGCTTGGCAGCGCCACCTGCGTGACCGATGCGCTGGCATTGGGGATGCTGACGCTCACGCCACTGACTTGGCTCCAAGCGTAACTGGCAATGGTGGACGTACCCACTGCAGCGCTGCTGCGGCCATCCAGTGTCACACTAGCGCCCAGCCCCGGACTGCCCACTGCTGAAATCACAGCCGCAGGTTTCAAGGCATCTTGCACAGCACCGAACGGATGAAGCATGCCTGCGCCACACTCCGTGGTCGTGCAGTTGCAGGCGACCGTGTTGCTCGCGCTGCAGCTGGGAAACCCGACCAGATTCACATGCGGCAAAGCAGAGGATTTCATGCGAGCGATCAACGCATCTGGCGTGAGACTGGGGTTGACGGCGAGCATCAACGAGGCCACTCCTGCCGCAAGTGGTGCAGAAAAACTGGTGCCTTGCTTGTAGTCATAGACATGCGCTGCGGGAACTGTCAGTCCTGCGTTGTCGGTAGATAAGAGCAAGGTGCTCGTGCTGCTGCCATGCCCGCCGGTCGTCATGAGTGCCATGTTGCTCCCCACAAACGAATAGGCGGTCTTCAAGCCGTCGCGCTGCACTGCGCCCACCGCCATCACACCTTTGCAGTCGGCTGGGCGCTTGAGTTGGCGCGACTGTGAGAGAGTGCCATTGCCGGCAGCAACGACAACCAGCGCCCCCTTTGCTGCGAGTTCGTCGATCACCGTCTGGTAGCTCGCCGTGCAAGCTTGATCACCGCCAAAGCTCAAGTTAATCACCTTGGCTGGATTCAGGTTGTCGGGCACGCCTTCGACGGTTAAGCCTGCCGCCCAACGCATGCCATCCAAGATATCTGTGAGCAAGGCACCGCATTTGCCCGACACGCGCACGGGAAGGATGTTGGCATTCCAGTTCAGGCCTGCGATGCCTGCGCCGTTATTGGTCGCAGCCGCGATTTGACCGATGATGAAGCTGCCATGCCAAGAGCTATCCTCGCGATCACAGCCCGCAAAGCTGGGGCTCGCTGCTTCCGCAGCTGTCACCCAATCTCCAGGATCGGAAGCATCACCATCGCGTCCATTGCCATCATTGGCGTTGTCCACATCCTCCACAAAATCGTAGCCGCTGAGCAATCGGCTGCCCAGCGCCTGCAAATCGGGATGGTTGCGCAAAACGCCGGTGTCGAGCACGGCGATGGTGATTGCTGATGTTCCCGTGGTGATCGCCCATGTGCTGCTCATGCTCAGCGCCGCAGCCGCACCCGTGCGACTGCCCAGATGCCATTGCAGCGCGAAATTCGTGTCATTGGGGGTTTGAGCCAAAGGTAAGCGCACATTGGGTTCGACCGAAGCCACATCAGGGTGCAAGCGCAGGCGGCGCATCGTGTCTTCGAGCGCAATGCCCTGCAATGGCTGGGCAAAACGCATCAGGCGGTGATTCCCACTGATTTCACGGTGTGCAAAAGAAGCCACGCCTGCGCCTTGCTTGATGGCTTGCATACGCTCTTGCGCCAGGCTTTCGCGCTTGGCGCGCACCAAGCTGGGCAGCTCACGCGAGCTACTGTCCTGTGCGCTGGCTTTGAGTTGGATGATCAGACCGTGTGCAACCACAGGGCTTTGCGCCTGCGCAGTGGCGCAGCTCATCCAAGAGAGAAAAAGGGGCAATAAAAAACGGCGCATGCCACTTTGTAGCATGCGCCGCAGGCTTTGTGCAGCCCATTCGATAGGTTTTACCGATTCGTTACTCAGCAGCCACCACGCGCACCATTTCCAAGCACTTGTTGGAGTAACCCCATTCGTTGTCATACCAGCTCACCACTTTGACGAAAGTGCTGTCTAGCGCGATGCCAGCATCGGCATCAAACACGCTAGTGCACACTTCGCCACGGAAATCTGTGGCCACGACTTTGTCTTCGGTGTAACCGAGCACGCCTTTAAGTGCGCCTTGGCTTTGCGCCTTCATTTCAGCGCAAATTTCCGCGTAAGTTGCGGGGTTGTTCAGCTCGACTGTCAAGTCAACCACCGACACATCGCTGGTGGGCACGCGAAAAGCCATGCCGGTGATCTTTTTATTGAGCTCAGGAATCACCACACCCACGGCCTTGGCCGCACCCGTGGAGGATGGAATGATGTTTTCCAAAATGCCACGGCCACCGCGCCAGTCTTTGTTGGACGGGCCGTCCACGGTTTTTTGTGTGGCAGTGGCGGCATGCACGGTCGTCATGAGGCCGCGCTTGATGCCCCATTTGTCGTTCAACACTTTGGCCACGGGAGCCAAGCAGTTGGTGGTGCAGCTTGCGTTGGAAATGATGGCTTGGCCAGCGTAGGTCTTGTGGTTCACGCCATAGACGAACATCGGTGTGTCGTCTTTGGAGGGCGCAGAAAAGATGACTTTTTTTGCACCCGCCGTCAGATGCTTTTCGCCTGCGTCTTTGGTGAGGAACAGGCCAGTGGCCTCCAAAACCACGTCAGCACCCACTTCGTTCCACTTGAGCGCGGCAGGATCTTTCTCTGCTGTCAAGCGAATTTTTTTGCCATTGACCACGAGCGTGTTGCCTTCAACCTTCACATCGCCCTTGAAGCGGCCGTGCACGCTGTCATACGTGAGCATGTAGGCGAGGTAATCAGGTTCGAGCAAATCGTTGATACCGACGATCTCGATGTCTGAAAAATTTTGCACCGCAGCGCGAAACACCATGCGGCCAATGCGGCCAAATCCGTTGATACCCAGCTTGATGGTCATTGAAACACTCCGTAAAAAAATCAAAACATTCAGTCAGTGAGCTTGGCATCGATGCAAGCCAAGCCCACTTGCTGAAGGCTTTACTTCAATTTAAAGACTCACACGCGGCAGGCGAGGTGGCCTTTCTTGCTGTTTTCTAAGTAGGTCAAATCACCTGGGCAAACGAGTTTGGGCTCAGGAATTTTGGTGCCTGGTTTGGCCGTGCAAGAGAAGGCCTTGGTTTTTGCGTTCACACCGGGCTTGGCCAGCGTCCAGCCTTCGGGGCAGGGGCTGACAGGCTTGGCGGGCATGGCCTTGGCGGCGCTGGCTGCTGGCGCTGCGGGTGCAGCCGCTGGCGCAGCCGCTGGCGCAGGAGCAGGAGCAGGAGCAGGAGCAGCCGCAACCGGCGCTGGTGCGGCCACTGTCAACATGGCTGACTGGCGCTTGCCGCCGCATTTGAGCGTGGTGCCAGCCGTAGTGGGCTCAGCTTCAACCTTATACGAGCCAGCCTTGGCATAGGTGCGGCTGATGACGTAAGGCATCTCGCTGGCTTTGTTAATTTTGACCTTCTCTACCTGACCATCACCGAAGTGAATACGCAGGCCGCAGTTAGGCGTTTCATTGGAATCAAACGTAGCGGTGATCTTGACCGCTTCACCTGCTTTGGCGTTGGCTGGCTCGACCTTGATGCCGTTCAAGGTTTGAGCATAAGCGCCAAAAGCGAGGAAGCCGAGCAGGCAAGCGGCGAGTATGAGTTGTTTCATGAGTATCTCCGTTGTAATGATTTAGGAAGCTCAGTTTAACGCTTCGCCAATACAGCGCGCGCCGTATCCGCCACGTTTTGCGCGGTGAAGCCGAAATGCTTGAAGAGCACGGGCGCTGGCGCAGACTCGCCGTAAGTATCTAGGCCCACGACAGCTGCGCAACCGTATTTCCACCAGCCATCCGTCACACCCATTTCCACCGCGACGCGCGGCAGGCCGCTTGGGAGCACCAGAGCTTTGTACATCGCGGTTTGGCGGTCAAAGGTGGTTGTGCTCGGTACGGAGACCACGCGAGCAGCGATTTTGTAGGTGGCCAAGAGTTTTTGTGCATCCAATGCCAAGCCCACTTCGGAGCCTGAAGCCAACAGCACGATTTGCACTTTTTTCTTCAGGCCAACATCCGCAGGCTCGCTCAAGACATAAGCGCCTTTGTCGATGTTGTCTGCGGTTTGCTTGGGCAAATAAGGCAGGTTTTGACGCGAGAGCAAGAGCGCGGTGGGGCGCGTAACGTTAGCAAGTGCCGTGGCCCAAGCAATCGCCGTTTCCAGCGTATCTGCTGGGCGCCACACATCTAAATTCGGAATCAAGCGCAAGCTGGCTGCATGCTCCACCGATTGGTGTGTTGGGCCGTCTTCGCCCAAGCCAATCGAATCATGCGTGAACACATGGATCACGCGCTGCTTCATGAGCGCAGCCATACGGATGGCGTTGCGGCTGTAGTCAGAGAAGGTGAGGAAGGTGCCGCCGTAAGGGATGAAGCCGCCATGAAGCGCCACACCGTTCATGATGGCTGCCATGCCGAATTCGCGCACGCCATAGTTGATGTGGCGGCCGAGTTTGCCTTCTGCGTCACGCTTCACATCGCCAGCATGATCGATACGCAAAGCGGGTGTGGATTTGGTGTTGGTGAGATTGGAGCCCGTCAAGTCTGCGCTGCCGCCGAGCATTTCTGGCAGTGCGGCGGTGAAGGCTTCCAGAGCGAGCTGGCTGGCTTTGCGGCTGGCCACGGTTTCGGCTTTGGTGTGGGTGGCGGCGAGCGTGTCAGCCACGATCTGCGCAAAGCCTTTGGGCAACACGCCCGCCATGCGGCGCTTGAATTCTGCTGCTTGCGCGGGAAATGCCTTGGCATACGCAGCGAATTGCGCGTCCCACGAGCTTTCCGCCTGCTTGCCAGACGCTTTGGCATCCCAAGCGGCATACACATCTTGTGGAATCTCAAACGGCGCATGAGGCCAGCCCAGCGCTTCGCGCGTGAGCTTGATTTCCTCGCCCCCCAAGGGCTCGCCGTGAGCTTTGGAGGTGTTGGCGCGGTTTGGGCTGCCTTTACCGATATGCGTTTTACAGATGATGAGCGTGGGTGCAGTAGGCGATTTTTTCGCATCTGCGATGGCGCGGCTTACGGCTTTGACATCGTGCCCATCCACAGGGCCGATCACATTCCATTGATACGCCTTGAAGCGACCCGCCACATCGTCCACATACCAAGGCGCAACTTGGCCGTCGATGGAGATACCGTTGTCATCATACAAAGCAACCAGTTTGTTGAGTTTCCACGCGCCTGCGAGGGCGCAGGCCTCGTGCGAGATGCCTTCCATCATGCAACCGTCGCCCAAGAAGCTGTAGGTGTAGTGGTCCACGATGGCATAGCCGGGTTGGTTGAACTCAGCCGCCAAGAGCTTTTCAGCCAAAGCCATGCCCACAGCATTGGTGATGCCCTGACCCAGCGGCCCGGTGGTGGTTTCTACGCCGGGTGTGACGCCCACTTCGGGGTGGCCAGCGGTTTTGCTGTGGAGTTGGCGGAAATTCTTCAGCTCTTGCATCGGCAGGTCATAGCCTGTGAGATGCAGCAGCGAATAAATGATCATCGAGCCATGGCCATTGGAGAGCACGAAACGATCACGGTTTGCCCAATGGGGATTCGTCGGGTTGTGGCTCAGATGTTCGCCCCACAGAGCGACGGCCATATCGGCCATACCCATGGGCGCACCGGGATGACCGGAATTGGCTTGCTGGACAGCGTCCATCGACAGGGCACGGATGGCATTCGCCATGTGTTGGGTGTTTGCGCTCATGGGGGAGTGAAAGGGTTAGAGATGGGGGAAGCCCGTAATTTTAGCGGGCTACACAAACCTCAGGATTGTTTGAGTAACCAGACGAGGTTACTTCACTCGCATGCCGCAATCCTTCAAACCCGAAACCGCCCGTCCCTCGAGTAAACAGTGAGATCTACGAATGCAGCATTTGCACGCGGTTTATTAGTCAATCCACCCACAAATCCGCCGAAATCAATGGCGGATGATTTTTCTAATTCAGCCATCAGCTTTGCAGGGGTATACGGATTAACTTTGCGAAGTACATCCACTAGCAAACGTGCTGCAATCCACGCCTCCATGCCTTCAAATGAGGGCTGCAATTGGTGGCGTTGTGAAAACTGGATGAAGTTGCGACTGGCCTCTGTTTTACTCGACCAGGGAAACGGAACCACCTGGGTTACAGAAATACCGGCAGCATGTTTGAGGCCGATTTGATCCATGAGTGCCTGCCCACCAACTGTGGACAGGGCGTAAAAAACGCCATTGAAGCCCGCCAACCTTGCTGCTTGCACAAACTTGCCGCTGGCAGCGTAATCCGCCCCCAGCACGATCCCATTCGGTTTCTCATTCAGTAAAGCAGTCACTGCATCACGAATACTGAAATCGGAGCCCTCTTGATCCACGCTCACCAAGGCACTATCGCCCAAGCCTGAGATTTTCGCTTGCTCAACAAAAGCATCACGCAACTCCCAGCCTTGTGAGTTGTATTCGAAGAGAATGGCCAAACGCCCGAGGCCTATCTGCTGTGCGTGTTTTGTGATGAATCGTAATTCCTCTTTGTGCCCCGTGCGAAGGTTAAACACCCAAGGGGAGGCACCGCTTCTGAGGTCAGCAGCCCCACTAACGGGTGCAATATAGGGCAAGCCTTCTTGCTGGGCACCAGTGACGCCAATGCGATGAGCGCCTGGCCCCATAAAACCAAACAAACCCAACACTTGAAGTTGGCTAGCGAGCAGTTTGATGTTTGTTGCGGTGAGCTCGGAGCGGCCTTTATCATCTAGGGTAATCAACTCAACGGGTCGACCCGACATTCCACCGCGCTCGTTCACATCCTTAAAAACTGCATTGACAGCATCACGGAAAAATCCTGCGCTCTTCGAAAAAGGACCTGTCAGGGGTGCCGACTGACCAATAGAAATTGGCTTCGTCTTTTCTGTCTGTGCAAACACCGGTTGAGAAAAGAAAATCATCTGTGCAGCCGCCGCCAAAGCAGGCTTGACAAAGCTTCGGCGATCGAGCTTGGTATTGAAGGGTCGTTGGCAATGCATGATGAGCTCCTAACAATTTGCAGACAGTTTCGTGAGGCTGCAGAATGATCCTTACCAGCGTAATGCCGGGGTATGCACGGGTGCATCCCAAAGTTGACGAATCTCCGAATCCAGCATGGTGACTGTTAATGAAGCGCCCGCCATTTCCAAGGAGGTCGTGAAGTTACCCACCAAGGAGCGCACGGGCAGATAGCCCATCGAGCGCAATTGTTTTGCTGCATCGTGATACAGCAAATAAAGTTCCATCAATGGCGTTCCACCAAAACCATTGACGTGCAACAGCAGTTCACTGCCCTTTTGCGGGTTCAGATCCCGCAAAATGGAATCAAGCAACTCGTCCACGATGACTGCCGCAGGTCTGATCTTGGATCGGCGGCGTCCAGGCTCTCCGTGGATACCGACTCCGACCTCCATCTCATCCGCACCGATGTCAAAGGTCGTGCGACCCGCAGCAGGAACGACGCAGCTAGTAAAGGCGACGCCCATGGAGGCGGTTGCCTTGTTGACCCGGTCACCTATTGCCTTGCACTCTGCGAGCGTAGCGCCTTGCTCTGCCGCCGCGCCCACCGTCTTTTCGACAATCAGCGTGCCGGCTACACCTCGGCGGCCTGTGGTGTGTGTAGAGTTCTCGACCGCCACATCATCATTGACCAAAACAGTTGCATTTTCGATTTCTAGCATCTCAGTCGCCATTTGAAAATTCATCAAATCGCCTGAATAATTTTTCACAATGAACAGCACGCCCTTGCCCATGTTGACTGCCGCCGCCGCCGCCAACATTTGATCTGGCGTGGGTGATGTAAAGGCCTGCCCTGGGCAGGCAGCGTCCAGCATGCCCTGCCCGATGAAGCCACAATGCAGAGGCTCATGCCCTGATCCACCCCCTGAAAGCAACGCCACTTTGTTAGTTGCGCGTTTAGCACGCGACATGAAGGTCGGTTCAAATTCCACGTGTAGCAAGAGGGGATGAGCATCCACCATACCACCCAGAGACTCACGCATAACGGCATCAATCTCATTGATAAATTTTTTCATGATGTAAATGCCTTTACGCTGTCAATAAATCGCACACCGCGCCAATCGCGACTTCGCAGGTTTTTGAACCAGGATCGATGTGCCCCAGCGCGCGTTCGCCCAAGAAATGTGCGCGGCCTTTGGTGGCAATCATGCCTTTGGTAAACAGCATATTGGCATGTGCATCGTCTTTGAGCAGTTTGCATAGCTTCGCCAGTTCAATGGGCTCGTTGGCAAAATTGTGAAGTAATCTCGCCGCAGGTATGAGCACATCCAGCATCGTCTTTTCGCCGAGGTCTGCTTTGCCGCGCGACTTGATCGCTTCCACGCCCGCACCGAAGGCCACCGCAAACTGTGCGCGACTGGGCTCGGACATGCCGTCCAACGCTTTGCCCATCGCCATAAAGAAACTGGAGATCAAAGGCCCAGATGCACCGCCAATGGTTGACAGTAATTTCATGCCGATTTTGTGGAAAACCTGCGCGGGCATCTCGTCTTTGAGATCTTTCGTCAGCTCCGCGATCACCTCGCAACCTCTGCGAACGTTGATGAAATGATCGCCGTCACCGATGGCGCGATCCAAAGATTCAATATCTGATTCATTCGCAAGAATCGCTTTTTGTACTGCAAAAAACGAATCAATAATCAGTGCTGTATTCATTTATTTCTCCTAATTCAATTGTCAGAAACTAACCGAGTGCCTGCTTTGCTAAACAGTTGATACTGTCCACGGCCACTAAAACCAAGTGATACCAAAGACCCCGGCACAATGCTGTGATCCATGGGCTGGCTCACTCGAACTTCAACACCCGAGCGCTCCGTGACCAGCATATGTTTTGCCAAAGAGCACTCAATGACCTTGTACACAGGCCCAGAAGATGCGGGCATGATGCTGATATCTTCCGGACGAATCGCAACATAGGCCGCCGGCGTGTTGAGCTGAATGTCCGTGTTGCCAGCTAGCCAATCTGTTGGCAGCACATTGATAGCAGGAGAGCCAAGGCGCTGAGCGACATTGAGTGACACTGGATCGTTGTAGATGTTTTGTGGCGTGCCAACCTGCTCAAGATGGCCATCTTCCAAAATGCCGATCCGGTCTGCCATGGTTGTCGCTTCAACTTGATCATGCGTCACATAAACCACTGTAGAGCCCGTGGTTTTTTGAATTCGCCTGAGTTCAACCCGTAGCTCTTCACGAAGTTTGGCATCCAGTGAAGACAGTGGCTCATCCATCAAATACACTCGTGGGCGACGAACCAAAGCGCGACCTATGGCAACGCGTTGCATCTCACCACCCGACAATGCCGTTGCTTTTCGTTGCAGCTTGGATTCCATGTGCAACAACTCTGCGATTTCATGGACGCGCTTTTTGATTTCAGATTCTTTTGTTTTTAGCAAAGGTGAACGTAACGGAAACGCCATGTTGTCGTAAACCGTGAGATGCGGATACAACGAATATTGTTGAAATACAAAGGCACAGTCACGATGCGCTGGCGCTAGCTTCGCAACATCTTCTTTGTTGAACAAGATGCTGCCCTGATCTGGTGTTTCTAAGCCAGAGATAATGCGCAAGGTCGTGGTTTTTCCTGCCCCGCTGGGCCCCAAGAGCACAAAAAACTCACCCTCTTTGATATCCAAATTCAGCGCTTTGATGGCTATCTTGTTACCGAACTTTTTAGTAATGTCTTTGAGTGAAATACTAGCCATGTTTCATGCTCCGTTTGTGTGCTTGGGTCGTTTCGCTGGTCAATATCTGCTGAGACTGCGCATCAAACAGCACGGCGCGTTCGGTCTTGAATTGAATACCCACCGTGTCGCCCTCATTGGGACGAACCGCTTTCGACACCATAGCTCGGATCAGTCCGCTGTCCGTCTGAACGATGACAATCCAGTGCGAACCGAAGTATTCCACTTGGCTGATCGTTCCGCGCAAACCTTGTTTGTCCTCTGTGATCATCACGTGTTCTGGGCGGATGCCAAGCAAAGCGCTCTTCGCCTGCCCGACGGTCAAAGGAACGGCCACCGAGTGATTGCCCAGTCTGACTTCTCTAACCCCGGATTGAATACCTTGCGCCAAAGGCAACAGGTTCATCGGGGGTCGCCCAATGAATTGAGCCACGAAGACGCAGCTTGGGAAGTTGTAAATACCTTCCGGCGAGTCCGCTTGCAAGATATCGCCTTGATTCATCACCACAATATGATCTGCCAAAGCCATCGCTTCGTTCTGATCATGGGTGACGAACACAGTGGTCGTTTTCAAGCGTTCGTGCAATTTTCTCAGCTCAACGCACATCAGCTCCCTGAATTCAGCATCCAGCGTACCCAATGGTTCGTCCATCAAGAAAGCCTTGGGTTGACGCACAATCGCACGACCTAAAGCCAAGCGCTGCCTATCGCCACCCGCTAAGCTGCTCAGCCGAGAATTCATCAGGTGCTCAATGCGCAGGATCGAAGCCACTTCGCTGATGCGCCGATCAATTTCTGCCTTTGGCAAGCCTTCATTTTTCAAAGGGAACGCCAAGTTCTCACGGACACCCATGTGTGGATAGAGCGCAAACAACTGGAACACCATGGCAATATCACGCTCTCTGGGACGTAGATACGTGACATCTTTGCCATCGAGAGTGATTTGCCCCGAGGTCGGATACTCCAGCCCAGCAATCATGCGTAGCGTGGTGGTCTTTCCGCATCCTGAGGGGCCCAGCAGGACGACAAATTTACCGTCTTCCAAGGTGAGGCTTGAGTTGCGAACGGCCACAAAGTCTGCAAAGCTTTTGTGCAGTTGATTGATAATGATTTCAGCCACACTTATTCCTTCGGTAGTTTGCCTGCGACGGAGTAGCCCAGTACACCCAACAGCAATACAGAAAAGCTGTAGCCGTACACTTGAATAGACCAAGGCTGCATCAGCATCACCAAACCGGCGCCAATTAGTACAGCAAAAATAGGCTCCCACAGTTCACGTCGAATCCAACGCGATACAGGAGGCTTGTCGGAAGTGCTCATTTGCGAACTGCCCCAAAGGTGATTCCACGCAGCAAGTGCTTACGTAGCAAAATGGTGAAGAAAAGTACCGGCAACAAGAACAATGTCGTTCCTGCAGCCATGGCAGGCCAATCCAAGCCACCTTCTCCAATGATGGTGGGAATGAATGGCGGAGCCGTTTGCGCTGTTCCGCTCGTGAGCAGCAACGCAAACGCGTATTCGTTCCACGAGAAAATCAAGCAGAAGATAGCGGTGGTTGCAATACCTGTGCTTGCTTGTGGTAAGACGACCTTCAGGAACGCTTGCCAGCGCGTGTAGCCATCGACCATGGCGGCTTCTTCGTATTCACGTGGTATCTCATCCATGAAGCCTTGAAGCAACCACACCGACAGCGATAAGTTCACCACGGTATAGAGCAATATCATGCCAGTGTAGGTATCGCTCAAGCCCACATTTCTGAACATCAGGTAGACGGGAATAGCGATTGCAATCGGCGGCATCATCCTTGTTGACAAGATGAAGAACAACCAATCGTCCTTGCCGGGTATTCGAAATCGTGAGAAAGCATACGCGGCCAAGGTTCCTAAAATGATGGATAGCAAGGTGGAACCAAATCCAATGATCACAGAATTGAGATAGCGATCCTTGAAACGAGATGGTCCCGCGAGAATCATCTGCTGGTCGCGAACCAGCTTCTCGTACCAAGTCGCAGGCGCAGGTAACGCTGCCAGCTCTTCTGCGCTCACCCGCGAACGGGTGGTGAATAAATTGACGTATCCCACCAAGGACTGCTCGGCCACGATCTTTGGCGGATACGCAATCGCATCCTGTGGTGTTTTGAAACTGGTCAGGAAGATCCAAGCCAAGGGAATGAGGGAGATCAGTGCATATGTAATCACCGCACAGGCCGCAAACCATTGGGCAAACTTGGTAGGCTCCAAAGGACTATGAACGCTTGTTTTCATCTTTGTTTGACCTTATCGAGATAGCGAACGGTGACCAATGACAGCCCATAAATGGAGACGAAGAGAATGATGGCGAGCGCTGATGCATAACCCGTCCGCCATTTCTCGAAGGCTTCTCGTTTGAGCTTGATGGATGCGAGCTCAGTGATAGCGCCCGGACCACCGTTGGTCAATTGATCCACCAAGTCAAACATCTTGAAGTTCTCAATCGTGCGAAAGAGCACGGCGAGCACGATAAATGGCAACATCATTGGCAAAGTAACCTGCCAGAACGTTGTCCATTCAGAGGCGCGATCAATCTCAGCAGCCTCATACAAATAGCCGGGGATAGAACGCAGCCCCGCCAATAGCAGCAACATGACGTACGGTGTCCACATCCAGGTATCCACCAAAATGATGGCCCAAGGCGACAGTTGCGTGTCACCCAACATCGTGAAGTTCGCGCTGCCACCAAAGAATTCAATGATGTAGTTGAAAATGCCGTATTGCGGCTGGAAAAAGTACTTCCAGAATGTACCCACCACCGCAGGAGCGAGCATCATGGGCAGCAGTATCGCCGTGCTCCAAAAACTATGGCCGCGAAACTTTTTATTTAGTAGTAATGCCAGTAAAAAGCCGAGGGTCAATTGCAGAGCGATAGACCAGCAAAGAAAGTGCGCTGTCGCACGCATGTTTTCCCAAATCGCCTCATCTGCCAGGACGCGCTGGTAATTGGAAATCCCCACCCAGTCGGTGTCTGCGTTGGGGCGATTGGCGCGGTAATTCGTGAACGATAAATAGATCGTCCATATGAGCGGAAAGATATTGAATGCCAACAAGAGCAAAATCGTCGGCGTGACGAACAGCCAAGCCAATGCTCTGTCTGACAGCCCTTGTGAGCGTTGTGTCAATGAATTCATGATGTTTTTTTGGGCGAGCCGATATCTCACACGATGATCCTGTGTGTATTCAAACGATGGCGAAGGAATGGACACGCCGTTGAGACGCATCCATTCCGAGCGGCGGTTTACTTCAGCTTGCCGTCTTCTTTGAAGACTTCGTTCCAGTCTTTCAACAGGCCATCAAGCGCTTCTTGTGGCGTACCCTGCTTAGCAACAACATAGTTGTGCACTCGTTTCTGCATGGCCAAGAGCAATTGTGCGTAGCTTGGCTCAGCCCAGAAGTCTTTGACGATCTTCATGGAGTCGAGGTAGACCTGCGCGTAAGCAGTGCTCTTCTCAAAGCCTGGCTTGCTCAGCACAGCGTTGTGGGTGGAAGCGCCACCGGCATCCCACCAGCGCTGCTGAATGGTAGGCTGTGCGAACCACTTCAGGTACTCCAATGCTTCATTTTGCTTGTCTGAGTACTTGACCACGGAGATGCCCTGGCCACCCAACTGGGCGAAGTGCTTCTCCCCTTTGGGCATCACGAAGAAACCGCTCTTTTCGCCACCCACTTGCGGGTCTTTGGCAACACCAGGCCAGAATGCAATGAAGTTCATTTGCATGGCGACTTGGCCTGACTTGTAAGCGTCTAGGTTTTCCGTCATGTAGGCATTGGAGTGGCCGGGAGGTGTGCAGCAGTCGTACAAATCTTTGTAGAGCTTCAAACCCTTCACAGCGGCTGGTCCGTTGATGAAGCCTTTCATGTCATAAGGCTTGGCGGGGTTGGCGAGCTCCATACCGCTGCTGAACATGGTGTTGGTCACACCCATGGTGATGCCTTCGGAACCGCGCTCCGTATAGAGCGCTGCGCCGTAGACCTTCTTGCCATCGATCGTGCGACCTTGGAAGAATTCGCCAACTTTTTTGAACTCATCCCATGTTTTTGGCACGGCGAGGTCACGGCCATGTTTCTTCTTGTATTCTGCTTGTAGCTCAGGGCGGGCAAACCAGTCTTTGCGATATGCGAATGCCACTGCATCGCCCATGGCGGGCAGCGCCCAGTAGTTTTTGCTGCCTTTTGGCCAGGTTGAATAACCTTCAACTGTTGCTGGCGCAAAATCGGACATCTTGATGCCGTTTTTGTCAAAGAAATCATTGAGTTTGATGTAGTGACCTTCCGTTGCCGCGGAGCCGATCCACTGGCTATCGCCGATCAGCAGATCGCACAGCTTGCCTTTCGAGTTCAGCTCATTGAGCATGCGCTGGGCAAAATTGGGCCACGGCACAAACTCATATTTCACCTGAATGCCGGTCTTTGCAGTAAAGTCTTTGGACAGTTCGACCAAAGCGTTTGCAGGATCCCATGCTGCCCAGCACAGAGTGATTTGCTTTTGCTGCGCTTGCGCAGCTCCTGCCATCAAGCCGAGTGTGGCCGCTACAGCGACCGCGAGCTTGCGCGTCAAGGTTTTCATATTTGCTCCTAATTTTCCGATTGAGATATTGAAGAATTGCCCATGTCTACTTTTGCCACCGATGCCATCTTTTGCACAAAGCAGATTGCCAAGCAATCAATCACATCAAGCGGTGATTGGATAATAAATAAATAAATCAATCATTACATCAATACAAACCCTTGATTTCGATCAAATTGGTCGGATTTTGGCGGGTATCGATCCTGTTTGGCTTGGATCGGAGGTTTTCAGACTATGGTTTATGATGCTGATGATGCTTTTGTGATTTAAAAACATGAGCTGCTTGCCCAAATCCAATCAAAAATCGCATGCCAATACCCATCACGATCACCCAAATTGCTGATGAAGCGGGCGTTGGGACGGCAACCGTTGACCGGGTGCTCAACAATCGGCCAGGCGTGAACCAGGCGACCGTCGAGCGTGTGCAGGCAGCCATGCAAAAGCTGGGGGCAAATACACCGTCGCGCGGCAGGCCACGCGTGTCGGCCAACTACCGCTTTGCTTTTGTGTTGCCGGCCGTGAAGCGCGGTTTTTTTGATCTGGTGGATCGCGTCATTGCGCAAACCGCTGGCGATTTCCGGCACCAGCACATCACCGAGGTGACGCATCGCTTGCCCGCGGAAGATCCTGCTGCCTTTGCCAGCCAATTGGCCAGCATGACGGACTTTGATGGCGTCGCGATTTTAGCGCCGGATGTGCCTGCGGTGAAGCTGGCCATCAATGAGCTCGTGCGCGCAGGTGTGCACGTGGTGACGCTGTTCTCTGATGTGCCTGGCTCTATGCGCGAGACCTATATCGGTGCGGACAATCGAGCGGCGGGGCGTACGGCCGGAACGCTTTTGGGCAACAGCCTGCCCCTGCATCAGCCCTCTTGCTGCTTGTTGATCAGTCCTGCGACTCGTTATGCTGCGGAGATTGATCGCAGCATCGGGTTTTTGCATTTGCTGCAAGAGCGCTTTGCGCATGTCACGCCGATTCAGATCACCGACATTCCCGAGACGGAAGAGGCGATTTTTCAGTTGACCCGAGATGCCGTGCAGAGCCTGAGCCCAGATGCACCGCTAGGCGCGGTTCACATCGTATCAGTGGGCGGTACGGCGGTTGTGCGAGCCTTGCATAGCTTGGGGCATGTTAGCTCCGTGCGCATTGCCGCCCATGATCTGATTGAGCCGCATCGGGCGCTGCTGATGAGCGGTGGCCTCACTTATGTGCTTCATCAAGATGTGCATTACTCGGTGTTGGCGGCGGGCCGGGTGTTGCGCTCTCTGTGTGATGGGGTGCGGGGAGCTCTGTCGGTAGGTCATCCGCGGGTAGAGATTGCCACGGTAGAAAACCTAGCATGATGCGCAGAGACTTTCCGTATGATGTGATTCAACACCCTTGAATTCAAAGTCACACGTATTGCCCATGAAAAAATTTCTAAATGATCCCGAAGCGTTGGTTCATGAGAGCTTGCTCGGTTTCGCGTCGGCGCATAGCGATATCGTGTCCGTCACATTTGCACCCACCGCGGTCTATCGCAAACAAGCCAAGACCCAAGGTGTCGCGCTGATCTCAGGTGGTGGCTCTGGGCATGAGCCCTTGCATATTGGTATGGTGGGCAAAGGCATGCTTGATGCGGCTTGCCCAGGGCAGATATTTACTTCTCCCACACCTGATCAAATGATTGCCGCCGCGCACCGTGTCAACACAGGCGCAGGAGTTCTTTTCATCGTCAAAAATTACACGGGCGATACCCTGAACTTTCAGATGGCCAGAGAAATGCTGGATATCGACAACAACGTGGTTTTGGTCAACGATGATGTGGCGGTAGAAAACTCCACGCACACCACCGGCAGGCGTGGTGTGGCAGGTACTCTCGTGGTAGAGAAAGTCGTCGGCGCCGCGGCCGAGCAAGGGGCGAGCTTGGCTGAATGCAAATCAGTGGGTGATCGCGTCAACCGAAACACCGCATCGATGGGCGTGGCCTTTAGCAGCTGCATTGTGCCGGCGGCGGGCGTTCACACCTTTGATATTGGCGCGCGTGAAATGGAAATTGGCGTGGGCATTCATGGCGAGCCGGGACGGCGCAGGGAAAACTTCAAGCCTGCAGATGCGATTGTGGATGAATTGCTGCAGGCCATTTTGAAAGACCTCCAGCCCAAGGCGGGTCAAGAATTGCTGTTACACATCAACGGATTGGGTGCCACGCCCTTGATGGAGCTGTACTTGCTGCACCACCGAGCCAACGAAAAGCTTGTCGAGCTGGGGCTCAAGCCGGTACGCTGCCTCGTCGGCAATTACACGACAGCGCTTGAGATGGCCGGCGCTTCGATCACCGTGAGTTTGCTGGATGAAGAAATCAAAGAGCTTTGGGATGCACCCGTCCATACCAGCGCTTTGCACTGGTAGCGCGAAATGCAAGGCTTGCATTTGACCGCGGATTTATCGGGTTGCGCCTGCGATGCAGCATGGCTGACGGATGCAAACCGCTTGGGTGCGGTCTGCGTGCAGGCAGTGCAGAATGCGGGCTTGCAGGCCGTGGCACAGCTGTTTCATACCTTTCCCTCAGCCGATGGAAATGCCGGTGGCGTGACAGCGACGGTGCTGCTGGCCGAGAGCCATTTATGCGTTCACACCTGGCCAGAAAAGAGCGCAGTAAGTTTGGATGTGTATGTCTGCAACTATGGCGATGATCATTCTGACAAGGCGCGTGCGCTGATGGCGGCATTGATGCAGCTTTTTTCTCCGGGCAAAGTGGCGGTGAATGCCCTGGATCGCGGAGCGTCGTAAGCGGGCTCAGAGTGCCGCATGCAGGCCGCGTGTGAAAGCTTCTTCAAAGACGCTATAGCCGCTCCAATCGCTGTGGGCGAAGCGGAGGCGGGTGGTGGCAGGCGTGGCATAGGCAGGATATCGCTTCGTTTTTGATAGCATTCCGCGCACGTTATATAAAGGGTAATGGCCTATTGTGCTTATAAATTGGGGTGTAGGCACTGCCATGGCGTGCCCGTAGCGGGCAATGCTGATGTGTTGGGCGCGGCGCGTGATGTCAGGGTGTGCGACGCTGATGTCGGCCAAGGCTTGGTCACGCAGTTGGGCCCATGTGGCTTGCAAGAGGGCTTGGCGCGGTTTTTTTCCCGCGCCTTCGGCTTTGTAGTAGGTGAGCACGGTGGCGCCGGGTGCGATGCGGGTGCTTTGGTGCATCGCATCCACATAGCCTAAGCCTGGGCTGCCGTAGATCACGTTGTCCCAAGAGGGAAAAGCGCCTTGGCCGTTGTCATAGAGCGGTGCGTCAATGTGGATGTTGGCTACCCACCAGTTGGAATGTGTGACGGTTTGCGCGGCGCTCTTCAAAAAATCAGGTGCGTTGACCACCACCCGCGCTGCCACATGCAAAGGCAGCGCCACGATGCAGCGTTGAGCGGCATAGCGCTGCACACGGCGCGTAGCTAAATCCATCGCATCGACTTCTACGCCCGCTTTGCTTTCCTCGATCCGCAGAACGAGCTGACGAGATAGCAGCCGCTCTTTCAAAGGCGCAGCCAATGCCTGAGTGAGATAGCCATTGCCTTGCGGCCAAGTGAGCACGCCCTCGCGCTCGCTCGCCTGCGCGGGAAGCTGCACGCCGGGTGCAGAAAAACCATGCCGCGCCGCAAAATAATGCATGCCTGCGAAGGTGCTCACCGTGTCAATCCCGGCGCCGTAATCGTCGCGGCAGCAGTAGTCCAGATACCAACGCAGCTGTGGATCAGTCAGCCCTTGCGTATCCAAATATGCTATAAAAACAGTAGCGGCTTGCGCAGGATGTATAACGGCCAGAGCCAGTTTTTGCATAAAATTTCCACGCAAAGGCACGCTGAATGCGCCCGTGGCCTGCCATTGCGCGACGAGTTTTGCAAAGCGCTCGTATTGCTGCTGCGTGGCTTTGCTGATGCCTTGCATGGGCAGCAGGCCGTCTTGCCAACTGCCGTTGAAAAGCAAACGCTCTTGCGGGCTGTGGCAGAGCACTTTTTCGTCATAAGTCCAACGGCCTGCAATGCGCTTTCGCAAGCCCAGCTCTTCGAGAAAATCTTGCACTTCAGGCGCGTCGTCTCCAGGCACAGGCAGGTAATGCGCACCCAGCGGATGCGTGATGCCTGCGATCTGGCCACCGCGTGCATTGCCGCCTGCATCGCTTTCCAGCTCTAACAACGCGAAATCTTCCATGCCTTGATGCCGCAACATGCGAGCTGCAGACAAGCCCGCCACGCCGCCGCCTGCAATGAGTGTGTGTACTTTACGCACTGGGCTGCCGTCGTAGGCAGGCCATTTTTTCTCTCTGAGCACATGCCCCGCTTCATGCGATGCGCCCACAAAGCCACCCGTGATTTTGGCCACTTGATCGGGCTCAGTGCGGCAGCCAGCCAGTGAAGTGATAGCAGCCGCGCCCAGCAGATCGCGCCTCTTGATCACCACACTCATTGCAACACCTTGCCCCATTCTTCCTCAAAGGTAAGCACCAGCGTTTGGTTGCTCATGCGATTCGGCTCAGCATTCACACGCGCCATGTCCAGAGGAAAATCAAACAGCAGAGGCAGCGTTTGCGCATTCAAAAAGCGCAGATCTTTCGGGAAACTGCTTTGCGCGATCACAGGCTTGAATGGCCTGCGGCTCGCCACAATAAAGCCCCATTCGCCAAAGCTGGGCACATGCGCGTGATACGGCGTGGCTTTCAAACCCACTTCTTCTACCGTGCGCACCACCGTCCAAAAACTCTTCCTCGCCACCAGCGGCGAGGTGCTTTGAATCACGGCGTAGCCGCTGGCAGAAAGCGCTTTGTCTAGCAGCGCGTAAAACGAAGTGGAATAGAGCTTACCCAATGAAAAATTGCTCGGATCAGGGAAATCCACAATGATCACGTCAAACACTTGCGCTGTGTTTTCTAAAAATTTAAACGCATCTGTGTTGATGATCTTCAGCTTGGGCGATTGCAACGCACCGTCATTGAGCGCGGCAAGCTGCAACTGCTCGGAAAAGATGCGCGTCATGTTCGGATCGAGTTCCACCAGTGTGACGCTTTTTACGCCTGGATACTTCAACACCTCCCGCACCGCCATGCCATCGCCACCGCCGAGCACCGCCACGCGTTTTGGCGCACCATGCGCCGCCATCACTGGATGCACTAATGCCTCGTGATAACGGTATTCATCACGCTGCGCAAACTGCAAATTGCCATTCAAATACAGCCGATGCCCTGCCTTGCCATTCGTCACCACGATGCGCTGATAAGGCGAAGTGGCGCTAAAAATCATCTTGTCTTGGTAAAAACGATCTTCCGCCAGCGTGGTGATGTGGTCTGCGCCCAGAAAACCTGCAACCAGTGCCGTGATCACAGCCAACGTCGCTACCAAATGTGCTTTAAAAGCCCTTAGCTCATGGCGAAACAACCACAGCGCCCAAAGCGCCACCGCCGCATTAAGCAGCCCAAACAACAGCCCCGTCCGCACCAGCCCGAGCTGCGGCACCAGCAGCAGCGGAAACGCAATGCTCACGGCCAATGCACCCAAATAATCAAAGGTGAGCACCTGCGAAACCAAATCTTTGAGCTGCGTGTTGCGCTTCAAAATCCGCATCACTAGCGGAATTTCCAGCCCCACCAACATGCCCACCAACATCACCAAGCCATACAGCAAAGGCCGAAAACCTTGCGGCGCATAAGCATTGGTTAAAAACAAAATTGCCGGCAGCATGCCGCCCACCAAGGCAATCAAGAGTTCAATCCGCAAAAACTGCGCTGGCAATTGCCGCTCAATGTAGCGTGACAACCAACTGCCCACACCCATCGCAAACAAATACGTGCCGATGATGGTGGAAAACTGCAAGATCGAATCGCCCAGCACATAAGAAGCAATCGCCCCCGCCGCCAGCTCGTACAGCAAGCCACAAGCCGCCACGACGAAGACGCTGGCGAGCAGCGCTAGCTCAATCGGCGCGGGCGCTTCTTTGATTGGTTTTGTGGATTGTTCGGACATAAAGACCAAGTTTCCGAGCGCGAAGGACGCAAAAGTGACGCGAAAGACGCGAAAAAAATACAGAAAACATTGAAAAAAGTATCAAGAATCAAAGCCTTAGTTGCAAACTTTCAAGGTCTATTTTTGTATTCCTTTTGCGTCTTTCGCGTCACTTTCGTGTCTTTCGCGCTCCGTATTTGCATTCAAGGGCTAACCGTGAATTGCAGCGGCTACGATCATCGAGATACCCAAACACATCGCCGCCACCACCAAGGCAAGTGCCACGTTTTGCTTTTCGACGATCTCTTCCCACAAGTTGTAGGGCGTGATTTTGTCGATGATGATGAAGCAAAGCCAAAAAATCGCCACGCCGATCAGCGCGAAGACGATGGAGCCGATGAAAGCGCCGGGTTTGAGCCATTCAACCATGATGTTCTCCTGAAAAAAGAAATAAAAACTTCACTTGTGTCCCCCACCTGAGCTGTAGCCGCCATAGCTGCCGCCTGTGCTGCGATAGCTCGATGAGCAGTTCTCTGTTTGCGGATTGCAACTGCGTGTACAGCTGCGCATCTCGATCAACACAAAAATCAAGATCACCGCCATCCAAATCCAAGTTTGCATGCTCGGAGAGCTCATCGATATCGGACTCACATCGCTGGAAGATGCAGAACGCTGAAAATCTGCACTGCGGCTTTGCAGCTTAAAAGCGCTCGCCACCGTGGACGCCTCCAACTTGCTGCCGATCGACCAGGTGACTTCTTGTCCACCACCACCCCCCTTACCCGCGCTTTGCTCGCGCGAAAGCACGAGTTTGCCACTGCCGTAATCTTCGTTGTAGGTCTTCTGGCCGCGCTCTACGCGCCAATAAAACTCGCCCGCCACGTAATTCGTCTCGGCCTTGTAAGCGTATGCTTGAGTGAAGGTACTGCCCTGGTATTTCACTTGGCGGCTGGTCTGCACCTCAGGTGCGCCAGTGATCGGTTTGACCAAACTCCAGCCATCCGTCGCGTCCACCAAGAATAGAAATCCCGCTTTGCTGTTGTAGAGCAAATACTCGCTCCAGCCAAATGACTCGTCGTAGTCGTCCTCTTCGTCGTCGACACTCTCCTGAGCCCCAACCTCTTGCCCCATGCGATGCTGAAAGCCCACGATCTGCCAGCTCTTGCCTTGCAAAGTACCGATGCTGCCCAGCGGAATGAGCGGTTTCACAGGCTCGTCTTGCATCGCATGACGTAATTCGCCGCCTGCGCCTTGGGAAAGATCAATCAAGCTGTTGCAGCTGCCGCACGTGATGCTCTTGCTGATCTCAAGCCGGACATCAACCGCGCTGCCGCAGTTCGGACAATTGAAATGCCGACCTTTGACTTCTTTGCCGCCTTGCCCTGTTTTGTTGCTCAGATCGCGCAGACCCGTGAGCTGCAAGCTTTCCAGATTCACCGCCACGCCAGAGGCAAGCGAGGGCGGCTCGGTCGAATAATCAATGCTGATCACCTCGCCGCTCGCGCTCCTCAGCTCCACCACGGAGAAGCTCGTGCCCAAAGGTGGCAATTTAGGCAGCTCGCCCTGCGCCGACATCAGCGCCACCTCTTCAATCGAAGCCACGCTGTAGCTGCGCCCATTGATCGCCGTGAGGTTACCCAGCACCCATTGCTGAGGTTTGGGCAACACGCGCTGCGTGCTCGCGGCTTTGCTCCAAACGAAACTGCCGTTGTCTTCACTCAAGGAGGCGACGCTACCATCATCCAAAGCGCAGAGCCATTCGCTCCAACTGCCATCACGGTATTTGTATTGCAGGCGGCCAATCACCGTAAAGCCAACGCTGCTGAACTTGCCTTGCGAGAAAATTTGCAGCGGCGAGTAGTCGTCAAACACCTCGCTCATCTTGCCAATGCGCGAGAGCGCATCGCCCTCACGCACGATGGTGCTCTGGCAATAGCCGCACACCGCATGCGTGGAAGCCAGCGAGCGAAACTCCACCACAGCGCCGCAGCCCGGGCAGGCGGCGCGATAGGCTCTTTGTGGGGCGTCAGACATCTGTGCTGAGTGTTTTAATTTTTGTGGCTCGGCTAGGGCATTGAATACCGGGCGCGAAGGACGCGAAAGTTACGCGAAAGACGCGTAACTTTCGCG
>JANMHJ010000060.1:0-79489 GCA_031375105.1 Variovorax sp.
CGAGCCCACCGAAAGCGAAGACCTCGCCGAGATTGACCGCTTCATCAACGCCATGATCGCCATCCGCGCTGAAATCGCCCAAATTGAAAAGGGCGTTTGGCCACAAGACGACAACCCCCTCAAAAACGCGCCACACACCGCCCAAACGGTCAGCGCCGACGAGTGGAAACATGCTTATCCCCGCTCCGTGGCCAGCGCCACACTCAGCCCCAAACAACACAGCAAATACTGGGCACCCGTAGGCCGGCTAGATAACGTCTATGGCGACCGCAATCTGTTTTGCAGTTGCGTGCCACTCAGCGACTATGCTTGATTGCCATGTGCAGAACTCGTTAGCCGTGCTGCAGACCAGCACTTATTTCAAAACAACTGCTCGGCAAGAGTCGCTATCTTCACTCCCGATGATAAGGATGCCCCGCATTCACTGACCAAGCGCGATACAGCTGCTCAACAAGCAGCACGCGCACCATGGCGTGGGGCAGTGTGAGGTCGGACAGGCGGATGGATTCTTGCGCGGATTTGCGAAACTCGGGGTCGAGGCCGTCGGGGCCGCCGATGACCAAGGCCACATCGGTGCCGCCGAGTTGCCATTCAGTCAAGCGCTGGGCGAGTTGCACGGTGGAGGTGTGTTTGCCGCGTTCGTCTAGGACGACGATGCGCGTGCCTTTGGACTCTTTGGCTATGGATGCTTCAATGCGCTCGCGCTCGGCGGCCATGAGGGCGGCGGTGTTTTTGTTGTTGCTGCGCGGCTCGGTTTTGATGGCCTTGAGTTCGAGCTTGATCTCTGGGGGGAAGCGTTTGGCGTAGTCGTCCCAAGCGGTTTGAGCCCAATCGGGCACACGCTGGCCAACAGCGACGACCAACAGCTTCATGCTGATTTTTTAGCTGCGGCTTTCTTGGCGGGCGCTTTCAAAGACGCTTTAGCAGGTGCAGTTTTCACTGCCACTTTTTTTGCCGCTGCTTTTTTCGCTACCGCTTGCGGCGACGCTTTTGCGACAGACTTCTTGGCTGCTGGCTTTTTGGCAGAAGGGGAAGCTTTGGCGGCAGTCTTACCTGCTACAGTTTTAGTAACACCTGCGGCAGATTTCTTAACGGCTTTGGCCGCTTTTTCTTTGGCTTTTTCTGCTGCAAAGTGATCGGCAGCTTTCTTCTCGGCCTTCTCTGCTTCTTTCTCGGAAGCGGCATGCTTCAAGCGCATGGGCTTTTCGCCCCAAATGTCTTCCAAGTGGTAATACTGGCGAATGGCGGGCTGCATGATGTGCACCACAGCTGCGCCGCAATCAACGATGATCCATTCGCCGTTTTCTTCGCCTTCCGTGCGCGGCTTGGGAAAACCCGCTTCGCTCACGGCTTCACGCACACTCATGGCCAGCGCCTTGGTTTGGCGATTGCTGGTGCCGCTGGCGACGATCACGCGCTCAAACAAGCTAGAGAGATGCTCGGTGTCAAAGACCATGAGGTTTTGCGCTTTCACATCTTCTAGGCCGTCGACGATGGCTTTGAGCAGCTTGGCGACATCGCGTTTGCCTTGGCTGTTCTCGGGGCTCGCAACGGCTGGGGCGGGGCGACGGGTGATGTGAGAGGATTTTTGGGTGGTCATGCGGGAGAGCTTTAAAGAGTCAGATAGCGGGGCTGTAGAGGCGATGATCAGCAATATACCGTGCAACGGCTGGTTTGACCATCAGGTCAGTCGTTTGCGCCAGATGGTCAATGCCTTGCTGCTGCTGGCAGAGGTGGCGAATCTGCGTCGCACTGATCGGCGAGGCAGGCATTTGTATCGCCAGATGGCCTATTTTACCTTGATTTATAGGGTCTTTTTGGCTACTAGCCGTTATAGAATCTGCACGGCTTGCTACCAAAAGTGTAGCAATCTGCAAAATCTCCTGATACCGATGCCATTGCGGGAAAAACTGCAACTGGTCTTGGCCCATTAGCAAAAAGAGCTGTGCTTGCGGGTTTTCCGCTTGCAGCTCGTGCAATGTGTCGATGGTGTAGCTGACGCCGCTGCGCAGCGTCTCGCGCGGATCGACGATCGCTTGCGGCAAATCCGCAAAGGCGATTTTTGCCATGGCTAGGCGATGCTCAGCGAGCGATAGCGTGCGGCTTTTGTGCCAAGCCAAGCCTGTGGGCAAGATGCGCAACTGATCGAGCTGATATTGCGCAATAGCGGCCTGCGCAAGGGCATGGTGGGCAAGATGCGGCGGGTCAAACGCGCCGCCATAGAGGCCGAGCCTGCGCACTGCGCTCAAATCCAGTCCTTGGGCACGAGAAATGTCTCGTACAAATCGCGCTCGGGCGTGCCTCGGCGCGGCTTGCGCTTATAAGCCCAGCTTGCCATGGGCGGCATGCTCATGAGGATGGACTCCACTCGCCCGCCCGATTGCAGGCCGAAATGCGTGCCACGATCCCAGACCAAGTTGAACTCTACATACCGCCCGCGCCGATAGAGCTGAAAATCGCGCTCGCGTTGGCCAAATTTCATGCCGCAGCGCTTTTCCACAATCGGTAAATAGGCAGGGATGAAGGCATTGCCAATCGATTGGATCATCGCAAAGCCATTGTCAAAGCCGCCTTCGTTGAAATCGTCCATAAAAATACCGCCAATGCCGCGCGGCTCTTTGCGATGTTTCAAGTAAAAATACGCATCGCACCATTGCTTGAATTTGGGGTATTTATCAGCACCAAAAGGCTCTAAGGCCGTTTTGCATATCGTATGGAAATGCACCGCATCTTCTTCAAAACCATAAAACGGCGTGAGATCCATACCGCCACCAAACCAAAACACCGGCTCGCCCGAAGGCAGCTTGGCGCTGAGCATGCGCACATTCATATGCACTGTGGGCGCATAGGGGTTGTGTGGATGAAACACGAGAGAAACACCCAATGCCTCAAACGGCGCACCCGTCAGCTCGGGGCGGTTTTGTGTGGCTGAAGGCGGCAGCTTGGGGCCGCGCACATGCGAGAAGCCGCAACCCGCGCGCTCAAAGATACCGCCGTCTTCCAAAATGCAGGTGATGCCGTTGCCTTGCAGCGGCTCGCCGGGGCGCTTTTTCCATTTGTCTTGAAGAAAATCACTGCCATCGACCATGGCAAACGTGGTGACGATGTTTTCCTGCAATTCCAGCAAATAGGCGCGAACTTTTTCAATGCTCATGAAAAGTAACCAATTAAAACTAGCGCCCACACGACTTGGATGATGCTACAAATGAATAGCCGACCCATAACGTTTAGCAGGTCAGCAGATTTCGTGTATTTATCCAAATTTCTCGCACTTAGCAGATTTATTTTTCTATCTTCAAGATCTTTTATGAAAACAGACTTGAAAGACGAGGCCGTAATAAAAAGAGTCATGGTCAGCAATGGTACGTATCCAACACACAAAATTAAAAATACTGATTTTGGATAATTTTGCATTGATCCATTTATAGAAAATACTTGTAATAGCCCACCAAGACCCTGCCTTGAAAACCATGCATCAAGAATTGATCTAATTTCATTATTTTCTAGTGTATAGAGTATTACCACCAGTAAAAATAGTGCTAGCGATAGTAAGACTGGATTACTGAAGTATGCAATGCCAATCAAACTACTATCTCTTCTCTCATCGTCAGATGGTTCGCTTTTGCTTTTTACTAAAACCAGACGCATCGAAATAATAAAAGGCAACCAAATCCAAGCAAAACTTTTTAATGACCATCTGTATATGTTGCCTATTAAAAAATACAGAACTAGACCTTGAAGATTAACTAGAAAAGCACTAATTTGTTGCCAATCGGAGCGCATCAAATCTAACGATTTAAAAAGTTGAGTAGATACCTCTTTCGCAGTCAATGACTTTTCTATGACTTCAGCATCAGGAATCAATTTTATTGGATGGAATACGTCAATACAAAAGAAAAAATCGTTGGTATTCTTTGGTAAATTCAAAAGACCAATCTTGATAAAACAAAGAGACGCAATAACTCTTGTGTACAAAGCACGCAAAAACAAGGCAAAAAGAAACGGTAAAGTAAATAAAGATTCGACGAACGTTTTTTTTAAATAAGTGGTTGGATTTATCTCATTCACATCCTTTTGAATTTTCACTCTTGATCTAAGAATAAGCATGCTCAAAAGGATGAAGCACAGAAAAAATTGTAAAGTCACGGAATAGGGTGCTCGATTAACTACGGCACCTAGTGATAAAAATGAGGCTGAAATTGTAGATGCGGTTACTGTAAATATATTTGCACTTCTCTGATTTTCAAAATTAAACACTATTTGGCATTTCCAAGTTAGGAAAGAAACCAAAAACACAATATAGCTACCGACGGCTATTGAAAGATAGGCTGTGGGTGACTTGAGTTCGTTTCGCAGATTAGCGATCAACAAGTAGCATGCAAGAGCACCCATACTGCAAGAAACAACAAAAGCAACCGTGAACTGTATTTTTTTGGCCTTATGCCAATGAAGAGGTAGCCAGTATTTATTTAATAAGCTTGAGCCTAGGGATACAGACTGCTTTGAACGTAGTAAAAAGATCGGTAAAAAAACTGCTATAACAGTGCCAATTATTGCAGATGGGTAAGTATCTTTTGCTTGAAATGCCACCCCTGTATACCATTGATAAAAATTATTGACCGATGGATAAATGTAGTTTTCAAGTATGAAAGCTATCAAAAGCAACCCATATTTAAGGGAGAGAAAACACAAAATCACGAGTTCAGCAACAGCGAAAAATGATGTCTTGCCGCATCTGATCGAATCCTCAGTAGATTTCCAAACCCAATTTTTCTTTGCAGTATTCATATGAGACTTCACTTCACCGCACGATACCCAATATCGCGTCGATACTGCATCCCATCAAACCCTATCCCCTGAATCACCTGCGCCACGCGCGCCTGCGCTTGCTTGACCGAATCGGCCAGCGCCGTGACGCAGAGCACGCGGCCGCCGCTGGTCACGGTTTGGCCATTCACGCTCGCTGTGCCAGCATGGAAGACGACCACATCGTCGCCCACGGAAGAATCATTCTTCGGCAAGCCACTGATCACATCGCCCTTACGCGGATTCATCGGATAGCCATGCGCAGCGAGCACCGTGCCAAGCGCCACGCGGCGATCCCATTGCAGCTCGATGGTGTCTAGCTTGCCATCGGTCGCGGCCATGAGCACATCCACCAAATCGCTTTTCAAGCGCATCAGAATAGGCTGCGTCTCCGGGTCGCCCATGCGGCAATTGAATTCCAGCGTTTTGATCTTGCCTTGCGGCGTGATCATCAGGCCGGCATAGAGAAAGCCTGTGTAACGGACGCCATCCTTTTCCATACCTTTGATGGTGGGCAAAATCACTTCGCGCATCGCACGCGCATGCACCTCGGGCGTGACGACCGGTGCTGGCGAGTACGCGCCCATGCCGCCGGTGTTGGGGCCTTGGTCGCCGTCTTGCAAACGCTTATGGTCTTGGCTTGTAGCCAGCGCCGTCACGTTTTTTCCATCGCAAAGCACGATGAAACTGGCTTCTTCGCCCTCTAGAAATTCTTCGATCACGACGCGGGCTCTGGCTTGTCCATCGTCACCTGTGTTGTGTTGCACGCCGTAGGCATTGCTGGCCAACATGTCGTCCACTGCCGCATGCGCCTCTTCCAAACTCATCGCCACGACCACGCCCTTACCCGCCGCCAAGCCATCAGCTTTCACCACAATTGGAGCGCCTTTTTTGTCGAGGTAAGCATGCGCAGCCGCAGCATCCGTGAAGGTTTCAAACTCAGCAGTCGGAATGCTATGCCGCGCCATGAAAGCCTTGCTAAACGCCTTGGAGCTTTCCAATTGCGCGGCAGCTTTGGTCGGTCCAAAAATACGCAAGCCCTTCTCACGGAACTCATCCACGATGCCAGCAGCCAGCGGCGCTTCCGGCCCCACCACCGTGAGCGCTATTTTTTCCATAGCAGCCCAGGCAGATAATTCAACGGGAGAAGCCAGATTAATGCTCTCAAACCGAGAATCCAAGGCCGTGCCACCATTGCCCGGAGCCACGTAAATGGTTTGCACCTTAGGCGATGCCGCCAGCTTCCAAGCCAGAGCATGTTCACGGCCTCCGCCGCCGATCACTAATATTTTCATAGTTCTATTTCTGCGTTGTGATACACGTTTTGCACGTCATCAATCTCTTCAATCATGTCCAGCAACTTTTGCATCCTCAAAGCATCGGTGCCTGCCAACGCAATCGCGTTTTCGGCGCGCATCGTCACTTCGGCAATCTCTGGCTTGAAGCCTGCTGCTTCTAAGGCGTTTTTCACGGCTTCAAAAACTTGAGGTGAGGTGAGCACCTCGATGCCGCCCTCTTCGTCCGTCAGCACGTCATCCGCGCCGTTTTCCAGCGCGATGTCCATCACCTTGGCTTCATCTGCGCCGGGTGCGAGCAAGATCTGCCCGCAATGTTTGAATTGGAAAGCCACCGAGCCTTCGGTGCCCATGTTGCCGCCATGTTTACTAAAACAATGCCTCACATCGGCCACGGTGCGTACTTTGTTATCCGTCATCGTGTCCACCATGATCGCTGCGCCGCCGATGCCATAGCCTTCGTAGCGAATTTCTTCGTAATGCACACCTTCTAAATTGCCGGTGGCTTTGTCGATGTTACGTTTGACGTTTTCCGCTGGCATGTTGGCCGCTTTGGCCCTGTCTACGGCCAAGCGCAGGCGCGGATTGGTGGCTAAATCACCACCTTGCAGTCGCGCCGCCACCATGATCTCGCGGATCACCCGTGTCCAAATTTTCCCGCGCTTTTCATCCTGCCGCCCTTTGCGATGTTGGATGTTTGCCCATTTGCTGTGGCCTGCCATCTGCGTTGCCCTTAAAAATAATCTGCGTTCAACTCCAAGACTAAAACCGAACGCGAAAAGCGCGAAAGTTACGCGAAAGCCGCTAAATATACGGTTTGAACTTTCTTTTTTGCGATTTTCGCGCTACTTTCGCGTCTTTCGCGTTTGAATTGGTTTTAAATCCCGTTAATCCTTCAATTGTACTTTTCGAGACCCACCATGGCCGACCCGATCCTCATTGCCAAAAACAAATCCGCTGAATGCTTCCTGCGCCCCGACAAAGCCAATCGCCATGGCCTGATCACCGGCGCTACCGGCACAGGCAAGACCGTGACGCTGCAAACCATGGCCGAGGGCTTTAGCCGCATCGGCGTGCCCGTTTTCATGGCCGACGTGAAAGGCGATCTCACGGGCATCTCCCAAGCCGGGAAAATTGGCGAAAAAATGGCCAAAATCCTCGCGGATCGAGCGCTAGATGCTCCTGAATCTGTAGCGCTCCCCGTCACGCTTTGGGACGTTTTTGGCAAGCAAGGACATCCCGTGCGCGCAACGGTGAGCGACTTGGGGCCGCTGCTCTTGGCGCGTATGCTCAATTTGAACGAAACGCAGGCCGGTGTCTTGCAACTCGTCTTCAAAATTGCCGATGACCAAGGCCTGCTGCTGCTGGACATGAAAGACCTGCGCGCCATGTGCCAAAGCGTGGGCGACAACGCAAAAGATTTCACCACCGAATACGGCAACATTTCCGCCGCGTCCATCGGCGCGATCCAGCGCGGCTTGATGCAAATTGAAGAGCAAGGCGGCGACGTGTTTTTCGGCGAGCCCATGCTCAACATCGCGGATTTCATGCAAACCGATTCGAGCGGCAAAGGCGTGGTCAACATCCTCGCCGCAGACAAACTGCTCACCTCGCCGCGCTTGTATGCAACGTTCCTGCTCTGGCTGCTGAGCGAACTCTTTGAAACCTTGCCCGAGGTGGGCGACATTGATCAACCCAAATTGGTCTTCTTCTTCGACGAAGCGCATTTGCTCTTCACCGATGCGCCCAAGCCGCTGCTAGAGCGCATTGAGCTGGTCGTGCTCCTCGTGCGTTCCAAAGGCGTGGGCGTGTATTTCGTCACGCAAAATCCGCTGGACATTCCAGACAGCGTACTCGCGCAGCTAGGCAACCGCGTGCAGCACGCCCTGCGCGCCTTCACGCCACGCGATCAAAAAGCCGTCAAGGCCACCGCAGAGACGATGCGGCAAAACCCCGGCCTGGACATCGAAACCGCCATCACCGAGCTGGCCGTAGGCGAAGCCTTGATCAGCTTTCTCGACGAAAAAGGCCGCCCCGGCATCACCGAGCGCGTGTATGTGCTGCCGCCCGGCAGCCAAATCGGCGTGATCGCTCCCGAGCAGCGCCAAACCCTGATTCAAAACTCCATCGTGGCCGGCGTCTATGAAAAAACCATCGACCGCGAATCCGCCTACGAAAAAATCAAAGGCCGCACCGAAGCCGGCATGGCCAGCGAATCCGAAGCCATGCAAAAAGGCAAAGACATTGCCAAAGAAGCCGGCAAAGAAGCCGTAGACGCCGTAGGCGAAGCGGCCTCTGGCGGCTGGCTAGGCGGCTTGGGCAACATCTTGGGCGGCGGCGCAAAGCGCACGCGCGCCAGCGCAGGCGAGCAACTCATCAAATCCGCCGCCAGCTCGATTGGCCGTGAAGTAGGCAGGCAAATTATTCGGGGCGTGCTGGGTGGGATATTGGGAAGACGTCGCTGATTTTTTTCTTCAACTGCTTCGCCTTCGCGCTGCCCGCTCGCTTGCCTCGACTGCTTCGCCTTCATGCGACCCGCTCTCGTGCCCCGTGACGTGCCCGAAAAAGCTGAGGCCTTTCTTTGTTGGGCGCTCTGTGCCGCGAGCGACGAGCTCCTGATCTCTGTAGCGTTCTGTGCCTGGTTTGCCGCGCCCGACCTTTGAGCCGCTTCGTTTTTTCAGACCCATCACGGAGCGGGTATGAGTGGTTGGCGTGTCGTTGCTCACTATTAATTTCATAGCGCCTTGCGCAATAAATACGCCAGCTATCTGCCATTTTGGCTTCAAATAATCTCTTAAAAACGCAACGACGCGCCCTTGACCTAAATCCGCTGCGTGATGGGTCTGAAAAAACCGAGGGCTTTCCTCATCGCGCGCGAGAAACCATGCTGGCACGCTACAAAAGATAGCAGCTCGGGGCGGTCGGGTGGAGTGCCAAAAGGAAAGCACTCGGCTTTTTCGTGCACGTTACGGAGCAGGCGAGCGGGTCGCGTCAAACAGTTGAGCACCAACACACTAAGCACAAAGCAAAACCCCATATGCCAAAACCCAACTTAGCTTATTCGCATATGCCAACAACAAAAAAGTAGTTTGGTTTTAAAGGGCAATGCGGCAAAGTCCATCCCCATGACAGACATCGCATTCATTCTTTCCGGCTTCTTCGTTGGCTTCGTGGTCGGCCTCACTGGTGTGGGCGGCGGCTCCCTGATGACACCGCTTCTCATCTTCGGTTTCGGCATCAAACCGATCCTCGCCGTGGGCACGGATTTGCTCTTTGCCGCGTTCACCAAACTCGGCGGGACCGTTAATCTAGCGCTCGCCCGTCGGGTGGATTGGAAAATCGTTGGCAGCTTGAGCATGGGCTCCATCCCCGCCGCTTTGCTCACCGTGGGCGCGCTGCATTACTTCGGCGCAGCACAAGAATCCGTGCAAAAGGTCATGACGACGACCCTCGGATTCGCGCTGCTGCTCACCGCAGCTGCCACGCTCTACAAAGTCATCAAAGGCACAGCCGCTCCCGCGTTCGATATCAGCGCCGAACAGCTCGAAGCTGCCACGAAGCCTCGCCACCCCGCCCTGCCCATCATCTTTGGCGCGCTCATCGGCGTACTCGTCTCACTCACCTCCGTTGGCGCTGGCGCCATTGGCGTGACCGCCCTGATGCTGCTCTACCCTGCCCTGCCGCTGAACCGCATCGTGGCCGCTGATGTGGCTTATGCCGTGCCGCTCACACTGGTTGCAGGCCTCGGCCACGCCTCGATTGGATCGGTCGATTGGCAGTTGCTGGCTAAGTTGCTGGCAGGCTCGCTTCCTGGCATTTGGCTGGGCACCAAGCTGGGCAACCATGTGCCGGATCGTGCGATTCGCTCCATTCTTTCGCTGCTGCTGGCCTATGCGGGCTTCAAGCTGCTGGCGATCTAATTTTCGTTTTGGTTTTCAGGCTACACACAACATGTATCAATACAACGCCTTTGACAAAGAATTCGTGAAACTGCGCGCTGCGCAATACCGCGATCAACTGGAGCGCCGATTGGATGGCCGCCTTGCAGAGGAAGAATTTCGCCCCCTGCGCCTGCAAAACGGCTGGTATGTGCAACGCTATGCACCGATGCTGCGTGTAGCAGTGCCCTATGGCGAGCTCAACTCAGCGCAGCTTCGCGTGCTGGCGCAGATCGCACGCGACTACGATCAGCCCAGCGATGAAGTGTTCCAAGCCGCCGTCACAGGCCAAGCGCGCCTCTCTGGCCAAGGCATTGAATTACAAAAGGGCTATGGCCACTTCACCACGCGGCAAAACATCCAATACAACTGGATTCCGCTCGATAAATCCGCTGACGTGATGGATCTGCTCGCCAGCGTGAACATGCATGGCATTCAAACCAGCGGCAATTGCATTCGCAATATCACCAGCGATGGCTTAGCTGGCATTGCGCCCGATGAGATCGCAGACCCACGCCCATTTTGCGAAATCTTGCGCCAATGGAGCGCGCTGCATCCAGAGTTTGCCTTTTTGCCACGTAAATTCAAAATTGCTGTCACGGGAGCCGAGGAAGACCGGGCCGCCACTTACTGGCACGATGTGGGCCTACAACTGGTCAAAGCGAGGGAGGACAATGCTGCACAAGGCGTTGCTCGCGGCGATCTAGGCTTCAAAGTGTTAGTAGGTGGCGGCATGGGTCGCACGCCCGTCATCGCCACCGTGATCCGCGATTTTTTGCCGTGGAATCAGGTGCTCAATTACATCGAAGCCATTGTGCGCGTGTACAACCTGTTTGGCCGCCGAGATAACAAATACAAGGCACGTATTAAGATTTTGGTGAAGGCCGAAGGTCAGAAATTCATTGATGCGGTGGAAGTGGAGTATCAAAACATCCTCTCGCAAGACGGCGGCCCGCACACCATTCCGCAAGCGGAGTTGGATCGGGTTTCAAAGCATTTTATGCCTCTAGCCGGTATAGAATGTGCGCTGAGCGCTACTGATTTTGTAGCAAATAAGGTCAGCCGTATTCTAGAAGTGGCTGCGCACGATGATGTGGCCTTCACCCGCTGGCTCACCCGTAACGTGCATACACACAAAAATCCGAAGCTGCGTGCGGTGACGCTTTCTGTGAAGCGCGTCGGCCAGTCGCCGGGCGACGTAACGCCCGAACAAATGGAAGCGGCTGCGCAAATTGCAGACAGTTATAGCGCAGGCGAGTTGCGCGTCACGCATGATCAAAATCTGCTCCTGCCTTGGGTGAGCTGCGATGCCCTGCCCGATTTGTGGCGTGCGGCGAAGAAGGCGGGTTTTGCATCCAGCAACATCGGACTGCTCTCCGACATGATCGCCTGCCCCGGCGGCGATTTCTGTGATCTGGCGAATGCCCGCAGCCTGCCGATTGCACAGCAGCTCACCGAGCGCTACCAAGATTTAGACGAGCTTGAAGACTTGGGTGACATTGATCTGCATATGAGCGGCTGCATTAATTCATGCGGCCACCATCACAGCGGTCACATCGGCATTCTGGGCGTGGACAAAGATGGCCAAGAGTGGTATCAGCTCACGCTCGGCGGCTCAGACGGCAGCAAAATCAGCGGCGCATCGGTTGCAGGCAAAGTCGTCGGCCCATCGTTCACTGCTCAAGAGATCCCAGAAGCGATTGAAGCCGTTTTGCTCACCTACAAAGAATTGCGCGAACCGCGTGCCGAGAAATTTGAGCTGTTCATCGATACATTGAAGCGCCTTGGCGCAGAGCCTTTCAAAGCGGCGGCCAACAGTGTTCGCCACAAAGAAGAAGCCATCTCCTGAGAGTAAGCAACATGTCAAATACTATTGAATTAATAGCACCCCGCGCAGAAAATAGGCCGGCTAATGGCCAATATGAGGCCTTGAATGTCCTGAAAATTAGCAATGACAGCGATGTAGCCAGCCAGGCTCAAGCGCTCAGCAGTGCAGAAGTGGTGGAGCTGCATTTTCCTGCGTTCAGCGATGGCAGAGCGTTCAGCCAAGCCGTGCAATTGCGCAAGCGCCTCGGTTTCAAAGGCGATATCCGTGCCACAGGCGATGTGCTCATTGACCAACTCGTGCAAATGCAGCGCAGCGGCTTCACCAGCGCCGTGTTGCGCGAAGACCAAAGCGCGGAGCATGCCGCCAAGTTGCTTGCGCATTACAAAAGTTTTTACCAAGGCGACATGGCAAACAGAGCAGCTTTCTCTACAGGGAAACTCGCGTGAACGCTGTTCAACTGCATGCCAAGCCTTCGGCAGACTTTGATAAAAAAGTAGTTGCTGCGCACAATCTGCTGCGCCAGGCGGGTGAGCTGTATCAGCCGCTCACGCAAGCCAGCAGTCTCGGCGTGGAAGACATGGTGATCACGCATTTGCTGCACACGCTGGGGGTGAAAAGTGAAGTCTTCGTGTTGCAAACCGGTAAGCTCTATGCGCAAACGCTCGATCTGCTCAAAACCGTGCAAGCGAACTACGGCCATCAACGCGTGATCCGCATTCATGAGCCAGAGCACCAAGCCGCCGAAGCCTTTGAAACCGCCAACGGCAAAGATGCGATGTACCAAAGCATCGCCCTGCGCAAACAATGCTGTGATATCCGCAAGATGAGGCCCTTAGCCGTTGCACTTGAAGGCAAACGCGCATGGATCACCGGTCTGCGTAAAGAACAGTCCGATGCACGTGCAGCCGTGCACGCCATCGACGACAGCAGCGAGAAAACCAAGATCAATCCCCTGCACGATTGGCTGCTCGGCGATGTGTGGCATTACGTCAAAGCTAACAACGTGCCCTACAACGCCCTGCACGATCAGTTTTACCCCAGCATCGGCTGCCAGCCTTGCACCCGCGCAGTGACGCTAGGCGAAGATTTCCGCTCAGGCCGCTGGTGGTGGGAAAACGAAGCGGCAAAGGAATGTGGTTTGCATGTTGTACCCGTCTGAAAGCCGAATAAGGATGCAAATACAAATACAGTACGCGAAAGACGCGAAAGTTACGCGAAACAAATACCCAAAAAAACACCCATCAACAGTTTTGAATTCAATTTCCTCCTTTCTCTTTTTCTCTTTTTTGCGTCTTTCGCGTAACTCTCGCGTCTTTCGCGACCGGAAACTCAATATCTTTGCAAGTTAATCTGCCACCCAATCGCCAATGAACGCCAGAACCGAACCTCAATTGCTCGAGCAGCTTTCTAACCAACACCTCAACGCGCTAGAAGAAGAAGCTATTTTTATTCTCCGCGAAGTGGCAGGCAGCTTTGAAAAGCCCACCCTGCTCTTCTCAGGCGGCAAAGACTCTGCAGTGCTTTTGAAGTGCGCAGAAAAAGCATTCGGAATTGGCAAGATTCCATATCCCTTGCTGATGATCGACACGGGTCACAACTACCAAGAAGTTTGTGATTTCAGAGACATGCGTGCCTCAGAACTGGGTGCGAAACTGGTGGTGCGCAGTGTGGAAGATTCGATGAAGCGCGGCACCGTGCGCTTGAGCAGACCGGATGAATCTCGCAATGTGCATCAATCCGTCACGCTGCTGGAAGCGATTGAAGAATTTCAGTTTGATGCGTTGATTGGTGGTGCGCGCCGTGATGAAGAAAAAGCCCGTGCGAAAGAGCGTATCTTTTCGCATCGCGACAGCTTCGGCCAATGGCAGCCCAAAGCCCAGCGCCCTGAGTTGTGGAGCTTGTTCAACACAAAAATTCATCCCGGCGAGCATTTCCGCGTGTTCCCGATCAGCAACTGGACGGAGCTGGATGTGTGGCAATACATCGCTCGTGAAAACATCGAGTTGCCCAGCATTTACTTCACCCACAAACGCCCGGTGGTCGAGCGTCGCGGCCTGCTCGTGCCCATCACGCCGCTCACACCTGCGAAGGATGGTGAAGTCATCGAGCAACGCGATGTGCGCTTTCGCACCGTAGGCGACATCACTTGCACCGCGCCTGTGGCCAGCTTAGCTAAGAATGCGCAAGACATTGTTTTGGAAACTCTAACCGCTGATATTTCCGAACGCGGCGCAACGCGCATGGACGATAAAACTTCTGAGGCTTCGATGGAGAAGCGTAAGAAGGAAGGGTATTTCTAATGCAACACCAAGCACTCAAATTCATCACCTGCGGCTCCGTCGATGATGGCAAGTCAACGCTGATCGGCCGCCTGCTCGTTGACAGCAAAACAGCCCTGCTCGACCAGATCGCTGGCGTGTCTAAAACCGGCGAAATCGATCTCGCCCAGTTCACCGATGGCCTCACCGCTGAGCGCGAGCAAGGCATCACGATCGATGTGGCTTACCGCTATTTCTCGACCGCTAGTCGCAAGTTCATCATTGGCGATGCACCCGGCCATGAGCAATACACGCGCAACATGGTGACTGCCGCTTCGAGCGCCGATGCTGCCGTGGTGTTGGTAGATGCCACCAAGCTCGTTTGGCAGCAACAGCCCGTGCAGCTCTTGCCGCAAACCAAGCGGCATAGCCTTCTCGCGCACTTACTGCGAGTGCCCAGCATCGTGTTTGCGATCAACAAGTTGGACGCGGTTGAAAACGCGGAGCTTGCTTTCAACAACATCAGCGCGGCATTGAATGCGATGGCCGAACAGGCTGGCATTGAAACTGCGGCTATCGTTCCTGTGTCTGCCTTGAAGGGCGACAACGTTGTAGAGCTTTCGAGCCGTTGGCCGTTTTACTCTGGGCACAGCTTGCTACAAATTTTAGAGCAACTGCCTGCACAATCCTCGCTGAATGAAGAGCGCCAAGTGCCCACCGCGCTGCCCATTCAGTGGCTTGACAAAGATGCCAGTAGCAATACCACTGCACAAGGCCGTCGCACATTTTGGGGGCGCTTGGCTTCGGGCAGTTTGAAGATCGGCCAAGAATTGCAAGTCTTCCCAAGTGGACAAAAGGCTTTGATTTCTCAGCTGCTGGATCATGCGAGAGAGCCTTTGCAGCAAGACCAAGGTTTGAACACAAGTTACGGCATCGTCCTCGACCGCGAAGTGGATATTTCACGCGGCGATTGGCTGCTCGCGCCCGATGCTCTGTCAGCGCAGCGCAGCCTGAAAGCCACCGTCGCTTGGATGGATGAAGAGCCTCTGCAAGCAGGCCGCACCTATCTCGCGCTGCATGGGCATCGCTGGGTAAAAGCCAAAGTCACGCGGGTGAGCCAACGTTTTGATATTCATACCCTCTCGCCGCAGGAAGCCACGCAATTGCAGGCCAATGAAATCGGTATCGTAGAGCTGGCTTTGCAAGAGCCGATTACCGCGCTGCCTTACGCACAAAGCAAGGCATTGGGGGCGTTGATTTTGGTCGATACCGCGAGCCACAAAACCTCGGGTGCGGTGCTCGTGCGCTGATGCGCGCACACTAGAGACCTTGCCCTCAACTCACCCTGATTTCCCAAGTAAAATCAAGGGTTTACGCTTATCACTACCGAATTGCTATGACTCACATCGTTACTGAAGCTTGCATCAAATGCAAATACACCGATTGCGTTGATGTCTGCCCCGTAGACTGCTTCCGCGAAGGCCCCAACATGCTCGTCATCGACCCTGACGAATGCATCGACTGCGCCGTCTGCATCCCCGAATGCCCCGTGAATGCGATCTACGCTGAAGAAGACACGCCCGCAGATCAAATCCATTTCATCAAGCTCAACATTGAGTTGTCTCAAAAAGCGGGCTGGAAAAGCATCACCAAGCGCAAAACCGCGCCAGCTGATGCGGATGAGTGGAAAGACAAGACTGGCAAGCTGGCTTTGCTGGAGCGCTGAAATTTTTTAAGACAGGAATTCCGGACGCGAAGGGCGCGAAAGTTGCGCGAAAATCGCGAAAGGAATACCAAAAAGTGTGGAGCAACTTCCACACCTTTTTAAGTTTGGTGATGTGATTTTTCTTACTTCGTTTGGTATTAATTTTTTCTCTTTTTCGCATCCTTCGCGTCCGGAAGTTTTGTATTCAGGTATTTACCCCATGGAACCTCAATTGAATCAAGAAGTCGTCAACACCGCCAATGCCCATGATGGGTCAATCGTGACCGATGCGGTCATCATTGGTGCGGGTCCGGTGGGTTTGTTTCAGGTGTTTGAACTGGGTCTGCTCGAAGTCAAATCGCACATCATCGATTCGCTTGCCTACCCCGGCGGCCAGCCGATTGAACTGTATCCCGACAAACCGATTTACGATATTCCTGCGATTCCCGTTTGCACAGGGAAAGAACTGACCGATGCTTTGATGAAGCAAATCGCGCCTTTCGGCGGCACGTTTCACCTCGGCCAAACCGTCACGCAAGTGCAAAAGCAAGAAGATGGCCGTTTCTTCGTTGAGACCAGCAAGGGCACGCAATTTCTCACGAAAACGATTTTCATTGCAGGTGGCGTAGGTGCCTTCGAGCCGCGATTGCTCAAAGTCGATGGGCTTGATGCATTCAACAAAACTCAGCTGCATTACAGTGTGAAAGATCCCAGTATTTTTAAAGACAAGAATCTCGTCATCGTTGGCGGTGGCGATTCAGCTTTGGATTGGGCTTTGAATTTCGCGCAAGGCGGCCTTGGAGCAGGAGGGAACGCGAGCGTTCCGAAAGCCGAAAGCGTGATCCTGATTCACCGCCGTGACGGCTTCAAAGCCGCGCCTGCGAGCGTGGCCAAAATGAAAGAGCTGTGCGATGCCCTTGAGATGCAATTCATGGTTGGCACGGTGTCAGATATCGTGGCTGATGACGGAAAATTAAGCCAAATCAAAGTCACCGGTGGCGACGGCGTGACGCGCACCGTGCCCTTGGATATGCTTCTCGTCTTCTTCGGTCTATCGCCCAAACTCGGCCCTATTGCCCATTGGAGCTTAGAGATCGAGCGCAAGCAGCTCAAGGTCGATACTGAAAAATTCTCCACCAACATCCCCGGCATCTTCGCGGTGGGCGATATCAACACCTATCCCGGCAAAAAGAAACTCATCCTCAGCGGCTTCCACGAATGCGCCCTCGCTGCCTTCGGTGCGATGCCCTTCATCTTCCCAGATAAAAAAGTACATCTGCAATACACCACCACCTCGCCGAAGCTGCATAAAGTGTTGGGTGTTGAGTCGCCGGTTTTTGATTGAGTCGGTTTGCGCGCGTCAGGATGGATACCAACATCCGGAGCGCGAAAGACGCGAAAGTTACGCGAAAAAAACCAAAAAAAGAAAAAACCAAGAGCCCTCATCCTCTACTCTTCAAGCGTCTTCTTTTCTTTGCATTCTTTCGCGTCTTTCGCGCAACGGATGTCTTCACTGGGTCAACTCACCCTAGCCAACGGAGGCCATCTTGCAACTCGTCGGCATCTGTGCCTTGGCTGCATCAATAACGCGGATCACACGAAAGCCGTAGCCTGAGCCTTCTACATCGTATTTCACACCAGGGTTGCCTTGCTTGTCCATGATTCCAACAACAAGAGGTTGTTGGAATTGGTGGTCTGAATCGCGCATCTGGCCGCTTTGCCCAAAGAGCGTGATGCTGGTTTTCGAGAGGCGCTTAGCCAAGCTGATCACATCAATGCCTTGCGCTGCGCTGGTGCCCGTTAAGGCCTGCGCCAAAGCTTCCATCATCAGTTGCATGCGCATGTGAACGTAGTCGTCTTCAGGCTTGGGGAAGCGCTTGCGGAAGGCTTGCATGAAGGCATCTGCTTCCCTTTGGCGTGTGCCTTTGACGATGCCATCTGGTGCGCCCACGTTGGGCAACCAATCAGCCACGGCAATCACTTTGCCAATACCTGCTTCGCCAATCGCGGCGGGCGCGCCGAGGGCGTTGCCATAGAAGGTGTAGAACTTGCCTTCAAAGCCAACATCTTTGCAAGCCTTGATGAGCAAGGTGAGATCGTTGCCGAAATTACCTGTCATCACAGCGCCTGCGCCACTGCTCTTGATTTTGGCGGCATAGGGAGCGAAATCTTTGATGCGCCCGAGCGGATGCAGCTCATCGCCCACGATGGCAATGTCACTGCGCTGAGCAGCAAGCTGGCGCTTTGCTTCGCGCAGCACTGCTTGGCCAAAACTGTAATCTTGCCCAATCAGATACACCGATTTCAAAGCACGATCCTCGCGCAGCACCTCCATAAGCGCTGCCATGCGCATATCGGCATGCGCATCGAAACGGAAATGCCATGGGCTGCATTTTTCATTCGTCAGAATCGGATCGACAGCGGAGTAATTCAAAAACACCAGGCGCTGATCTGGCCTGCGCTCATTGTGTTTGTTGATCGCATCAATCAAGGCCGCAGCAACGGATGAGCTGTTGCCTTGCATGATGATCTGAGCGCCATCGTCAATCGCAGCGCGTAGCATCGACAGCGCTTCTTCCACTTGGCCTTTGCTGTCGTAACGCTCGATCTCCAATAGGCGCTTTGCTTTGCCCGCAAGCACAATGCCGCCACGCGCATTCACGCGCTCTGTGGCCCACACGAGATTGCGATGCACTGCCTCGCCGGTATTGGCAAACGCGCCTGAGAGTGCCTCAATCAGCGCTATCTTTATAGGAGCACTCTGCGCACGATTTATAACGGCTAGAGCACCAAAAGACATAAAAAAAGCGCCTGATGTGGCGACACTGATGCCGCTTTTCAAGAGCGTACGTCTAGATTTATATTTAGCCATTGGCATAAGAATTCTCCCTTGAAACCTGATACATGAGCTACAGATATGAGCCATGCGGCAACGCTCTCATCATGGGGATGAGCAGCGCACCAGCCGCGAAGTTTACCAGGAGCTTGCTATGTTTTTTTCACCTACTCGCATCAATCGCGCAGCTTTGAATGCTTACGGCTATGTGCCCAGCGCTTGGTCACGATCAGACACATTTGATCGCGTCTTTTCAGATGCACTCGATGGCAACAACCAGCGCAGCCAAGTTGAAAGTGATGACACCTCCATCACGCTGAGCTTGGATGTGCCAGGCCTGTCCAAAGAGCAGCTCACGATTGGCATCGAAGGCCGTATCGTGCGCATCACATCGAAAGACGACGCACCACGCAGCTTCAAAGCCGCTTACAAGTTAGGCAGCGACGTGGACGCAACTAAGAGCGAAGCCAAGCTGGAGAATGGCGTACTGACTTTGAAGTTTGCTAAGGTCGCACCCGAGAGCCGCGAAACACTGCTAACGATCAACTGATTAACTCAGAGCTGATCGAGGGGTCTCTGAATAATTCGTCGGGATGGAGCAGGCCTAGATTCGGGATGAAATGCTAGGCGAAAAACGCAGCTTTAGTGGCGCTAAAGCGAGGATTTTCAACGACGCAGCTCGCCCGAAGATAGGTCTGATCCGCCCGAATGAATTGTTCAGCGACTCCCTAACGGCCAGCGCGGCTTCACATCAAAAGCGTAGTTCCGCGAGGGCTGCGCTTTTCCTGTTTGCAGGCGCATCGCAGCGGCCAGTGCAATCATCGCGCCGTTGTCGGTACACAAATGTAATTCTGGGTAATGCACGCGAATGCCACTCATTGCGCAAGCGGCATTGAGCTGATCGCGCAAACTACGATTTGCGCCAACGCCACCCGCCACCACTAAGCGATTCAAACCCGATTGCTGTACCGCCTTGAGCGATTTTTTCACAAGTACTTCAGTGATCGCGGCTTGAATGCTCGCCGCCAAATTCCGCAATGTCTCCGCAGACAAAGATTCAACACGTGCCCCAAGCACCGTTTTACCTTCAGGCACATCGCCCACCAAACGTTTGACTTGCGTTAGCACCGCAGTTTTCAAGCCCGCAAAAGAAAAATCCAAATCACCGCTGTACAGCAAGGGGCGTGGAAATTTAAAAGCCACCGGATCGCCACCCTCCGCTAATTTCGCCAATTGCGGCCCGCCGGGATACGGCAAACCGAGCAATTTTGCAGTCTTGTCAAAGGCTTCTCCCGCTGCATCGTCAATCGTCTCACCCAGCAGCGCGTATTCGCCCACGCCATCCACGCGCATCAGCTGGGTGTGGCCACCGCTAACAAGTAGCGCGATAAAGGGGAACTGCGGTGGATCTGCGCTCAAAAATGGCGAAAGCAAATGCCCTTCAAGATGATGCACACCTATCACAGGCTTGCCCAAAGCGCTGCCTAAAGCGCAGGCTGCCCCCGCGCCAACCAGCAATGCACCCGCCAGACCGGGGCCACGCGTAAATGCTATAAAATCAATAGCACTTAGCGCAGTATTTGAAGGGGCTATAGCTTCTTTTGTTAGTGGAATGAGACGCCGAATATGGTCTCGACTGGCCAGCTCTGGCACCACACCCCCATAGGCGCGGTGCATCTCAATCTGACTGTAAAGCGTTGCACCAAGAAGGACAGGTATCGGCGCTTGCATCGCTGATTTGTCGCCCATATTTGGTGCAAATGCATCCGCTTGCACCAAGGCCACGCCTGTTTCGTCGCAGGAAGATTCAAATCCGAGTATCAACATATTGGCCTGAATTTTGCACTACTCAAAGCATGAGCCTGCAAAAAACCCCCGATGCACGCCTCCCCGAAGCTGGTTTGGCTGCTGCGCACAAGCTGCGCATCATCGTTGTTGCGCCCGAAACGCTTACGCCTGACAGCACTGACGAACACGCGGCGCAAGAGGCTGTGCGCAGCCGTGAGCTGCGCATCGGCCTGCTGGAATGCGGCTACAACATCATCGCCGTACTGCCCGCTGACAGCTTTCTCGCTCAGCGCATCACGCAATTGCAGCCCGACATGATCATCGTCGATGCAGAAAGCGATGCCCGCGATGCGCTCGAGCATGTGGTGATGGCCACCCGAGATGAACGCCGCCCCATCGTGCTTTTCACAGAAGACAACGACACCACCCATGTGAAAGCGGCAGTGGCAGCGGGCGTGAATGCCTATATCGTTGCAGGCCTCGCACCGGATCGCATTCGCCCCATCATGGATGTGGCCATGGCGCGCTTTGAGCACGAGCAAAGCCTGCGGCAAGAGCTGCAAAGCGCCCGTTCAGAACTGCAAGACCGCAAAACCATCGACCGCGCCAAGGGTTTGCTCATGCAAAGGCAAAATTTATCAGAGCAAGATGCTTACGAGAAATTGCGCAAAACGGCGATGGATAAAGGGCTGAAGCTGGCCGATGTGGCGCAGCGGATGTTGGATGTGGCGGATTTGCTCAGCTAGAAAAAAGGGCAGCCCTTGAAACAGCTGCCCTTCGTTACGAAGCATCAAGAATCACAGGCCTGTTAAGTTGCAATTCAATGTGCGACGGTTCAAACCGCTATCAAAGTACGTGATCACCAGCAAGTCTTGCGTGTCGGGAGACACATTGACTGACAAATCCGCCTTGGTCACGCGGTTGCGTGCAGAAGATCCACTCAGATTCCAATCCAGAATGCCGAACATGAGTTTGACGCTTGTCTCGGATGTGGTGTTCTGATAGAGGCCTCCGTCCGCAGCGCCGTTGACACTTGGCTCATACAACACGCCATTGTGGGTGTACTCAATTCCTCCGTTGGCAAGATAACGTATTTGACAAGTTTGCGAAGTAACAATCGGATCATTACCGACCAAACGCTTACCTGCTAAGCAGCTGCTCCAGTTAGAAGAATTGATCAGAAATGAAGATGCTGGGCAGGCCAAGATGTCTGCTCTTGTCGCAACATCCGATGCTGGTGGGGTGGCAGTAACACTTCCGCTCGCTATTGCTACATCACACACGGTTTGATTGGGTGCCATGCGGCAAAGTTGATAACTGAATGCATAGGTGCCTGCGCTGGTGCCTGGCGCAATTGTGACCACGCCTGTGCTGGTATTCAAATTGATTGAGCCAGCGGCGGGTGCGGCGCTAGTACGCGTGACGGCTGCAAGGCTTGCGTTGGTCCCAAGCACAGCGGCGGTGGTTGTGCCATTGAAGGTGACTGTATCGTTCACTTGCACGGGTGTGGTGCTGCCGCCTGCTACAGATTGAATAGCCGGAAAAGTATCGTTTACCGCGTTGGCGTTATTGACTGGGTCTAGGATCGGCGGCGCAACACCGCCGTCGCCGCCGCCACCACCGCATGCAGCGATAGCCGCTACCAGAGCCATGCTTGCCGACCAGCGCAATGCGCGTGTATTCCAATTAAAAGTGGTTTTCATTGAGATTTTCCTTGAGTTAAAAAGAGGGTTGAAATTCATTTACGCAAGTTGCTGACTTTGCATTTCTTGCTAATAAATAGCGATGTGAGGTATTGTTTACGCGCTGCTGCGCTGTCTCGGGTTTGCGCCTTGTTGGCTTCCACTTGCTGTAGATTTTGTTGATCGATGCCTAGGTCAGAAGTCAGACGACCCAGCAAATTACCAAATTGCGCAACCTCCGCAGAGCGGGTTTCACGTACAACGACATCAGTCAATGCCTTCGCTGTGACGCCAGCGACTTGATTTGCGGCCTGCGCTTGTGTGGGCGCATTTGCTGTGATCGAAGCATCCAACTCCTTCGCATCGTCATAGAGCGCTTGACAGCCTAGCTCTGCATCTCCGAGTCGCTCCCGAGGGAACGACTGAGCATGCGCCGAGGCTGCTACCGCGAGAATAAATGGCGGCAATAAACCAACACAAAATAGTTTAGAGAACATAAAACCCTTGTTGAAAGCAGTTAAAAAAGTAAAGAACTGCGAGTGTTGAAGCAATGGCTCATGGAAACAACCCGACCCGCGTCGGGTCTTTGCTGCAATTTGTGTAGCAGGTTGCCTTTGTGTGCAGAAAATCACACGAGGCGTACCCTACTGAAGTCTGGTTCTATGACTCAAGCTAAGCTATAAATGGTTCAATGCGCGGATTGCTATAGAAACTGAATCATCTTGAGTGAGTATTGGATATGCTTCAGGGCTTAATCACAACGACAATGCACGGCTTTAAGGACAATGTGTGAGCGATACAAACTACGCGCTAATTTGCGATGACCATCCCTTAGTCGGGCGTGGTCTGCGCGAACTACTCAAGGATCACCCTCTTTTTGCAAGCATTGCGTGCACATCTTCAGAAATTGAGTGTTTGCAATACATCGCTGCTCATGGTGTGCCAGCCATCGTTGTGGCGGATTTTTGGCTCGCTGACGATTCATCAGAGCACCTCATCCAGCAGCTCACCATCAATTGGCCAGAGCTGCCCATTTTGATGATGAGCTCTGACGATGATCCGGTGGTGCAAATCAAATGCCAGCAATGGGGCGCAAAAGGCTTCATCAGCAAGCAGGCCTCGCCCGGCGTGATCCGAGAAGCCGTCTCAGCCTTGATCGAAGGCTTGGGCTGGTTTATGCCCTTAAATGATCAAGCCATCGCTTCGCCGATACGCAAAAATCAATGGCCAATCACCGCCCTTGAGCTGGGATTGACGGTACGCCAAGGGCAAATTCTTGCCATGATTATCGAAGGTTTGCCCAATAAGAGGATTGCCCAAAATTTAAGCGTGACAGAAGCCACTGTGAAAGAGCATGTCACAGGCGTGCTGCAAAAACTCAGCGTAAAAACGCGCGTAGAAGCCATCGCCAAGCTCAAAGACCGTTGCTTCAAGGCTTGGTAATTGCATCATGCAAAAGGGCTTCTTCAGTAACATCACGATGCCCAGCATCATGCGCGAATACGCACAACTGATCGAACCACCGACGGACATCAGCCCCGAGAAGCACGCGCAATTATTAAAGATGACGTTTGAGCGTCTGATTTACGGCTTCACCGTGATGCCGATCATCGCCGCATTCGCAGCGCTTTTTTATGGCAGCCAACACGATGCGCTTTTGATGAGCCTATGGGCGCTAGGCTATTTGGCGGCTTACTTCTACAGGAAACGACTGATTCGCCAGTTCGATCACGATATGCGCGTGCTCGATGGTCTTGCCTTGATGGCGCATTGGGTGCCCAAACTCAAGCGCATCGTGAGCGCCCATGGCCTCGCACTTTGCGCCCCTTTCGTGCTGACAGCCTCAGAGCCTAGCTTTGAATTCAACACACTTTGGTATTTGGTGATTGCTGCGATCATGGCCAGCAATGCAGCGCATCAAACGCCAGTGCTGGGCGTTTTTGTGCGGTTTTTCAACTGCTCGTGGAACGTGGCCAGTGCGTTGTCTGTGATCGCTTATCCCGATCACTGGTACTACATCACGCCCATGATTTTGATGTTCACTGGCGCCAATTACCGTCATGCGCTGATGGCACACAAGTTTTTCCTGCAACAGGTTCGCTTGGAAGAAAGCAGCACACGGTTGGCAGCTCAATTCAAAGAGGCCAAAGAAATTGCCGAGGATGCGCTCAAGTCTAAGAATCGCTTTCTTGCCACGGCCAGTCATGATCTGCGCCAGCCTGTCCATGCCATGGGCATGTTGATAGAGGCCATCTTGCACCGCAATCAGGATGAATCTCTGAAACCTGCTCTCAGAGATTTACGGTCTAGTTTGCGCGCCATGAACTTGATGTTCAATTCGCTGCTTGATTTGTCCAAACTCGAGTCAGGCGTGATTGCTGTAGAGCGCAAATCGGTGCATTTGCAAGCCCTCGTACACGAAATCGCCGCGCTTTTTGAGCACGATGCCAGGCATTTGGGCTTGCAACTGCGTCTGCACCTGCCTCGTCAAGCAGCTATCGCCCATACGGATGCTAACTTGTTGCGCCAAGTGATTCTCAATTTGACGCAGAACGCATTGCGCTACACACCGCAAGGTGGTGTCTTGCTGGCTGTGCGCAAAAGAGGTTTGGCTTGGCAAATCGAGGTATGCGACACAGGAATTGGCGTAGCCAAGGAGACCCAATCAGACATTTACCTGCCCTACTTTCGAAATGAGCACGCTTGGCGAATTGAATCAGAAGGATATGGATTAGGGCTGTCCGTTGTGGCGCGATGCGCGCTATTGCTGAAAGCTCCCGTCGATATGAGATCCACATTGGGGCGCGGCTCTAGGTTTTGGATTCTCGTGCCGAGTATTTCCTCTTCCACAGTATCTCAAGTCGCTGAAGATGCTGATTTTTCTAAGCTATCCCCTCAAGAAAATACATTTCCTGCCATTAACCATGGGCGCTGCCTGATCGTGGAAGACGACCCCCAAGTCGGTCGTGCATGGCTGGCTTTGATGCAAACTTGGGGCGTGGAGGCGCACATTGCCAGCAACTCGTCTGAGGCTTTTGCAAGTTTGCAAACTGGCTTTGTGCCACAAGCCATTCTTTGCGACGAGCGCCTGCGCGCTGGCGAAAGTGGTTTTGAATTGCTCAAGGCCTTGATGACTCAACTGCCCGACGCGCGGGGGGCGATGGTCAGCGGTGAATTCAATGCACCCGCATTGGTGCAGGCCGAAGAAGAAGGCTACTTGGTCCTGCGCAAGCCGGTAGATATTGGCTTGGTGCATGACTTACTTAGCCGCTGGCTCAAAGCGAAAAGATAAGTTGGCACGCTTCTCGCTTATAGACATCCAAGGATCAAAGCTGATCCACTGATTCTTAGCTTTGCAATGGCGCAAGGCTGTCAATCAATCAGAACGAAGGCGTTCTTGATGCATTGCGCACAATTTTTGTGCGTTTGCATGCAAGCACGCCTTTTCTTTTTTCCATTTCGTTTCCTGCTTTCTATAGGAGTAATGCCATGAATGATTTCTTGAAAAAACAATTGAGCCGTCGCAAAGCGCTGCAAATCGGTGCGGTCGGCGCGGTTGGCCTGTCGCCTGCGCTGCGCAGCGCGGTGTATGCGCAAGGCTCTGATGCACCAGAAAAGAAAGAAGTCAAGATCGGCTTCATTCCACTGACCGATTGCGCCAGTATCGTGATGGCTTCTGTATTGGGTATTGATCAGAAATACGGCGTGAAGATTATTCCGTCTAAAGAAGCGAGTTGGGCCAGCGTGCGCGATAAGCTGCTCTCGGGCGAAAACGATATGACCCACCTGCTTTACGGCATGGCCTATGGTATTCAACTGGGCATTGGTGGCCCAAAACGTGACATGAACGTGCTCATGACACTCAACCACAATGGCCAAGCCATCACGCTGTCAAAGAAACTCGCCGAAAAAGGTGCGGTGGATTTGCCTGGCCTCGTGAAGCTGATGGGCAGCGAGAAGCGCGAATACACCTTTGCCCAAACCTTTCCCACCGGCACGCATGCGATGTGGCTCTATTACTGGCTGGCCTCTGGCGGCATCAATCCGCTGCAAGATGCCAAGGTGATCACCGTGCCTCCTCCGCAAATGGTGGCCAATATGCGCGTGGGCAATATGGACGGCTACTGTGTTGGCGAGCCATGGAATCACCGCGCTGTGGCCGATGGCATCGGCATCACCGCTGAGACCACGCAAGGAGTTTGGAAAGATCATCCTGAAAAAGTACTGGGCGTGACGGCTGATTTCGCTAAGAAAAACCCCAACACCTGCCGCGCAGTGACGGCAGCCATCATTGAAGCGGGCAAGTGGATTGACGCTGGCCTGCAAAACAAAAACAAAATGGCCGAGACGATTGCCGATAAAGCCTATGTCAACACCAGCGTCGATGTGATCAACCAGCGTATTTTGGGCCGCTACCAAAACGGCTTGGGCAAAACTTGGGACGACCCGAATTACATGAAATTCTTCAACGATGGCGCAGTGAGCTACCCTTATCTGTCGGATGGCATGTGGTTCCTCACACAGCACAAACGCTGGGGCCTGCTCAAAGATCATCCCGATTATCTGGCTGTAGCCAAGTCTGTGAACCGCACCGACATTTACAAACAAGCTGCGGCGGCCGCGAAAGTCAGTGTGCCTAAGAGCGACATGCGCACCAGCAAGCTGATCGACGGTGTGACTTGGGACGGTACCAATCCCGCCAAGTATGCAGATGGTTTCAAGATCAAAGCTTGAAGGAGTAGACCATGGTTGCCGCCGTCTTTCACAACCCCTTGCCTGAACCCGTTGCGCCCCTCAAACGGGCTCAGGGGAGCATGGTCAATGCTATGAATTCCATAGCATCTGGTGCAGATTCTATAACGGCTAACGCCTCAAAAGTATCTCAAAAAACAGCGTCTATGCCGTTTGACTGGCGTGGCCTGTGGCTCAAGATCGTGCCACCAGTCGCTGGTATGGCGCTGCTCGTTGGCATCTGGCAGCTCATTGCCATGGGCAGCAAGGGCACGTTCCCCACCCCGTTTGACACCGGTGTGCAGGCGGTGACGATTTTCTCCGATCCGTTTTACAGCAAAGGACCGAATGACCAAGGCATTGGCTGGAACATTTGGAGTTCATTGAAGCGCGTGGCCGTGGGCTTTGGCTTGGCTGCTTTGGTGGGTATCCCGCTGGGTTTCATGATTGGGCGTTTCACGTTTTTGAACCGCATGTTTGGGCCTTTGATCAGCTTGCTGCGCCCTGTGTCTCCACTGGCTTGGCTGCCGATTGGTCTGCTGGTGTTCAAAGGCGCGCATCCTGCTGCGATCTGGACGATTTTCATCTGCTCCATCTGGCCGATGATCATTAACACCGCCGTGGGTGTGCAGCGCGTACCGCAAGACTACATGAACGTCGCTCGCGTGCTGAATCTGTCTGAATGGAAGATCATCACGAAAATTTTGTTTCCTGCCGTGTTGCCTTATATGCTGACCGGCGTGCGCTTGGCTGTCGGCACAGCTTGGCTCGTGATTGTTGCGGCTGAAATGCTGACAGGCGGCGTGGGCATTGGCTTCTGGGTCTGGGATGAGTGGAACAACCTGAATGTGAAAAACATCATCATCGCGATCTTCGTGATCGGCGTGGTGGGGCTGATCCTCGAATGGATGCTCATCAAACTGGCTGGCGCGTTCACTTATGAAGAAGTGAAGGCATAAAAGGATCACTCATGGATAAGTACATCGAAATTTCTGACGTTGCCCAAACCTTCAAAACTGCCAAGGGTCTGTTCCCTGCACTCAAAGACATTAACCTGAGCGTGAGCAAAGGCGAGTTTGTCACCTTGATTGGGCATTCTGGTTGCGGCAAATCAACTTTGCTCAATTTGATCGCTGGTCTCACCACGCCCACCGAAGGCACTTTGCTCTGCGCCAACCGCGAAATCAAAGGCCCAGGCCCTGAGCGTGCGATGGTGTTTCAAAATCATTCACTGCTACCTTGGCTCACTTGTTATGAGAATGTGTATCTGGCGGTGGAGCGCGTCTTTGGTAGCACCACGACGAATCGCGTAGGAGAAAGCAAAGCGCAACTGAAGAAACGCACTGAAGCCGCGCTTGACATGGTCGGCTTAACACCTGCACTGCAAAAGCGACCGGGCGAAATTTCTGGTGGCATGAAGCAACGCGTAGGTATTGCACGTGCGCTGTCAATGGAGCCACAAGTGCTGCTGATGGACGAACCTTTTGGTGCATTGGATGCACTCACTCGCGCCAAGCTGCAAGATGAGTTGTTAGAGATCGTGCAAAAGACGCACAGCACCGTGGTGATGGTCACGCATGATGTGGACGAAGCCGTGTTGCTCTCAGACCGGATCGTGATGATGACCAATGGCCCGGCGGCCACGATTGGCGATATCCTGCCTGTCGATCTACCCCGCCCGCGCAATCGTGTGGAGCTAGCGCAAAGCACAGACTATGTGCAATACCGCCGCACAGTGCTTGATTTTCTCTACAACCGCCAGTCGCATGTAGAGAAACTGACCGCCTAATTCGCTGCGCAATCACTCACCCACGGAATCAGGCCCATGAACCGACCCAGACCCACGATGGCCTCTGCGCTTGCTGCTGGCGCGGGCGTCGGTGCACCAAATACACAATCGGTGCAACTGCCAGCCAAGCGTCCAGCCAAGACAGGCTTCAGTCTCGGCAAATATCGCGAGGTCGTGATTGCCGTGGCGCTGTTCCTGATCTTCGATCTGGGCGTATTGGTACTGAATTTCTATATTTCTTTCCAGATCAGCGAAGATGCGACAGCGATCAATTTGGCAGGCCGCCAACGCATGCTCAGCCAGCGCACCACCAAGGCGATCTATGCGGTAGAGGATCAAATCAGCCAAAGTGGACGCGCAGGAGATGACGGCAAAGAACTGGAAAGCGCTATCAAACTGTTTGACAACACGTTAAAAGCCTTCCGTGATGGTGGCACAGTCACTGGCGGCGATGGCAAACCCGTACAACTGAATGCCGTCACATCGCCGAAAGCGCAAGAAGCCATTGCAAAAACACAGGCGCTGTGGCAACCCTTGCTTGAGAAAGCAAACACTCTTCTTTTACCAAACCCCACGCCTGAACAGGTGCGCGATACCGTCGCTTATGCACGCTCGAACAACGTCGCCCTACTCGCACGAATGAACGACATGACCACCGCATTGGAGCAAGATGCGTCAGACCGTGCTTCGCGCTTGCGCTTGGTGCAAACGGTGGGCATTGTTTTGGCATTGCTTAACTTCGTTTTCATCTTGTTCAAATTCATCCGTAGTTTGCGCCGCGCAGACGAGATGGCCGAGCAAGTGGCCAATGAAAACCGAGAAATTCTGGCCAGTGTGCGCGAGGGTTTGTTTCTCGTCACGCCCGATATGCGTATCGGCACGCAGATTGCCAAAGCCAGTCACGATCTGTTTGGTAAACCAGTTCATCCGGGCGATGCTTTGTTGGATCTGCTCAAGCCCATGGTATCGAACAAAATATTGCAAGACACGACCGATTACCTTGATCTGCTCTTTACACCGCATGTCAAAGAGCAATTGGTGCAGAGCATCAATCCCTTGAGTGATGTGCAGCTGTTTGTGACGAATCGCTTGGGGAAATCAGTATTGCGGCATCTCTCCTTTGCTTTCAATCGCACCATTGAAAACAATATCGTCTCTCATCTGCTTGTCACCGTACAAGACATCACCGTCCGAAAGGAATTGGAAGTTGCGCTGCAAGAGCATAAGCAAGGTGCGCAAAAAGAAATCACGATGATGCTCAAGGCGCTGGAGACAGATTCTGGCCAGCTGGCAGAATTTGTGGGGCGCTCAGAGCGCGAACTGATGCAGGTCAATTTGGAGTTGCGTGAGCTCGCCCATATTGGGTCTGCTCGTGAAACACAAGTGGTGATTGAATCGGTGTTTCGCCGCATCCATGCCTTCAAAGGTGAATCGCAAACACTCGGCCTAGAAGTGCTCAGTATAGAAGCACATGCCATGGAAACGCTTCTTGCGCAACTAAGAAGCGCAGATTCACCCGGCCAAGAAGCCTTGCTGCAACTGCCCATTCATCTGGAGAGCTTGCTCGCAAAGTTGTCTATCTTCCGCGATATCTCTTCACGAACAAAAGCGCCATCTGCCCATCACCAAAAGCCATCGGGTCAAGCATTGACTGCTAGCGCGGTAAACCAAACTGCGTCGAGCTTTGCCTCACAGCTGAGCATGCTGGCCAGTGATATCGCACGTGACACAGGCAAGAGCGTAGAACTGGCCGTGCAATTGGATACTTTGCCTCAGCTGCCTGCAAGCTTGCAGCAAACCGTGAAAGACATCTGCATTCAGTTGCTACGCAACGCGGTGGTGCATGGCATTGAAGCATCTAGCCAACGGGTGACTCTAGGTAAGTCTGTGGCTGGTCAAATTCAGATGAACTTACTAACCGGTGAGGGGCATTGGCTCTTGAACGTGCGTGATGATGGCGCTGGCCTGTCTGCGCCGCGCATCCGCGAACGGCTTGTGCAGCTGGCCTGGTACAGCGCAGAGCAAGTCAAGAGCATGGAAGATAAAACAGTCATCGCACATATTTTCAAACCTGGTTTTTCTACTGCTGCCAACGAAGGCGCTGCCAGCCTGCACGCCGGGCGCGGTGTGGGCTTGGATCTGGTGCAGGCAAAAGCTAAGCAAATCGGGGCACAAATCGGCCTAGGTTCAGTGCCCGATCAATACACAGAATTTCGCGTGAAATTCAGCGGAGGCTCTGCATGAGATTGCTGATTGTGGACGACTCCAACATGATCCGCACGCGTATCTCGCGCATCGTGGGCTCAGGCAAACTAGGGCATATCGCCATCGTGGGCTTGGCACGGAATGGCGTGGAGGCGGTGCGTATTGCCAAGGTCGCCAAACCCGATGTTGTCACCATGGACTTGACCATGCCCGAGATGGATGGCCTGCCCTGCATTGAAGCCATTATTAAAATTTTGCCGCAAACCAATATCCTCGTGGTGAGCGCCTTGAGCGACAAAGCCACAGCCATTGCTGCGCTCAAGTTGGGTGCACGCGGCTTTGTGGCCAAACCCTTCAGTGACGATGAGCTGCAGCTGGCCTTGCTTGATGTGATGGAGAAATAAGAATGGCTCAAATCAGTGAAGCCGAGTTGAGGTTGTTTGTCGACTCCGTGAAAAACTATTTTTTCATCACCACGCGTCAAGAACCCCAAGTGACCTCTGCCTATTTGGGCTCGGAGAATATGCAAGGCCATGAATTCAATGGCTTGGTGAGCTTTTCTGGCAGCTACAACGGGCATGTGATCGTCTCGATGCCCGCACGCATGGTGCGCGAGCTGCTCCTGCTTCAGCATGAAACCGATCTCAATGAAGATAACTTGCTGGATGCGGTGGGCGAAGTGGCCAACACATTGGGTGGCAATGCTCGCAAGCAACTCGGCGCAGGCTTAGAAATTTCTGTGCCTGTGAAATTTCAAGGCCATTTGAGTCACAGCGAAGGTGCACGAACTCGCGTGCGCAAGCGGCCTTTTGTGATCACACTGCGCTGGAACCATCACAGTGCCCTGGTTTGCGTCGATTTGGAGAGAACGCACTGATTCTGTGCCATTCGACGCTAGATTTAGACTCCAAAGCTGCATCACGGTGCAATCCCATTCTTTGTGTGCGCCCAATTTCTGGCACGGTTCTCGCACTATTCCTGTGAATCAAAAACACAACACGGGATTTTCATGTCAGATTTCAAGTCGTTTCTTAAAAGCGGGCACACGCCTACGCTGTTCGCTGCCTTTTTCTATTTTGACTTTTGCTTTGCAGTCTGGGTGCTCAATGGCGCGATGGCGCCTTTCATTTCTGAGGCTTTCAATCTCTCACCAGCACAAAAAGGTTTCATGATCTCTGTGCCCATTCTGGCCGGGGCATTGATGCGTTTCCCATTGGGAATATTGGCTCAGTACATTGGTCGCAAAAACGCCGCGCTGGTGGAAATGAGTCTGATCATGCTCGCACTGACTGGCGGGTTTTTCTTCATCAGCACCTACGATCATGTGCTTGCCATGGGTGTATTGCTGGGCATTGCAGGTGCAAGCTTCGGCGTGGCGCTCAGTCTGGGCTCTGGCTGGTATCCGCCGCGCTACAAAGGACTGGCTATGGGTATTGCAGGCGCTGGCAATTCAGGCACGGTGCTGGCGGTGCTGTTTGCTCCGCCGCTTGCCATGAAGTTTGGCTGGCAAGCCGTGTATGGGTTGGCAGCGGTTTGCATGCTTGCGCCGTTTTTGGTGATGATTTTTTGGGCTAAAGAGCCGCCCGATATCGAACGCCAAAGCTTTCGTCAACACATTGCATGCCTGTTTGAAAAAGACGGCTGGGCTTTCAGTCTGATTTATGTGGTGACTTTTGGCGGTTTTATTGGCCTAGCCAGTTTTCTGCCCACTTATTTCTACGATCAATTCAAGGTCACCAAGGTCGAGGCTGGGCAGCTGACGATGTTGGCCGCCCTCATGGGCAGTGCAGTGCGCGTTGTAGGAGGCTATATGAGTGACCGCGTAGGCGGTATCAACACGCTGTCGGGTGTGCTGGCTGTCGTGGCGGTGACTTTGGTATTGTGCGGCTTGGCAGGTGGTTCGCTGGTGGTAACGACGCTGCTCTTCATGCTTTGTTTTGCTGCTTTGGGTGCAGGCAATGGTGCTTTGTTTCAGCTTGTTCCCTTGCGCTGGCCGCTAGCCACTGCTGTGGCAGGCAGCATGATCGGTGAGATCGGCGCTTTGGGCGGTGGTTTTTTGCCCAACGCCATGGGTTTGTCTAAGCAATACTTAGGTACTTATTTCTGGGGCTTCGCGGCATTTGCGGCACTGGCTGTCGGCATGTTGGTGATGCTGCGCGTGATGCAACTTCGCTGGACGCGCACCTGGGCTGAAAAAGGAGGCCGCGCTCGCCCGGCGGCAGCTTCATCATCATGAAACTAGACAGCAAACAAATGCACATCGTCTCACAGCTTTTCATGGCTGCGGGCAAAGCGGGACATCCGTTTGATATGGCACGGCTGATCAAAGACGCAAGTTATGCGAAGGACACCTTGACTCAATTGGCTCTGTATGCAGATGCGGGCGGGCATGAACAGTTGCAAAGCTGGGTGATCTCGGCAATGGAGCAGCTCTCATCTGCCAGCGCCTCGCAACCGCCAGCTGCACCCATCGTAGCTCCAGTTGCATCCACTCCTGCTCCCGCTGAATCTACTCAGAAGTACATTGGCAGATTGCGTTAGCGCACAGAATTTAACGTCAAATCGGTTACTAGCCCTTATAGAGTGAGCGTAGTATGCTCACATTTTAATAGTATCAAGCTTTGGGTAGGAAAAGCAACCAAATCACCAGTAATGCGTTAAACAGCAAGCTCACCGCCAAGCTCAGCTTCCAAAGCAAGGCGGGATCGCGATGCAATAAAGGTGTAGGGCGTGGCGCAGTGATCGGCCGAGAAGCCCCTCTCTCCAAAGCCAAGAGAAACTCTTCAGCGGTTTCAAAGCGCTGCTTTTCATCGCGCGCCACGGCTTTGAGCACCACATGGTCTAACCACATCGGCACTTCAGGTTGCATCCGGCTGGGCGGCACGGGATCGCGAAAATAGCGGCCCGTTTGGTACGGCAAGACCTCGCCATATGGCAATTTGCCAGTGAGTAGTTGGTAGAGCGTCACACCCAGCGCATACAAATCGCTGCCCGCGTTGGCGCGTTGCTCCTTGCCCTCGCCTTGCAGTGCGTAGCCAAACTGCTCCGGATTGATATAGCTCGGCGTGCCCGCATGCAAGACACGCAGGCTCTCGGGTTCGTGGCCGCTCAATGCCACACCCAGATCGAGCATGCGCAACACGCCATCTGAGCCTTGGTGCAAATTGGCTGGTTTGATGTCCCGATGAATCACGCCCTGTTGATGCAGAGCGCCCAGCGCCTTGAGCACCTGCATCGCCATCTGAACTGCCTGCGCTACACCCAGCGGGCCGCGTGAGGTGAGCGTCTGTGCCAAAGTCTCGCCGCTATGCCAGTCGTAGAGCAAATAAAAGCTTGTGCTCAGTTGGCCGCCCGGCAATTGCATGGGCGAATGCAGCTGCACCAAATGATCAGCAGCTCGACTGGTCTGCATGCGCTTGACCAACCATGCCTCGTGAGCCAGCATATCGCGCTCTTGCGTATCCTTCTCCCTTGCAGGATGCAGCGTCTTCAGAGCATAGAGTTTTTGCGATTTGGGTTCGCGCACTTGGTAAATCAAATTGATGCCGCTGTCAGCCACGAGCGCAGTCACCGCGAAGCCGTCTATCGTCTCGCCGACTTTGAGCTTATGCGGCACAGGCAAACTTTGCGCCATCAATTCTTCATCTCGCAAATGCGAAGCTTGCAATCCCATAATGCGCACCACCACAGCGCTGGCATTGTCTTGGCTACCCAGCTGGAGTGCATTCTCAGTCAGTGCATCGCTGATCGATTGCGAACTGCCTTCTTGTACAAACTTCAGCAAGCGCCGATCAGGCACGCTGCCATGCACACCATCAGTGAGCAAGATAAACACATCACCCACCTGCAAATCACCTTGGCTGTAATCCACCACCAAGCGTTCCTCTGCGCCGATGGCGCGAATCAATTGATGCTTGAAATCCGGATGATCAACCACGTGATCTTGCGTGAGCAATTGCAGCCTGCCGTCCCGCAGCAAATAAGCCCGACTGTCGCCCACATGAGCCAGCGTGTAGCTCTGGCCGCGCATCACGAGCGCGGTGAGCGTGGTGAGACCACATTCGTTGCTAGATGCACGGCGGCGGTTCAAGCCTGAGAGCCAACTGTTGTGCGCCGTGATCACGCGATCCAGCGCCACCGTGGTATCCCACGTTTCACGGGTGCCAAAATAATCTTGCACTAGGCTCATCACCGTGGTTTGCGCGGCTTCTTTACCCTTGCCGCCTGTGCTCACGCCATCGGCTATGGCGCAAATCGCACCAAAGCCCTCGCGCCCGGGCTCGGGAAGCATGGCCGCACAAAAATCTTCATTGATCAGCTTTTTGCCAATGAGCGAAGTGAAGCCAATGTCAATCTCGAATGCCATGCACCAGTTTAAGCAAGTTTTGCGCCCCGATCTGATGCACTGGACTTAAAAGCTCAAAACCGCTCATGATCTCCTAAGAAACGCCATTGCCCTGCAGCAAGATCAGCCAAGGGCACGCGCCCGACGCGAATGCGCTTCATTCCAACAATCTGCAAGCCATGATGCTCGCAAAGCACAGCAATGCGCCCAGGCTCGCTGCCTTTCACAGCAAAGCGAAGCCCCGTACTTTTTTCGTTACTTCGGCTCAATGCAATTTTGGCTTGCAGCACAAGATGGTCGTTGCGTATCAAGGGTCGATTGAGCGCAAGGAGCGTGTCCGCTGTCACTTCGCCAGCCACATCCACGATGATTTCGTTTTCCACCAAGGAGGCGCTTTCCCAGAGCTTGCGCTGGATACGAAAATCTTGCGTGAACACCAACAAGCCGCTGGCGCCAGCCTCCAGCGGCGTGACGCAAACCTGCTGATTCAAATGGCGCTTGAGCAAGCGCACGCCCGACTTATCTAACTTGCTGCGGTGGATTTCTAGCAGCAGCTCACCAGCAGGCTTGCGGCCATCGCCCCATTCATAGCCTGCAGGCTTGTGAAGCACGATGGTCATCGGCAAGCTAGCAAGCAAGGTGGCATTTTTATCCAGCTCGATGATTTCATGGGTCACCTTATGCTGAGGGCTTTCTTGCACTTGACCATTCACACGCACCCACCCACCTTCGATGTATTGCTCGGCTTGGCTGCGTGAGCAAGGAATCATTTGAGACAGGCGCTTGGCTAATCGGATAGGTTCGTTCATGGTGCTATTTATCTCCACAAGGCAGATATCTCAACAGTTAATTTTACAAATCAGCGTATTTCAGCACCAAGAAAGTGCAATACAGCGCCTTGATGCTGGCACAGCTATTGCACTATTTGAGGAATTAACCGGAGGTCAGGTGTGAAAAAATCTAAATTAGTGATGGTTGGCAATGGTATGGCAGGTGTCCGCACCATCGAGGAATTGCTCAAAATTGCTCCCGAGCTGTATGACGTGACGGTATTTGGCGCAGAGCCACACCCCAATTACAACCGCATTCTGCTCTCTCCAGTTCTCGCAGGCGAGCAGACGCTAGATGAGATCGTGCTCAACAGTTGGGAATGGTACGCCGATAACAACATCACTTTGCATGCTGGCAAAAAAGTGGTGGAAGTTGATCGCATCAAGCGCATCGTGCGCTCTGACGATGGCACAGAAGTGGAATATGACCGTTTACTGATGTGCACCGGCTCTAATCCGTTCATCTTGCCCATTCCCGGCAAAGATTTGAAAGGCGTGATCGCTTACCGCGACATCGCCGATACGAATGCGATGATTGAAGCTGCCAAGAAATACAAAAAAGCCGTGGTGATTGGCGGCGGCTTGCTCGGGCTGGAAGCAGCCAATGGCTTGATGCTGCGCGGCATGGATGTCACCGTGATCCATGTCATGCCTTGGCTGATGGAGCGGCAGTTGGATGACGTGGCAGGCGGTTTGCTGCGCAAATCCTTGGAAGACCGTGGACTGTCCTTCATGATGGGTGCGCAAACGCAAGAGCTCATTCCTGATAAAGACGGAAGAGTGATGGCTTTGAAATTCAAAGACGGTAAGGAAATTCCCGCTGATTTGGTGGTGATGGCCGTGGGCATTCGCCCGAACGTAGAGCTGGCACAGAGCATGCGGTTGCATTGCGACAAAGGCATTGTGGTGAATGACACCATGCAAACCGTGACCGATGCACGAATTTACAGCGTGGGCGAATGTGCGGCGCATCGCGGTATTGCTTATGGCTTGGTGGCGCCTTTGTTTGAGCAGGCGAAAGTGGCGGCGAATCATCTCGCGCAATTTGGGATTGGGCGCTACAGCGGCTCGCTGACCTCCACGAAGCTCAAAGTCACTGGCATTGATTTGTTTAGTGCGGGCAATTTCACGGGTGGCGAAGGCTTCGAAGAGATTGTAATGAGCGATCCGTTTGGAGGTGTGTATAAAAAACTCGTACTCAAAGACGACAGATTAGTGGGTGCTTGCCTGTATGGCGACACGGTGGATGGCAGCTACTACTTCAAGCTGCTGCGCGATGGCAAAAACGTGAGCGACATCCGCGACAAGCTGATGTTCGGTGAAGCCGCGATCAACAATGGGATTGGCGATGTCGGCCACCAAGGCCACACCAAAGCCGCCAGTATGGCCGACAGTGATGAAGTCTGCGGCTGCAATGGCGTGACTAAGGGCACGATCTGCAAAGCGATTCGTGAGAAGGGTTTGTTCACACTGGATGAAGTGAAGAAACACACCAAAGCCAGCGCCTCGTGCGGTTCTTGTACTGGCTTGGTGGAGCAGATTTTGATGTTCACTGCGGGGGGTGATTATTCGGCCACGCCCAAGCTCAAAGCCATGTGCGGCTGCACCGATCATGGCCACCAAGCTGTGCGCGAGGCGATTGTGGCCAACAAGCTGCTCACGATTGGCTCTGTAATGAAGCTGATGGATTGGAAATCGCCCAACGGCTGCTCTTCCTGCCGCCCCGCGCTGAATTATTACGTCACCTCCTCTTGGCCTAAAGAAGCCAAAGACGATCCACAGAGCCGCTTCATCAACGAGCGCAGCCATGCCAATATCCAGAAGGATGGCACGTATTCTGTGATTCCGCGTATGTGGGGCGGCGAGACCACGGCAGACGAACTGCGCCGCATAGCCAATGCCGTGGATAAATACAAAATTCCTACTGTGAAAGTCACTGGCGGTCAGCGTATTGATTTGCTCGGCGTGAAAAAAGAAGATTTGGTCAATGTCTGGAAAGACATCGGCATGCCTTCTGGCCATGCTTATGCCAAAGCCCTGCGCACCGTCAAAACCTGCGTGGGCAGCGAATGGTGTCGCATGGGCACGCAAGACTCCACTCAAATGGGCAAAGATTTAGAGCGCGCGATGTGGCGTATGTATGCCCCGCATAAAGTGAAATTTGCCGTGAGCGGCTGCCCACGCAATTGTGCGGAAGCGGGCATCAAAGATGTGGGCATCATCGGGGTGGACAGCGGCTGGGAAATGTATGTGGCCGGCAACGGCGGCATCAAAACCGAAGTGGCTCACTTTTTCGTGAAACTCAAAACAGCGGCTGAAGTCTTAGAGTACACGGGCGCATTCTGCGAGCTGTATCGCCAAGAAGGCTGGTATCTGGAGCGCACGGTGCATTACGTCTCGCGCGTGGGCTTGGACTACGTGAAGAAGAAGATTTTGGATGATCACGAAGGCCGCAAGGCTTTGTGGGAGCGCCTGCAATTCGCACTCGACGGCGAGCCCGATCCTTGGTTTGAATTTGACAAAGCGGCTGTGGATACGCGGCAATTTGAGGCTTTGGCGGCTTAAGAAAAAATCTTAACTTCCGGACGCAAAGGGCGCGAAAGTTGCGCGAAAGTTGCGCGAAAGACGCGAAAGAAACACCACAAAAAATCGACTCTACACAGAATTGGATTCAACTTACTATTTTTATCTTTTTTTCTATTCTTTTTTGGTATTCGTTTCGCGTAACTTTCGCGTCTTTCGCGTCCGGAAACTAATTCCTTCACTCAAAACACCATGAACAACTGGAAAAAAATCTGCCTAGTCACCGACATCCCCGTCCTAGGCTCTCGCCGCGTCACGCGCTCGCAAGGCATGGATGTCGCCGTGTTTCGTAACAGTGAAGATCAAGTCTTCGCCTTGCTGGATCGCTGTCCCCACAAGGGCGGGCCACTCAGCCAGGGCATAGTGCATGGAACATCAGTGGCTTGCCCTTTGCACAACTGGAACATTGGCCTGCAAGACGGTTGCGCAAAAGCACCCGATGAAGGCTGCACGCCGAAGTTTGCAGTCAAGGTGCAAGATGGAGAAGTATTTTTGGACACTGCAGAACTAGCTGCACATGCCATCGATGAAACCCGCCCCATCGCAGGGCCCGCGCGTCTCACCGCCATCGTCTGATCGCACAATGAAAGAAACCAAAAGCACCTGCCCCTATTGCGGTGTGGGCTGTGGCGTTATCATTGAGAGCGTGGGGACGCAGATCACCGGCGTGCGTGGTGATCCAGATCATCCGGCGAATTTTGGCAAGCTGTGCACCAAAGGCTCGACGCTTGCGCTCACGGCCAGTGCGCCCATCACGCGGCAAACTCGGCTTTTGCAGCCGATGCGGCGTGAGCACCGTAGCGAAAAGGCCAAGCCCGTGAGTTGGGACAGTGCGCTCGATTTCGCAGCAACCTCCTTTGCGCAAATCATCAAAGAGCATGGGCCCGATGCAGTCGGGTTTTACATCAGCGGTCAGTTGCTCACGGAAGACTATTACGTCTTCAACAAACTCGCCAAAGGCCAAATTGGTACGAACAATGTCGATACCAACTCCCGCTTATGCATGAGCAGCGCGGTGGCTGGCTACAAGCAAACGCTTGGGGCCGATGCGCCGCCTTCCTGCTATGACGATGTGAATCACGCCAGTTGTATTTTCATCGTGGGCAGTAACACCGCCTACGCGCATCCGATCCTCTTTCGCCGAATTGAAGAAGCCAAGAAAAACAACCCGCAACTCAAGATTATTTTTGCTGACCCGAGAAAAACCGACACCGCTGAGATTGCTGATCTGTATTTGCCGCTCTTGCCCGGTACGGATGTGGCTTTGTTTAACGGCATGCTGCACATCATGCTTTGGGAAGGCTGGCTTGACACGGCCTACATCGCAGCCCACACGAATGGTTTTGATGATCTCAAAACACTCGTGCGCGAATACACTCCCGAGAGTGTGTCGCAAACTTGCGGCATCAAAAAAGAAGATTTGTTTGCTGCCGCCAAATTATTCGCCACCAGCTCTGCCACTTTGAGTCTGTATTGCCAAGGTCTGAACCAATCCAGCAGTGGCACAGCGAAAAATGCCTCGTTGATTAACCTGCATTTGGCCACAGGGCAAATCGGCAAGCCCGGCGCTGGCCCGTTCTCACTGACGGGGCAACCCAATGCGATGGGTGGGCGCGAAGTGGGTGGCTTGGCTAATTTGATGTCTGCGCATCGAGACATGGCCAATCCTGCACATCGCGCCGAAGTCGCTGCGCTCTGGGGTGTGCAAGACGTACCGAGCAAGCCGGGAAAAACAGCGGTCGAAATGTTCCAAGCCGCTGCGGATGGTGAGATCAAGGCCCTATGGATTGCCTGCACGAATCCTGCGCAGAGCATGCCAGACCAAGCCTTGGTGCGCCGCGCTTTAGAACGCGCCGAGATCGTGGTACTGCAAGAAGCTTTCGTCCACACCGAAACCGCCCGATATGCCGATCTCTTGTTGCCCGCCACCACGTGGGGCGAAAAAGAAGGCACGGTGACCAACAGCGAACGCCGCATCACCCGAGTCCGAGCCGCCGTGCCGGCCCCCGGCGAGGCTCGCCACGATTGGCAAATCGCACAATACTTCGCACAGCGCCTAGAAAAATTAATTAGGGTCAGATCCCAATTAATTTCTAAGGCTGACGATCCAGATCAGATTAATTGGGTTCTGACCCCAATTAATTCGTTTAATTTCTTCCTCAACTACGAGCATCCTGAGCACATCTGGGAAGAACACAAAAGCTCTACTGCTGGTCGCGATCTTGACATCACCGGATTGAGTTACGCCCTGCTCGATCAAGCGCCGCAGCAATGGCCTTTTCTGCCCGGCGATTCGCAAGGCAAACCACGTCTCTACGAAGACGGTATCTACCCCACGGCTGACGGCAAGGCTAAATTCGTTCCTCACGCCTACAAACCCGTTGCCGAGCCGCGCGAATCACGTTTCCCCTTCAGCCTGACCACAGGTAGGCTAAGAGACCAATGGCATGGCATGAGCCGCACGGGCACGCTAGGTAGGCTCTTCGGCCACGTACCCGAGCCCGTGGTGCAGATGAACGCGCAAGACATGAGCCGCCGTCTGCTGAAAGAAGGCGATTTGGTTCACGTCACCAGCAAACGTGGCTCGATTTTGCTGCCCGTTCAAGCCAGTAGCGAAGTCAACGTCACGCAAGCTTTCATCGCCATGCATTGGGGCAGTGAATTTTTGAGCGGGCGCAGCAGCTGGGGTGAGCGCATCGGCGGCGTGAACGCGATCACCACCAGCAGCTATTGCCCGATCAGCAAACAACCCGAGCTCAAGCATGCCGCCGTAAAAATTCTCAAAGCCGAGCTGCCTTGGCATTTGTTGGCTGTGGCTTGGATACCCGAAGCCACTGCACACGATGTTCGCGCGCAGCTGCAAGATTTGATGCACTCTTTTGAGTTCGCCACTTGCACGCCTTTTGGCCGAGAAGACGCTGCCCCCGGCAGCTCCACACAGCGCGGTATTCTTTTCCGCGCTGCCTCCACCTATGCGCCTGAAGACGACAGCCTCACTAGGATCGAAAACCTGCTCAACTTGAGCGGCTTAGATACTTTGCGCTACGAAGACAAAAAACGCGGTCAGCGCCGTACTGCTCGCTTGGTGCGCATGCCAAACGGCACAGCGCAACTGCAAGGATTTGTCTTAGCCGGTGATGTGAGCGCGGAAGCGTGGATCAAAACCTTGCTGCAAGATGAGCTTGATGCCCAGAGTTATGGCCGCTTGCTGCTCTCGCCCGGTGCAAAAGCACCCATCGCCATTCAAAGCAAAGGCAATCAAGTCTGCTCGTGCTTCAACGTGAGTGAATCAGAAATTACAGGTTTCCTCAACTCTTGTGAAGGCAGTGATGAAGAGCAACTCCAAGCACTGCAATCTCAACTCAAATGCGGTACGAACTGCGGCAGCTGTGTACCTCAACTAAAAAAACTGGTTCGAACACAAACTTTTGCTGCAACGATTTGACTTGCGAGATTCAAGTGAATTTCGAGGAATAAGCTTTCACTCTCGCTACAACAAGCCTCTCGGCATGGTCATAGGGAGTGAAAAATGACGAATTTATAAGTGTCTTTTTTACTGGCTGCGCACGTTTAAGCTTGAATTATGGCAACACCGTGTCCGTACGGCGGCTGATGTTTTGTATGCGCAGATCCAGTTCCTCAGCAACTTCAGCGATAGCGAATGCAACTAATCTGTAGCGCGACTGGAGAAATTCGCTCAACGCATCTTGCTCTGTGCCTGGCGAAGCGAAGCTCGAACGCCCGCCACCAGTTGAGGCGTTAGCCACAGTGACCAGATCAACCCGATTGGTCAAGCTACCAAATGGATAGCCGTCGCCGCCAGTGGCCAGAAAACCCAATGTCACCATGCGAATCAGTCGATTTGGGTCACCCACGATCAACCCGTTGCGCACCACGACTTCGGTGCCCACCAACAGCGAGCGGATACGCGTTCCTGGTGTGATCACAACAGAGGTTGTAGAAGTGACTTGCGCAGTGCCTGCGGGGTCGTAGCTAAACGCCATCCCACCCACTTGCGGGAAGCGGCCTTGCGAGCCAAGCGATGCTACGCCGTGCTCCAACAACTCTTTGAGTTTGGCTGCGCTGACGTCGATGGTTGACAGCCTATTGTTAAAGCGAAGCGAGGATGAAATTGCCAGCTGAGATATCTGACCTACCGCACGGTTGGCATCCGGATTAGCACGAGGTGGGGCGAACGAAACCTGCGTCGGATCCGTCGAACCAGCAGGTGCAATGATCTCTCCAATTTCGGAGCGAATACCACCCCCATTCTTCAGTGAAACCCGCACTGTGGCATCCAACTCTTGGGCATAGAACAAATTGGCATCGGCAGTTAAGTTGCCAAAATTGGTTTCTTGGTTTCGCACCGAATTGCGGCGACCATCCAAAAACACGGTCGTGGTGCCTTGTACATTGCCATCCTGCGCACGAATCACAGCGTTGAGCGCATCGCGTACTTGCACAACGCGTGCGTTCGGTGTGACCCCACCGGCCGTGTCGCTTGTTTGGCTAGTGATCTGGGCTCCACTGCGAGCAGGATCAAAGTAGGCGGGGATCAATTTCCCTTGAGCATCAAAAGGAGCAATAAAGCGACCCAAGTATTTATAGTCAGCATCTACGTTGACGACAGCCACAGGCTCATTGGTACGTGAATTGAGCAAGATGGGATAAGCGCCCATGGAAGTGTCGCCCGTGCGCAATACGTCGGTTGAGTCGCTCAGCAGCGTGTTAGAACCACCGGCGACGATGATGTCCACGCCATCAAGCAATGCAGCCAGCTGACGCTCTACAGAGATGGTTTGCATATGAGCCAGCAACACAATTTTGTTGATGCCCGCTGCGCGCATTTCGTTGATACCCAGTTGCAGATTCGCAGCCAGCGCGTTGATATCGAAATTACCGCCACCCGATTGTGTCGGGGTAAAACCCAAATTACCAGTGGTTGCAATCGTTGTAAAGACAGGTGAGCTAGCACCTATCAAACCCACGGTGTCGGTGCCAAAGGCAACGCGGGTCCAGCCTGTCACGCGGTTAGCCAAAGTCGAGGCAAGCGAGCCACTTGCTGTGGCGCGGGCAGCAATACTGGATTCAGGCGCAAGGTTCACGTTGTAGGCGAGATAGGGGAAATTCGCGCCACTCCAAGTTGTCGTGCCACTGCCGGTCCGGTTGATGATGTTATTGAACTGCAAAGGGCCTAGATCAAGCTCGTGGTTGCCTAAAGCAGAGGCTTGCACACCGATGGCGTTTAGAAACTCAATGTCAGCGCGGCCAACATCCGGTGTACCCAATATGGGAGCCAACGAGGCATCACCCGAAGCGTTAAAGCGTGGGCCAGGGATGTAGTTGTCGCCTGAACTGACCACCAAAGTGTTATTTGGAAGTTCAGCGCGAAATTTCGCGACCAAGCCAGATAGGTTGGCAATACTGCCTAGCGCCGTGGTATCGCTACCATCTGCATCTGCAACGTGCAACAGCTGCAGGGTAAAGGTGGGGGGTGGAGTTAGTGCCGGCGAAGCTGTTTCATCGGAGCTGCAAGCACCTAATATTCCCAGCATTGGCACAATAGCCGCAGCGAGGATGATGAATTTTTTGAGCACGAAATTGCTAACTGACCACTTGGCGTTGAACTGAGCTGGCATCATTGTTTCCTTTGAGAACTGCACCAGATTCTGGGATGGGTTTGTTACATTCAAATGACATTGAATATGGCCCTACGCTGACTAGACTTATCTTGCTAACGATAGCAAGTGCCACCAATGCATCTGTGTTCCGTAAAATCGAGCTGCTCAACAGAATCTGCCACTTTTAGCGGCCGACGAGGCAAGGTATATCGACATAGCCATTCGTCATGTGGTATGAGACACAATCGAAGCATGGCAATCGCTCACTACATCAAAGAAATCGGCAGAGGCAAGCAAGGCGCTCGCTCGCTCTCGCGTGAGCAAGCCACTGATTTGCTGGGACAGATTCTTGATGGTGGTGTCACGGATTTGGAAATCGGGGCGTTTTGCATTGCAATGCGTGTGAAGGGCGAATCGCCGCAGGAGATGGCGGGGTTTTTGGATGCCGTGCATGCGCGCATGCTGCGGGTTGACTACGCTCAGCCTGTGGTGGTGATTCCGAGTTATAACGGCGCGAGAAAGCTGCCTGGTTTGACCACGCTGCTTGCCGCGCTGCTCGCACGAGAGGGCGCGAGGCTGGCCGCTCAATCCTCGGGCGGTGGCTTTGCGGTCTTGACGCACGGCTGCACCACAGAGGTCAGCCGCGTGCCGACGCAGGCCGTACACGCGCTTGTGTTTCCTGATATTGATAAGAAAAAACCGCCTCTACCCGTTATAAAATCTACACAGTATGCTATCGAATTAATAGCATCTGATCAGCCCCACTTTTTGCCCACCGAGCATCTGTCTGCCGCACTTCGACGCCTCTTGGATGTGCGCCGCACGATTGGGCTGCGCAATCCGGCGCACAGTTTGGTCAAACTGATGAACCCGACGAATCGGCGTGATGCACTGATCGTCACCAGTTACACCCATCCTGAGTATTTAGCCAGCATGACCGAAACTTTGCAGCTCACCGGCAGCCACGCGCTGCTGCTGCGAGGCACCGAAGGCGAAGCCGTCGCAGATGCCCGCCGCCGCCCGCGCATGGATGGTTTTGTCAACGGCCAACCCATTGCACTATGCGACACGCAAGAAGGCAGCTTGGCGAGCCTGCCCGATTTGCCCAAGACCTGCGATGCGCAAGCCACAGCACAGTACACGCAGCAGGTGCTTGCAGGAGAAAAACCGGTGCCAGCCCCGATAGCCGCTCAGGTGGAACACATCTTGCATCTGATGTCGCTCATGGAGAAGACAACATGAAAAGCAATATTCCCTCCGTTTTCCAAGGCAAAGTCTTGCTCGTCGGCGCAGGCCCAGGCGATCCAGATTTACTCACCTTCAAAGCCGCCAAAGCCATTGCCAGCGCCACCGTGATTTTGGTGGACGATTTGGTGAACCAAGCCGTGCTCTCGCATGCTAGCGAAACTGCCCGCATCGTGCAGGTCGGCAAACGCGGCGGCTGCAAATCCACACCGCAAGCGTTTATTGAAAAACTCATGATCCTGGCCGCCAAAGAAGGCGAAACCGTGGTGCGCTTGAAAGGCGGCGATCCCTTTATCTTTGGGCGCGGCGGTGAAGAAGTGCAAGCGCTGCAAGCGGCGGGTGTGCAGGTGGAAGTGATCAATGGCATCACCTCTGGCTTGGCTGCCGCCACCGCCCTGAACAAGCCGCTCACGCACCGCGATCATGCCCATGGCGTGGTTTTCATCACCGGCCATGCCAAGCCTGGGATGGATCAGCACCGTGGGCCGGATTGGCAGCTGCTCTCACACACCGCGTTTCAGGCCAAGCTGAGTTTGGTGGTTTATATGGGCGTGAGCGGTGTGGAGCACATCAGCACGGGCTTGCTGGCTGGTTTGCCTGCGCACACGCCAGTTGCTGTGGTTCAGCATGCCAGTTTGCCGCAGCAGCGGATTCACCACACCACGCTGGGCTACTTGGCCAGTGATGTGATCGAATACAAATTGGCCAGCCCGAGCGTTTTGCTGATTGGCGATGTGTTTGCAGCGCAGGTGGCGATGGACGAAGATGTGAGGAAGATCGCACGCGGTTGATCGCCTTGACGAAACGCTGAGCCGTTATGATTCCTCCCTAGCAAAACAGGAGGGGCGCATGCTCGACAAACTCAATCAACTCACCGAAGGTCACGGCGAACTCAAACCCGGCCATGGCCTGATCACCGGCATCATCGCGCTCAGCCTGGGCATTTTGTGCTTTCTTGGCGTACTCGCCTTTCATTTCCCCGAATACCTCACCACACCCCAGCTACGCAAAAGCTATGACGTGGAAATCATCCGCAAGATCATGCTGGGCGCTCTGGCGATTGCAGGTGGTTTGAGCTTGGTGAACATTATTTTTGGCCGCGCCCGTTGGCTTTCCAGCTTTGCATTTCTGCTCGTTGCGCTCACTGCCGTTTTGGGTGGCCACAAAGTGCCGGTCAATGATTTTGCCGACAACACGCCTTACATTGGCCTCGATTGGTTCATTCTCGATCTGCTCGGCTCGTCGTTGATTTTCATCTTCATTGAAAAACTGTTTCCTCATCGTAAAAATCAACCCGTCTTCCGCTCAGAATGGCAGACAGATTTTTATCATTTCATCGTCAATCACATGATTGTCGGCTTCGTGTTGCTGGCTACCAATCTGATGGTGCACAAAGGTCTGGGTTGGGCCGTCACAGGTGATTTGCAAGCCTGGATTCAAGGCTTACCCCTCGTTGCCGAACTGCTTCTGATCATCCTTGCTGCCGATCTGGTGCAATACTGGACGCATCGCGCCTACCACGAGACGTGGCTTTGGCGTTTGCATGCTGTTCACCACAGTGCCAAGAGCATGGATTGGCTCGCTGGTTCGCGCCAACACATCTTGGAGCTATTGATAACGCGTACTCTGGTGCTCGGCGTGATCTTCGTTTTAGGCTTTAGCAAAGAAGTGATTGATGCGTACATCGTCATCGTCGGCTTCCAGGCGGTGTTTAACCATTGCAACGTCAACGTGCGCCTGGGGCCTCTGCGCTACATCATCGTGACGCCCAATTTTCATCACTGGCATCACAGCCAAGACAAAGAAGCCCTCGACACTAACTACGCCGCGCATTATTCCTTCTTAGATTACTTGTTTGGCACTGCCGCAAAGAGCCACAAGATCTGGCCAGAACAATACGGCGTGCTTGGCGATTACGTGCCCAATGGTTTCATCAAACAGTTCAAATTTCCGTTCACTTGGAAAGGCTGAATTTTTCAGGGTCTGAATTTACTATGAATTTAATAGCAGTCTGCGCATGTTTTATAACGGCTGGTGATCGATTTGACTCAAAAATTTGACGTTTGCATCATCGGCGCAGGCGCAGCGGGCTTGTTCTGCGCGGGTGTGGCCGGGCAGCTAGGGCTGAACGTATTGATCATCGATCACAGCGAAAAAGTCGCCGAAAAAATCCGCATCTCTGGCGGTGGGCGCTGCAATTTCACCAACCGGGATGCGCAACCTGCTAACTTTTTATCCGCCAACCCGAATTTTTGCCGCAGCGCTTTGTCTCGCTACGGCAGCAAAGATTTCATCGCACTCGTGCAAAAGCATGGCATCGCTTTTCATGAAAAACACAAAGGGCAGTTGTTTTGTGATCGCAGTGCGGAAGACATCATTCAAATGCTCTTGCGCGAGTGCGATGCAGGTGCAAATGGCGGGAGCGTGACGCGTTGGCAGCCTTGTAGCGTGAAGGCAGTGCGCGTGGTCGCGGCAAGTGAAGCAGCACCTGAAACTGCAGATTCACAAGCCGAATCGGCCTCTACCCGTTATAAAAAATGCGCAGAGTGCTATGAAATTGATACTGATCGCGGTGTCGTTCAATCAGGTGCCGTGGTCATTGCATCGGGCGGTTTGAGCATTCCAAAAATCGGCGCCACAGATTTTGGCTATCGAATCGCCAAGCAATTCGGCCACCGTCTCATCGAGCTGCGCCCTGCTCTCGCACCACTGATTTTCGATGAAGCAGGCTGGCAACCCTTCGCTGGCTTGTCAGGCCTTGCTCTTCCCGTGGCGATCAGCACAGGTGAGAAAAAATCACGCACCAGTTTCGATGAAGACCTGCTCTTCACACATCGCGGCCTGTCTGGCCCGGGCGTGTTGCAAATCTCCAGCTTCTGGCATGAAGGCACGCCGATCCGCATCAACCTCTGCCCTGGTGTGAAGCTGCAAGAGCATTTGAACCGCGCCAAGCTCACCTCACGCAAACTCATCGCCAACGAACTCGCCCAGCTTCTGCCCAGCCGCTTGGCCGAGAGCTGGGCAGCGCAAAAACCCGAGTGGCAACGCCCGATCAACGAGGCCAGTGACAAAGCCCTCAACCAACTCGCAGAACACTTAAGCAGTTGGCAACTCACACCCAGCGGCACCGAAGGCTATAAAAAGGCCGAGGTCACCGCCGGTGGCGTGAACACCCGCGAACTCTCCAGCCAAACCATGGAATCTCAAAAACAGCCTGGCCTGTATTTCATCGGCGAAGTGGTGGACGTGACCGGCTGGCTTGGCGGCTACAACTTCCAATGGGCTTGGGCCAGCGCGCATGCGTGTGCCCAAGGGCTCGCAGCGCGCTTCAAATGATATGCAAGGGCTGGCGGCGAAGCTGATCCGCTAGACCCTCTCCACAACTGCTTTGCCAGAGGCAACAGAAAATTGAGCCAAGGTTTGAATCGAAGCGTCTTTGCTCGTCACATCGCTTACGGTGCGCAAGCTCACTTGCAGCTTTTGCGTGGTGAAATCAGCCAAGCCGTAGCCGCGCTTTTCAACATCTGCAAAGACGAAATGTGGATTGCGCGCAATGCGCTCGGGCACTTTTTCGTTGCTGCTCGCGCTGCTGTGGCGAGAAGTGATGCTGGTGCCACAGAATTCAGTGGCAATGGAAGCACTACTGGGTTGGTTGAAATCAGCTTTAATATGCCCAACCCAGTTTTCATGCACATCGCCGCCAAAGAAGACCGCGTTTTTGGTCTGCGCCTTTTGCAGTGCGTCGGTCAAGCGTGTGCGGGCAGCGCTGTAGCCATCCCAACCATCGTTCCACATGCTTTGGCCTGCGCCGCTGGCGCGGAAATCGCGTGGCGCAAACAGAGAGGATTGACCGATGATTTGCCAACCCGGTGCGTTGGTGTTGCGCGAGAGGGCTTGGGCAAGCCAGCTTTCTTGCGCCGCGCCCAGCATGCTGCGAGCGGGATCGTTCCAAGCAGGGCATTGCGTGGTGGTGACGATGCTAGAACCCAAAGCGCCATCTTTGGTGCACACCGGCGCATCTTTGTATTGGCGCGAATCCAGTAAATAGATGCTGCCCAATGCCCCTAAGCGCATCTCCGAATACAGTCGCATTTCAGCAGAAGATGTTTCAACCAGCCCCGCCAGCGCACGCGTGAGCACGCTCGCGCGTAAGGGTGTGTGTTCATAAAACGCTTGGTAGGCCGCAGCGCGGCGTGCTGCAAAATCTGCTGCAGGAGGGCCCGCATCGCCCGGTGTTAAAGCTGCGTAATCGTTTTGCACCTCATGGTCATCCCATGTGAACGCCCAAGGGCAGGCGGCATGCATGGCTTGCAAGTCTGCATCGCTTTTGTGCAAGGCGTAGCGGCTGCGGTAGTCATCTAAGGTGAGCGTCCAGCCGCCGTTGCTGGTGGCGTTGGGTGTGCGCACTTGGTTCGCAGCGCGCGGATATTCGTAAATGTAGTCACCTAAAAACAGCACGAGATCGGGCTGATCGGCCAACATGTGGCGATAGGCTGAATAGTAGCCATGCTCCCAACGCTGGCAGGAGGCATAAGCGATACGAAAGCGGCCTGCTGGGCTGTCTGCTGCGGGCAAGGTGCGCGTGCGGCCTGTGGGGCTCGTCCATTCGCTGATACCCGAGCCACCTGCGATGAAGCGATAAAAATAGCTGCGCCCTGCCTCCAAACCCGCCACCTCCACATGCACGGCATGCGCCAGTTGCGCGAGCGCCTGCGCCTGCCCGCGAGCCGCGATGCGCGAGAAGCCTTCGTCATGCGCGATTTCCCAGCGCACGGTGATGTTGTCATTGCCTAAGCTGCTTGCGCCTAAAAAGCCAGAAGGCACAAGCCGCGTCCAGAGCACGATGCCGTCATGCTTGGGCGAGCCACTGGCAATGCCTAAGGTGAACGGGTTGCTGCTGATGCGCGTTTGGCTCCAAGCGCTGCGCGGCAGCCAAATGCTGCTGGCAGCCGCGCTGGCCAGCGCGGCATTGCGCAAGGTGTTTTGCAAAAAATAGCGGCGGTCAAGATGTTTCATGCAAACATCCTAACCGCCGCTGAGGCCTTGCGCCAGTTATTTGGCAATCAGTTCTGGCGAGGCAGGCTTGTGATCCATCGTTCCATGCTCTTCGGCTGCTGCTTCATTGACCACTGCCTTGTTCGCCCCCGGCGCAGCTTTGCGAGCAAACAAGGTGTACATCGTAGGCACCACAAAGATCGTGAGCAGCGTGCCCAAACTCATACCGCCCACAATCACCCAGCCGATTTGCTGGCGGCTTTCTGCGCCTGCGCCGGTAGACAGCGCCAGCGGAATCGCGCCCAGCACCATCGCGCCGGTCGTCATCAAAATCGGGCGCAGACGCAGCTTGGCAGATTGCTGAATCGCTTGCAAGGTATCCACGCCCTGCTCTCGCAATTGATTGGCAAACTCCACAATCAAAATGCCGTGCTTGGTGATCAAGCCCACCAGCGTCACAAGCCCAATCTGGCTGAACACATTGAGCGTGCCTCCTGACCATTGCAGCGCTGCCAGCGCGCCCACCATGGACAAAGGCACCGACAGCATGATCACAAACGGATCAATAAAGCTTTCAAACTGCGCGGCAAGCACAAGATAGATAAACAGCAGCGCCATCACAAACACAATCGCCAAAGAGCCCGAAGCACTCTTGAATTCGCGCGACTGGCCATTCAAATCTGTAGCGTAGCCGGGCTTTAAAACCTTCTGCGCAGTCGCATCCATGAAATCCAACGCTTGACCGAGTGAGTAATCAGCAGAAAGATTTGCCGTGATCGCGGCTGAGCGGCGCTGGCCGAAGTGATTGAGCTCACGCGGCACGACAGTTTCGCGGATGCGCACCAACCCCGAGAGCGGCACCATTTGCTCATTGCGCCCGCGCACAAAGATTTTTTCAATGTCGTCTGGCGTGTCGCGCCCAGTCGATGCGGTTTGCACAATCACATCGTATTGCTCGCCTTCACGCTTGTAGCGTGTCACGTTGCGGCCACCGAGCATGCTCTCCACTGCACGGCCCACGGCTTCAACGCTGACACCCAGGTCAGCCGCCTTCTCGCGATCAATCTCAAAGCGGATTTCAGGTTTGTTCAAGCGCAGGTCGGTGTCGACCTGCTGAAAGCCCGGGTTTTTGGCCAATTCGTCTTGAAACTGGCGCACCACTTGCGAGAGATTTTGATACGAATCCGAAGTCATGATCACGTAGTTCACCGGGCGGCTGTTGAAGCCTTGACCCAGCGAGGGCGGTGTCACGGGGAAAGCCGTGACACCGGGAAGGCCAGAGATGCGCGGTGCCATCTCTCGCGCTAAATCCGGTGTGCGCCGCGTGCGCTCTTCCCAAGGCGTGGTGCGGAAAAACACGTTGGCTTGCGCGACCGTGGGGTTGCCCGCCACTGTGAAGATGCGGTCAAACTCTTTGTAGCCCATGCCCATGCGCTCTATCGCATTCACATAACGCAGCGTGTAATCGAGCGTCGCACCATCGGGCGCATTCACGTTAGCTACGATCACGCCTCGGTCTTCCAGTGGTGCCAGTTCGCGCTTGATGTCTTTGAGAAACAACCAAGTTCCCACGCCCGAGGCGAGCATGATCAGCACGATCAACCAACGTGCTTTGAGTGACCAGCCGAGCAACTTGGCATAGCCATTGGTCACGCCGATCAGGAATTTCTCAATCCAGCGGTCATAAAACGGCGGGTTCGGATTGTGTTTGAGCAAGATCGAGCTCATCATCGGTGAAAGCGTGAGCGCCACAAAGCCTGAGACGATCACCGCGCCCGCAAGAGCCAAAGCAAATTCTGTGAACAGCTTGCCTGTGCGCCCTGGCGAGAAAGCCAGCGGCGCATACACAGCGGCCAGTGTGAGCGTCATGGCCACCACAGCAAAGGCAATTTCTTTCGCGCCGATGATGGCGGCTTCAAAGGGCTTCTTGCCCATTTCAATGTGGCGATAAATATTCTCTAGCACCACGATGGCATCGTCCACCACCAAACCAATCGCCAACACCAGCGCCAGTAGCGTGAGTGTGTTCACGGTAAACCCGGCCAACGCCATGAGAGCAAACGAGCCAATGAGCGACACAGGAATCGTGACCAGCGGAATAAGGGCAGCACGGAAATTACGCAAGAAAAACAAAATCACAAATGCCACCAGCACCACGGCCTCCACGATGGTGGTGTAGACCGACTTGATGGATTCCTTGATGAAAATAGAGTTGTCGTTGGCTATGTCAATCTCAATGCCAGTGGGCATGTTGGCTTGGATGCGCGGAATCATCTCGCGCACATCGGCAGACAAATCTAATGGATTGGCCGTGGCATTACGCACCACACCCAGTGTGATGGCATCGCGGCCATTCAGGCGCGTAGCGGTGCGCTCAGAAGCTGCGCCCTGACGCACAGTGGCCACATCGCCAATGCGCACCGGCACACCATTCACAATGCGAATCACCACTTGGGAGAACTCAAAAGGTCGCTGCAAATCTGTGGCTGCTGTCACGTTAAATTCGCGCTTTTGGCTCTCAATGCGGCCTGCGGGCACTTCCACATTATTGCGGCGCAGGGCATCTTCCAAATCTTGCACCGTGAGGCGATACGCCGCGAGTTTATCGGGATCGACATTCACCCGCATCGCATATTTACGTTCACCAAAGATGCGCACGTCGGCTGCGCCACTGGCTGTTTGTAGCATCGGTTTGGCAATGCGATTGGCCAGATCAGACAGTTGTAGCACATTGAGTGTGTCTGAGCTGAAGGAGAGCCAAATCACAGGGAAGGCATCGGCCTCGACCTTGGCAATTTGCGGCTCGTCCACATCGGTGGGCAAGCGCTGGCGCACGCGCGAGACTTTATCGCGCACATCGGCTGCGGCGCTATCGGCATCTCGCGTGAGCTTAAAGCGCACTGTGATCTGGCTTTGCTCGGGGCGGCTGATCGACGTGATCACATCCACGCCTTCAATGCCCGCCAGTGAGTCTTCTAGCACTTTCGTGACCTGCGCCTCCACCACCTCTGCGGAAGCGCCCCGGTAATTGGTCGATACCGTGACATTGGGCTCGTCAATCTTCGGATACTCGCGCACCGAGAGTTTGGTGTACGACACATAACCAATGAGCAAGATCAACAGCGAGAGCACGGTGGCAAACACTGGACGGCGGATCGATATTTCAGGTAATTGCATGATCGGCTCCTGGGGATGGATCGTGACTCAAAGATTCAAGGTTTTAACGACTGGCGGCTGGTTGCGCGGGGCTGACAACAGGCGCTGCGCCGCCCACACTGCCGGATGCGCTGTTGCCCATGGCTGGTGCACCATTTGGCGCACTGGGAGCCGCACCACTTGGAGCACCTGCGGGCGCTCCACCTTGTGCTCCCGGCGCTCTGCCCAACTCAACCACGCGCACCGGCGTGTTGTCGCGCTGCAAGCGTTGCTGGCCTGCGACCACCACCGTGTCGTTCTCGCTCAAGCCCTCGGTGATCTCCACGCGCCCCGGGCGACGTATGCCAAGTTTGACCTCTTGCCGCTGCGAGACGAGGCGTTTGCCGTCCACAAAACCTGCCATGTTGTAGGGCTGCGCAGCGCCCGGTGCCCCTGCACCACCACCTGCTGGCGCAGAGCCGGGCGCACCAGAGGAAGTTGGCGCACTCGAAGCCGCCGCTGCCGCTTTCGCAGCTTCAGCTGCCTTGGCTGCATCAGCTGCTTGTTTATCTGCAATCTCTTTGCCCTGCGCTTCGGTTTGCTCCACCACGCGAATCACAAATTGCCGCCCGCCCTGAGGCACGATGGCTTCTTCAGGAATCGTCAGCGCAGCATCTTTCACATTGAACACCGCCGTCACCCGCGCAAACATGCCAGGACGCAACGGGCCGCCGCCCGCACCTGCGCCTGCCGCGCCCCCTGGCCCGCCTCGGCCACCAGCTACTGCACCACCTGCTGCGCCTGCACCGGCCGGACGACCCGCACCCGGCGCACCCGGGGTATTGGCAGCTCCCCGCGGCCCGGCAGCTTCAGCCGTGCCCGCCACACGCGCTGGTGCACCGCCTGCAGCACCCGAAGCAGGCGCACCCGCCATGCCCGCCGTCGCACGCGCAACCACTGCCGCATTCGTGAACTGTGCACAGCTCACCGCAATCGGATCCACAGGCCGAGGCACTGCTGCCACAGGCGCTGAAGCTGGCCTCTGCGCTGGGCGAGCTGCTGGTTTCGCTACTGGCTTTTCTGCAGGTTTAGCAGTTGCACCCGGCGCTCCGCCCGCCCCCGCTGGCCTGCCCCCTGCGCCTGCTGCGCCCGGCGCACCACCAGCCCCACCTTGACCACCCGCACCACCCGGCCTTTGCGCTAGAGGCTCGCCCGGAGAATTGGGTAACACCGCCCGCACCAACACTGAGCGGCCATTCGCATCAAGTTGCGGGTCAATCGCTTCAATCTTCGCCTTGAATTGCCGCCCCGGCATCGCATCGAGTTGCATCTCAATAACCTGCTCACGCCGAATTTTGCCAATGAACCGCTCAGGTAAACGGAAATCCACAAACATCGAAGACAAGTCTTCCAAATTCACCAAATCCGCGCCATCTTTCACATAATCGCCAAGGTTCACATTGCGAATGCCCACCGTGCCATCAAACGGCGCCACCACGCGCATGCGATCCCAGCGCGCGCAGGCCAGCGAGACTTGCGCCTCTGCCACTTGCAAGCCCGCCCCGCTTTCATCGAGCACACGCTGCGCCACAAAATTCTGCGCCACCAATTCTTGATTGCGTTTGAAATTCGCCCGCGCAATCGACATCTGCGCCTCCGATTGGCGCACCTCAGCGCGCTGCAAGCCGTCTTCCAACTGCATGATCACATCGCCCTTGCGCACCCGCCCACCATCTGTAAAGCCCAGCGACTGCACACGCCCGCTCACCTCGGGGCGCAGCATCACATTCTGCTTGGAGCGCAGCGTGCCCACGGCCTGCGCGTCGTCTTGCAAACGCGCAGTTTCTACCTTGGCCACTTCCACCGAAGGCATGCCACCGCCGCGCGGCGCACCGCCGGCAGCTGAAGCGCCACCTACAGGCGCACTGGCAGCGCCCCCGCCGCCGTTGATTTCCTTAGGGCCTTGCGGCTGATTTTGATACCAGTATGCGCCACCTGCCGCAGCTGCAATGCCTGCCACTGCCACCACGGAATAAATGATTTTGGATGCCATGAAACCGTCTTTAGAATGAGAGATACGTTGAATTAAGCGATGTTACTGGCTGTAGCGTATCGTTGTGCCAGCAAGCTGATATGCCCTGCTGCTTTACAAAAGGGTTTACCCTTGCCTCATGACACACTGATGTCACCGCTTGTTGTCTCGCCCAGCCAATACCGCGCTGCCCGCTGCACCCCCGCTACGCAGGCGCTGCTTTCCCACAGCACACCACCCTGCTCATCAGCCAAATCACCAGAATGTTGACTCAGAGCCCCCCTATTAAGCAAAAGTTGCGCCGTGCGCTGCGCCACGGGCAATGCGTTGTCCACCATCGTCACCCCAACGCCCACGATCTGCACAAATACATCACGAATCAAAGGGTAATGAGTGCAGCCCAGCACCAGCGTGTCTAACTCATCATTTTTTAAGCCAAATCGGCCAGTAGCCGTTATATATTGTGCGCAGAGTGCTATTAAATCAGGAGTAATCCGCTCTGAACGAGTCTCTTTAGCCACATGCTCAATCCGCTCTGCCAAGCCATCGCAGGGTGTGCAAACAAACTCCACCTGCGCCAACGAGCTGCGCAAAGCCGCAAATTTCGCGCTCTGCAAGGTCCCCCGCGTGGCCAGCACGCCCACCCTGCCAGTGCGCGTCACCAGCGCGGCAGGCTTGAGCGCAGGCTCCACGCCAATGATCGGCAACTCAGGATATGCCTCCCGCAGCAGCCCAATCGCAGCCGCCGTCGCCGTATTGCAAGCCACCACCAGCGCCTTTATTCTGTGCTGCTGCACCAGAGTTTTCACAATGGCCAACGAGCGCTCCTGCACGAAAGCCTCGCTTTTGTCGCCATACGGGTTGTAGGCCGAGTCTGCAAAATACACAAACCGCTCGTGCGGCAATTGCTCCCGCAGCGCCTTCAAAATGCTCAAACCACCGATGCCGGAGTCGAACACACCGATGGGCTGGCTGAGTAGCGCAGAAGTAGCCATCACAGCGTTTGGGTTTGGATGAAAGCTCTCACACGCTCATCTTCAGGCACATGCCCCGTGTGAACAAAATTCGCCAAAGACCGCGCCAAAGCATCCATATCGAAACCCGCACCACGCAGCCTGATCGGCATATCGCTGCCGCGCACTACAGAGCGGCAATACGAATCGATGAATAACTGCTCCATCCATTGCGTGCTGCGCAGCTCATAGAGCGCAGCCATCGCACGGATGTAATCTGCCTTATCCACATCCGCAAACGACAAGGGAAGCAGCCCAGCACTGACTAACGGATAGTTCGCTGCCAAACGCGCTGTGCGCTTGTTCCCATTGGCGAAGGCTTGTAAATACGGGATGCGCGTCATTAAATACAAAGCCGCCTGAAATGCCTCCATACCAAGAGCCGTCTGCACAATCGCCCCCAGCGCCCGAGCCACAAAGCCCGTTCCCGGCCTGAAAGGTGGCAAATAGGCCGATGCAGCCAGGTTCACCTCTTCATATTCACGCGGCTTGCCTCGCTGATGCAATGGCAAAAAGTGATCCGAAGTGGCCACCTCGGCGATCTGGTGATCATCTGTTAGCAAATCATGCATAGCGCATACATTTTCGAGCGTCAACCCCGGATGCGACCACAGGTATTCGATCGCGCGTTTGTGATTCAAAATCAGCACTGCATCTTCCGTCGGTTTGCCCGTGTTGCGCTGGCCATAATCGAGCAGAGATTGCGTATCCAAGGCCGAATACGTGCTGCCCTCCAGCACTGCCGAGCCCCAGGAAAAATGCACTAGAAATTGCGTTAAAAACCGCTTGTCCATCGGATTGGCCAACCCTTGGAGGCGGCGCATCCGCTGCGCCTTTTCCGCCGGCAATCCTGGCTCAGGCAACAGCAAAGCAGCATCAAAAACTGCCACAGACCGCTGCTGCCAAGATTGCGCAAAATATGCATCAATATCTGCCTTGGTAAACGCTGAGCGCGTCACATATCGCCTAGACCGCCCCGCTCCCACGGGCTCAATAGCGCCTTGCTGCACCAATTGCGTCAGCCGGCGATTGATCGTAGAGCGGCTCAGCGCGGGTTGCAGTTGCTCCATCGTCTCAGGCGACATCCCCGCCGGCCCCGCTTCCTGAATCAAGCGCGCCAAGGGTGTGAGGTCATTGGTAGGCATTTGAGATATTTTTTGACAAGTATTAATTTACTTAACTTGTTGAATTGTATAGATAAATCTATTTCATGTCACAAAATTTCATGCGATGATTTTTCTTATCAAGTTTGATCAACCTCTCGCAATCCTCGATTCACAGCATCAGGGCATCGGAACGAAATTTTCGCTCCGCGCACCAAGCTTCAAAAGTCGGACGCAACATGTCGGGAATTTCAAAGACGAAATCGACATTCAGCGGATGGCTGCTCTCCATGAAATGCCGCACGGCATCGAGCAGCACATTGCCTTGCCTGCGATCTTTTTCTTTCTTAGCTGGATTGCGTTCGGGCTTATCAGCCAGCCAGAGCTTGTACAGCGCCATAAAGCGCGGATCTGGCACGGTGAGCGGGCAGGCACGGCCACGCACCGTAGCCACCACGGCGCTCACGGGTCTGCCCAGCAGCAGCCACTCTTGCTCCACCAAAGCCGCCATCGGAGCAAAGCCCTGCTCTTTGGGCAGCGGGTGGCAGCTCGGCGCAGCCAACAGTTCCACTTCATAGCCTTCAGAGTTCAGCGCTTGATAAGGCTTTTTCTTAGAGACAGCGTAGGTCGAATCAATGCTCTTCAACACATGAATCAGCGTCTTGCGCGGCTGCGCTTCAGCCTCTGTGCCTGCAAACACCAATGACGCCCGTGTCCCTCGCACCCAAGTCAAGTCAAAATCCTGCGTCTCTTCATTGCCCACAGGAAAAATCGCATTCGCTACCCATTCGTAAGCAGAAAACGCGTTCGTGCCCACCACCATCAAATCCGTGCCCAGCAAGCCTTCAATATCCAGCTTGCGCAAAATCTCTGCCTGCTTATCAGGCAGCGACGGCAGGCGCATGCGGCGATACAGCGCAGCGCGGGTGGCTATCAATTCATCCGCATTGGCTACGCGCTCTTGCAGTTGCTGCTTTTCTTGCGTGTAAGCGGTCAATTGCTGCTCCGTTGCCTCGCCGCGCACGCCCAGGCTCGTGCCACTATCTTGCGTGGTTTGCTTGACGTAAAGATATTCGCTGCCCGAGCGCTCCGCCCAATACATGGAAATAGGCAGGTCTTGCAGGCTCTGCCGCGAGTCCAGCCAGAAGCTGTAAGCCTGCTCTAAATTAGCCGCTGTGCGCTGCGCATCGGCTGAAAAAGCAAGATATTGACTCTTCTCATAGATCATAAGTCTATGATTTTAAACAATTTGCACCATTCATGCGAGATTTTTCGCGTGAATGGTGCAAATTCTTGCTCACGCCAGAGAATTCTTAGAAACAACAAAAGGCTTGATGATGCCTACCAAAAGAGCAAGGCAGATAAACCCCGTGATAGCACTAAGCGCAGGATGCACCCGAGCCAATAGCGCAGAGTCATTCGGGTTCCGTGGATCAACCCAAACTTGAATTTCTATTTTTTGCAGTTCAGTCTCAGGCCGCTTGAGAGATGCCATTCTTCGATTTTCAATGAGACGCGACAGCTTATCGACCTCGCTTTGTATCCGCGCGCTAGAACTCGCACTGTGTCCCATCCAAACTGCCCCAAACGTTGACTGATCCCCTTGATAACCGGAGGAATTAAATTCATACTCGTACAGGAGTCGCGTTTTCCCTCCGCCCTTACTAGGGCCGTTAGATACGCGATTCGCTTTAAGCAAAACTGCATTGACTGGAATCGCTTTTAGCGCAGTTGTATAAAACTGCCCCCAACCTAGCCATGCAACGGATATCAAAGCTGCAAAACAAATCACTGCGGCTTTGTACCGTTTGAACACATCAGCAAATTGATTGCTCATAGGGTCAGCCTGCGGTTACTCCAATGCCTTTGAACTCACCCGTCGCAATCCGCTTCTGCCACTCCGCAGGCCCAGTAATGTGCGCGCTTGTGCCGCCGGAATCGACTGCGACCGTGACGGGCATGTCCACCACATCAAATTCGTAAATCGCTTCCATGCCGAGATCAGCGAAGCCGACGACTTTGGCGGTTTTGATGGCTTTAGAAACGAGATACGCAGCACCGCCGACCGCCATCAAATAAGCCGATTTATGTTTCTTGATCGCTGCGATACCTTCAGGGCCGCGCTCGGCTTTGCCGATCATGCTGATGAGGCCAGTTTGCGCGAGCATCATTTCTGTGAAGCCGTCCATGCGGGTGGCTGTCGTCGGGCCGGCAGGGCCGACTGCTTCGCCTTTGACCGGATCAACGGGGCCGACGTAATAAATCACGCGGTTGGTGAAATCGACGGGCAACTTCTCTCCAGCGGCGAGCATGGTTTGGATGCGTTTGTGGGCGGCGTCGCGCCCTGTGAGCATTTTTCCGCAGAGCAAAAGCGTTTGGCCGGGTAGCCAGCTAGCAACTTCTTCTTGAGTGAGTGTGTTCAGATCGACGCGCTTGGATTTCACGTAATCAGGTGCCCAATGCACATCAGGCCACAGGTCGAGCGAGGGCGGATCGAGATACACCGGGCTCGAACCATCCATCACGAGATGCGCATGGCGCGTGGCAGCGCAGTTGGGGATCATGGCAATCGGTTTACCAGCGGCATGTGTGGGATACATTTTGATTTTTACATCGAGCACGGTGGTCAAACCGCCCAAGCCTTGCGCGCCAATGCCAAGCGCATTGACTTTCTCATGCAGCTCCAAGCGCAGTGCTTCGGTTTTCGTCAAAGCTGCGCCAGAAGTCTGCTTGGCCTGCAGCTCATACATGTCGATGTCTTCCATCAGGCTTTCTTTGGCCATGAGCACGGCTTTCTCTGCCGTGCCACCGATGCCAATACCCAGCATGCCCGGCGGGCACCAGCCTGCGCCCATGGTGGGCACGGTTTTGAGCACCCAATCCACCACACTGTCGCCCGGGTTGAGCATGTACAGCTTGCTTTTGTTTTCTGAGCCACCGCCTTTGGCCGCGACGCCAATGTCTAGCGTGTTACCCGGCACGAGCTGCACATTGATGACAGCGGGCGTGTTGTCTTTCGTGTTTTTACGATCAAACTGCGGATCAGCCACGATACTCGCGCGCAGCGTGTTGTCTGGATGGTTATAAGCGCGGCGCACCCCTTCGTTGATCACATCATCTAAAGCGCCATCGCCAAACTCTTCGCAGCCTTCAAAGCGCACATCCATGCCGATTTTGAGAAACACGTTCACGATGCCCGTGTCTTGGCAAATAGGGCGATGGCCCTCGGCGCTCATGCGGCTGTTGGTGAGGATTTGCGCAATCGCATCTTTCGCAGCGGGCGATTGCTCACGCTCGTAGGCGCGTGCGAGATGAGCGATGTAATCTGCGGGGTGGTAGTAGCTGATGTATTGCAGCGCGCCGGCGATGGTGTCAACGATGTCTTGGGCTTTGATGGTTGTCATGGCGATCCAAAATGAGAGTTTTTTGAGGGACTGAAAAGCCCAACGCTCTATTTTAGGTCTCTTGCGCTGCAGCCAGCTTACTTCTCAATTACCCACTGAATGATGTATTTCGCTACAAAGCCAGTCATGCCAAAAGCCAAGCCAAGAAACAAGACGAAGGTGCCGAATTTACCTGCCTTCGACTCCCACGCCAAATGCCCAATGATGAACAGCATGTAGAGCACAAAGCCGCCAATGCCAAAGCTCAGGCCAAACGCCGAGATTTGCTCTTCTGTGAAGCCAAACATCAGAGCCGCTCCTCTGGCGGCATGCGCTCAGGCAGGCTGCTTGCCTCCACCAAATCGCGGTAAGCATGCCAGCTGGCATGGCCCAACCAAGGAACAATCACCACCAAACCAAGCATGGCGGTGGCCATACCGAGCAGCGTGAGCAACATGATGATGGCAGCCCACAAGGCCAATGCAACAGGATTGCGCATCACAGCCAGCCAACTCGTGAGCACAGCCTGCATCACTGTCGCGCGCCGGTCTAGCAAGAGAGGCATCGAGACGACGCTTGATGCAAACAAAGGCGCTGCCATCAGGCCGCCCAGCGTGAGCCACAGCTCAAAAAGAGAGTGCTGCGGAGACAACACCACATGGCGTAGGAAATCCATCGGCGTTTGAATCGGTTGCGCAGCCATCAAGGTGATCAACGAAGCAGAGGTCAACACCCAGCCAATACCCGCCAAGCCCAGCAGCAGCCCGAATCGCACCAGACTCCAATAGCCGCCGCGCACGGCATAACGGGAATACTGCCAGCGCGTCCATGTGTTGATGATCAGAGTGATATCTGTTTTTTCATCTTTTTCGAGCGCTCGGCTGATCGCATACAAGCTGGTCGCTAACACCGGTGCAATCACCAGAAATCCAGAAAATGCGCCAGCCAGCAACCAAAATTTATCCCCTGCGATTCCGATCAGCAGCAGCCCAACGGTTGCCACCAACAAGCCATGCGCCAAGCTGATACCGCCCGCTCGCCACATGTCTCGCCAGCCTTTACCCAGCCATTGCAGGCATTGCGTGAGCTTGATCTCGCGAACTTTTGGCAAGTTGTTGTTGCTGGGATCAATCCAGCGCTCTGGTGGCGGAGAAGCTTCGGGCATGGCTTTGAGCATACTGGTGCGCTACACCGCGCCTCTTGATCTAGATCAAACCACCAGCAGCCTGTTTCGCACAAGATACCTGATGCACTGAAACTCGCCCGCTTCATGACCGATTTACCTGAGCCCACTGATACGATTTCTCAGCCTGCCGCGCGGCAGATGCCGCGCCCTACGGCGATCGGCTTTGTGGATCCCATCCGCTGGCTGATCGCGGGTGTGAAAGACGCGTTGGCGCATCCTGGTATTGCCTTGTTTTATGGCATCTGCTTTTGGCTGATGGCCTATGTGCTCGGCGCGGTTTTTCGCCATAAACCGGAATACAGCATGAGCATCGTTTCGGGCTGCCTGCTGGTCGGCCCTTTTTTAGCCATGGGGCTCTACGATGTGAGCCGCCGCATCGAGCGCGGCTTGAGGCCGGCGTTGTCTGCATCCATCACCTGCTGGGATCAGCATTTGGGCAGCATGGGCATGCTGGTGCTTGTTTTAATCGTGCTGGAGCTGCTTTGGGGGCGGGCTTCACTGGTGGTTTTTGCCGTTTTTTTCAACACCAGCTTATCGGGCACACCCGATGTGCTTCAGGCGCTGCTGTCTCCCGACAATTGGGAATTCATTGCGATTTATATGGCCGTTGGCGGGTTGTTCGCAGCTTTGGTGTTTTCCACCTCGGTGGTTTCTATTCCTATGATCCTAGACCGCAACACCGATGCCGTGACAGCCGCCATCACCAGCATGGCCGTCGTGTTGAGCAATATCTTGGTGATGATCTGGTGGGGCTTGCTGATTGTCAGCTTGGTGCTGACAGCATTGCTTTTGCCTTGGTCTATCGGCATTGTTGTGGTTGGCCCGGTCTTAGGCCACGCCACCTGGCACGCATACCGTGCCTGTGTGCGATGGGAAAGGGTCAATGATTAGGCGTGTCATCCTTCGCCCGACCATCCAGTTTGCGGGTGACATGGTCGCTGTGGCTCATGAGCTTGTCCGTGTAAGCAATCGCCATCGCAGAGAGCAAGAAGACGACATGGATGATGGTTTGATACATCAGCACCTGTTCGGTGTAATTGGCGGCATTGATGAAGGTTTTGAGCAGGTGGATGGAGGAGATGCCGATGATGGCCGTAGCGAGTTTGACTTTCAGCACACTTGCATTCACATGCGAAAGCCATTCAGGCTGATCAGGATGGTCTTCCAGATTCATGCGGCTCACAAACGTCTCGTAGCCGCCGATGATCACCATGATCAGCAGGTTGGAGATCATCACCACATCAATCAGCGCGAGCACCACCAACATGATCACCGTTTCATTGAGCGAGGTGATGGGCACATCCGTTTTGTAGCCAATGCTTTTCACCAGCGCGGCCACATCCGATTGACTGCCGAAAGCAGCAAAAATCAAGTGATACAGCTCTAAGAAGAAATGCCAGACATAAACGCATTGCGCCAAAATCAGACCGATATACAGAGGCAATTGCAGCCAGCGGCTGGCAAAAATCATATTGGGGAGGGTACGCATACGGTTATGTTTCATTTTAGAAATACGGGAAAACACGAATAAAGCTGATTGTAGTGGGCGATACGCTTGATGCATTGGCGTGTCGCCCTCGCGTCAGAAGCCCGTAAGAGCAATCCGCGACATTACTGCCTGAATTTTCATCAAATCGTCACATTGGAGAATTTTGTATGAGCACCGTTATTGAGTCTGTCTTGGTTGAAAACCGCGTCTTCAAACCCTCTGCCGCTTTCGCCAAAAAAGCGCGTATTGACAGCATGAGGCGCTTTGACGCGATGAACACTTGTTTCGAGAAAGATTTTGAAGGCACTTGGGCACGCCTAGCGCGAGAAAACCTGCAATGGAGCAAACCCTTTACCAAGACCTTGAATGCCTCCAAAGCGCCGTTCTACAAATGGTTTGAAGACGGCCAGCTCAACGCTTCTGCCAATTGCCTTGACAAACACATCGGTACACCGACTGAAAACAAAACCGCCATCATTTTTGAAGGCGACGATGGCTCTTCCACGAAGATCACCTACAAAGAATTGCTCGCCAAGGTAAGCCGCTTTGCCAACGCACTCAAAGCCCAAGGCATCAAAAAAGGCGACCGCGTCATCATTTATATGCCCATGACGGTGGAAGGCGTCGTCGCGATGCAAGCCTGCGCACGCATTGGCGCAACTCACAGCGTGGTTTTCGGCGGCTTCTCAGCCAAGAGCTTGAATGAACGCATCATTGACGCAGGCGCATCAGCCGTCATCACTGCCAACTTCCAAATGCGTGGCGGCAAAGAGCTGCCTCTGAAATCCATCGTGGACGAAGGCATTGCATTGGGCAATTGCACGACTTTGAAGAAGGTCTTGGTTTGGAGCCGCACCGCCTCGCCCTGCAACATGGTCGCAGGCCGTGATATTGGCTTTGAAGACGCGCTCAAAGGCCAAAAAGATGTGTGCGCCCCCGTGAGCGTAGGCGCAGAGCATCCGCTTTTCATCCTCTACACCTCTGGCTCCACCGGCAAACCCAAAGGCGTGCAACACAGCACGGGCGGCTACCTACTCTGGGCCAAACTCACGATGGAGTGGACGTTTGACATTCGCCCCTCCGATGTGTTTTGGTGTACGGCAGACATCGGCTGGATCACCGGTCACACCTACGTCGCTTACGGCCCTTTGGCTGCGGGCGCAACACAAGTGATCTTCGAAGGCATTCCCACCTACCCGAACGCTGGCCGCTTCTGGCAAATGATTGAAAAGCACAAAGTGAGTGTGTTTTACACCGCGCCCACGGCCATTCGCTCGCTCATCAAAGCCTCTGAGGGCGATGCTGCCGTGCACCCTGCACGCAGCGATCTCTCCAGCCTGCGCATCTTGGGCTCAGTGGGCGAGCCGATCAACCCAGAAGCCTGGATGTGGTATCACAAACATGTGGGCGGCTCTCGATGCCCGATTGTGGACACGTTTTGGCAAACGGAAACCGGCGGCCACGTCATCACGCCCCTGCCCGGTGCCACGCCGCTCGTGCCCGGCTCTTGCACCCTGCCCTTGCCCGGCATCGCCGCTGCCATCGTCGATGAAACCGGCAACGATGTGCCCAATGGCTCCGGCGGTATCTTGGTCATCAAAAAGCCCTGGCCGAGCATGATCCGCACCATCTGGGGCGATCCAGAGCGCTTCAAAAAGAGCTACTTCCCCGAAGAGCTCAAAGGCTACTATTTGGCCGGCGACGGTGCAGTGCGCAGCAAAGACCGCGGCTATTTCCGCATCACGGGCCGCATCGACGACGTGCTCAACGTGAGCGGCCACCGCTTGGGCACGATGGAAATCGAATCGGCCTTGGTCTCCTGCACACACCTCGTAGCCGAAGCCGCCGTGGTGGGCCGGCCAGACGACATGACCGGCGAGGCCATCAGTGCCTTTGTGGTCTTGAAGCGCAGCCGCCCCACTGGCGACGAAGCCCTGAAAATTGCCACCGAGCTGCGCAACTGGGTGGCCAAAGAAATCGGCCCGATTGCCAAACCGAAAGACATCCGCTTCGGCGACAACCTGCCCAAAACCCGCAGCGGCAAAATCATGCGCCGCTTGCTTCGCTCGCTGGCCAAAGGCGAGGCGATCACGCAAGATATCTCCACTCTGGAGAATCCGGCGATTTTGGAGCAGTTGGCGCAGAAGCTATGATCGCGTTGCGTTGCAGTGATGCTATGCTTTAGATAGCATCCTGCGCATATTCTATAAGGGCAATGACCGTTGTTTCATCTGAAGATCGCTCCAGATCAGGCGCTATGGTCTGTGGTTTGGTGAGTGGCTGATTCCAATCCACTCACAATTCCCGGCACGACTTTGCGCAGATGATTGGCGAAATCGAGCAGATGCGTCGCTTGCGCTTCTGCGCGGGGCCAGCTTGCTTCAAAGCTGATCATGAGCTCTTGGCCAGATTTGTCGGTGATCGGTAGCGCTGTTGGCGCGCTTGTTGTCAGTTTTGATTTTGGCAGGATGGCTGAGCCAATTCCCAATGCGGCCCATTCTTGCAGCACCTTGTAGCTCATGGCTTGCCCCGAGTATTCGTGAAGCTTGCGGCGCTGGCTACGAAACAAAGCGCGGGTCGCGCGGGACAAACCGCAAGCATCGGGCACCATCACATACGTCTCATCCGCGATATCTTTAAGCTGGACCGATGGCGGGCGCAGGGCATTTGGCCACATCACCGTGGCGGGTATGAAGAGCAATGGCTCTTCATACAAGAAGCTGGCCAGCCACGGCCCCTTGTGCACGTTTGCCACGCCGAAAACAAAATCCAAGAGACCGCCATCAAGCATGCGGTACAAATCAGCCATATTCATCTCACGCAGCACCACATCCACGTCTGGATGCCGCAGCCGAAACGGCTCAATCATCAATCCCAACAGATGGGCGCTGATGAGCGGCGATGTGCCGATGCGGATCAAGCGCTTGCCTGGTCGCAGAAAAACCTGCGTCTGCTGCACTAAGCTGGCTTGGGCGCTGAGCACTTCGTTGATGTAAGGCAAGACGTGTGCGCCAAAAGCAGTGGGCGATACCGCGCGGGTCGTTCTCACAAACAATCGCTCTCCCCATTCACTTTCCAACTGAGCGATGCCGTTTGACAGCGTGGGCTGGGTCACAAAACACGCCGAAGCCGCGGCCGTAAACGACCCCGTCGATGCGATGGCGCTGGCAAATCGAAGTTGGTTCAAATTCATGCTTTATTTATAGCATATTTGAATGAATCTTATGTAAAAATACAATTTCTCTATCAACACGACATTGCATAAGATTCACCCATGTTGACAGTTCGCCAGCATAATCTTCAAGGAATCCACCATGTATTATTTACAAATCAATCTCGATGTCGCGCAAAAAGACCGTCCAGCGGCTGCTGCAATTTACAACCAATTCAAGGCAACCTTTCTGGCTGAGGCGCCCGGCGCGCAGTCTAAAAATCTGCTGATTCGCGATGAAGATGTGCAAGTCTTGCATGGCTTCGATTCAGCAGAGCATGCCAATGCTTATCTCAGCAGTGCCATGTTTAACCAAGATGTCGTCGTCGCGCTCAAGCCGCTGCTGCAAAGAGCGCCAGATGTGCGTGTTTACGCTGCCGCCTGATCCCAACTTGCCATGAAGCTCAACACTGATCTGTCTCAACGTGTCGTACTTCGCTCGACTGAGCTGCCTTGGCAGCCCAGCCCAGTGGCCGGCATTCAACGGCGTTTGCTGGCCCGCGATGGCGGCGAAGATGCTGTGGCCACCAGCATCGTGCGCTATGCGCCCGGCTCGGTGTTTCCTTCTCATACGCATCCGCAGGGCGAGGAGATCGTCGTGCTTGAGGGCGAATTCGCCGATGAGCAAGGCATCTACCCTGCTGGCTCTTACATCAAAAATCCACCTCAATCCCGACATGCACCGAGAAGCGAAGCAGGCTGCACGCTGTTTGTTAAGCTGCGTCAGCTCGATGCGCATGATTCAGAAAGAGTGGTGGTGCGTCCGCCTGATCGGCAGTGGCATCCCGGCATGGTGCGCGGGTTGGAAGTCTTGGCTTTGAGCCACTTTGGTGCTGTGCACACCGCTCTTGTGAAATGGGCACCCGGCAGCTTTTTCAACAAGCATCAGCATTTTGGGGGCGAAGAAATCTTCGTCTTGCAGGGTACGTTTCAAGATGAATACGGCAGCTATCCAAGCGGCACATGGCTAAGGAGCCCCCATCTGAGTTCACATCGACCTTATTCCGAGCTTGGGTGTTTGATCTTTGTGAAAGTGGGGCATTTGGCTCTATCGGATGATCCCCTTGAATAGTCAGCGCAAAGTTCCCAAAAGCTTCACTACCCAAACCAGTTGCATCACCCACTGCACCATCAAAAAGCTAAAGCGCAAAATCACAGCGCGGTTACGAGTGGAAATCAAATGCACAGTGGATTGCCCCACCCTCGCGGCCAGCAACCACAGCGCCAGCGGATCGGTGATCGCCGCATTCCCGCTCAGCGCTGCGGCGGCAATGATCGTGGCAAATGCAGGCAAGTTTTCATAGCAATTGGCATGCGCGCGGCACAGGCGGCCTGAGAAAGCTGAGACATCTTCGCCGCTGACGGCAAAGCCATTGGCGCGGCGCTCGCCGATCAGCGTGTAGTAGCAGCGCAGCGCGGCAATGCTGCCCAAGAGCAGCAAAGTCCATGCGGCGAAGCCGAGCAAGGCGATGAGTGAATTCGTCATGATGGTTGCGTCTTTCAATACGGCGTTTTCAGCTCTTCAATGCGCTCGGCAGAAGTTTCTTCAAACATCCGCACCATGGCTTGCGCCCCAGCGCCGGCGGTATCGGGCGTACCGCTGCCAAAAGGTGGATCGGGGTAATACTCAATGCCTAGTTGAATCGTTTTGGCCACTTCCTCGCCTGCAATCAAACTCGCCAAATACAGCCCCGCATCAATGCTGGCCGACACGCCAGCGCCCGTGATGAGCTTGCCATCGCGCTGATAGCGCGTGGGCATCACCTTCGCGCCATACGCCGCCACGCGCTCGCGGGCAAACCAATTGGTGGTCACTTGCTTGTGCTGAAGCGCACCTGCCGCGCCCAGCAGCTCCACGCCGTTGCAAATGCCGATCGTCCACTTGGAGCTGGCGTGCAAGCGGGCGATGGTGCTGATCAGCGCTTCGTCGTTCACGCCTTTGAACACGCCGGGGCCGCCCGGCACATACAAAACATCCGTGCTCTGCGTTTGCTCAAAGCTGCGGTAGCCCAGCAGCGCCAAGCGGCGCGTGTCGGCGTTGACCAAGCCGGTTTGCGCCGCAATGAATTCCACCTCCACACCCGGCACATTGGCCAGCACCTCGTAGCCGCCCACGATGTCTAGAGCGGTAAATCCATCAAACAACACAATTGATAAACGCATGATGTTTCCTTCCATGCCACAGCGGCATTCAGCGATTGTGCGAAGAACGGTGATGTGCAGCGCTTGGCAATAACGACATTTTTATTGTCATAATCGCCATATCCATCTTTCAGCCCTTGAATCAATGACCACCCCCAAACCTTTGCGCATCGCCCTACTCGCTTACGAAGGCTGCATGGGCTTAGAAGTCGTGGGCATCAGCGATGTGTTGCTCATGGCACAACATGTGGCGCGAGCGATGGGCTTGCCGGCGGCTGAGGCCATCGAGGTGCGCGTGGTCAGCGTGCAGGGGCGCAGCGTGAAGGCGGCAGGCGGCATCACGCTGGGCGCGCAGGCGCCGCGCGGCAAGTTCGATTGGCTCATCGTGCCTGGCCTTGAAGTGGTGCAAGGCCGGCAGTGGCCGGCCAAGCTCGCGCGCTTGCAGCCTGAGCTGGCCTTCATCCAGCGCAGCTTTGCACGCGGCACGCAAGTGGCCTCGGTCTGCGTGGGCAGCTTCATGCTGGCAGAAGCGGGGCTGCTGCAGGGCCGCCAAGCCACCACCGGTTGGATCATGGCGAAAGAGTTTGCTGCGCGCTATCCAAGTGTCAAACTTAATCCACAAGCCATGCTGCTGGAAGACGGTGCCATCATCACCAGCGGAGCGTTCACCGCCACGTTTGACCTAGCGCTGCATCTGATCAAGCGCACCATGGGCGCGCAAGTGGCCAGCGCCACCGCCCGCATCGCCCTGCTGCCCAAGCCGCGCAGCAGCCAAGCGCCGTATATGGATGCGCAGCTCATTGCCCCGCCGCCGCCTGATACCGCCCATAGCTTTTCAGGCAACGTGGCGCAGTGGCTAGAAAAGCGTTTGCAAGAGCCCTACAGCTTAGATCGCCTCGCGCAGGCCTTCCACGTCAGCCCGCGCACGCTCATGCGCCGCGTGAAAGCCGAAACGGGCCATTCGCCGCTCACGCTCTTGCAACAAGCGCGGATCAGCCAAGCCAAGCAGTTGCTGCAATCGACAAACTGGAGCATTGCAAAAATCGTCGAAGAAGTTGGCTACAGCGACGTTGCCACCTTCAGCCGCCTCTTCTCGCGTGAGGTGGGCGAGACACCGGCGCGGTATCGAGCGAGGTAGATATCATCCTTGATTCAAGTTTGCTTTAATTTAATTTTGTACTTATAATAAGTACATTTTTGTATTACATCAGTCTGTATGGAAGATCAAATACGTTCATCGTCAGCATCTGCACAAGACAGCTACCGCGCCGTCATCCGCCAAAAAATCGTGGATAGCATTGCGCGGCCTATGCCCGCCCTCACGCTGCGAGACACTTGGCTGCCCGCTGTCAGCAAGAAAGCCATCGCCGTGATTGGCATGCGCCGCGCGGGCAAAACCTCTCTGCTCTGGCAGGTCATGGCGCAGCAGCTTGAAGCGGGCGTGCCGCGCGAGGCGTTGGTGTATTTCAGCTTTGAAGACGAGCGCTTGGCCGGTATGGCGGCGCTTGATTTGCAGCTCGTGTTGGAAGAGTATTTCAAGCTCTACCCCAAGCGCCGTGATCGCGCGAAAACTGTTTTCCTGCTCGATGAAATTCAGCTCATACCCGGCTGGGAAGGCTTCGTGCGCCGCATTCTAGACACCGAGACGATTGAGCTGTATCTCTCTGGCTCATCGGCTAAGCTGCTCTCGCGCGAAATCGCCACCAGCATGCGAGGGCGGGCGTTGGAGGCCATCGTCACACCGTTTAGCTTCAGAGAAATGCTGCGCCACCATGGCGCGCTGCCCGCTCAGCCAACAGAGCGTTGGACGAAAGCGCAGCGCTCCGAGCTGCATCATCAGCTGGTGCAGTATCTCGCGCAGGGTGGCTTCCCGGAAGTGCAAGATTTCATCGCGCCTGAGCATGCCCGCCAGCGGCTAGAGCTTCTGAAAAGCTATGTGGATGTTGTGCTGCTGCGCGATGTGCTCGAGCGGCACAATCTCAGCCAGCCCCAGGTGCTACGCTGGCTCGTGCAGCAGTTGCTCGGCAATACAGCGGGCGCATTCAGCGTCAACAAATTCTTCAACGATCTCAAATCACGCGGTGTGGCCGTGGGCAAAGAGCGGCTGTATGAGTATTTGGCGCATTTGGAAGACACCTTTTTAGTCACCAGCGTCAGCATCGCCAGCGATTCCGAGCGCCGCCGCCAAGTCAATCCGCGCAAGTCTTATCCGGTGGATACGGCTCTTTCTGCTTTGTTTGAACCCGCAGGCAAGCCCAACACCGGCCACGCGCTAGAAACCGTGGTGCTGCATGAATGCCTGCGCAGAGGCATGCAGCTCGCCTACGTGCGCACCGCGCAAGGCTACGAGGTTGATTTTCTGGCCAAGCGATACGACGGCCAGGCCACGCTCATCCAAGTCTGCACCGATATCAACGACAAAGCCACCTTTGAGCGCGAAACCCGCGCCCTCCAAGAAGCCCAAGCAGAACACCCCGCAGCACAATGCCTGCTCATCGTCATGGAGCCGCCCACGCGAGCGGTAGACCTACCTGGCATTCAAATCGCGCTGGCGGTGGATTGGTTGCTAGAAGTGGTTGCCCACTAGATGCTATCTATTCAATAGCACTCTGGGCAGATTCTATAACGGCAAAAGACCTAAAACGCTCAAAAAACCGGCATCCATACTTCCAGGCTGCGATTACTTCCACACCCTTTTCAGCTGCGCATCGCGGCCGCAGCCGTTGCGGTAGTAGCTGTAGCGCACGGGGTTTTTCTTGTAATAGTCTTGGTGGTATTCCTCGGCCAAATAGAAGGGGCTGGCGGCTGCTAGCTCGGTGTGGATGGTTTTGAAGCGGCCGGTTTTGAGCAGGGCATCGCGGCTGGCGACTGCGATTTGGCGCTCGGCATCGCTACCCCAATAAATGCCGCTGCGGTATTGGCTGCCCGAGTCGCAAAACTGCTTGTCTTTTTCTGTCGGGTCAATCGTCTTCCAAAAATACTCCACCAATTGCGAATACGTCACCTTCGCGGGATCGTAGGTCACGCGCACGGCTTCGGTGTGGCCCGTCTGCCCTGCGCTCACGGCCTCATAGGTCGGGTTGGGCACTTTGCCAGCGGTGTAGCCCGATTCAGCGGCAATCACGCCCGGCAGCTTCTCAAAATCTGATTCGGTGCACCAAAAGCAGCCGCCTGCGAAGACGGCGGTGGCGGTGGCCGCTTGCGCGGTGTGCATGAGCAGCGCGCTGGCCAGCAAAGCGATGTGTTTGGTGTATTTCAAAGAGAGGATTGTCATAAAGGCTTTCAATTAGGTGCGCAGCGCGGGCAAAGCTTGCTCTTTGGGCACATAGGCCAGCGCCACGCCATTGTTGCAATAGCGCTTGCCGGTGGGCTTGGGGCCATCGTCAAACACATGGCCTTGATGCCCGCCGCAGCGCGAGCAGTGGTATTCGGTGCGCGGCAGAATCATCTTGAAATCCCGCGAGGTGCCAAGCGCAGCGGGCAGCGGCTGCCAAAAGCTCGGCCAGCCCGTGCCGCTGTCATATTTTTGCGCCGCATCAAACAAAGGCAAATTGCAAGCCGCGCAAACAAACGTGCCTGCGCGCTTCTCGCGATCCAGCGGGCTGCTGCCTGCGGGCTCCGTGCCATGCTCAAACAACACGCGATACGCCTGCGGCGATACAATCGCGCGCCACTGCGCCTCGGTTTTCTTCAAGGGGAATGGCGCTGCAGCCAGCGCAGAAGTGGCAGGCAAGGCCGCACCTGCGAACCAAGCGGTGAGCGTTTTCAGCATATGTCGTCTTTCCATGATGGCATCCTAAAGTTTTTTGTGAGATTCAAAGCGCAGCAGAAGGTTGCTGGCATGGTTCTTATGTCTGATGGGCGGGGGGTTTCTTACATCCAGAGCTGCTTCACGCGAAGCATGCTGGTCAACTGAGCAGAATTTCACAGCACACGAATTACTATTAATTCAATAGCACTCTGCGCACATTTTGTGACGGCTAACGGCCTAAATGCCTCGTAAAAAGCGCGTCCATGGCCGCATCTTACAAGCAGCTCATTTCCAGCCCCAGCATGGGATCAATTACCCCGATACATGTATAAATTCATACATTAACTCGCGCTATTTTCGCAACGAATGCAGCTTGCACGGCGCATCAGTTAGATTTCTCAAAATACTCCACCCAGTGCTATATTTCAACATGCCCACTTCAGCTACCGAAGTGCAGCAATGGATTGGCGATCATGATTTTATGGAGATATGCCATGGCCACTAAACCATCCACCGCCAAACCTAAATTCAAGTCCGATGCCTTCGAAGCCATCCACACATCGGCAAGCGCCTTGCTCAAAATCGGCGCCATCAGCAAAACCACCATGCGCAGCTTCGACGAAAACTGTCTCGCGCAGCCCGCAGAGATCAAGCCACAGCAAATCAAAAAACTGCGCGAGACGCACCACGTCAGCCAGCCCATCTTCGCCCGCTACCTGAACACCAGCCAATCGACCGTGCAAAAGTGGGAAACGGGCGCGAAGCGGCCGAGCAGTATGGCGCTGAAGCTGCTGGCTGTGGTGCAAAAGCATGGGCTTGAAGTTTTGGCCTAATTCACTACTTATTTCGTAGCACTCCGCGCACATTTCATAACGGCAACTGGCTAAACGGCCTAAAAACTCACCTGCTCAAGGCAACTTGGGTAGGTGTTTTTCATTACAAACCCGTAAAGCCACCTAGGTCACTGTCAATTCTGACAATCATTTTTGGACACATGCGGAAACTTAGGCTAACGTATTAGCCATGGCCATCCTTATTCCCGCCCTAAATAGCTGCGTCTCGCGCATGACGGGCGGCGAGCGGCGCTTAGCGCAGCGGCTGGAAGACAAGCTCGAAGACGACTATTTGATTTGGTATGACGTGCCGATTGGCCCCAAGCACTTGCACCCAGATTTTGTGGTGCTCCATCCGCATCGCGGCGTGTTGATTCTGGAGGTGAAAGACTGGAAGCTCAGCACCATCCAACAAGCCGACAAAGACACTTGGATCATTCTGGACAACGGCATTCCCAAGCATGTGGCAAGCCCGCTCACACAGGCGCGCCACTATGCGCATGAAGTAGTCGATGCGCTCAAACGAGATCCGCAGCTGATTCAGAGCGATGGTAAATATCAAGGCAATCTCGCATTTCCGTGGAGCTATGGCGTGGTGCTCACCAACATCACTCGCAAGCAATTTGAAACTGCCGAGCTGCAACTTGCCATCGAGCCTCGTCAAGTGATCTGCCAAGATGAAATGCTAGACAGCGTGGGTGCAGAAGAGCTGCAAGGCCGTTTGTGGGATATGTTTCCCTACGGCATGCGCGGCACCATCACCCTGCCCCAGCTAGAGCGCATTCGTTGGCATCTGTTCCCCCAAGTGCGCGTGCAAACGCAAGGTGCCTTGTTTGACGACAGCGACGCTGACGCCGCGCTGCCAGACATCATGCGCGTGATGGACATTCAGCAAGAGCAGCTCGCCCGCAGCTTGGGCGAAGGCCACCGCGTGATTCATGGCGTGGCAGGCTCCGGCAAAACCATGATCCTCGGCTACCGCGCCGAATACCTTGCCAAGGCCAGCACGGCGAGCAGCAAACCCATTCTCATCCTCTGCTTTAACGAGCCGCTGGGCGTCAAGCTCCATAGCGTGATGCAGGCCAAGGGATTGGGCACTCAAGTGCATGTGCGGCATTTTCACAAATGGTGTCGTGAGCAACTCGTCACATACGGCCAAAGCCTGCCTGCGCAAAACATGCCTGTGGATGCCAAGATGGCTGAAATGGTGCAGCGCGTCATTCATGGCGTGGAGCGCAAACACATCCCCGCCGGCCAATACCAAGCCGTGCTGATCGACGAAGGCCATGATTTCGCCCCCGAATGGCTCAAGCTCATCACGCAAATGATTGACCCCGCCACCAACAGCCTGCTCGTGCTGTATGACGATGCGCAAAGCATTTACGAGCGGGCGCGAAGCAAACAATTCAGCTTCAAAAGCGTTGGCATCCAAGCCCAGGGCCGCACCACCATCCTCAAAATCAACTACCGCAACACCCGCCAGATCTTGCAAACCGCCAGCCTGGTGGCCGCAGACCTGCTCACCGCTGAAGACAAAGACGACGACGGCATCCCGCTCGTCAAGCCCATCAGCTGCGGCCGCGAAGGCCCCGAGCCCCTCATCATCAAACTCCCCAGCGTGCGCGAAGAAGCCTTTGCCATTGCCGACCACCTCGCCCAAGCCCACAAAGAAGGCTTCGCCTGGGGCGACATGGCTGTGCTCTGCGCAGATGGCAAAACCCGCGACCTCTGCGCCAACATCCTCGCGCAACGCAAGCTACCAATAGAAAACCGAATCAGCAGCGGCGACTTTGACCCCATGAGCAACAAGATCAAAGTCATGACCATGAAAGTCAGCAAAGGCCTTGAATTCCCCATCGTCGCCTTACCCGGCGTAGGCCAGATGCCCGCGCCGGGGGAGGATGAGACAGAGGCTGCACGGGTGTTTTATGTGGCCGCAACGCGGGCGACGCAGAGATTGGTGATGGCGGTGAGTGGGGATGGCAACTTCGCAAGAATCAGATTCTGATCGACTAAAACTCTGTTTTGTCGAAGGCGAAAGCCTCTCGTAGGCTAAAGGTAAAGCACGTTGCATTTTTCAAGCAAATAGGAATTCACCACTATGCGATCTAGTCCACGTAGAACCAGTCGAGTCGAGACGGACGTTTTTGCAGATCTCGCGGAACTATGTTCCAAGCCAGGCTATGCGCACGCACTTGCTTACATATGCCATCGCGACAACTTTGTCACATATGACAAGGAAATAAAACCCAAGGACATGCAAAAGAGTTTCTTGTCTGAAAGATTGATACGCACGGAAGTCAACACGCTAATTGGACTCATGGTGAAGCACGAAATCGATTTCAGTTTGCCAGACCCGGCCACAATGCAGAAATATGTCGATCAAACTTATTTGCTGATGGATGAGCTGCATGCAGCGATAGGCGCACCAATGTTTGCCGGTATCACCGATATAACCTCTGAGCAACCATTGGCTAATAGGTCACATGGCGCATTTCTTCGTGAGCCAATTTTTTACGGCGGGGAATCGGCATATTCTTTTCAGTACCGCGACTTTGCGACAGAGAAGTACGAGAAAGACGATGACTGGCTGCGTCGCAATGTGGGATTCAGCATCAAAAACGCTACTGCGGTTATCCGCGCAATTGGTGAGAGGCAGAACGTAAACGTCATGGCTGCTTGGAAAGCAATGCCTCCTAATGATCCTGCGAGCTGGACAATACTCCCAGGTTTCTATTTAAATTCAGACGAACTAGCTACGGCAAGTGGAGTACAGCTCGAAGAAGTTTGCGCGGTGCTTGCAGCGTTCACACTCAAAGACAGAAATGCTGAGTTCTCAAACGCTAGCGCTTTCAACAGTATCTCAGCTACACCTTTATTGCCTTTACCTGACGGACGCGTCTTGCTATTTCAGTTTTACAGCATTGCTGAAGCACTCTACGAATCTCCCTTCTACTGGATGGGTGCAGACAATACCTACAAGTCAACGGCATTTAAGCATCGCGGTGAATTTACAGAGTCGTTTACGGCAGCACGGCTCACCAAAATTTTTGGGGCGATAAACGTTCAACGCAATATCGACATCTTTCAAGGAAAGAACAAGATCGGTGAAGTTGATGTTTTAGTGAATTACGGCGACAGATTGATCGTAGTACAAGCGAAATCAAAGCGACTTACTCTGGAATCTAGAAAGGGAAATGATGGTCAACTAAGAGACGATTTTCAAAAAGCCATCGCAGACTCATATAGTCAGGCTTTACTCTGTGCAAAGCATCTTCTTTCTGGCACAGGAATATTGAAAAACTGCGATGGTACAAAGGTGACTTTTGCGTGGCAGCCTAAAGAGATCTTTATCTTTAACGTTGTCGCAGACCACTATCCAGCACTTAGTTTTCAAACTAGTCAATTTCTCCAGCCAGAGGTATCGCAAAAAATTCGCCCACCTTTCGTCATGGATGTGTTTCTCTTGGATGCCATGACCGAGATGCTAGAAACTCCTATCCGACTTCTTAGCTACGTCAATCAAAGAGTTGTTCTGGCAGATCGGCTACACATCACGCACGAGCTGGTCGCTTTGTCTTTCCATCTTAAGCAAAATCTGTGGCTATCGTCTGAATACGACTCCGCCCACCTTGGTGACGATATTAGTCTCGATCTAGATGTCGCAATGACTGCAAGAAGAGACGGAATACCAGGGCAAAGAACACCAGAAGGAATCCTGACTCGCTTCAATGGCACTGCGTTCGAGCGCTTAGTTGCTCAGATTGAACAGCGAAGTGATCCAGCAACTATTGAACTTGGTTTTTTGCTGCTAAGCCTGGGTGAAGAAACTTGCCGTCACATCGACAAAGCAATAAACGAAATAACCGTTCGAAGCAAAGCCGATGGCTCCATACACGACTTTACAGTGAGTATTGGGGAAGCTGGAGAAGGAATATGCTTGCATTGCAATCCAAGCTCTGAGGATAAAGCAGCCGCAAGACTTTCGGCACATTGCTATGCTCGTAAGTACACAGAGAGAGCAGGCAAATGGTTTGGTCTATGCCTCAACCCCGATGAAAGCATCAGAATGGGCTTGGTATTGGATTTTCCTTGGACTCATTCTGATGAAATGGATATTCATACTGCGTCAATGCGACAAGCTAAGGGTATGAACACAAGAGTATCTAATATACAGTGGCCACGCAGCAAAATCGGCCGCAACGATCCTTGCCCCTGCGGAAGCGGTTTAAAGTATAAAAAATGCCATCTCAATTTTCAAAGTTGAGCGGAGCGTCTGCAAATCTGATTTTGAGCGTTCTTAAACCCACCGCCTCGCATCCTTAAACAAAATCAACAACTGATCCGGCCTGAGCGGTGAGGCTTCAAAGCCGAATTTTTGATAAAACTGCGCGGCATCTTCGTCGATGGGATGGGTGAGCATGGCGCGGATGCCAGCTTGCTCGGCGATGTTCAGGGTGCGGCGGATGGCATCTTGCAGCAGGCCGATACCGATACCTTGGCCTTGCGCGGCTTGGCTCACTGCTAGGCGGGCAAGCAGCATGACGGGGATGGGGTATTGGCCCATGCCTTTGCGGATGCGCTCGGGCGCTTCTAGCGGCTCCACTTGGCCGACGACGAGGCTGTAGTAGCCCAGCACTTGCTCTTTGCCTTGCGAGCTGTCGACGACAACGTAGCTTCGCGCCGAGCCACTGCCTTGGGCTTGCAGGGCGTGGCGCTGCAGCCAATCGTTGAGGCTGGGTTTGCCGCAGTCAAAGCCCGCAATGGGGCTCTTGCTGCTGAGCGGCTCAGGGGCGCGCAAGGGCGCTCTCGCGTGAGGAGGTGGGTGCAGACGTAGAAGCAGGCTTGCGCGTGGTGCTTGGCTTTTTGGATAGCTTTTTAGCGGGCGCACTGGCTTTGGCTGCGGCCTGCTCCCATGGCGCTTGGCGGGAGAAGAGATCTTTCAAGCCTGCGTTGCTACGCGCGGGGCGGTCTAGCAGGTCAATAAAGGCTTGGTAATCTTTGCTGCCGGCCATGAAGAGGCGCTGGTCAAGCAAGGTTTGCTCGGCGGCGAGGCAAGCGCTATCGAGGATGAAATCGGTGAGGGATTTATGCGCGGCATCCGCAGCTCGGCGCAGCACGGCGAGCTGCGCTTCGCTAGAGCGCAGGCCCAGGCGGGCGGAGCGCGAGGCCGTGGCGGTGGTCACATTGCGCAGCGCAGCGCTGGGGGTGCGGATTGAGGTGCGAGGTTTTTCCATGGTAGACCATGTTAGCACAAGCGACGTACATTTGCTTCTTGCCTATCTATCTCATCCGTGAAGACGTTTTACTACGGATTTATGCGCTCTTTGTGAGCCAAGCCTTGATGGAGCAATACGGCATTGATGCTTTCTAGGTTTAATTGCGGCGAATTCGCCACAATTAAAAGCAACCTCATTGACTTTGCCAGCTCAAAAGGCTGATTTGCTATCTTATTTATAGCACTTTGCGCAGATTCTATGCCGGCTAGTGGCCTATTTTGCACATAATTCATACCCCGTGCTCCTCCCACCACCCTTCAGCCTGCGCTTTGCACGGCGCGCAGTTTTATTCACCGCACTTTTTGCGGTGAATAATTCTAATTCCCATTAGAAATAGCATTAATAATCCAATCCCATCCGGCGATACTTTTGATCGATTCATGTTGCGTTTCCAGGGTCTTGAGCGACCCCACCAGATGGTCCTCCAGTAAATCCAGCGTCTCAAAGGTTCG
>JANMHJ010000062.1:0-96853 GCA_031375105.1 Variovorax sp.
CGAACCTTTGAGACGCTGGATTTACTGGAGGACCATCTGGTGGGGTCGCTCAAGACCCTGGAAACGCAACATGAATCGATCAAAAGTATCGCCGGATGGGATTGGATTATTAATGCTATTTCTAATGGGAATTAGAATAAAACGCTTGCAAGTCCTTCGACAAGCTCAGGATGAACGGGTATTGAGCTGAAGCTTTATCAAGGCGCCGCTTTGCGCCGTGGCAGCTTCAAAGTCTGCCCAATCGCCATCACATCAAACGCCTCTTGCGGCAACTTCTTCGCTGCACGTGCGATGGCCAAATCTTTCGGCGGTTGATCCAGCGATTCATCCGTTAAATCAAACGTGCCCCAATGCACGCCGATGCTGCGCTTGGCTTTGAGGTCGAGGTGGATTTGCACGGCCTCTTCGGGGTTGATGTGCATCTCTTTCATGAACCAGCGCGGCGCATACGCACCGACGGCAATGAGTGCGATATCGAAGCTGCCGCCCAGCGAATCCGTCTGGCGCGCAGCAAAGTGCTTTTGCGTGTCGAGGAAATCTTGCGAGTAGCCAGTATCACCGCTGAAATACATTTGGAAATCGCTGGCAAACACAGCGTAGCCGCCCCAAAGAGAAGCACGGCGGTCGCCTGGGCCGCGCGCACTCCAATGCTGCACGGGCGTGAAGTGCACCTCCACTTCGCCCGATGCAGTTTTTACAGTTTGTTTATCCCACCAATCGAGTTGCTGCACATTCGTAATGCCTTGCGCGGCAAACCATTTTTTCACACCCAGCGGCACGATGAATAGCGGCGGGCCTCCGGCCTGCGCATTGAGCGCCTTCACAGTGTTGGTATCTAAATGATCGTAATGATTGTGCGAAAGCAGCACTGCATCAATACGCGGCAAATCTTTCAAATCCATGCCGGGCTTTTGAGCGCGTTTGGGGCCCGCGAATTGCACCGGGCCTGCACGCTGGGAAAAATGCGGATCAGTCAAGATATTCAAGCCCCCCATTTGCACCAGCATCGTGGCGTGGCCAATCCAAGTGATGGCGGGCTGCTGGGCTGCGCCCGCGTTGCTGCTTAGAAAATTCACATCAGGCTGCACGATGGGCGTCGGTTGCTCGGGCGGCTTGGGCAGACCAGCAATGGTGCTTTGCCATTTCCAGCGCAGCAAATCTAGGCGCGATTTATCGATATTTTCAATATAGTTATTTTGAAAACCTTCTGGTCGGTGATGCTTCTTGGCGGGGTTGTAATCGTCGTTAACGCTTGCGCAAGAGATCAGACTCAGGACACCGAAGAGCACTACAAATTTGATAGCATTCTGCGCAGATAATATAACGGCGATTGGCTGATTTTTCTTATAAAACGACATGTGTATCTCTTGGTATTGGGGCTCTGCTGCCGCACAGCTTCAAATGAGCAAAGCGCATCTGTGAAGGTAGCTCGATCAAAGCTGTCGCGTACTTTTTACGCAATAACGATGAATTTATCCAAAGCGCGCCGAGGCGTGGCCGGCGCGGGCGCTGGGGTGTAGCCAATACGGCAGAGCATTTGCACGGTGGCGTCTTGCGGGCTGCGTGGGGCGCTTTGGCCTAAGACGAGCTGGTGTGCTTGCTCGTAGTTGGCTTTCATCTCTGGAAACTCTTGCAAGGCTTGGCTGAGCGGATGCATGCCGATGCCAAGCGCTGTGGCTTGCAGTTGCAAGCGGACATAGCTGCGCCCGGCCTCAACCTGATCAGCACGGGTGTTTTTGCCGGTGATCCAGACGAAACCCATTGCGCTTTTGCTGGTGCCGTCAAACCGTTCAATGAATTTTTTGTCAGCTGTGCTGCCTGGAGCAGGTGGCTGGCTTCGGTCAAATTGGCCAAAAGCTGTGAGTGCTCTTACCATCGGCGAATTGATCGAAATACCGTCACGATTTTGCAAAATCTCTTCTGGCCCAACTCGCACAAGGCGGATGCTCTCTAAATTGGTGCGAGGCGTGCGCAGCTCAACGAAAGCGGAATCGACGCACAGCTTGCGCAGGGGTGCGAGCCGCTGTTCTTGCACTGTGCCGCCACTTTGCATGCGAGATGGATTGTTGGCTTTCAAAATGCTTTGCAAATTTGCTTCAGACACTGATCTAGTGGTGTCGAAATTAACCTTGACCGTATGGCGATTCAAGATCTGCGCGAAGAGTGCGTCCTTTTGTGCACCGGGAGACACGGTAATTCGCGCCACAGGCAGCTTCATGGCTGCACGCCAATCTTTCAGTTCGGCAGGCATCTCGCCCTGCGGCCACAGCTGCACATCGGCACGCAAACCTTGCTCGGCAAGTGCAATCACGAGCAGCTCAAGAAACGTGCCGTGACCCACCATGATTTGCCTGCCAAATGGGTCGGTTTCGGGCAAGACGCGCTGCGGATCGGTGCGCAAGGTGATCACATTGGCCTCGCGCAAATCCACAAGCCAAGGCTGCAAGTTGTGGGGATTGGGTGCAGTAATGGCGTAGGCCAGAGCGCGGCGGCGTGGTTCGGTCTCGCTGGCTTGCGGACCATTCCATGCCTCGACCGCTTGCGCAGGCATGTCGCTGCTGATGCAGCCACTCAGATTCAATGTGGCGGCAACCACGGTACCACCACCTAACAAGCGAATAAATTGACGACGACTCATGGGTTTCTCCAAATAAAAATAAACAAACTAAAAGGGGCATCAAGCCCAAAAAGGCTGGCCGCGCAATGCCTGAACGAATGTCCAGGTACACCACGCGCTAAACAGCAGAGCGAAGCCCCATACTGCTGGCAAAGCAACGCGCTGGAGCGCTTGCAAGCGATGCAAGACCCAGCCAAAGAAGGGAATGAAATGCATGGCGTGGATGCCAAAGAAATGCGCAACGCGTAAATCACCCCCCTGGCGAGACCAAGTCACCAAGGGCAGGCCGCCAGCGTCGGTGCGGGCTGCGCCGACCCAATGGCCGGTTGGCTGGCCGCTGAGATAACCGCCAAAACCTGCGCCCAATACGAATGTGGCGATCAATCCAAGCACGATCGACCACTTGAGTGCTGCGGGTAGCGCATAGTCTTTAGACCGTGCAATCAAAATGCCCAACACCAAGGATGCGCTCACCAGCAGCCCAGCGCCCACGCCCATCAAGGTGTACATCCAAGAATCAAAAGGCGTGGCCGTATTGAAATGCGATGCCTTGCCTTGCGCACCCTGCAGCGCGATATAAATCACCTCAAACAGACCGCTGAGCAAGGCCACCCAGACTACATATTTTGCCGAGCGGCTTTGCAGCGTGCGCTTGGGCAGCCAAACCATGAACAGCGCCAACGTGAGCAAATACACCCCGGTAGAGACTTGAAATTTCCAAGGCTTGAGCCACACGCTCACGCCTTGGAATAGCCGTGGATCGATCACCGCCATTACAGCCGTCAAGCCAGACAGCAATAACAACCCAAGCCCACCCCAGTAAAGGGCTGGGGCTGTCATCCTCAGCGCCGCCAAGCCGTTGGGCAGTAACAACCCAGATGAGGGGGTTGGATTGGGGTGATGGAGCATGTGTTGCATGGTGAATCTTTCAAATCAAGCGTCGATGTAAGGATTGTGGAAAAATATCGACTCATACGCAATTGCCTATCTGTTCACACCAGAAATTCAAAAATGAATAACGCTTTCGACTGGACGCTCGTGCGCTCCTTCCTTGCCGCCCTTGAGCAGGGCAGCCTGCTGGGAGCAGCCAAGGCTTTGAATTCCAGCCAACCGACACTGGGGCGGCACATTGCTGAGCTGGAATCGCAGCTGGGTGCGACGCTGTTTGAGCGCACGGGCCGTGGCCTGCTGCCCACGGCGACGGCGTTGCGGCTGGCCGATGCGGCGCGCGCCATGGAGGCAGGCGCGATGCAACTGGCGCGGCAAGCTTCGGGCGAGCGCTCCAAACTGGCAGGCGCGGTGCGCATTAGCGCGAGCCAGCCCGTGGCTTGCGTGCTGCTGCCGCCTCTGCTTGCACAAATGCGCTTGGCTCTGCCTGAGATCATGGTGGAGTTGGTGGTGAGCAATGCGGTGAGCAATTTGCTCAAGCGAGAGGCCGATATTGCCCTGCGCATGGTGCAGCCCGAACAAGGCAGTGTGATTGCCAAGCGCATCGGCCACATCACGATTGGCGCATATGCGCACCGCGACTACCTGCGCCGCCGGGGCATCCCCAAGCAGCCCGCTGATCTGCTGCATCACGATTTGATCGGCGAAGACAAAAGCGATGCCCTTGAGCGCGGCGCAGCCGCCTTGGGGCTGCCTTTGCTGCCCGAGCGCATCGTGCTGCGCACCGACGATCTGATCGCCTACCACGCCGCCGTGCGCTCGGGTCTGGGTGTGGGCTTCATGGCAGACTATGCGGCGCGCACCGACAGCGCCCTCGTACCGCTGCTGCCTATGCTGCAAATCCCGTCTCTGCCCATGTGGTTGGTCGTGCACCGGGAAATCCGCAGCAACCAGCGCATTAAAGCGGTGTACGATTTCCTTGGCAGTCATCTGCCCAAGGCTTTGTAAACCCAAGGCAAGACGCACTTCAACATTCAAGGCCCGCATGATTCAAGACCTTATTTCCCGCGCAAACGCACACGCTCCTGTGCGCTACAGCGCCTTCTTTGCCTGCATTGCTTTTGCCTTGCTGGGGATTTTTTGCATCATTGCTTTTGGCGTGGGCTGGCCGTGGACGCTGGTTTTTGTCGCACTGAGCGTATTAGGCGTGCGGGATTTGCGGCAAGACAGGCATGCGATTTTGCGCAACTACCCCGTTATTGGTCATGTGCGTTTTTTGATGGAATACATTCGCCCGGAGATTCGCCAGTATTTTTTGGAGGCAGATCACGAAGCTGCGCCGTTTTCTCGTGCGCAGCGCTCTCTGGTGTATGCGCGGGCCAAGGGCGACAGTGACAAACGGCCGTTTGGTACGCAGCTCGATGTGAGCGCAGATGGTTATGAGTGGATCAACCATTCCGTTGCGCCGACAAAAATCGCCAGCCATGATTTCCGCATTGCGGTGGGGTCGCAAGCCAACGGCTGCAGCCAGCCGTATTCGGCCAGCGTGTTCAACATCTCAGCCATGAGCTTCGGGGCGCTGAGTGCGAATGCTATTTTGGCGCTGAACCAAGGCGCCAAAACCGGTGGCTTCGCGCACGACACAGGCGAGGGCTCGATCAGTGTTCACCATCGCGTGCATGGCGGTGATTTGATCTGGGAAATCGGTTCTGGCTACTTTGGTTGCCGCAACGATGACGGCAGCTTCAATGCCGATAAATTTCAAGCCAATGCAAGTGACCCGCAGGTCAAGATGATTGAAATCAAGCTCAGTCAAGGCGCAAAGCCCGGGCATGGCGGCTTGCTGCCTGGCTCCAAAGTAACGATTGAAATTGCGCAAGCACGGGGTGTGCAGCAAGGTGTCGATTGCGTCTCGCCCGCCGCACACAGCGCGTTTTCTACGCCACTGGAGATGATGGCTTTCATCGCTCAACTTCGCCAGTTGTCTGGCGGTAAACCGGTGGGCTTTAAGCTGTGCATCGGGCATCCTTGGGAATGGTTTGCGATTGTCAAAGCCATGCTGGCCACGGGTATCGTGCCCGATTTCATCGTGGTCGATGGCGCAGAAGGTGGCACGGGCGCAGCGCCTGTCGAGTTTACCGATCATGTGGGCGCACCTTTGCAAGAGGGTTTGCTGCTGGTACACAACACGCTCAAGGGTGCAGGCCTGCGTGATCGCGTGCGCATTGGCTGCGCAGGCAAGGTGGTGAGCGCTTTTGACATGGCGCGGATGATGGCGCTGGGTGCAGACTGGTGCAATTCAGCGCGTGGCTTCATGTTTGCACTGGGCTGCATTCAAGCCCAAAGCTGCCACACCGGCCATTGCCCCACGGGCGTGACCACGCAAGATGCACATCGCATGAAAGCACTGCATGTGCCCAGCAAGGCAGAGCGCGTGCATCATTTTCATGAGCAAACTCTGCATGCTTTGCAAGAAATTGTGCAAGCAGCGGGCTTGCATCATCCGGGCGAGATCACCGCGCATCACATCGTGCGCCGGGTGAACGACAATGAAGTGCGCTTGTTGGCCAATCTTGTGCCGCAAGTGCTTGCGGGTAGCTTGCTGCAAGACGACATCCGCGAGACGCACAACGTTTTTCGCATGTATTGGCCGCGCGCACGTGCGTCGGATTTCTCTTTGCTGCCCCCTGCCTGAACAAAAGGAAAGCTTCTAACAATTCAAAACAAGGATTGCAGCTCACCCGTCATGGTGTTCATACGCTGGCCCTCGCGCTGCAGCATCCATTTTCCGGTGATATCAAACGATCCTGGCACGGATACATCTTCGCCGCTCTTGTCGCCTACCTCTGCGGATGTAGAAATAGAGCGCGTCAGATACAGACCAAACAAGTCTCGCTCATGCAGATGTGCGTTCGCGGGCAAGGTTTTTTGCAGTTGCTCCAACGTGGTGGGGCTTTGCCAAAGGCGGTCGAGCAAAGCCGCATGGCGCGGATACAGCAGCGAGGTGCGCACACGCGGGTTACGCCGCACATGGATCGGCTTGCTGAGATAGCGTTTGGGTAAATCGATCTCTTGGCTGTGCATGGCAAACACCCAAGCCACCTCATCCATGCCGCATTCCACGAAATGCGCGGGCGCAAAATTGGCAGACTTCGGGCGACGCAGCCAAGCATCGGCCTCGATATCTGCAGGCCGCGTGCCGGGCCGCAAGAAAACACGGCGATGGGGGGGGTCAATGATGGCATCAAGGCCACCATTCCGCTCCAGATGAAAGGTGTGCCCACTGTCCAACTCCTCTCGCCTGGCAGTCAGCTCCATCGCGAGTGCAAACAAAGAGCGCAGTGGGCGCAGAATGGTCTCGAAATGCTGCAAGGTGTGCAGCATGCTGGCGGCTGAGTTCAGGTCAAAAACCGGCGCATCATTGACCTCAATGCCCAGGCTTTTCAGATGCCCCACATCGCTGATAGCAAAGGGCTGTTTGATGCCATCGAGCTCAGCGCCCAACGGCGTTTGCGGCTGAGCAAGGCGCAATGCGGGGTTGAATTGCACATGCGGGCCAAAGCCTTGCGCCACGCCTACCCCGCGTATCAGCAGGGCATCTGCTTCTTGAAAATTAACTGCCTGCCAAATCGGGTGTTGATCTTGATCACGAGAAGCGTTTTTCTTTGCATCTGCCGCATTCGCAGCCAGCCAGCGCCTGACCGTCGCTTCGCTCGGTGCATCAAAGCCCATCAAACCCAAATACAGCTGGGGGTGTTGCATGTTGTTCTTATCCGTCAGTGCTTACTGCAAAACACCTTTATAGGGCATTTCACAACAACGCACAATGAGGCCGCCTACTTATTTCTGAGCAGGCTTGACCTCGGTGTAGCGCATAGCCAGCGCCACCAGTAAAACGACCGGCATTCCCAGCAACGCTGTGCCGGTGAAGAATTGCGCGCACCGCATGCAGAGAAACAGAGCATATTGCGCAGTAAGGTGCAAACGCTGGCTATTTTCCTGCTCGCCTTGGTCAGACGTTAATTGGCCTTGGGCTGATCTAAGGCCATAATTTCCGTGCGCTTGAGCCACACCACAAACATACCGGGCAAACCTACCGCCACACTAAAAAGAAAGAATGCACTCCAGCCAATGGTTTCGCTGAGTACGCCCGATACGGGGCTCACATAAATGCGCCCCACAGCAGTGAGCGCTGATAAGAGCGCAAATTGCGTAGCGGAAAAGCGCAGGTTGCACAGCGCCATGAGTAAAGCAACCAGTGCCGCCGTGCCCATACCTCCGCTGATGTTTTCTACCGCCACCGCTGACATAAGCAGATAGTCCAGCGTGGCGCCCTCTTTTAAGGAAATGAAGGTCCAATCAAACGCATTGATATGGATGCCGCCCCAAGCGCCTTTGCCTAATAACGAGACCAGATAAAAGCCAAAATTCGACAGAATTTGCAAAATACCAAAGAACAATAATGAGCGCAAAAGCCCAACACGCAGCATGATAACGCCACCCACAATACCGCCCACAATGGTGAGCCAAATACCAATAATTTTGTTTGCCAAGCCCACCTCCGATTGAGTGAAGAGCATGGCCTTAATCAAAAATGGCGTGGTGAGACTGCCAGCAAATGCATCGCCCAATTTGTAGAGCACGATTAGCAGCAAAAAAGACCACGCACCAGTTTGCGAAAAATAGCTTTCTAGCGATTTGTTCAAAGTCTCAAAACGTAGCTGGCGCGCAACCCATAACGCCACAGGCAAAGTAATGGTAATTTGCAATAGCACAGCGCCCAATTGCACCCATTTGTTGGTGTTCTTCGAGCCCGCGCCCAGCAAATCCAACAACATACCAGAACCATAAATGCACACCACGACCGCACCAAGCATGGCGAAAAAACCGATCCACTCGTTGCTGGTATCAGTTGCTAGGGGTTTGATGCTGGCGCTGACTTTAGGAATCAGTAGCAAGGAAACGCCCGCAGCCGCTAGCATGATAAAAGCCATCACTTGGTAGACCTGTCCCCAACTGCCCCACTGGTCAGCCCAGATCAGCGCCACTCCTCCTGAAATAATCATGCCCACGCGATAGCCTGTTACAGTGAGCGAAGCACCTAAACCGCGCTCCGGCGCAGGCAATATATCACTGCGGTAGGCATCAATCACAATGTCTTGCGATGCTGAGAAAAAGGCCACCAGCACCGCAATCCAAGCAAAGGCTTGCGTGCTGGCCTTGGGCGAATAACTGGACATCAAAAATAGCACAGCAGCCAGCGCTAGCTGCGTGAGTACTAACCAACCACGACGGCGACCCAAGAAAGGTGGCTCAAAACGATCCATGAGCGGCGCCCAGAGGAATTTGAAAGTGTAGGGCATGCCCACCAAGCCCAGAAAGCCGATGGCTGCAATGTCGATCCCATCGACCGTAAGCCAAGCCTGCATGGCCTGCCCAGTGAGTGCCAGCGGCAGTCCAGAGGCAAAACCAAGAAACAGAATAGCGATCTGGCGATGCCAGCGAGCGAATAGCGAAGCGTTCGCGGCAAGGAAGGTATTCATAGGTTAGTCGTCTCTAGTGACTCTCAAGCATAAGTCATGCTGCTACGATTTTTAAAATTAACACATCGGGCTTACATCGTACAGGCAGCGGGTGTGGGTGGGAGTAGCTAATTCATAGCGATATGCTGCACCGTAAGGAGGACGGCTTGAACGATGATGCCGCGTCAGTGCATATGCATGTGCTCGCCAGCTTTGAGTGTGTAAACCGTTCCGCAATACGGACACTTGGCCTCGCCATGCTTAGCCACATCCAAAAACACGCGGGGGTGGTTGTTCCACACTTCCATGCCGGCTTGTTTGCTCGGACAGAAGATGCCGCCTTGGGGGTTGAGGTCTTTGACGGCGAGTTCGATGGGCTTGCTCATGATGTCAGCCTTCAGACTTTACTGAGCCAAGATGCATATTTCGGATTGCGGCCGTTGACGATGTCAAAGAAGGCGCTCTGGATTTTTTCGGTGATCGGGCCGCGTGAGCCGCCGTCACCTCGGTTGCCAATCTCTACGCGATCTAGCTCGCGGATCGGCGTGACTTCAGCTGCTGTGCCGCTGAAAAACGCTTCGTCGGCAATGTAGATTTCATCGCGCGTGATGGGTTTTTCTTTGAGTTCAATCCCTAAGTCTTTGCAGATTGAGAAGATCGTGTTGCGAGTGATGCCGTTCAAAGCGCCTGCGCTGGAATCGGGCGTGTACACCACGCCTTTGCGCACCACAAACACATTCTCGCCAGCGCCTTCAGAGACAAAGCCTTGCGGATCGAGCAGCAGGGCTTCGTCGTAGCCTTCGTCGGTGGCTTCCATGTTGGCAAGGATCGAGTTGGTGTAGTTGCTCACGGCTTTGGCATGAATCATGGTGATGTTGACGTGATGCCGCGTGAAGCTGGACGTTTTGACACGGATGCCGCGCCTCAAACCCTCGTCGCCCAAATACGCGCCCCATGGCCAAGCGGCGACCATCAAATGGATGGTATTGCCTTTGGGCGAGACGCCCAGTTTTTCAGAGCCGATCCAAGTGAGCGGGCGTATGTAGCAGCTGGGCAATTTGTTTTCGCGCACCACAGCCAAGGTGGCTTGCATGACTTCTTCTTGGCTGAAAGGAATCTTCATGCGCAGGATCTTGGCGCTGTTGAACAAACGCTCGGTGTGTTCTTCGAGCCTGAAAATGCCTGTGCTGCCGTCAGCCAAATGGTAGGCGCGCACGCCCTCGAAAGCGCCGCAGCCGTAATGCAGGGTGTGCGAGAGCACATGGATTTTGGCATCGCGCCATTCGACCATCTGGCCATCCATCCAAATTTTGCCGTCGCGGTCATGCATGCTGGTGGGAGCGATTGTTGCCATGAGATTTTCCTGTGCTGATGAGAGTGGATGCAGCGATTTTACTGGGCTGCAGGCGTGGCTTCGGCGGCCTCGGCACGTTGCGTTGCGGTGTCTTGCGGCACGGGTGGACGCCACAACGCCCAGCTTTGCAGCTTGCCATTCATAAAACTGCAGGTCACGTGCGAGCCACCGGTGTCTTGCCAGCGGTAAATCTCGGGCTGCGCGTCTTTTTCAGTTTGCAACAGGCCAATGCTGCGGGTGAGTGCCATCACATGCAGCAGATTCACGCCTTTTTTCAGTTTGGCGTTGAGCATCACCGCGCTGGCCACATGGCCTATGGGTTTGCCAGAGGCGCGCTTGAGCACGGTCATCATCCGGGTGAAGTGCAGCAACATCCAAAACACGATGCCACCGAGCACGACCGCCACGCCGGGCCAGCCATATTTTTGGTAGCTCATTGCAACCAGCGCCGCACCTGCCATCCACAACACTATGCTCTTGAAATTCATGCGTCAATTCTAGGATAAAAAGCAAGCGTTTTCAGCCAGGGTATATAAGCAATTACCGTATTTAGCCCTTATAGAATATGCGCAGAGCGCTCATGAATTTATAGCAAATAGTACTTCTATCACATCCGCCCTGTGCGCAATGGCAACGCCCAATCGGGTCTTTGGCGTTGATCGGCCAGTTGCGCCATGGGCTCAAAATCATAGGCCACGCTTCTGAGCTGCACTTGCCAGCCTTGGGGGGATTTTTCCATCAGCGCATAGCGGGCATGCGGGCTGCCGGTCTCGATCCAGTGTTTGTAAGGATGATCATCATCGTAGCCGGGCAAACCGACACTGCCCGCATTCACGATGGTGATGCTGTGACCGCCATCGGGGGAGGGCACTTGCACCACGCGCGGAACATGCGTGTGGCCGCAGACGATCAGGCTAGCGCGGCGCGTGTGCTCACCGCGTCCCAACCGCGCGAGTACTTCGGTTTGCGTGGCGGCACGCACGCCCACACTGCCATGCTGGCCAAAATCGTCGGTGACCGTCTCCAACCAGTAGTCCAGATCAGAAGAAGGCGTGCCGTGGCAAATAAACACATCCTGCGCAAGCCACATTGTGGGCGGCGCACTGGCCAGCCAAGCGCGATGCGCGGTGCTGATCTCGCCGGCCGTGCAGGCATCGCTGCGATTGAGTTTTTCTGGCGCAAGCGTCAGCAATTGCCGCTCATGGTTGCCCGCAATCATCGGGATGCCGCGCGCCATCAACAGGTCTGCCGTCTTGGCAGATTCCAACGGCCCACCCAAGGTATCGCCGCAATTGATGATGTGGTCTACACCTTCGCGGTCAATATCAGCGAGCACGGCTTGCAAGGCCTGCAAATTGCCGTGAATATCCGAGATGGCAGCGATTTTCATGTGTTAATAATCTGGAAATGGTTTCTTACCCAGCTTATCTTTGTCGCTCAGCAGTCCAAATTTACTTGCAAGCCCCAAGCAAACGGCACTCGCAGTGAGTATGGCGACCCCGAAACTAGATATCAGCATTGAATATACCCATGCCAATTTATGTCTTGCTGTCGGTGCGCTCATCTTCAAGCCGGGAGGTGTGTTTTCCACCCAGCTCGCATGGGTCGCTAGTAAATACAACACAAAACTCCCTGTCGCCAACATCAGGATTGGCATGATTAACCAGCCCCAATCGCTTTGTGTGTTGTTTTCCTCTGCCTTCAGAAACTTCATCAGCAGACCAATCATCATCAGACAAGCGAACGAAATCCAACCTACTTTCGAAAAAACTTCTTTGTAAGGCAGCAGTCTTTTGCTGACGGCTTGAATTCCGGCTGGATTGTGAAGCTGTTGAACTGATAACAAGCCAAGATTGCCATCGGACCAAGGCAGTTGTCCTGCCCGTTCCAATAGTCCAACAACTATCGCAGCGACAAATACGATGGCCGCACACCAGAAGAATCCTCGCTTGATAGCAGCGTAAGTCTTCTCGTTGTTTCTTTTGTCGTAGTGGTCGAAAATGGCCACAGACATTCCCACCGCACTCAGCAATACAGCGACACAAAAAATAAATGCTGGAACGCCGCTGAAATATATTGGCCCTTTTTTCGAGATCATTAAGAACATGTGCCCCGAGAAAAGTCCAATCATGGCCCACGCCACCCAAGTCAAACTCGCAAAAGCATAGAAAAACCTATGGGCTAGCGGTATGTGGTTCGGTTCATGGTGCTGCATGTTTTCAGGTTTATTTGAGTTGCAATTCCCGCATCATCTCTATCGCCTGCTCCACACGCTCCACAGCGTGAATGGTGAGGCCTTCAAAATCTTTCATCTGCGATTTTTTCGGCGCATTGGCTTTGGGGATGATGGCGGTGGAGAAACCTAATTTTGCCGCTTCTTTCAAACGCTCTTGGCCGCGCGGCGCAGGACGCACTTCGCCTGCTAAGCCGACTTCGCCAAACGCGATGAAGCCTTTGGGCAGGGGCTTGCCGCGCAAGCTGCTGGTGATGCTAAGCATCACCGCCAGATCAGCAGCAGGCTCGCTGATGCGCACGCCGCCCACGGCGTTGACGAACACATCTTGATCCGCGCAGGCCACACCGGCATGGCGGTGCAACACTGCCAGTAGCATGGCTAAGCGATCTCTATCGAGACCGACGGACAAGCGGCGCGGCGAAGGCCCACCGCCATCGACCAGTGCTTGAATTTCCACCAACATCGGGCGCGTGCCTTCCAATGTGACCATCACGCAGCTGCCGGGCACGGGCTCGCTATGCTGAGAGAGAAATATCGCGCTCGGATTGCTCACGCCTTTCAAGCCTTGCTGCGTCATGGCGAACACGCCGATTTCGTTGACTGCACCAAAGCGGTTTTTGATGGCGCGCACGAGGCGGTAGGTTGAGTGCGTGTCACCTTCAAAATAAAGCACCGTGTCCACCATGTGCTCAAGCACGCGCGGGCCCGCTAGAGCGCCTTCTTTGGTGACATGCCCCACCAGCACAATCGCCGTGCCGCTGCTCTTGGCAAAACGTGTGAGGTGCGCTGCGCATTCGCGCACCTGCGCCACTGAGCCTGGCGCACTCGTGAGTTGCTCGGAATACACGGTTTGGATCGAATCAATCACCGCAATGCGCGGCTGCTGTGCAGCCAGGGTGGCGATGATTTTTTCCAACTGCGTTTCGGCCTGCACTTGCACGCGGCTGCCTTCCAGCCCGAGCCGACGCGCCCGCAGCGCGACCTGCGCTGCGCTTTCTTCGCCAGTGACGTAGAGCGCTGAGCTACCAGCGCGTTGCAGCGAATCGAGCGCTTGCAAGAGCAGGGTTGATTTACCAATACCCGGATCTCCGCCAATCAAAATCACGCCGCCCTCCACAATCCCGCCGCCAAGTACGCGATCAAGCTCCTCGTGCCCCGTGGGCGTGCGGTCAATATCCGTGGCTTCAATGTCGCCAAGCGCCTGCACGGGCGAGCTGCTGGTGAGCGACAGCGGCGAGGCAAAGCGGTTTTTGCCCGTGCCAGCAGCCTCGGGCGCGCTTTCGATCAGCGTGTTCCAAGCATTGCAGCTGGGGCATTTGCCCAGCCATCTGGGCGAACTGCCGCCACATTCGGTGCAGGAGAAAAAAGTTTTGTCTTTGGCCATGCTTGCATGATACTGGTTTTATAGCCAGTTTTCTATGCTGCTTGGCGAGGGAAGATTTGAATTCAAGGACGCGAAAGGCGCGAAAGTTACACGACTTTCGCGCTCCTGACTTAAAAACCTCAACGCTGCCCTTCACTCCAAATAAGTCACCAGTTTCCCAGCCAAAACCCGAGCCACCTCATCCCACGAAGCGTGCACACCGCAAAACGCCATGTCCACCGTGCGCAGCCCCGCATAGCCACAGGGGTTGATTCGTTCATAGGGCGACAAATCCATCGCCACGTTAAGCGCCACTCCGTGGTACGTGAAATGCCGGCTCACTTTGATGCCCAAAGCGGCGATCTTGCCAATGTCCGTGCGCGTGGCCAGCTCTGTCTCATGTAGCGGCATGCCATCCCCCCCGAGCAGCCGCGCATGCGAAGCAGGCTCATCCAGCCGCACATAAATCCCCGGCGCGCCGCGCACGCGATGCCCGGTGATGCCGAAATGAGCCAACGTACGAATCACCGCTTCTTCAATCCGGTGCACATATTCCTTCACAAAATAGCCGCGTGCTTTCAAATCCAGCATTGGATACGCCACCACCTGTCCCAGCCCGTGATAAGTCACCTGCCCACCGCGATTGGTCTGCACCACAGGAATATCACCCGCCGCCATCACATGCTCAGCCTGACCTGCCAAGCCTTGCGTGAAGACCGGTGCATGCTCACAAATCCATAGCACATCACGCACATTCTGTGCCGGCGAGTGGCCAATTTGATCACTAAAACCATCTCCTGCATGGGTACGAACAGCCGTAAAGGCTTGCATCGCTTCATACGTGCGCGCGTAGGGCACGAGGCCTTTGAATTCGATCTGCATACCGCTCACACCGATCAAGCCAGCAGCTTCTCAAGTTGTTGCGCCATGCTCAAGCCATCTTGAGTTTTCATGATCCAGCCAAACCGTGCGCGGCCGTTTGAGTTCTTTGCCCACAACTCACCCACTTGCCGCTTTTCCAGTTGATCTGCGCCCTGCAAGTGCGCCCCTTTGTATTCCGCCACCACGATCACGCCATCCATCCGTTCGATCACAAAATCGGGATAAAACTTGCCACTCGATGTAGGCAACCAAAACCCGCAAGGCGGGGTGTCCAGATTGCGCACCCAGTGGCGCACGGCGCTGTGGTTGTCAATCAACTGGGCGCACATGAACTCTTCACCGCCGTCTTTCAAATCCGCCAGCACCGGGTAATAGTGCTTTTCAAACTGCCAGCGCCCGCCGTAGCGGGATAAAGCGGGCGCAGGGTAACGCCCCGCTTCAAACACGTGTGGGCGTTGCCAATCAGGCTCAATCAGCCACTCCTCCAGCAAGACGAGCTGTTTGAACTGCTGCTTGGCAGCCTGCTCGCGCAGATCAAAGGCTTTGTGCTCCAGATGCTGCGCCAGCTTGAAGCGGCTTTGCGCGAGCTGCACCAGGGTGTGGTGCTTTTCATGCAGCAGGCGGTTGACGACCGCATTGAACCAAGCCAGCTTTTGGCCCTGCGTCAAATCCGGCAGTTTTTGAAACAGCGTTTGATCGAGCCAACGCACCAAGTCTTGCGCGGTGATCGAGGTGTGCACCCCATCCATCACCAGTTGCGATGCATCTGCCGCGCGAATGTTGATGCGGCTGGCCTGCATATCAATCTCAAACGCGTTGGGCTCCTGCACCGCATCAAAATTGGGTAATTCCAGTGCAAAAGGGGTGAGCAAATCAAGCTCAACCGCCTCCAAAACAGCCTCGCGCTCCAGCGGCCAAAGCTGGCTCTGTGCATCCAACCGGTAGCCCAGTAGCGGCAATGGCGCAAACACCGCGCCACGCGAAGCGGGGGCTTTTTGCGCCGCGACCAGCGCATTGTGTTGCTCCACTTGCTCGCGCACAGCTTGCTGCTTTTTCTCACCGCGCACGCCCTGCACCAGCAACGCCTCCAGCTCAGCGCTAATTGGCCCAGTCACGGCAATCTGAGCCTCGCCTCCTACACTCACTTGGGCGACACCGGGTAATGCCAATAATTCATCAAACGGCTTAATTGCTATGAAATGCGTAGCTATCGGCGCAGGTTCTATGCCGGCGAGTGGCTTATTTTGATCAAATAAATCACCTTCCAAAGACTGCTGCACCAGCATGCTCGCTACATCCAGCGCTTCAAAGCCCATGCCATTGATCAGGCGGTCTGCCAACGCATGCGCCGCCTTAGAAAACTCCGCCTCACACACATGCGCATACGCCCGGTTCAGTGCGGGCTGCCCGCGCTTAGCTGCATACGGCATGCGCAGCACGCGCCCTAAAAGCTGCTCCACTGCCGTGGCGCTGCTGAGCTTTTGCAAGCTGCACAAAATATAGGCAAACGGGCAATCCCAGCCCTCGCGCAAGGCTTGTACCGTGATCACAAAGCGCACGGGGCAACTGCGGGAAAGAATGTCAAGCCCGTCCAACTCCCGCTGAGTGCCAGTCGCTACACGGATTTGATCCCAATCGATATGAAGCTCTTTATGTAAATACTCACGCAGCTTCTCAGGCGGCATCTCATCACCCTCATTTTGAGCCTGAAAAAGCACAATCGGCCGCACATATTCCGCGCCCGCCGCTTCATCTTTAAGAGCCGCCGCCTCCAGCGCCTTTTGCTGCTGCACAGCGGCAAACACCGCCTGCGGCCAGCCCTGCGCGTGTTCAGCCAAACTGATCGGCAGCTTGATCATGTGTTCGGCCGCCAGCTCCTGTGCGCTTACGTGATACAGCACATTGGCTTTGCCCACAATAGGCGTGGCCGTCAGCTCCAAAATCGCGCTCGGGTTCAGGCGCTTGAGCGCCGTGAAGCTTTTGTCTGTTTTGGTGTTGTGCGCCTCATCCACAATCAGCAGCGGCGCTTGCAAAGCTAGCCAGTTGGCTAAGCTTTGGCGCGGCTGATGCAGATGGTTTTTCAGGATGCCTGTCGCATCTTTGGCGGCTTCCTCATTCGTCACCAGCGCATCCGGCACATCGCGCAGCGCCAGCTGCGCATTCGCAGGCAGCCCCTTGAAATGCCGCTCGAAGTCTTCCGAGAAGCTGTAAACCGTGCGCCCAGCCGTCTCTTCCACACGAAAGCTTTGAATCGTGGCCACGATCACGATGGCCTTCACCCCCCAATCACTCGGCGCAATCTGCGCCACCTCCTCCAAGCTACACACCACGAGATTCGCGCCGTATTTTTCCTCCAGCGCCGCCCGGTAAGCATGCCCCGGCATTTGCAGCGCCTTCAACGTCTGCGAGCGAATCGCATCCGATGGCACGAGCCACAGCGCCACCGGATAATCCCGCGCCAGCCAGTTTGCGCCCAGCCGAGGAATCGCGTGAGACGCCAGCAGCGTCTTACCCCCACCCGTGGGAATACGTAGGCACACGCAAGGCACGCGGCCAAACACCTCATCCGCATAGCCCCGCTGCGTCGCCGCCCGAAACGCCACCCCTGGCCCCACCTGCTGCGCATGCCGCAAAAAGCCTGTGAGCGCATCCAGTGCGGTTTGTTGGTAGGACTTGAGTTGTAGCATGGCTGTAGTCAAATAATAGTCTTTTTGTGAAGTTAAAGGATTGACTTAAAACAATCGTAACCCGTTGATTTAATTACGTTTTATAAAAATAGTTGTTTAAATAGTTGTTTAAAAATAGTTTTTCTAACGCCCGTTAAACAACTATTCCCGCCTAATTCGCCAAACTGCCTTGGGCCCACGCGGCGGGCCATCGGGGTCAACTTCAATCTGAACTCCCTTATGGCCACGCAATCTCAATGCTGTTCGTAAGTTCTTAATTTTGGTTTCTTTTTCTTTTTCAGACAAAACCGCTGGCAGCTTGCCTACGATGACTTTGGCCAATTCAGCCCCTGTCGCTGGCGACACTCTCAAGCGTTTGATGATCCAGTCCTTGCATTCATCATCGCCAAAGCCTTTGTTCAACACATACTGCGTCTCAGCCCCTGAACTTTGCGCGACACTGACTGATACAAAGAAATTCGGTTTTCTGCCTTCAATGAGCTTTGTTTTGCGTAACTCGGCCAAATGAGCCGCGTCCACCGTAAGTTTTTTCTGCACACGGTCTAACCACAATGCATGCTCTAGCGGCAATTGTTGACGCGTCATCAAAAGCTGAGTGTAGTTCTCGTCAATGGCTTGCCCATGGATGTTGAACACAGTTCTCAGCGCCGTCGTTCCCTCGTAATCCGGCAGAGGTAAGAATCGTCGGCGCTGCGTCTTCACCATTTCCCGAATGCCAAAGCCTGACTTATCAATCATGCCGATTAAATTCATGGCCTTGGCCAGACGATCATTGCGATACAGCTCTGGCGTGCGATCCTCTAGAAAGTAATCTTCTGGTTTGCCTTCGATAAAGCCACCCCGATTGGTGATTCGCAAGCGCCCAACCCATTCTTCTACAACGATGCGACCTGACTGCTCATAGTCTTGGTGCGCAACAGCATTGTGCAAGGCCTCAAGAAGAAGCTTAGGGTCATACCGCGGCATCTCCACAGCCAACAATTCGTTGCTTGGAAAGAGTTTGATGTTCGGATTACGAATACGCTCGGCCACTTTCGTCGTAGCCAATAGAAACGGTGGATAAAAATGCTCGGCCACCCGTTCGTCAGGCAACTTCCAAGTCATTTCCACAGGGTTGGGCGACAGCAAAGCAATCGCTCGCTCTGCTTTGCCCAAAAGCAGCAAAGCTGCGCGAGTGAGCTGCCCGTGCTGAGCCAGCCTTGCTTTATCCAAAAACTGAAGGTGCGTCCACTGCGCAATCTCACCGGCCCATTTTTCTCGTTGATGTTTGGCCGCATATTGCTCACGCGCCCTCGTTAGCGCTTCTTCATCGAGATCGTCCAAACTCGCCGAGGGAACGATCACCGCACTCCAATCTTCTCCCATCAGAGGCTCTCGCAAAATCGCCTCACGCCGCTCAGGCCGTAGCTCCACTAGGTTATCGCCGTCGCGTTGCCACGCTTTGTCATGCGCCTGAACTGGCAACCGAGCCGTATGCCTGGGCACATGCACCAGCCAGACAATGGCGCCCGTATCACTTGCCATAAGTGCCTCAACCGTCAAGCCCGTAGAAGGAAGCCCCGGGGTCTTGCCTAGGATTCGGTGAACAACATTTTCCAGCGTGTAGTCGGCAAAGTCGCTTATGCCAGTCACCGCCAGGGTCTTGTCTTGAACACCAATCACAATACAGCCGCCGTCCATATTTGCAATTGCGGATACATACGACGCAAGGTCTTCTCCCTTACGCCCTGAAACGTTCGATTTCAGGCTACGCCACTCCTTCCACTCGTGGCGCTCATTTTCTTTGGGGAAATTGGCCTGCAACCAAGCCTGAAGTTCAGCGGATGTCATCGGCATCTTTAGTTTGAATAGATATGTCTCAGGTTTTCGATGCGGCATGATGCGGCGATTTAAAATAATTACGCCCCATTTGATTTTCGCCCCACACCAGGCTATTGGCGCCAAAATGTCGTGGAAATCGCTGGGGCTTTTTCATGGGCAAGTTCATATCTTCACCTCGCCCGCACGTCATACGGAATATGGCGGAACGTCACGTTGGCTTGCGCTAAGCGCTCGGGGCCTAGGCGGCAGGCTTCGCCGTAGACGGTGAGCGGGATGCTTTGCGCGCTCTCACCAGCGGCTTGGCAGCCATCGGCATGCAGCGCGAGCAGCGCTTCGAGCACGGCGGCGGTGAGCACGTTGCCGCTTTGGGGGCGCTTGTCTTTCAGGATGCCGTTGTAGAGCAGATAGAGCGCAAAGCGAGGCTTGGGCGCGGCGGGCGCGGCTTGCTCGCCGGGCTCTTGCGCCTCTGGGTTAGGCGGCGTGAATAAATCGTCTTTTTCACTGGCTTTTTCAGGCGTTTTAGGCACTTCGCCGGCATAGAACCTGCGCAGACTGCTATCTATTTCATAGTGAATGCCCAAGTGCGGCGTGCCCGCTCGTGCGCCAGAAGCATCCCACGCGCTGCGCGTTTCCTGTTGCCAGATGAAGGCGGCCAAGGTATTGAAGCGCACGGCGCTGTGGATGCGGCCTGATTCATCAAACACCGGCTCGCCCAGCCGCATGAAGCGAAAGCCGCCGCCGCCTTGCCACTTGCCGCCCTCAGCGGCAACTCCCCATCCCACAGCCTTGCTGATCCCGCCTTGCTCGCCATCGATCACTTTTTGCAAACGCGGCAAACAATGCGTCGCCGCATGCTCGCCCATCTCAATGCCAATCCAGCGCCTGCGCATTTTGTGCGCCACGGCGGCTGTGGTGCCGGAGCCGAGGAAACTGTCGAGGATGAGGTCGTTTTCGTTGCTGGCGATGTGAAGGATGCGTTGGAGCAGGCGCTCGGGTTTGGGCGTATCAAAGGTATTGTCAGCGCCGAAGATTTCATTGATTTCTTTTTTTGACTCTTGGTTGTGACCAACATCTTCATTGCTCCACCAACTCCACGATCGCACACCATCATTTTCCGATAGGTAGTTTTTGATTCGTGGGCGAGAGTTACTATCTTTACCGAACCACATACGACCTTCTGCGAGTAGACGCTGAAAAACGGGTTCGACATTTCCCCAGCACCGCCCGGGCGGTGGCTCATATTTAGTTCCGCCAGGCGTCGTGATTTGATACATCTGGTTGGGTCGCCAACCTTGCGCTGTAAAGTCGGTCGACGCCCAAGGACCACGTGGATCGTTGTCCGGGTTTTTGAAGTTGCTGGCTTGCTCGGCTGTGAGTTGCAACACATTGAAAGAGGCCTTTTCGGCTGCTTTTGCATAAACAAAAACATGGTCATGTGCTGCGCCCATGTGAATTCGCGCATCAGGTGATGTTCTCTTCTGCCAGAGCCCGTTTGCCACAAAATTCCCCCGCCCAAACACCTCATCCATCAACACCTTGAGGTAATGCCCCTCGTTGTCGTCAATCGTGACCCAAATCGAGCCGTCTTCTCGGAGCAATTCGCGCAAGAGCTGCAAACGCGGCAGCATCATGGAGAGCCACTGGCTGTGCTCTAGGTTGTCGTCGTAATGCTCAAATGCGCTTTTGGTGTTGTAGGGTGGATCAATAAAAATGCATTTCACCTGCCCGCGATAAAACGGCAGCAGCGCTTTGAGCGCCTCTAGGTTGTCGCCCTGAATGAGCAAATTGCCTTGTGAAGCAGCATTGCTGGCCGCATCGCCATGCACCGACACCTGATCAAGCAAGCGATAAGGCACGCGGGCTGCGCTACTGAAGGCATCTTGGCGGTTGAGCCAGTCGAGGGTGGGCATAGGAAAGAAGTCAGCAAGGAATGTTCTCTGATTATCCTTGGCTTCGCTGCGATGGCTGCAAACTAGCTCGGTGCCCACCCAATAGAGGCTGATTTGCTTTTCTGGGAGTCGGGGTTATTTAGCGCTCAGCGTGATCATTTGACGAGCGTAATCAAAAGGCGGCATGTGGCCAGAAAAGCCGGGCTTAGGCCTGGGGATCAGTTGCACCCACAGACTCGACTTTGCACCGGCATCGGGATTACTGTGCACCATCCATTGCCCGCGCCGGATCGAAAGGGCTGCTTCCGTTTCAGAAATTGCTTGCCCGTTTGTTGCTTTCGCAAAGTCTTTGGTGAATTCACTCAGCAAAAACTTTTTAATGCCAGCCCCGGCAGAATACCAAGCGCTTGGATCGGCGCTGCGTTGTTTGAGGGTCTGGTATTCAAGCATAACCTCGCTTCCAAAGGGCAACTCCTGCTTGGTCACGCGCTTCCAATCCATACAGTTTGAGCCCGTCAGCACACATGCACGCATGAACACTAAGGTATCGCCCTGTCCTTTGATGCGTTCGCTCAGCACTTGAGGCGGAATGTCTGCCCACGAGGAGCCAGACGGTAGAAGCTCCATCAAGCGTACGCACTTTTCTGCTTGCCACGCTGGCGCGAGATGGCGCCACTGACATAGATGTTCTTTCTGCAAGCCCAGCAAAGTATCTATACCTAAGCTCTGCGGCCGAAATGCAACTAGCGGCTCTTGCTCTTCGCTAATAGATACTGCACTACTTGCGATGGGCGGCTCAACTTTTTCATCGTTTTCTAGAGTTTGCCGGAGTCTGCTGACGATCGTTGTTTGATTTTTGTAGTCTTTGCCAGCATGGGAATCCTTCCACACTTGTGAGTTGTGTCTCCCGCCCTTTGCACCGTGCCATGGGTAGTAGCCCCTCGCGAAAAAGAGAAGCTCATCTTGGTCTGCGGCACTGAAACTTCCGCGTATTGGCGGCACTTGTTGCAGTCTATACACGTTGTCTAGAATAAGTCCTTTGTACGCACGAATATTGCCAATTACTATCCCGTTCAATTTAATGTTCGGGTGGCATTTGTCATTTGAATCTTTATTGGGATCGTGCTCGCTTGCACCATGCGTGATGAAATCCAATCTGTCAGTTGGAATTGGTTGCAGAAAAGGGGTGTCACAATCGATTTGATCGACCTCCTTGTCTTGAGTAGTTGAGAAGTTGACTCTCCGCAACCTGTTGTCGTTCGGCTTACTGACGTATGCACGTATGCCTGTATTGACGATTTGACGCCGCTCAACCCAGATGTTGTGTTGCTCGCCATTGATCTTTCCCAATGCTGGTGGAGCCATCGCGTGGCTTTCCTGATTCAGCCCAGCGAGCATCGCTGGCTGTTTTTGCCACCCTGCGACCCAAATCTTTCCTATCATTCGCCCGTCATTACTTGCAGCTTGGCTAAAACTGAACACGTCGGGGTGAGGGGTGTCATTTGGCTTTGCTTGGCTCGATGCTCGGGCAACCGAAAATGGCACATGTTGCGCCCTAGACATGGGGTTGTATTCAAGGAAGGTAGATTCGCCATCGCCCTTGTAGGCAAATAATCCACCAATTCTGAGACCAGTCAACACCAAGCCAGCCTCTTGCCTACATACATCGTGGCTTGTTTTTTCATTGCTCTTTTGATCTTTTTCTTCAAAGATTGCACCACATAGCCTAACTTGGCTATCAAACACCATTTGGTCGCAATCCCGCTGGGTGTAACCGTACGTCGCATGCCCGTGTCGATAGCAAAGGTCATGCATCACGCAGGATTGGCGGAAACGCAATTCTATTGCTGAAGTCGGCGTGCCTACCGAGGGTGTGCTGTCATCAAACTTCTTTGGGAAAAAGCTTCTTGCAAAACCGGGGATTGAACAATTTAAACCTTCTCCCTTGCCAGCAAGAACTCCTCTCACATCCCAACTAGCAACCGGTAGCACTGCCCAGCTGGGTTGCTCAAATCTGAAGCTCGGTGTTTTTGCGGCAGTGACCGAGATCGTTGCCGTAGGCGTTGTTGCAGACCTTTCCTGGATTTGCTTCAATTTAGCTAGCCGTTCTTCACCTAAGAAATTCCCCACATTAAGATCTTCGCAGCGGCGATTCGGCGGCAAATTGCTATTCTTTAACTCCTGCTCTTCTTTTTGCGTGCAACTCCTCGCATCAGAGCCAATCATTGAATCTGCTACCTTATTGCCAACCCACTCGCCTAAGCTTGAACACCCACAAAGAAAAATAGTGGCGACACTTACCAACATTACTTTTGCGCTGCTCATCTCAATACCTCTTTTTTTCATACAGGTTTTAGCAGTGTGACCAATTCCTGACGATGCTGCATCATCAAGTCTGATGAGTTTTACATCGAGGCAGCCTTGCGGAATTTGTCCATGCGCTCTTCATCCAGCGGATGGCTAGAGATGATGGAAAAGCCGAGTGGTGTCTTTTTGGTTTTGGGAGGCTGGTCGGCTTTGTCGGCAGGGGACTGCGGCTCGGTAGACGGCGGGAGTTCGTTGCCGTCTCTGTCTTTTTTTGGTGAGCGGTAGCTTCTTGCGGCCTCGAAGAACTTAACCATGGCCAACGGCGAAATGCCGGCGGCGCGCATGTAGACAATGGCATCGTCGTCGGCTTCGCGTTCATGCTGGCGGCTGTAGGCCATGCTGCCTAGGATGAGGGGCGCTGCGGTGATCAAGCTGCCGTAATCGCCAAACGCGATTGCGAGCACGCCTTGCAACACACCCACCTGCACCAGCTGGCGCATGCCATGACGGCGGGTGATGTGGCCGAGTTCGTGGCCGAGCACGCCCAGAACAACATCATCATCTTTGACGAGCATGATGAGCTCATCCGTCATCACCATGAAGCCGCCTGGCAGGGCGAAGGCATTGGGCCCGATTTCGGATTGACGGAATTCGAGCTGGATTTGCGGCGTGTTGCTTGGATACTGCGCCTTCAGGCCACCCAGAAAACGCTTGCGAATGCGCTGCTGATCTTCAAGCGGCAATTGGCTGGGCTTCATCCAGCGGCCATCGATCTGGCTCAGCGCATTGCGGCCAATCGCTTCATCGGCAGTTTGCGGCACAAAAGCCGTGATGCCACGCGCGGCCACCGGCAAGCCCCATGTGTACATGCTCGCGAGCACCGCCAAAAGCAACACAAATGCCGCCGCCACACCCTTCCAGCTTTGCTGCGCCCGGTCAATGAGCGAATGCGCACCGGCGTTGCGCGGCAAATGTGCGCGTGCCCAAGCGTCAAACGCCGCGCTACTGGCACCAGGCGGCAGATGAAGTTGTGCATCTTTCCAAGCATCTGGGGCTTTGGATGTGAAGGTGATGATGCGTGCACCGCGCTGTGTGGCTTCAGGCCAGACGAGTTGTTTTTTCAGCTCTTGGATCGGAATTTTTAGGAGCAAATCGCCGGTTTGCCCTTGTAAAATATGCGCTGAGTGCTCCTGTATTTGTAGCATCACGGGTTTTGCTTGCGCACTGCGCCCGTCAAACAAGCTTAAATCGAGCGCGGGGCTGACCATGTTTACATACCCACATCAAAGCCGAAAATATCAGCCGCCATATCTCCCGCTGCATCGTTTTCGCGGGCACGGGCGGCATCTGAGAGTTTGTTCAGCGAGACACGGGTTTTGAGCGAGATGGCTTGGAGCTGCATGCGCCGCGTGGCGACCACGGCAAACGGCCAATACAGCCCCAGTGTGATCAAAATCAGAAAGTAATTTTTAAACTGCAAGCCCATGAATTTGCCGATCCCCAGTTCGCTTTTGAAGCGGAAATGGCTGTTACCGGTGCGCGACCAGAGCAGGTTTTGCATGCTGGCAGTGAAATAGGCGCGGGGCAAAACATTGATCAGAATGAAAAAAGCAATCAGCAAAGGAATCAGCAGGCCAAGCATCACACCCAAATTGCGCGACCAGGAGCGCGTGCTCCCCACGGTGCTGGGCATCAGCACATAAACCGCTGCCGCAAACAAGGCCACGATCATCAAGGCAATCGCCAAAGTCATGCCAAACACTTTGTAGGTGGCGCCCACTTCGCTGCGGTACTGCGTTTGCAGCGGGCCCCAAGCGTAGTTGTTGTGTTGGTAGCGCTTCAAGCGCCAGAAGAAATAAGGAATGGCGATTGCCGCAGCCAGTAAATACAGGCCGAATGATGTGCCACTGAAGGGCAGCGCCTCAGCATTGGCTTTCGTCTTATCACCTAAAAATGCCAAGATCACGCCAGGCAATAAAAACAATGCCAGCGGCGGAACGATGCTCCAATACGCCTCTTTCAAATCCTTGGCCGCAAAACGCATCCGCATGCCGCGCCAGCTGGTATTGGCCAAACGAAAGCGCATCGCAGCCCGGAACAACACAGGCCCCAGCGCCATGAAGCACAGAATGGCGATCAACCCAGCCACCGCCGAGAAATCCACCGCCACCGAATAGATCATGAAAAACACGCCCACAATCAAAGAGCCGCGCAGCATCTTCTTGGCTTCGCCATGAAATTCAAGTGCATGGCCTTCGATATGCGTGTTGTTATAAAAATACTTGAGCTTGCGCACTTTCGCCCAAGGGTAGTAAATACCGAAGGTGACCATGATCAACAGCAGATTGACGATCCAAATGCGGAAATATTCGCTGCCCATGCCGGTAAATTCCACGTTGTTGGACTCAAGCTTCTCGCTCGGGCTGGGTAAGGGCATGGGCCCACTGTGGGCTGGGGCTTCACCCAAGGATGAGATGGGAATGGGTTTGCTCACACTGCTGTTGTTGCTGATCACGGTTTCTCCTGATTCTTGGGTGATCTGTTATCTGGGTTGGCGTGCATTATGACGCGCCGCGCAAGACGGCGGTATGCAAAATAGCAGCGCTTGCATCGCCTAAAATAGGCCTTGCACAACAAAACGAGAATTCCCATGAAATTGATAGGCGCGGTCACGAGTCCGTATGTGCGCAAAGTGCGCATCATCATGGCTGAGAAAAAACTCGATTACGACTTGGTGCTCGAAGACGTGTGGGCGACCAGCACGAAGATTTCTGACTCCAACCCACTGGGCAAAGTGCCTTGCTTGGTGATGGAGGGCGGTGAGGCGCTGTTTGATTCTCGCGTGATCGTTGAATACCTTGACACGCTCTCTCCCGTGGGCAAACTGATTCCTACGATGGGCCGTGAAAAAGCAGAAGTGAAGACCTGGGAAGCGCTGGCTGATGGCCTCTGCGATGCCGCGATTTTGGCCCGGCTCGAAGCCAGCTGGGCGGGCCGCTCTGATGCGCAGCGCTCGCAAGCTTGGATTGACCGTCAAATGAGCAAGATTCATGGCAGCCTGAAGGCAATGAGCCAAGGTTTGGGCGAACGCGCTTTCTGCGCGGGCACACACTTCAGCTTGGCCGACGTGGCCGTGGGCTGCGCCTTGGGTTATTTGGATTTCCGCTTTGCACAGATCGATTGGCGTGCGGATTACGCCAACTTGGCCAAACTGGGCGAGAAGCTGGCGCTGCGGCAGAGCTTTGTGGATACGAAGCCGGCTTAAACACAGCGCGGCGTGATTCTCACGTCAAATCGGTGGTTTCCCCTTATATTTCCAGCATAGTCTGCTATAGAAATAGTAGCGGTCTGCTTTCTGTTCTGCTTATTTTCCAATGCAGAATTTAGAGAAAATTTCTCCAAGCAGATCGTCAGATGAAAAGCTGCCGGTGATTGCATTGAGCGCGTTTTGCGCAAGGCGCAGCTCCTCGGCCAGCAGATCCAGGCCGCCAGCGTTGTGGGTGAGGCTGGCATCGAGGTGCTCGCTGGCTTCGTTCAAATGCCCTTGCACGGCGGCAATGGCCTGCACATGCCGCTCACGGGCGATGTAGCTGCCTTCGCCGCTGGCCGCTTGCCAGCCAGCAACTTCGAGTAATTTTCTTCGCAGCGCCTCAATGCCTAGGCCGGTTTTGGCGCTGATCCGTAACTCGTTGTCTAAGCCGGCGGCGGGTGCCAAAGAGATGTCGGCTTTGTTCCAGACCTCAAGAACGGGCGTGTTATCAGGTAGTTTTAGGCCAATAGCCCTTATTAAATCTACGCGCAGCGCTTCTGTTTTGATAGCATTTACGGGTTCTTGTGATGCCGCCAGATCGTGCAGATGAATCACGCAATCGGCCTTGGCAATCTCTTCCCACGCACGGGCGATGCCGATTTTCTCGACCACGTCCTGGCTTTCGCGCAATCCGGCCGTGTCGATGATGTGGATCGGCACGCCTTCGATCTGGATGGTCTCTTGCACCTTGTCGCGCGTGGTGCCCGCAATCGGCGTGACGATGGCCAGTTCTGCGCCCGCCAGAGCGTTGAGCAAGCTGCTTTTACCGGCATTGGGCTGCCCCGCAATCACCACCTTGATACCTTCACGCAAGAGTGCGCCTTGCGTGGCTTTTTTCTGAAAATCTTGCACGCTGCCTTGCAAGCGTGTGAGTTGATCGCGTGCTTTGTGTTGGCTCAAATGCTCGATTTCTTCTTCTGGAAAGTCCAGCGTGGCCTCGACCAACATGCGCAGATGAATCAGCGCATCGCGCAAGGCATGCACTTCTTTGGAAAACGCCCCTGAAAGCGAACGCGCCGCGCCGCGTGCGGCAGCTTCTGTGCTGGCATCGATCAAGTCGGCCACCGCTTCAGCCTGCGCCAAATCCATCTTGTCATTCAAAAATGCCCGCTCGGTGAACTCGCCGGGCTGGGCGATGCGCATGCTCTTGAGCGCATCCATCTCTTTAGCCGCTTCAAGCACGCGCGAGACCAGCAACTGGAGCACCGCCGGCCCGCCATGCGCTTGCAGCTCAATCACATCTTCGCCAGTAAAAGAATGCGGCGCGGGGAAATACAGCGCCAACCCTTGGTCGATGGGCTGCTGGTTTTTATCAAGAAATTTAAGGTATTTTGCTTCTCTCGCCCTTATAGAATCTGCATAGTCTGCTCCCAATATAGGAGCGAACAGGAGTTTCAGATCTTTCCCCGACACCCGCACAATCCCCACGGCCCCGCGCCCTGGCGCAGTGGCAATCGCAACGATAGGGTCTTGGTGTCTGGGGAGCATGTTTCTTTGGATCGAATACTAATACCAATTCAATACCGGACGCAGAAGACGCAAAGGTTACGCAGAAGAAATACCAAAAAGAAAAAAGCCGCAAAGAGCAACGCCCTTTGCGGCTTCGTTCAAAGTAGAAAGTTTAAGCTTTTTTCTCTTCTGCCTTCTTCCACGGCAGGTTGAACTGCGGGGGCACGCCCATGCTCGTGTTGATCATCCATTGCTGGGCAATTGACAGCACGTTGTTGGTGATCCAGTAGAGCACCAAACCGGCGGGGAAGAAGAAGAACATGACCGAGAAGATCAGGGGCATGTACCACATCAGTTTGGCCTGCATCGGATCGGGTGGCGTGGGATTGAGCGCCGTTTGCAGCATGGTGGTGGCGGCCATCACCACCGGCAGGATGTACCACGGGTCGGGCACAGACAGGTCGGTGATCCAGCCGATCCAAGGCGCGCCGCGCACTTCGACCGAGCTGAGCAACACCCAATACAGCGCAATGAACACCGGAATTTGAACCATGATCGGAAAGCACCCGCCCATCGGGTTGACTTTTTCTTCGCGGTACATGCGCATCATTTCTTGCTGCATTTGCTGAGGCTTGTCTTTCAAGCGCTCGCGCATTTCCATGATCTTTGGATTGATGGCTTTCATTTTGGCCATCGAGCGGTAGGCCATGGCGTTGAGCCAATAAAAAGCAATCTTGAGCAAGAGCACCAAGGCCATGATCGTCCAGCCCCAGTTGCCAATAAAGCCATAGAGTTTGTCCATGATCCAGTAGAGCGGTTTGGCCAGAATCGTGAGCCAGCCATAGTCTTTGATCAGCTCTAGGCCGGGGTAGAGTTTTTCGAGTTTGTTTTCTTCTTGTGGGCCGATGAACAGGCGGGTGTCAAAGCTCTGCGTGCTGCCTGCAGCAACGGCTTGCATCGGCGCTTTCATGCCCACAGCGTAAAGGTTGCTGCCGGCTTTGCTCATATAGTTGTCGCGCATGATGCCGTCTGGTAAGAGCCATGCGCTACCGAAATAATGCTGCACCATCGACACATAGCCTGCTTTGGTTTGCGTTTGGAAATCGGTTTTGTTGTTTTCAATGTCTTTGAATTCAGCCTTCTGGTATTTCTTCTCGGTGGTGTAGACCACGGGGCCGGTGAAGGTGCTGTAGAACGCGGATTCGCCTGCAGGCTTGTTGCCATCGCGCACGAGCTGCATATAGAGCTGCGCTGAGACCGGTGCGCCGCTGGTGTTGACGATGTCGTGCTTGACAGTCATGTCGTACGCGCCGCGTTTGAGTGTGTAGGTCTTGACGTATTTCACGCCGCCCATTTCTTGCGACTCAAATTTGAGCACAATCTCGTTTTGCCCATCTCTTAGGGCCTTGTCCCCTGAAAAACTCATCGCCGCCAAATGGCTGGGCAAGGCGGGTTGGCCATTCATGCCGAGCACGCCGGATTGCGCTTCGTAGGCGCGGCCCGCGCTACGGTCTAGCAAAACAACATTTTTATTCGGATCGAGTTTGTCTTTTTTGGCATCAAGCTCGCGATGTTGCAGCAGCTCGGCACGAATGATGTTGCCGCCTTCGCTGGCGAATACGAGTTTGAGGACATCGGTGATGACTTCCCAGGTCTGCGCGGCTGGCGCGGGGGCTTGTGCGGGCGTGGGTTGAGCCGCGCCCACTGGGGCAGCCGCACTGGCAGCGGGCACAGCAGCGCCGTTAACAGCAGCCGATGCACCTGCAGCAGGCGCAGCCAAGCTGGTCGCGGGATTGGCAGGCGCCGTTACCGCCGGCTTGGCCTTGGGTAAGAACGTGGCCGTTTTGCCGTTGTGCACCTGCCAAGCATCCCACAGCATCACGAGGGAAAACGCAAAAACCGCCCAAAGAATGGAGCGCCGGATATCGTTCATGTGGAGGTCTTTTCAGGAGAAACGAGAGAGGAAAACAAGGGCTGTTTTTCTGATGTTGGGGTCGGTGGCACGGGATCATGCCCGCCTGCACACCACGGATGGCAGCGCACGAGGCGACGCGCGGCCAAATAGCTGCCACGCCCTGCGCCATGCTGCTGCAATGCTTGCAGCGCGTAGGCTGAGCAGGTGGGCGAAAAGCGGCAGGCGCTGCCCAGCCACGGGCTTAAAAACCAGCGATAGCCTTGCACCAAGCCAATCAGCATCTGCTGGGCCAGGGTTTGCAGCCAGCGCATGGGCTCGGTCTTCATGCGCTCGCCTCAGGAGGGGCCGATGATACGGAAGGCGCGGGCACAGCGGGCCGGGTGATTTTGCCGAACAAGTCCAGCAACTCTTGACGCAAAGCGCTTTTCAAGGCGGGCGAGGTGGCGCTTTTGAATTGCTCACGCGAAAAGCCCGATGCCAAACGCAACACGAGGCAAGAAGGCGGCAACTGGAAGGCGAGTTCGCTGGACACGGCGTAGATCTGTCGCTTAATGGTGTTGCGGGTGACGGCGCGCTTGGCCCAGCGTTTGGGGCAAATCACGCCGATGGTGGCTCTTGCCTCTGGGCGGGTGGTATTCAATGGCTGAGCGGCTTGCAAAACGGCCAACGGGGCCATGTGCAGCACGAAGTGCTTGCTGCGCCAGACACCACTGTTGCCCTGCGCCGGTTTTTGTTTGCTCGCGTCCAGCGCGGCCGCAAACTGCTCGGCGTTTTTCAGGCGGGGCAGCAAGGTGGCATCTAGGAAAGAGTCAAGCTGCCAAACGTCAAACGGTCTGAATTAGACCGCCAGACGCTTGCGACCTTTGGCGCGGCGTGCGTTGATCACAGCGCGGCCACCTTTGGTCTTCATGCGCACGAGAAAGCCATGGGTGCGGGCGCGGCGGGTTTTGGAGGGTTGATAAGTGCGTTTCATGATGCGTTCATCCAGAGCAATGCGAAAGTTTGAGCGGGGGGCGAAAGCGCAGGCGACTGCCCTTGATCACGCCAAGCGGAACCTATGATTATCGCAGATTTCAGCCCACTTCGGATACCCTTTCCCGCCCGCTTTTCTTGTGCTGATAAGGGTTTGGCGCAGACAGTGACAGCCTTTTCGCAAGCTTTCGCCCTCCGGCGCGGCGCCAATCACCCCACCAAGCCCACATCACGGCTGTCGGTGCGATGCCGTTTGGTAAGCGCCCACTCTTGTCTTAAGCCTGCGTATATTTTTGTAACTTCTCCTGTGGATAACTACCTTTGCTGCCTACAATCTGGGCCTTGGTATTTGGATTTATCCACAATTATTTTTATAAAGCAGCATCTGATGGACATGACCGAGGGGCACACTTTGTTATCACCCCGCGCGGCGCAAGAGCTGCCGCCGAACCTGAGCCTGACTGACACCGCCGCTATCGATCTAGAAGCATCGCAGTTGTGGCCGCGTTGCCTCGCTGCTCTGGCGCAAGAGCTGCCCGAGCAGCAATACATCACCTGGATCAAGCCACTGCAAGCGGCCGTGAGTGCCGACCTGACCAAGCTCACCGTGATGGTGGCAAACCGCTTCAAGCTCGATTGGGTGCGCGCCCAGTATGCGGGCAAGATCAGCGCCACAGCCGAGCGCATTTGCCGCGATGCCACAGGCCAAGGAATTGCTCTAGAGTTAGCGCTTGCTCCGCGTGAATCACAGGCAAGGATTGGATCGGCCTCTGTGATTTCTGGTGATTTTGAGCAGATACGCAGCGCATCGCAGCCCAGTTCTTCCCCTCATTTTCCAGCGCCCGCGCCCGTCTTGTTAATGGAAGACGAGGGTGGTCATGGCTTTAAATCCCGCATCAATACAGCGCTGAGCTTTGATACCTTGGTCGAAGGTTCGGCCAACCGCATGGCCCGCGCGGCGGCTTTGCATGTCTCCAACAACATGGGCGCACTCTACAACCCACTCTTTATTTATGGCGGCGTAGGTCTTGGGAAAACGCATTTGCTGCATGCCGTGGGCAACCAATTGCTGGCCACCAAGCCGGGCGCGAAGGTGCTGTATACCCATGCTGAGCAGTTTGTCTCGGATGTGGTGAGAGCCTATCAGCGCAAGACTTTTGACGAATTCAAGGCGCGTTATCACCAGCTTGATCTTCTTTTAATCGACGATGTGCAGTTCTTTGCTAACAAAGACCGCACCCAAGAAGAATTTTTCAACGCTTTTGAAGCCCTGCTGGCCAAAAAGAGCCATATTGTGATGACCAGCGACACCTATCCTAAAGGCTTGGTGGACATGCACGAGCGCCTTGTCTCGCGCTTTGACTCCGGCCTGTCGGTGGCGATTGAGCCGCCAGAACTAGAAATGCGCGTGGCAATTCTGATCAACAAAGCAATTCAAGAAAGCGCGTCGATGCCGGAGGATGTGGCTTTTTTTGTGGCGAAAAACGTGCGTTCTAACGTGCGCGAGCTCGAAGGCGCTTTGCGCAAAATCTTGGCTTATTCGCGTTTTAACCAAAAAGACGTGTCGATCCCGCTGGCCCGCGAAGCGCTGCGAGATCTGCTTTCCATTCAAAACCGCCAAATTGGCGTGGAAAACATCCAAAAAACCGTGGCCGATTTTTACAAAATCAAGGTCGCCGACATGTATTCCAAGAAGCGTCCGGCCTCGATTGCCCGGCCACGCCAGATTGCCATGTATTTGGCCAAAGAACTGACCCAGAAGAGCCTGCCAGAGATTGGTGAGCTCTTTGGCGGGCGCGATCACACCACCGTGCTGCATGCTGTACGCAAGATCGGTACCGAGCGCCAGCAGTTTTCGGAGGTCAACCAGCAGCTGCACGTGCTGGAGCAGACGCTCAAAGGCTAAACCGGCTTGGGGTGGGATTTTTCAAGCCAAATCGGGCGTTAGCCCTTAAATATATTGCGCGAAGTGCTATCAATTTAGGACTTTTCAGGTGAAAATGATGGGTGAATTCTCTACGATTGGACAAGGCTGGGGATAATTTTCGAACAAGACGGGTGTTATCCACAGGACAAACAAGTTTCTCAAACTTGTTATAGATCCTGCACACACCCCGAAGCAGGCTTACCCACAGTATTCAACACACGCTAAACCATTGATTTTTCAGGCGAAAATACAGTTTTCCACACAAACGCTTCGCCCTTATCTACTACTACTATCTTAATTAATTGATTTAAAGAACAAGAGGCTGACAACATGATCGTACTCAAAGCTACTCAAGAAAAGCTGCTCTCCCTCTTGCAGTCCGTCTGCGGCATTGTGGAGCGCCGCCACACGCTGCCCATTTTGGCCAATGTGCTGATGCGCAAAACCGGCGAGACCATGCAGCTGACGACCAGCGATTTAGAGATTCAAATCCGTACTACCGCGCCTATGGACGGTGATACCGGCAACTTCTCCACCACTGTGGGCGCTCGCAAGCTGATTGATATTTTGCGTACCATGCCAGCTGACCAAACCGTCTCGCTTGAATCGTCACAGTCCAAGCTGATTCTCAAAGGCGGCAAGAGTAAATTCACACTGCAAACATTGCCTGCAGAAGATTTCCCATTGGTGCAAGAAGCGGCCAACTTTGGCCCTGCCTTCGCTGTCCCGCAAAAAACATTGAAGAGCCTGCTGGCGCAAGTCTCGTTTGCGATGGCTGTGCATGACATCCGCTATTACCTCAACGGCATCTTGTTCGTTGCAGAAGGCAAGCAGCTTTCCATCGTCGCCACCGACGGCCACCGCTTGGCATTTGCTTCTGCTGAGTTGGATGTGGAAGTGCCCAAGCAAGAGGTGATTTTGCCGCGCAAGACGGTGCTTGAGTTGCAACGCCTGCTGTCGGATACCGAAGGCGACATCAACATGCAGTTCGCTGGCAACCAAGCCAAATTCAGCTTTGCTGACATGGAATTCGTTACCAAGCTGGTTGAAGGCAAATTCCCCGACTACAACCGTGTGATTCCGAAGAACCACAAAAACATCATCACCGTGGGCCGCACAGCGCTGCTGGCCACCTTGCAACGCACTGCCATCCTCACCAGCGACAAATTCAAAGGTGTGCGCCTGAACATCGATCCAGGCACTTTGCGCGTCGCGGCCAACAATGCTGAGCAAGAAGAAGCCGTTGACGAAATTGACATCGACTACACCGGCGACAGCATTGAGATTGGCTTTAACGTGACCTATCTCATCGACGTGCTGGCCAATATGGATCAAGAGATGGCGCGCATTGAGTTGAGCGATTCCAACAGCTCAGCGCTGTTTACGATTCCTGAAAATGCCAGCTTTAAATATGTCGTGATGCCGATGCGGATTTAAATTTCCTACGAAGGAAACGGGGGCTTCGGCCCCCTTCAGTGTTTTTAGTGTTTGAGAAATGCAAGTTTTTAGTGAATTGAGAGCCAGATGAGTGAGTCCACCCCCAAGCCAAGCGACACAAAAGAAACCGTTGATAACAGCGTCAAAGCCAGCCCATCGACGGCAGCAGGCAGCGCAGAATACGGCTCAGACTCGATCCAGATCCTCGAAGGCTTGGAAGCAGTGCGCAAGCGCCCTGGCATGTACATCGGCGATACATCGGATGGCACGGGCTTGCATCACTTGGTGTTTGAGGTGGTGGACAACTCGATTGACGAAGCCCTGGCTGGCCATTGCGACGATATCGTCGTCACCATCCATACCGACAACTCGATTTCCGTGGTGGACAACGGCCGTGGCATTCCCACGGGTGTGAAGATGGATGACAAGCATGAGCCCAAGCGCTCGGCTTCTGAGATCGCGCTCACAGAATTGCACGCCGGCGGCAAGTTCAACCAAAACAGCTACAAAGTCTCAGGCGGCTTGCATGGCGTGGGCGTGAGCTGCGTCAATGGCCTTTCCAAATGGCTGCGCCTCACTGTGCGCCGTGAAGGGCAGATGCATCAGTTGGAATTTGCGCAAGGTGCTGTGCAAAACCGCATCATTGAAAAGCGTGATGGCGTGGAAGTCTCTCCGATGCGCGTGGCTGGCCAAACGGAAAAGCGCGGCACCGAAGTGCATTTCTTGCCCGATACAGAAATCTTCACGCAAAACCACGAATTTCATTACGAGATTTTGGCCAAGCGCTTGCGCGAGCTGAGCTTCTTGAATAACGGCGTGCGCATTCGTTTGCATGATGAGCGCAGCGGCAAGAGCGATGATTTCGCGGGTGCGGGCGGCGTCAAGGGCTTTGTGGAATACATCAACGGCGCGAAGAAAGTGCTGCACCCCACCACCTTCAGCGCGATGGGTGAGCGCCCCGCAGACAGCTATGGCGGCATCCCTGGCACGCACATTGGCGTCGAAGTGTCGATGCAGTGGAACGAGAGCTACAACGAAAACGTGCTCTGCTTCACCAACAACATCCCCCAGCGCGATGGTGGCACCCACCTCACCGGCCTGCGCTCCGCGATGACGCGCGTGATCAGCAAATACATCGAGGCCAATGAGCTGGCAAAGAAAGCCAAGGTCGAGATCAGTGGCGATGATATGCGCGAGGGCCTATGCTGCGTGCTGAGTGTGAAAGTGCCAGAGCCAAAATTCTCGAGTCAGACCAAAGACAAACTGGTGAGTAGCGAAGTGCGCGCGCCAGTGGAAGACATCGTGGCGAAAGCACTCACTGAATACTTGGATGAAAAGCCCAATGATGCCAAGATCATCTGCGGCAAGATCATCGATGCCGCTCGCGCCCGCGATGCTGCTCGAAAGGCACGCGAGATGACGCGCCGCAAAGGCGCGCTCGATGGCTTTGGCTTGCCAGGCAAACTGGCCGACTGCCAAGAAAAAGACGCGAGCCTTTGTGAAATCTACATCGTCGAGGGAGATTCTGCCGGCGGCTCGGCCAAGCAAGGCCGTGACCGTAAATTCCAAGCTATTCTGCCTTTGCGCGGCAAGATTCTCAACGTCGAAAAAGCGCGTTACGACAAGCTGCTCACCAGCAACGAGATCGTCACCCTCATCACCGCTTTAGGCACCGGCATCGGCGCGGTGGGCGGCAGTGATGACTTTAATGTGGAGAAGCTGCGCTATCACCGCATCATCATCATGACCGATGCCGACGTGGATGGCGCCCACATCCGCACCCTGCTGCTCACCTTCTTCTACCGTCAGATGCCTGAGTTGGTGGAGCGCGGCCACATTTATATTGCGCAGCCGCCGCTTTACAAGGTCAAGCACGGCAAGGCCGAGCAATACCTCAAAGATGGCAGCGATCTCGATGCCTATTTGCTGCGCGTGGCCATGGATGGCGCGAAGCTCGTGCCTGGCAAAGACAAAGCCATGATCCAAGGCGAAACGCTGATGGAAATTGCGCGCAAATACCAGCTCGCGCAAGCCGTGATTGCGCGCCTTTCCAATTGGATGGATGGCGAGGCCCTGCATGCCATCATGAATGGCGTGGCGCTCAATCTGGATACGATGCAAGACGCAGAAAAATCAGCCATGGCCTTGCAGGGCGGCCTGCATGCCGCCAGCGTGGCCGCCGTGTTTGACGCGCGCACCGACAAGCATGTGCTCACCATCACGCGCCGCGTGCATGGCAACGACAAGCTCTCCACCATCACCGCAGATTTTGTGCACGGCGGCGATTACGCTGCGCTGGTAGACGCTGCGCTCACCTTCCAAGGCTTGGTGGAAGACGGCGCGCTTGTGCAGCGCGGCGAAGGCGAGAAACTCAAAGAGCAAAAGGTGGCCGACTTCCGCGAAGCCATGCAATGGCTCATCGGCGAGGCCGAGCGCACCACCAGCCGCCAGCGCTATAAAGGCTTGGGCGAGATGAACCCCGAGCAACTCTGGGAAACCACTATGGACCCGACTGTGCGCCGCCTGCTGCACGTGCGTATCGAAGACGCCATCGAAGCCGACCGCGTGTTCACCACCCTCATGGGCGACGAGGTCGAGCCCCGCAGACAGTTCATTGAAGACAATGCGCTGAGGGCGATGAATATTGACGTGTAAGGCAACCGCCGAAGAACAATCATGCCTGTCATCTCCTACTTCTTCGGTATTTACATCCGCATGTATCACGCGGATCACCCGCCTGCGCACTTCCATGTTGAATACCAAGGGCACGAAGCCTTTGTGAGCATCTTGACGGGTGAGGTGCAAAAAGGCCACTTACCGAGCAAGGCCGCCCGCATTGTGCGAGAGTGGGCGTTGGAGCACCAAGCCGAGCTGATGACAAATTGGCAGAGAGCAGTTAACCTTATGCCTTTGGAGCGCATCCCAGGAGCCGACAATGATTAAGATTATTCACGCACGTTGGATCAAAGATCAGCAGATTGCTTTGGCGTTTTCGGATGGTAGCGAAGGTGTGTATGACTTTGCGCCGTTGCTTGAGCTCAAGACACCGTTGACTCAGCCTTTGCAAGATACCACCGCTTTTCAAAAGTTCTTCTTAGAGCTGGGTGCGCTATGCTGGCCACATGGGTTGGAATTTAGTGCTGACAAATTGCACGCAGATCTACATGCATCACACTTATTGCGCCATGCAGCAGAGGCTGCATGAGTTCAATAAGGCTATTCAAGAAGTCGAAGACACCATTTAAATCTACAGTGTGCTGATCACTCTCGTGCGCACTGAGGTTGAGCGGCGTAGGCTGTTAATTGAAGATGAACTGCAAGCGTTCAATATCGACTTCCAACACAAAATCTATCTAACAATATTTAGACGGGCTTTAGACTTCGCGGGTGACTTAGTTAGGTTTCCACTTACAGGTGTTAGAGCCAGTCCGAAGGATAAGTCATCGATATCTTGAGCAGATATATTCAGTTTTTCGGCAAGTCTGTAGCGGTTTACGCCCTCATCGCGTAAGACATTTAAAACCTTACTTAATATTTGCGACGTTTCGCGCGGAAGTGATTCTGGCTCCGTTGTTCTGTAGCCGCGCCTAGCTATTTGTATGTTTACTTCTCTGTAGTGCCATTCAGAAACGATGTTCAACTGATGCAGGCGATACGCAAGAGCGGCGACGGATACTCCCCAGATTTTCTTAAGCTGAATTAAATTTTCTACAGTTATAAGTGTTTTGGGTGCATAAGCCAAGATACTTGACCTGGGCATTAAGAATGCACTTGCAAAATTGTTTGCCTCCTTTTCTATTATCTGAGAGCCATCAACTTTTTGCTCACCGTGTTTGTGTAGTACGAGGTGTGCCAACTCATGTGCGCAGTCGAAGCGGCTCCTTTCGCTAGACTTCTGCGTGTTCAAAAAGACAAAAGGTAAATTATCTTTCCACATTGAAAATGCATCCACCTCTTGAGCCGCTATTGCCAAAGAGAAGACTCTTGCGCCGCGCGATTCCAGTAAGTGAACTAGTTGTTTAATAGGGAGCTCGCCTATTCCCCAGTGCCTTCTAAGCGAATCTGCGGCTGTTTCAGGGTCTCCTTCTCTGCTTAAATCTGGAAAATCAGGAGCAGGCAGGTTAAAGTTTTCCTCGATAGCATCATTTAGTAATAGTGCTAAACCGCCCGAGGTCAGCGCGATGTCCCTTTTTGCCGCAGTCATTTTTGTCATCGAACGAAAGCTGGCTATATCTGGCTCGATAATTGGAACACTCTCTTCAAAAAAGAAAGCCACAGGAAAGTTTAGGCACGACGCAATTTCATAAAGACGATCGTCCGGTGGTACATATTCACCGTTCTCATATCCAGAAATAGTTCTTTGCTCAACAGCAAGTTTCTTTGCTAGTTGAGACATGTTTAACCCGCGTCGCTTTCTAGCGAACGTAAGACGAAGGCGATTAAACATAGCCTACACAGATTTTCTGCGAATATCTATTTCTATATCCGGCATCTGCGGCACTATTGGCGTAGCGAAAATATCAGTATTTGGATCAAGATCAATATCTGAAAGAATAATTCTTTCATTCCAAGCATTTACTTTACCAACGCAGCTAATGGGGAGAGATAGCTCAGATTTAACTTTATTCCCAACACGAGCCATTAAGAGCATCCATGTAAATCTAGATTCGTTGCTTGACGAATCGAAATCTGAAGGAGTGTCCTCGTACTCTTGAAAAAGGCTCATTTGTGACAGATTTACCGCGACAGCGGAGCGCGTGATCGGACCTTTCGGCGATTTTGTCATTGGAGTTGCAGCAGGATTTCCTGTATTCTCGTCGCCAGTAGCTAGCGCGATCGCGATATTTCCATCCGGGTGAATGACGAGCGAGTAATTTCCCTCGTCAGAGCGCGTCCATTTTTTCGGCAGTAAATGCTCCCTGAGTGTGCGTACTGCATTAGCCCAAGCAGAAATTCCGGCGTATATTGGCGGATGATTCGGAGTGCAATCCCTTCGCGCCAACACGCCGCTTCTCACGACATTCAAGAGGATGTCCTCTGTAAGCCCTAGAGATAGAAGCTTATTTTGCGTTGCATCGCGTTCGGTGTATTGAGCAGTCATAAATACCTTTAATTTCCGATAATTCTACCTCATAAGAGGGGGAAAAACAAGAAACTACTTTTTTTGGCGATAAGTTATGTAACTCATTCGTGAGTATTTGGCTTTGATTCAGCTGGTTGTTGCGGCATAGAGGGCGGGTTTGAGCCGTGCGTGAGTGTTGCGGAGCCTTCGGGTTGAGTGGCGATATTTATATGCAAATGTGTCCTTCGACGTCATACGGTCTGCCTAGCATGTTGCTAGCCCGCTTTGTAAAAGTCATCCCCGCACAGTAGACTCATCTCCCATCATCTTGATTTGGACACTCCATGAAGTTTTACTACCATCCCTCGCCCAATCCCCTCAAAGTCGCGCTCTTACTGGAAGAGACGGGTTTGCCTTATGAGCTGGTGCCGGTGGATACGCGCAAAGGCGAGCAGCATAGCGCGGCGTTTAAGGCGATCAACCCGAATGCGAAGACGCCTGCCTTGGTGGATGGCGAGGCGACGGTGTTTGATAGCAATGCGATCTTGCTTTACTTGGCGGAGAAGACGGGCCAGTTTTTGCCCAGCAACACGCCGGCCGAGCGGGCGCAGATGTATTCATGGTTGATGTTTGTGGCCACGGGGATTGGCCCGTATTCCGGCCAGGCGGTGCACTTTAAGCACTTTGCGCCGGAGCCTAAGGAATACGCGGTGAACCGCTACGATTTTGAGGCGCAGCGCCATTGGCAAATCGTCAACGAGCAGTTGGCCAAGCATCGCTACATGCTGGGTGATGCTTATACGATTGTGGATATGGCGGTGTGGGGCTGGGCGCGTGCTGTGCCGTTTATTCTGGGCGCAGAGGCTTGGGCCAGCTTGCCGCATGTGAAGCGCTTGCTCGATGAGATCAACGCGCGCCCGGCGGCGCAGCGGGCAGAAGCTTTGAAGGCGCAGCACAGCTTTAAAGCTGAGATGGACGATGACGCGAGACAAGCGATGTTTCCGCAGAATGCGCGGCTGGCGAAGTAAGGGGCGGTGTGCTTCGGGGCGCAGATTTTAAGCAAAATGGGCGTGTGGCCGGCATAGAATCAGCGCAGAGCGCTATTGAATTAATAGTGATCTGATGGCTCGGTCATTGAAGATTTGGCATGTTGCCTTGCGCGGCGCTACACTTACGCTATGCATTCCACCATTTCCCAGCAGCGCGATCAAATTGCACAAATTTGCAAACGCCTTGGCATTGCCAAGCTTGAGGTGTTTGGCTCGGCTGCGCGTGGGCTGGATTTTGATGTGGCTAAAAGTGATGCAGATTTTTTGGTGGAGTATCAGCCGGACACGGTGCGCGGGTTGGAGAGCTATGTAGGCTTGAAGCTGGCGCTGGAGGCGCTACTCAAGCGCCCAGTGGATTTGGTGGAGCCAGCGCGGCTGCGCAATCCGTATGTGCTGGCGGATATCAACCGCTCGCGTGAGGTGGTGTATGCCGCGTGATCCGCGCGCTTGGCTTTGGGATGTGCAGCAGGCGGGCGAGGCGATAGGCCAGTTCATTGCTGACTTGGATGCCCAAGCTTATGCTCAATCGGAGCTGGTGCATTCGGCGGTAGAGCGCAAGTTTGCGATCATTGGCGAGGCGCTGAATCAGCTAGCCAAGCTTGCGCCTTCTGTGGCCGCAGAGATTTCAGATTTGCCGAAGATTGTGGCGTTTCGCAATCAGTTGATGCACAACTATGTGTCTGTGGATCACGAGACGGTGTGGGGCGTGGCACATGCGTCGCTGCCGAAGCTGATGGCTGACGTGAATGCTTTGCTGGCGAAACTGCCGGATGCTTAACTGCAACGGATTTTTAAGCAAAATAGGCTGTTTGCCGGCATAGAACCTGCGCGAGACGCTACTGTTTTTGTAGTGTGATTGATTGCCAGCTTATGTCACCACTGGCGTTATAGACCATTGGCTTTGATACGCAGGAATCTCGCATTCAATGTCGCAAACAATCTCGCAAAAAGTCCGGTCAAGACCGTTGAAACTTGTTTGATATCAATGGCTTACGCGCACCTGCAATCTCGCACAATATCTCGCAAAAAATCTTGCAACAACACCTGTGTTGAGTATGTTTTAAGGTGAAAACTGCTGTTAGCCGGCATAGAATATGCGCAGAGTGCTATTAAATTTGTAGTGTTCTGAATCAAACCCCGACTTTCGCGGGGTTGGCTTTTGGCTTGGTTTTCGCTAGGCTGCATGGTTTTTGCGAGGTGATTTGATGCGCTTGAAGACTGGGCGGTGGTTTTGTGCGGTGGTGGTGTTGCTGCTTGTTGTGGGCGGCGGCTTGGCTTTGAGTTGGGAATCGGACCGCAGTGTGGAGTCGCTCAAGGGCCGGTGGGCGCCTGCGGGCTCGACTTCTCGCTTTGTGGATGTGCGGGGCATGCAGGTGCATGTGCGCGATGAAGGGCCGCGCACGCCAAATGGTGAGGGACTGGAGCCCGTGGTGCTGCTGCACGGCACGGGCGCGAGCTTGCACACTTGGGACGGCTGGGCGGCCGAGCTGGCTAAAACGCGGCGGGTGATTCGCTTTGACTTGCCGTGCTTTGGGCTGACGGGGCCTTATGCGGGAGCTTGGCTCTATGAAGATGGCGGGCGCTATTCGCAACTGAATTACGCGAAATTCGTGGTGGCAACTTTGGATGCGCTGGGGGTGACGCAGCCCGTGGTGCTGGGCGGCAATTCGCTGGGCGGCACGATTGCTTGGGAGACGGCAGACTATTTGCGCGCGACGCAGCCTGAGCGGGTGGCCAAGCTGATCTTGGTGGACTCTGCGGGCTATGACTTTAAGCCGATTGATATGCCCAAGACGTTTCAAGCGGCAGAGATTGCGCTGCTTTCGCCAATCACGGAGAACACCTTGCCACGCTTTTTGATTGAGCGCGACGTGCGCAGCGTGTATGGCGACCCCAGCAAGGTGTCGCCCGGTTTGGTGGATTTGTATTACGAGCTCGCTTTGCGCGAAGGCAACCGCCGCGCACTGGGCCTGCGCATGCGCGAGCCGCGCGCGGTTGCACCCGAGCGCATTGCAAACATCACGCAGCCAACCCTGATCATCTGGGGCGGCCAAGACCGCTTGATTCCGCCATCGAATGCGCAGCTGTTTGCGAAAGACATCAAAGGCTCCAAACTGGTGATGTTTGAATCCCTAGGCCATGTGCCGCAGGAAGAAGACCCGAAACACACGGTGGCGGCGGTGCAGGCGTTTTTGGCGGGGCAATGAATGCGGGGGCGCGCTCACTTCGGGAGTTCGTGCGAGGAGCGCTTCCTGAGGTTGAGATCGCCTTCTGCCGCATGCTGATCAATGGCTGCGATCTCTTGCGGACTGAATGCCAAATTGCGAAGTGCGCCGATCAGCTCGGTGATTTGCTCAGGGCGGCTTGCGCCAATCAAGGCAGAGGTGACACTGCTATGCCGCAGCACCCAAGCGACGGCCATTTGGGCCAAGCTTTGACCGCGCGATTGTGCGATGTCGTTGAGCGCGCGCACGCGGCGCAGATTGTCTTCGCTGAGGTGATCGGCTTTGAAGCTGCCGCCGCCGGCGCGATGCATGCGCGCATCAGCCGGGGCGCCATTCAGATAGCGGCTTGAGAGCAGGCCTTGCGCGAGCGGGCTGAACACAATGGCGCCGACGCCAAGCTCCTCGATGGCGGCAAGCAAGCTGCCTTGGCCATTGTCTTGCTCAACCCAGCGGTTGAGCATGCTGTAGGAAGGCTGATGAATCAAGAGCGGCACGCCCATGCTTTTGAGGATTGCCGTCGCTTCACGGGTTTTGCCAGCGGAGTAGCTAGAGATACCCACATAAAGCGCTTTGCCTTGCCGCACGGCGCTGGCGAGCGCGCCCATGGTTTCTTCCAGCGGCGTGTTGGGGTCGAAGCGGTGCGAGTAGAAGATGTCGACGTAATCGAGGCCCATACGCTTTAAGCTTTGATCGAGGCTGGCGAGCACATATTTGCGCGAGCCACCGCCTTGGCCATAAGGGCCGGGCCACATGTCGTAGCCGGCTTTACTGGAGATGATGAGCTCATCGCGGTAGGGGCGGAAATCGCGCCGCAGATGCTCGCCAAAATTGGTCTCCGCGCTGCCGGCGGGCGGGCCATAGTTGTTGGCGAGATCGAAATGTGTGATGCCTGCGTCAAAGGCGGTGCGCAGCATCTGGCGCTGCGCCTCGAGCGGTGTGGCGTCGCCAAAGTTGTGCCATAGGCCAAGCGAGATGGCGGGAAGCTGCAAGCCGCTTGAGCCGCAGCGGCGATAGATCATCTGGGCTGCGTCATAGCGGGTAGGGGCGGCGGTGTACATAAGCAAACTCTCCAACGAAGTTTGCATTAGAGCAGAAAGAAATGGCGCTGACTGTTGCGCTTTTACCGTGCGCCTGCAGCTTCCAGCATGCGCACCATGACGCTGTAGCCGCGCTGTTTGGCAAGTGCCAATGGCGTGTTGCCGGCGCGATCTTTGAGCTGCAAATTAGCGCCGGCTTTGATGAGGGCTTCGAGGGTGGCTTGGTGGCGCTTGCCGCCATCGCCCAAGACGATGGATTCGATCACGGCGGTCCAGTGCAGGTTGTTGACATGATCGAGCGGCGCGCCGGCGGCAATGAGCTGACGCACCACGCCATCATGGCCTAAATGCGCAGCGGCAATCAGGGCAGTGCCGTCGTAGCGGCTGGTGGTGAGCTTGGCGCTCGCACCGAGCTGAATCAAGACGCGCAGGGTCTCTTCATCATCAGCCACGGAGGCGATGGTGATGCCGTCGTACCGGTCGTTTTCCAACAGGTTGATGTTAGCGCCTGCTTTCACCAGAGAACTCACCGCTGCTCGCTGGCGAGCAAATACCGCCACGTGCAAGGGCGTGCGGCCGTAGCTATCGCGGGCATTGATATCCGCTTTGGCGGCAGCCAAGCTTTGGATCTGCGCCACATCGCCGCGCTGCGCGGCGGCATGCAAGCCGGTGTAGCGGGCGATCTCTTGCGGGCTGGGCGGGATTTGCGCGGTGGCGAGCCTAGTGGCACACAAGGTGAAAAGCGCCAAGATCAGCGAGGCAAGGACAGGGGTGGGCATCATCTGTTGGATTCTGGCAGGAATATCAACAACGGGCCTGAGTGCAAGGCTTAGGCAGTTAGCCGCTGTGCACCAAAAATCACCTGATCGACCACGGCTTTGACTCTTTGCACGGTGGCTGGCTCTTTGATGTGGCCTTGTGCATCAAATGCATCAGTGGCTTTGTTGAGGGCGAATTGTTGGGGGGTGAGCCAGCATTGGAGGTTGCGCAGCAAGGGGGCGAGGTGGTCTAGGCTTCGTAGGCCGCCCAGAGCGCCGGGGGATGCCGACATGAGGCCGACCACTTTGCCTGCGAAGGGTTTGAGCCCGCTTTTCCAATTCTCGGCGGTCTCTTCGCTGCATTCAGGGCCCGGCTTGGCGGGGCTGCTGGCCCAATCAAGGGTGTTTTTTAGCAAGGCGGTGTAGGAGCCGTTGTATTCGGGGCTGGCGATGATCCAGCCTGCGTGGCTGTACATGAATTCTTTCAAGCGGATCACGTCGCGTGGTGTGCCACGGGTTTCTAGGTCTGCGTTGTAGAGTGGGATGTTGAGCTCTTGCAACTCAATGTAGGTTGGCCTGGCACCGGCTTCGCGCACGAGGCGGGCGGCTTCTTTGGCCAATTTGCGGTTGAAGGATTGCACGCGTGTGGAGCCGGCAAAGATCAGGATGGAGTCGGAGAGGGTGGACATGATATGAAGTGTGCCAGAAGTGGGTGGGCCACTGGATGCGCGGTTAACGAATTGCTACAAATTAGTGAGCACTCTGCGCAGGTTTTATAAGGGCGGGTGGCTGATTTAGCTTGGTTTTTTCGTGTGTTTGCTGGCCAACAACACCGCCAAGGAGAGCGCGCCCAGCCAGATGGACAGCCCCACCGCTCCGCCCCATTGCAAGGCACTGCCGCTCGCCAAGGGGCCTATCGCGCCGCCCAAGGTATAGCCAGTGATCATGGCGGCTGTGCCTGAGGCCACGGCTTGTGCGCCCATGCGAGCGTCAAAATGATGGGCCACGCGAATCATGGTGAGCGTGTAGAGTGCGCCGCCGATGCCGCCCCAGACGACGGCTGTGGCATAGAGCAGCCAGGTGAACTGGGCCGACGCGGCAAAAGCCAAGCTGGCGATGAGCAAGAGCACCCCAGCCACGCCAAACACGCGCTGCGGCGCAAAGCGATCTGCCGCCAGCCCCGCAGGGTATTGAAAGACAAAACTGCCCACACCCAATGCGCCCACAATGCTGGAGGCTTGCGCGAGCGAGAGGCCCAGCGATGCGCCATGGGCCGCGCTCACGCTGCTCAAGCCCGCCTCAAACACACCACCCGCAAACGCGATCAACACCAGCGCGGGCACGAGGCGCATGGCCTGCCAGGTGCTGCCGATTTGCCGCTGGCCTTCTTGTGGCGCATGGAGGTGCGCGGCTTGCGTGAGCTTGAGGCGCAGCGCGATACCCAGAGCGGCAAACTGCACAACAACAGCGGCGGCCAAGGTGGTTTTTGGCTCCCAGCCAAGCAAAGCCGGCACGAAGGGCCCGGCTGCCAGCGCCGCGCCCAAAGCCGTTTGATACAGCCCCATCACCTTGCCGCGCTGATCCTGTGGCGCATGCTCGGCCAGCAGGGCTTCTGTTGCATTCCACACCGCCGCCGCGCCAATGCCGCCGGCCACCGCGCTGGCACACCACCAAGCAAAGGCATGCGGTGAATCGATAAACGCGATGTAGCCGATCGTGCAGACCGATTCCAACACCATGCCCGCCAGATACACCCGCCCGATCCCAAAGCGCGCAAAAATCTGCGGCATCACCGGGATCAGCGATGCGATGCAAGCAAACGGAATCATCGCAAACGCCCCCACCGCCGCAATGCTCATACCGCGCTGCTGAAGCAACACGGCGAGCACGGGGCCAAACATGGAAAACGAGGTGACGACGAGCGTGGTAGCGGCAGCAAGCCACCAGAATTTTTTCATGAGGTGCTACGTATTCGCAAAGTTGGTTTTGAGGCGACGCACGCTCTCGCGGCTGGCTGCTTGCAAATCTGCCCCGATGTCCAGTAGCGCGGCTTGCTCCCAGAACTCAATCGCCCATCGCTTAGCTTGCTCTTGCTCAGCAGCAAAGCCGGCAGGCATGAACTGTTTGCGCACGGGGCTATCGCTCAAGCCTTGATGAGGATCAGGCCGCCACATCATCGGCAGCATGTCATACACGGGGGCGAGGCGAATTTTGGGTGTGATTACATCATCAACGAAAAAAGAGAGATTGCCGGAGTGCATATCGGTGTTGCCGATGTAATGGCCGAAGGCGAAGATGCTGGCAATTTGACTCAGCTCTTGCGCGGTGATCAAACCCTGCTTTGCTAGGGCCTCGCTAGTAGATACCCAATTTGTCCAACTACCTTTGACGAATTCATCATGCAGCGCAGCGATAGCGACGACATGCTGCTTGCCTTTTATGCTAATGCGATCAAAGCGTATCGATTCTAGATACGTGCGTTGTGGGCTGTGCAGCAAATTTGTGGATGCTGCTGCGATATGGTGCGTGGATAGCGTTTGTAGGGCTAGCTGCTCTAGCGTAAGCAAAGCGCGCCAGCGTTCGCCAAAAGGTGTGCCGCGTGGTGGTGTGAATTTCACGATGCAACTCACGCGGTCATCTGTGTTCTCATAGTTCGCATATTCAGATAAAAACTTTGGTTGCTCTCCACCAGCACTAGAGCCGGCCGGTAATGTTTGACCAGCTTGAGCAGCCGTGTCTTCGTATTGCACCAAGCGATCAGCAACAATAGTGCTGACCTCATCCACCCATCGTGCATCGTCCATCTGTCCCAAACAGAATGCCCCCGGTGCGTTGCGAGCATATTGGGCAATGATGTAAAGCGTTTGTTCCAAGCTCCAAGCATCTGGATCTGGCGGGAAATCAGATCGAGCACGGGCGTATTGCCTTCCTAAAAATCCTTGTGGGCGCAGCGGCGTTAAGAACCAAGGCAGCCGACCTGTTGAAGTGAGCCATTCGCCACCTTTGGCTTTTGTATGGGTTTGATTAGGATGCAGATGAGTGAGCATTCCCCAAGCTTGTGAATCGCCATCAACGCCTGTGAACCCAATGACCTGTTGTGAAGGTAAGCCCAAGATATCTTTCCTGAGCGCATATCTTGTGCTCCGTGCCGCGCCGATGCGATGCACGCGCTCGCCCAAAGCCTTGATTGCTCCAGAAATGCTGGGCTGGCTTTTCCCGTTGGCCGCTGCCAATTGCGCAGCCGTGAGCGGCACGCCGCGAGCAAGCAAGGCAGCTACAGCTTCGGGCAGATCAATTTTTGATAGATTCATTAATAGATACTTTCTCGATAAGTATCTGATAAATAAGGATAAAAGTCAATTTATGAATGGATTTTCTGATAAATACTCGAAAAATCTACCGTGCCTCAATCCCGTGATCAATCCCCCAGCGGCCGCAGCAATTGCGCCACATCATCTTCCGTAAACAGCGCTTGTTTGCGCATTTGCGCGCCGCTGAGCATGCCAGCCGCCAAAGCGGCTTTGCGTTCTTGTAATTTCAGCATGCGCTCTTCGATCGTGCCGCTGGCCACCAGTTTGTAGACGAAGACTTGGGAGGTTTGGCCGATGCGGTGAGCCCTATCCGTGGCTTGGTTTTCTACCGCCGGGTTCCACCACGGGTCGTAATGGATCACGGTGTCGGCTTGCGGCAAATTCAGGCCTACGCCGCCCGCTTTGAGGCTGATGAGAAACAGGGGTACTTGGCCGGAGGTGAATTGGTCGATGATCTCGTCGCGCTTTCTGGATTGCCCGGTGAGCTTGACCCATTTGAGTTTGCGCTCTGCCAGCTCGATTTCAATCAGCTCCAGCATCGAGGTGAACTGGGAAAACAGCAGCACTTTGCGGCCCTCGGCCAACATTTCGGGCAGCAGCTCCATCAGCAGCTCTAGCTTGGCCGATTGCTTGACTTTTTTAGCGGCTGCGGTGGGCACCAGACGCGGGTCGCAGCAGACCTGGCGTAACTTCAAAAGCGCATCGAGCACTTGGATTTGTGAGCGTGCCAAGCCCTTGTCTGCAAGTGCATCGCGCACGGCTTTTTCTGTCGCCAAACGAATGGTTTCGTACAAATCTGCTTGCTTGCCTTCGAGCGATACCATGCTCAGCGTCTCGATCTTGTCAGGCAGATCCTGTAGCACCTCTTTTTTAGTGCGCCGCAAAATAAAGGGCGTGACGCGGCGACTGAGGGCAGCCAGCAAGTCTGTGTCGCCATGCTTTTCAATCGGCGTGCGATACAGCTCTTTGAAGCGGCGCGCACTGCCCAGAAAGCCGGGCATGAGAAAGTGAAACAGACTCCACAGCTCGCCCAAATGGTTTTCCATGGGCGTGCCCGAGAGGCACAGACGCTGACCAGCCGGCAAATCGTAGGCCACTTGGGCGGCATCGGTGTGAGCATTCTTGATGTTTTGCGCTTCATCCAGCACCACGACGGACCATTTCTGCGCCATCCAGCGCTCTTTGTCGCGCGGCAGCAAGGAGTAAGGCGAGAGCACGATATCGGCCTGCGCCATATCTTGCGCGGCCTCGTGGCGGCCACTGCCGTGCAGCAGCAGCACGCGCAGACTGGGCGTGAATTTTGCGGCTTCGCGCTGCCAATTGCCCAAGAGGCTCACGGGTGCAATGATGAGAGCGGGATGCACAAGCCGCCCGGCCTCTTTCTCGATCAACAGATGCGCCAAGGTTTGCAAGGTTTTGCCCAAGCCCATGTCATCGGCCAACACGCCGGCCAAGCCTTGCTCGCGCAGAAATTGCAACCAACTCACGCCTTCTAATTGGTAAGGCCGCAGCTCGGCATGCAAGCCTTCGGGCAGAAGCACAGGCTGCAAAGCATTGGCGCCGCCTTTGAGCTGAGCCAGCAGCTTCTTCAGGCCTTTCGCACCATCCCACACTGCGCCATCGCCCAAAGCTGCTGAGAGGCGCAGCGCTTCTAGGCGCGATAAGCGCAGGCTCTCGCCACGCAAGTTTTGCGTGCCATCGAGTAGCTCCAGCAGGGCAGACAGCCAAGGCTTGAGTGGCTCGGTGGGCAAGCGCAGCCAAGCGCCAGCGTGGGGTACATACATGCTCTCAGGCAGCTGCAGCTCTGCGCCTTCGCGCAGTTGGGTTTTGAGTAACTTGACTTGCGCGATCAGTGCGGGCAGCGCCGGCAAAATATTGATGCGCTGGCCTTGCACTTCAATGCCCAAGGACAGGTCAAACCAAGGCGAGGTGTTTTGTGCTTCGTTGGGCGCAAAGCGCTCAGAGGCGTTAGCAGGTGGCGCTTCATGAGATGTTTCGTTGGCTCCCTGCATCTTGAAATGCAAAGCATCTGCACGCTGCACCCAGTTCAGAAGTTCTTCTGGCATCGAGACCACAAAGCCTGCATCGCGGAAAGACGCGAACTCTTCGTCCACCCAACGCACCCATGGCATTTGGCTCTCTGAGCTGTGTTGTGGCAAGTAAAACTGGCCATTCACATTGCCCTGCAACTGTTGCGCATGCAACAAGCCGATGGCGCGTTTTTCGTCATCCAGATCGCGGTGAAGCAAGATGCGCTCTGGCGCTGTGGCCTTGCCTAGCGAATCCACCTTCACCACGTCATCTCCATCGATCAACACGGGGTTGCCTATGCGATGCGAGAAATGGCGCACACCGTCATAGTCAAATTGCAGCGTGATCATCATCCAGCCAAATCGTGCCTGCTGTGCCTCAATCACCTGCTCGACCCTAAGATGCCATTTCGGTTGCACACCACGAATCTCCTTCGGTGGTTTGGCAAACGGCGGCATGGGCAAGCCCGCCAAATGCCGCAGCAAAGCCTGTTCATGGTGTTGCCAGGCGCTTTGCGCTATGGGCGGGCTTTGCAGCAAGGCGACCAAGCGCGGCATGGCCATTTGGGCGCTGTTAATGCAGCCCACCTCGCTGCGGGTGAGATCCGCATACAAGGCAGGGTTGTTTTCATAAATCCGTGTGGCGTTATCTGCGTCGTCTGTAGCAGGAACAGTCTGTGCATAGAGTTGCCAAAACACATCCGTCTGATTCGCTGCTTTGTGTTCGCGCCAATGCCACTGAACCTCACGTGGGGCCGCCAGCTTCATACTGGCGCCGATGTTTTTGCCGTCTTCGCTCCAGAACAATCGCCCACTTTCATGCATCAGACGCAAAGACAATTGCCCCATATCGCCCTCGATGCAGGCTTGGGTTGCTTGGTTGTAGTTGTAGTAACTCCCGCCGCGCCCCATGGCTTGAATGATCTTGACGATCTGGGCATCGGCGGCAGGCAGCGCACTGTAGTCGAGTTGGTTGACGGATTTGATTTTCCCCCAGCCTCCACGGATCAGCTCGCGGGCTAAGGCATAGCTCACCCAAAGTTGGCTTTGCATTTTTTGCTTGCGTTCGTGCAGTAGGAAGAGCAGCTTGTCTTGGCCTGAGCCGGCATGGGTCTGCTCTGCATCGCCGTCGTCGGCATTGAACGCAATCGGGAGGGCATCGGAATCTGCAGAGAACAGATCCAACCAGTTTTGTATGTCACGCTCATTGCGAGCGAGCTCAGTGGGTTTGCCTGACGAGGCGGCGCTGGCGTTATTGTGCGGGGGAAGCTTGGGAAAGTTGGCTTTGGGGTACGTGCTGTGCGCTGCGCTTGGCGTGACGACACCTCCGCTGCGATACGCTGTTTTGAGCATCAAGGCACCGGCATGCTTGCAGCGCTGGCCGATGGGACAGCTGCATTTGGAGCGCCAACTGCTGATCTCACCCCAGGGCGTGACCTCAACATCGATCTCCACAAAATAGCGCTCGCGCCCACTGCCTTGCACATGGGCGCTGAGTTGCCAATCTTGGCTGCTGCTTTGGCTGACGCTGTAATCGTCGCTGACTTTTTGCAGCACATAAACTTCACGCGCACGCTCGTAAGTGGCATACCCCAGTTGCTTTTGCAGGCTCTGCAAATCGAGGGTGAATTTCACGCCATTCGTCATGAGGACCAACGCGCCTCAAACGCTAGCTGCCAAAGGGGCCTTGAGTGCTTCTAAGGTGTCGTGAGCCTGCTGGTCTGCATGATAAGAGCTGCGCACCATCGCGCCAACAGCGGCGTGCGTGAAGCCCATTTTGTAAGCCTCGGCTTCAAACATTTTGAAAACGTCTGGGTGCACATAGCGCTTGACCGGCAGGTGTGACATGGAAGGGGCGAGGTATTGGCCGATGGTGAGCATGTCGATGTTGTGCTCGCGCATGTCGCGCATCACAGCCAAGATTTCTTCATCTGTCTCGCCCAAGCCGACCATGATGCCGCTTTTGGTGGGGACGTTGGGATGCAGGGCTTTGAATTTTTTGAGCAGGTTGAGGCTGAAAGCGTAATCTGAGCCGGGGCGGGCTTGTTTGTAGAGGCGCGCGGTGGTTTCTAGATTGTGGTTCATCACATCGGGCGGCGCGGCCTTCAAGATGTCTAAGGCGCGGTCATCGCGGCCACGGAAATCGGGCACGAGCACTTCGATGGTGGTTTGCGGGGAGAGTTCGCGGATTTTGCGGATGCATAGGGCGAAATGGCCGGCGCCGCCGTCGCGCAAATCATCGCGATCCACGCTGGTGATGACGACGTATTTGAGCTTCAAAGCGGCGATGGTTTTGGCCAGATTCAAAGGCTCATCTTGATCGAGTGGATCAGGCCGGCCATGGCCGACATCGCAAAACGGGCAGCGGCGGGTGCATTTGTCGCCCATGATCATGAAGGTGGCCGTGCCTTTGCCGAAGCATTCACCGATGTTGGGGCAAGAGGCTTCTTCGCATACGGTGTGCAGCTTGTGCTCACGCAGGATTTGCTTGATTTCGTAGAAGCGGGTGGTGGGGCTGCCTGCTTTGACGCGAATCCAATCGGGCTTCTTTAAAAGCTCGCCTTGCTCCACCTTGATCGGGATGCGGGAGAGCTTAGCCCCTGCTTTTTGTTTGGCCAGAGGGTTGTAATTCTCAGCGGTTTGGGCTTCGCGGACGACTTCTAGGGTACTCATAGCGCTATTTTACGCGCCCGGCCAAGGGCGCGTCATCGCTGGGTTTTTAAGCAAAATAGGCCTCTGGCCGTTATATATTGTGCGTAGGGCGCTATGAATTTAATAGTATGCTAGGGGGCTTCAGAAAACACGTGCCGCAGCAGCGCAGTGCCCCAGCAGGGCTATTAGGTGGGCATCAGCTGGTCAATCTCTTGCTGCATGGCCTGCGTGAGCTGGGCGTAGAGCTTGAGCTTCTCGGCGGTATCGCGCAAACGCTCGGCGATGCGCAGGCTGATGGACATCATGAATTTTGCGCCGATGGCGGGATGCTCGTTGATGAGCTGCTCCAGCGCACCTCGCGTAAATATGGCGGCCCGCACTTCGCTGGTGGCGGTGCAGGTGGCCGAGCGGGGCTCGCCGTCCACAATGCCCATCTCCCCGAGCAAGCTACCCGCGCCGAGAACGGCGGTGGTCACCGGTGTGGTGCGGCTGACAACGATGCTCTCCACGGTGACCTCGCCGTCGAGCACGAGCACCATGTAATCGGTGTTGTTTTTGTCGCCTTCTTGGATGAAGACGGTGCCTTCGGGGAATTTGCGTGGGCTCATATAGCTCACCACGATGCGCGCCTCATCTAGGCTCAGCTGCATCATGGCGGTGGGCGCGGTGAGCAGCTCGGCGGCCAGCTCAGCACTGTCTGAGCCCTTGGTCTTGAGCATGCGCTCAACCAATTCCTCGTCGAGCACCGTTTGTTGTTCGGTTTCGCTGAAGGCTTCGGGGGTGCGTGAGAAGAGCTTTTTGAACATGACAACGTGTTTATAGCGTTAAAATCACCTTCCTCCAAGGAGCGTTGCAGCAAATTTCGTGTTTTAGGCCGAATTTGCCAGGCTTGGAGGCATCTCTTGCACAACCGCGCTCACCGAACGATCTTTGATTCAGGTGAGCTCCGTGTCTGCTAATACTACTGTACCCGCTACCCCTTGCGTTCTTCCGATGATGCTTTCTGGCCTTGAGCCGGTGAAGATCGGCCAAGGCACGCTGTTTGTCAACGTGGGCGAGCGCACCAATGTGACGGGTTCCAAAGCCTTCGCCCGCATGATTTTGAATGGTGAATACGAGCAGGCGCTGGCTGTGGCTCGCCAGCAGGTAGAAAACGGGGCGCAGATCATTGATATCAACATGGACGAAGCCATGTTGGACAGCGAAGCGGCAATGGTGAAATTTTTGAAGCTGATTGCCAGCGAGCCCGACATTGCGCGCGTGCCGATCATGATTGATTCCAGCAAATGGAGCGTGATCGAGGCGGGGCTGCGTTGCATTCAGGGCAAGGGCATCGTGAATTCGATCTCGATGAAAGAGGGCTTGGAAGCTTTCAAGCATCAAGCAAATTTGCTGCGTCGTTATGGCGCTGCTGCTGTGGTGATGGCGTTTGATGAAAAAGGCCAGGCCGACACCTATGCCCGCAAGATTGAGATTTGCGAGAAGGCCTATCGCGTGTTGGTCGATGAGGTGGGATTTCCGCCGGAAGACATTATTTTTGATCCGAACATTTTTGCGATTGCTACTGGCATTGAAGAGCACAACAACTACGCGGTGGATTTCATAGAGGCCACGCGCTGGATCAAGGCGAATTTGCCGGGTGCGAAGGTCTCAGGCGGCGTATCGAATGTGAGCTTTTCATTCCGTGGCAACGACCATGTGCGCGAAGCGATTCACACCGTGTTTCTCTACCACGCGATCCAAGCCGGCATGGACATGGGAATTGTGAACGCGGGGCAACTGGGCGTGTATGAGCAGATTGATCCACAGATGCGCGAGCTGGTGGAAGATGTGGTGTTGAACCGCGATCCAGAGGCTGGCGAGAAACTGGTGGCTGCAGCCGAGGGGCTCAAGGGCGCAGCGAAAGACGAATCCACCCGCCTCATCTGGCGCGAAAAAGATGTGAATGGCCGCTTGGCGCACGCGCTGATTCACGGCATCACGGATTTCATCGTGGTGGATACCGAAGAGAGCTACCAAGCCATTAAAGCCACAGGCGGGCGGCCCCTGCATGTGATTGAAGGGCCGCTGATGGACGGCATGAATGTGGTGGGTGATTTGTTTGGGCAGGGCAAGATGTTTTTGCCGCAAGTGGTGAAAAGCGCGCGGGTGATGAAGCAAGCCGTGGCGCATTTGCTGCCGTATATTGAAGCCGAAAAGCTGCTGATGGAGGCGGCGGGGCAAGATGTGCGCACCAAAGGCAAGATCATCATTGCGACGGTGAAAGGCGATGTGCATGACATTGGCAAGAACATCGTCACCGTTGTTTTGCAATGCAATAACTTTGACGTGGTGAACATGGGCGTGATGGTGCCTTGCCATGAGATTTTGGCGCGAGCGAAAGTCGAAGGCGCAGACATCGTCGGGCTCTCTGGGCTGATCACGCCGTCACTTGAAGAAATGCAATACGTGGCTGCCGAGATGCAGAAAGACGATCACTTCCGAATTAAGAAAATCCCGCTGCTGATCGGCGGTGCCACCTGCTCTAGAGTCCACACGGCCGTAAAGATCGCGCCGCATTACGAAGGCCCAGTGGTGTATGTGCCCGATGCTTCGCGCAGTGTGGGCGTGGCGCAGAGTTTGCTGTCTGAGCAGGCGACGAAATTTATTGCCGATCTCGAAGCGGATTACGCGCATGTGCGCGAGCTGCATGCGAACAAAAAACAAACGCCCATGTGGCCACTGGCCAAAGCGCGCGCCAACAAAACGCCGCTCGACTGGGCGGCTTACACACCCCCTGCCCCCAAATTCATTGGCCGCCGTGTCTTCAAGAATTTTGATTTGACGGAGCTCGCCAAATACATCGATTGGGGCCCGTTTTTCCAGACTTGGGATTTGGCTGGGCCCTTCCCGCAGATTTTGAAAGACGAAGTGGTGGGCACGGAAGCGGTGCGCGTGTTTGCCGATGGCAAACGCATGCTACAACGCCTGATCGAAGGCCGCTGGCTCACAGCTTCGGGCGTGATCGGCCTGTATCCCGCGAACAGCGTGGGTGATGATATTGAAATCTATGCCGATGAATCGCGCAGCGAGAAACTGATGACTTGGCACGGCCTGCGCCAGCAAACCGAGAAGCAGATGATCGATGGCGTGATGCGCCCGAGCCGCTGCTTGAGTGACTTCATCGCACCGCGCGATGCTACACCAAACGCTCCTAAAATAATAGCAAACAATGCAGATAATATAACGGGCAACAGCTCAAAAGGCTTAAAAAATCAAGATTACATCGGTATCTTCGCCGTCACGGCTGGCATTGGCGTAGAAAAGAAAGAAAAATTCTTCAACGATGACCTAGACGACTACAGCGCCATCATGCTCAAAGCTTTGGCTGATCGCTTGGCCGAAGCCTTCGCCGAGATGCTGCACCATCGCGTGCGCACCGATCTCTGGGGCTACGCGAAAGACGAAGCCTTCTCGCCCGAAGAACTCATCGCCGAAAAATACCAAGGCATCCGCCCCGCCCCCGGCTATCCCGCTTGCCCGGATCACAGCCCCAAGCGCGACATGTTCCGCGTCTTGCAATGCGAAGACATCGGCATGGCTCTGACGGAGAGCCTGGCCATGACCCCCGCAGCCAGCGTGAGCGGTTTCATGCTCAGCCACCCGACAAGCCAATACTTCAACGTCGGCAAAATCGGCGACGACCAAGTTAAGGATTTGGCTGCACGGCGCGGCGAGACGCAAGAGCAACTGCAGAGATTGCTTGCGCCGAATTTGTGAGTGACAGCAAAGCAAAAAGGCGCTGAATTCAGCGCCTTTTTGTTTGCTCGAAACGATTACTTGATCAAACCTTCCGCCTTCATCGCCTGCTGCACCGCTGGGCGGGCGGCGACTCTTTCGCGCAGGGCGAGGAGGTTTGTGTAGGGGGAAAGATCGAGCTTGACGAAGGCGGCCCAGTTGGTGACGTTGAAGAGGTAGCCGTCAGCCACGGTGAAATGATCGCCCATCAGGTATTGCTTGCCAGCGAGTTGCTCGTCCACCCATTTCAGGCGGCTGATCAGGCTGTCTTTGGCCATTTGCTGCGCTTCCACCGGCATGCCGGGTTTGAACAGGACACCGAAACCTTTGTGCAGTTCGCTGGTGATGAAATTGAGCAGGCTTTGCAGTTTGTAGCGCTCGAGGGTGCCGTTGGCAGGAGCGAGCTTTTTCTCGGGGACCAGATCTGCGATGTATTGCACGATGGCTGGGCCTTCGGTCAGGCGGGTGCCGTCGTCGAGTTCGAGCAAGGGCACGTAGCCCAGCGGGTTGATGGTGTAGTAATCGGTGCCGTCGGCGAGTTGGTGAGTTTTGGTGCTGGCGAGCACGGCTTCGAATTTCAAACCGGCTTCATAGAGCGCGATGTGGGGCGACAGTGAGCACGCGGCGGGGGAATAGTAGAGTTTCATGGTCGTCCTTAGAAAAAATCTTGAGGCTGCATGGTAGCGGGAAAGAGACTTCTTTGCTGACGAGCTTGAAACAGTGGCAAAGGGCTGGGGTTCGATAGCAGATGATATGTTGGCGGGGCACAATACCCTCTTGCTCCCCCACTTTGCTGTAGGCCTTCTTGTGATCATGAAACGTGTTTTGAAATTTGCGCTCAGTGCACTGCTTGCTACGGTGTTACTTCTTGCCGCAGCGGCGGGCGTGCTGGCTTGGTGGCTTTCGGGCGATGGGCCGCGTGTACAGTTGCAGGTGCTGGCCAGTGACAAGCTGGGTGTGCCGGTGACGGTGGGCAAGCTCTCGCTGGATGTGTGGCCGCTGCCTGCGGTGGCGCTAAGCGATGTGGCACTGGCGACGGCTTCGCCGCTCACGGCGCTGCGTATCCAGCTGCGGCCAGCGTGGCGCAAGCTGCTGGGTTGGGGCGGTGCGCGGGAGCTGGAGATAGCGTCGCTCTCCATCCAAGGCTTGCGCTTGCCACAAAAGGGCTTGGATCAACTGACCCTGTTACTATCAAAAAATGAGCGCTCTGCACAGGAAATACGTGGGCAAGCAGCGCAAAAGGCTTCATATACACAGCTTGACGCGGTAGCTGCGCCTGCTTGGGTGGTGGGCTTGCTGGCCATTCCGCAGCACATCCGCTTGCAAGATGTGGTGTGGCAGTCTGCCACCGGCGAAACGCTCGCACTGTCGGGCGATGTGCACTTGAGCGCGGCGCGTGATGAGGCAGATGTGGATTTACAGTTGGGCGGCGGCACGATTCGCGGCCCACTGCGTTTGACGCGGGCTGTTGTGACGGGGGCTGCTGCGAAAGCGCAAGCCCCATGGCTACTGCGCGGCGAGCTGAAAACGCGCGACTTGGATTTGACGGCCTTGCCCGGCGTGCGTGCGCGTATGTCGGGGCGGCTGGAAGCGACGACGACGCTGGATGCCTCGGCGGCGCAGCTTGCTGGTTTGGGCGCGGCGCTGCAAACGCGCACGCCCTTTACCGTGAGCGCTGCGGTGATCAAAGGCATTGATCTGGCCAAAGCCGTGCGCACACTGGGCCTGTCCCGTGGCGGCGAGACGGTATTGCAGCAGCTGTCTGGCAACCTGGCGACGCGCGGCTCGGGCGCAGCGATGCAGCTGACGCTTTCCGAGCTGCAAGCCAAGTCGAGCATTTTGCTGGCACGCGGCGCAGTGAGCGTGGGCGAGGCAAGCAGCCCCGGCGCACCGCGTGCTTTGTATGGCAAGGTGGATGTGGATTTGACGGCGGGTGATGGCAAGCTTGGCCAAGCGGTTGGGCAACTGGTGGGCATTCCCCTAGAGATCAGCGGCACGACCGCGGCGCCTCAGGTGCAGCCCACACGCGGTGCCATGATTGGCGGCGCAATTGGTTCGGTGATGGCCCCGGTGATTGGCACGGGCGCTGGCGCAAAACTGGGCGACAAAGCGGCTACGAAACTAGGCAGCTGGAAAGACAAGCTGTTTGGGAAGTGATGGTTTGGCTAATGCGAATATCATTACCGATACCGGACGCAGAAGACGCAAAGGTTAGGCAGAAGACGCAAAAAAGACAGAAGAAAAAATTCAAAAAATAGATTGTGATTCGATACAAACCAGGCGGCCCCTTTCTCTTTTTGGTATTCCCTCTGCGTAACCTCTGCGTTTTTTGCGTCCGGTATTGGCATCGTATTGGTATTTTTAACACCAAAAGTGCTTGTAGCCGTTATAGAATAAGCGCCTAATGCTACGAAATATATAGCAAGTAGATGCTCAACTCAAGGCAAATGCTTTTCTCGCACAAGCCGCGCAGGATCGTAGCCCTGCTCCTTTAGTTTGGACTCTATCGCTGCCCAGTCTGCTGCGGTCAATTGCGTTTCACGCGCCAGCACCCAGAGGAAATCTCGGCTGGGCTCGCCAACCACGGCGTAACGGTAATCTGGTGCAAGCTGAATGACCCAATAATCACCCCACACATAAGGCAGCCATGCCAACCATTCCGGTGCGAAGCGCACTTGCAATTGTGGCGGTGTGAGTTGATTGTTGCTCAGAATGGTCGCGCGTGCGGGTCGGGCAAGGCCTTCGACTTGCATCTCTTTGCCCTCTGCCGTGCGGCATGCATTGACGACCTGCACCGTGCCACCGGGCAGCGGTGTGTATTGGGCATGGGTGTTGGAAGCGCAGGATTTTTGGAAGCGATTGGGATAGAGCGCAAGCTGATGCCAAGTGCCTTGGTAGCGCTGCAGATCAACACTGGGCACAGGGGAGAGCGGCTGCTTGAGCGATTCGATGCTTTGCGCGGTGGCTGTGAACGCTGCTGCGCAGGCGAGGATGGCAATCAGGAGGATGGGTTTCATGCTGGCAATGTACTTGGTTTTGCTAGGTTGCTGAAGAATACCAATACCAATACCAATACCAATACCGGACGCAGAAGACGCAGAGGTTACGCAGCAGGAGTACCAGAAAGAAAAATACCCAAAACAAGTTTTCGAGTGCGTTTTTCTTTCTTTTTTGCGTCTTCTGCGTCTGGTATTTGTCTTTTGATTCTCAAGACCGCAAGCGCATCCAGACAATGCAGCGCTCGGCATCCAGGCCTGGCACGCTGAGTTGTTCCACGTGAAACACCTCTACGTCAGCAGGCAGTGCAGCGATTTCGTCATCGGGCTGTTTGCCTTTGAGCGCCATCCACACGCCGCCGGGCTTGAGGTGCATGCGGGTGAGTTGCACGAAATCTAGGAGGGAGGCGAACGCGCGGCTGGTGATCACGTCAAATGGCGCGGCCTTCATCTCCTCTACACGAGCATGCACGCCGTGCAATTGTGGCAACTTCAATTCGTTGGCCACTTGCTGCACAAAGGCCGCTTTCTTGCCTACCGTGTCCACACAAGTCACGTCCACACCCGAGAGCGCCGTGGCCAAAACCACGCCCGGCAAACCACCGCCGGAGCCCACATCGAGCACGCGAGAGGTGACCAAACCTGCTTGCACCAGATGCCGTTGCAAGGGAGGCGCGGCTGCGAGGGAGTCAATGATGTGGTGCGAGAGCATCTGCGCCGGATCGCGCAGGGAGGTGAGGTTGTAAACCCGGTTCCATTTGGCAATCAGGTTGCGGTAGGCGAACAGGCGTTGCGCTTGAGCGGAGGTCAGCGGCTGCTGAAGTTGCTCAGCGACGGCTTCGAGGTGAAGTTGGTCAGACGATTTCAAGCTTTGAATTGTAGGCTGAGCTTGCGGGGCGCGACGCGGTGTTGTTTCACGTGAAACAACACCCTGCCATCATGCGAGCAAATTAACGGCAGTTCATAGCCACATCTTGCTCTACGGCGCGGAAGGTGGCACGGTCTTGTTCGCTGAGTTGAGCCAAGCGTGGGCGGCGGTCGTCGAGCACTTTTTGCTTGGTGGCGCATTCGTTCTTCTTGATGGCGATGCGATCCTGTTCAGCGCGTTTGGCTTCTTCGGCCTTGGCTTTGGCTTGATCTTGGGCATTGAGTTTGCCAATGGAATCCTTGGCCTCAAACTCGCAAGCTTCCCAAGCTTTGGAGATTGGGTTGCCCTCTTTCATCAACTCTTCCATGCCGTTTTTTTGCTGGGATTTGACCAAGAAGGCTTCGCGGGCGCGGCGGCAGTCGGGTGTGAGCAAGGCGTTGTATTCGGCGTTGCGCTTGTCCATCGCGCCACGGGTTTGCGGATCTGGCTTGGGTGGGCTGCCTGCGCCTGATCCTGTGGCGGGTTTGACCGTGACCTCGCTGCCCTGGCCGCTGGAGCAAGGCGTATCGCTGAAGGTGGTGCTGCCGCCCGCGCCGGGGCAGCGGTACATTTTTTGGGCACTTGCAGGCAGTACGAAAAAGCTCAGCAAGCCCGCGATCAACAGATGTTTCACGTGAAACTTCAGCATAGATTAGCCTTTGTTGTTCCAGCAGTTGCCGGGTTGGTCGTTGATATGCACCCAGTGGCGCAGGCGGGTGTCGAGTCGGGTGCCGCGCTTGGCGACAAAACCCCAGCCGCCTTGGCCGCCCATGCCATCATGAAACTCGGCCATGCGCCAGCCGGGCCCCAGCTCTTTTTCGCAGCGTGCATTCGCCAGTGCGAGCGAGCCGATCACGAAGCCTGCCACGGCTTCGGTGCTGGCCACATTGCCTGCTGCCCAGCCATCGGTGGTGATGTCATTGAGGCTGATCGCACCACGGCTACGTTCGTCTTTGAGTGGTTCGGCGGAGGTGCTGGTCGATGGCGCAAAGCTGGACTCAATGGTAGAGCCATCTTTCTGAATGCAGAGAATGGGCAGTGCCAAGCGGCAAGATGAGTCGCCTTTGTATGGGTTGCAGCTATCGGCATGGGGTTGGGTGATGCCCTCGCGAGGTTGGCCGTGGCAGCTCATCCAAACGGCGCTGCTGGGGAGTTTGTCATTGGCCAGTGCGCCCCAAGTCATGCCGAAAGCATCGGGGTTATGAACCTCGGTGGATGATGCGGCGACGGTCACTGTGCCTGTGTTTTGTGCTTTTTCAATCGCTTCTTGCTTGGCTGCGCGATCCGATTTGCCGCTCAGCCATACAAGCGGAATGATCAGCATGGCCAACAAAATGACCGTAACGAAGATGCTTCGGGGCGACAAAAACCCGCGCTGTGATGTTCTCATGCACTCTCTTTATAAAGAGCGGGAGCGCGAGCCTGAGCAAAATCAAGCGGCTTGTATGCTCGATTGCGCATCATTCGCGCTCACCGCGAAGCCCTTGAACTTAGCCTTTTTCAGATAAATCAGCAAGAGCGAAATGCTGGCCGGTGTGATTCCGCTGATGCGCGAGGCCTGGCCGAGGGTTTCGGGTTGATGCTTGGCTAGCTTTTGTCGGGCTTCAAAGGAAAGGCTCTGCACGGAGGCGTAATCCATGCCCACAGGCAAGCGCAGGTTTTCGTAATGCGCGGCGCGATTGATTTCGTCTTTCTGGCGGTCAATATAGCCGCTGTATTTGGTGCTGATCTCGACCTGCTCGACCACAGCGTCGCGCAAGTCGCCCAATGTTTCACGTGAAACAGCTTCGGATTGGAGGTTGTCTTTGCCTTCGGGCTGCAAGGAAACGAGTGCTTCATAGCCCACGCCGGGGCGGCGCAGCAAATCAAACAGGCTGTATTCGTGCTCAATGCCTTTGCCCAAGACGCGCTCGGCCTCCGCTAATGGCAGCTTAGCGGGCGTCACCCAAGTAGATTTCAGGCGCTCTGTTTCACGTGAAACAGCTTCCATCTTGCGGCTGAAAGTTTCCCAGCGGGCATCATCCACCAAACCAAGCTGGCGGCCCACTTCGGTGAGTCGAGCATCGGCATTGTCTTCGCGCAGTTGCAGCCGGTATTCGGCGCGGCTGGTGAACATGCGGTACGGCTCGGTCACGCCTTGAGTGGTGAGGTCGTCGACCAACACGCCAAGGTATGCCACATCACGGCCAGGCAGCCAATGGCTCTCTGTGTAAGTGATGTTGCCAGCGGAGGACTTGACTGCGTCGCCAAATCCTTCAGAGCGCACTTTGAGCGCCGCATTGATGCCAGCAAACATGCCCTGCGCAGCGGCTTCTTCATAGCCGGTGGTGCCATTGATCTGGCCTGCGAAGAATAGGTTTGAAATCGCGCGGGTTTCAAAGTTGCTGCGCAGCTCGCGTGGGTCAAAATAATCGTATTCGATCGCGTAGCCGGGGCGCAGGATGTGGGCGTTTTCCAAGCCTGCGATGCTGCGGATCATGGCGAGCTGAATGTCAAACGGCATGCTGGTGGAGATGCCGTTAGGATAAATCTCGTGGGTATTTAGGCCTTCGGGTTCGAGAAAGATTTGGTGCGCATCTTTGTCGGCAAAGCGATTGACCTTGTCTTCCACGCTTGGGCAGTATCGCGGGCCCACGCCCTCGATCTTGCCGGTAAACATAGGGCTGCGGTCAAAGCCGGTGCGGATGATCGCATGCGTGTTGGCGTTGGTGTGCGTGATCCAGCACGGCACCTGGCGCGGATGCATGCTGGCTTTGCCCATGAAGCTGAACACTGGCATCGATGTGGTGATGTTGCCAGAGGCATCGGGCATACCATCGCCGGGCTGCTCGATGCACTTGGAATAATCAATGCTGCGGCCATCGATGCGGGCGGGCGTGCCAGTTTTGAGGCGGCCTTGCGGGAGCTTGAGTTCTTTGAGGCGCGCTGAGAGCGAGACAGCAGGCGGATCCCCTGCCCTGCCCGCCGCATAGTTGTTGAGGCCGACGTGGATCTTCCCGTCCAAGAAAGTGCCAGCCGTCAGCACTACAGCGCGTGAGCGGAATCGAATGCCGACTTGCGTGATCGCACCCACCACTTTATCGCCCTCCACCATCAGGTCATCCACGGCCTGCTGAAAGAGCCACAAATTCGGCTGGTTTTCCAACATTCGGCGAATCGCCGCTTTGTAAAGCACGCGATCCGCTTGGGCGCGGGTGGCGCGCACGGCGGGGCCTTTGGAGCCGTTCAAGATGCGAAACTGAATCCCGCCCTCATCGGTGGCGAGCGCCATCGCGCCGCCCATGGCGTCCACCTCTTTCACCAAATGCCCTTTGCCAATCCCGCCAATCGACGGGTTGCAGCTCATCTGGCCCAAGGTCTCGATGTTGTGCGAAAGCAAGAGCGTGGCGCAACCCATGCGGGCGCTGGCCAACGCGGCTTCGGTGCCAGCGTGGCCACCGCCGACGACGATGACATCAAAAATCTGTGGGTAGTCCATGGGATGCTTTGTAGCTTGCTAGCCCCGTATTGTCTCAAATTTACTCTGCGCTATCAATATAATAGCATTCTGCGCACATTTTATGCCGGCGAATGGCCTAAAACGCTTGAAAAACGGCTTCAGCGCGCTGGGAGACCGGTATCATGCCTACGCTTTTCTATTGATGCGGCAATAAAGGGTTGAACTACCCTTTGCACATGTTCTTTGCGCGGGTCAAACGCCCGTCAGAGCACCCGGGGCAGATGGCTCCATGTCCTCCGGCGGCATCAGGGTTTGATTTGTCTTCGGCGAGTTGATCTCGCCGCCTCCCCCTTTACTTACGCCATCCGCCCCGAGTGCTCTGACGGGCTTGGCACAAATCGCGCATGTTGGTACGCCACCAGCAACTATGCCCGTCCGATGTGGCTTTGCGTCTGGCGTAAGTAAAGGGGGAGGCGGGGGAAAACATCAACCGGAGAAGGCAACGCCGATCCCCGCCGGAGGACATGGAGCCAGACGCAAAGCCACATCGGATGGGCTGCCTCTAAGAAGCTTGGAAAAGTACATGGGTTCAACCCTTGATTGCCACAGCTCTAGGCGGCAAGGTGTGCACCAAGATGCGCTTCATCACCGTCAGGTATTGTTTGAACAAGCTACCCGTGTTGTAGAACAAGCCATATTTTTTGCATAAAGCCTGTATTTGCGGTGCGACCTCGGGGTAGCGATGCGCGGGCATGTCGGGGAAGAGGTGGTGTTCGATCTGATGGCTCAAGTGGCCGGTCATGATGTGGAAGATGCGACCGCCGGTCAGATTGCTAGAGCCGGAGAGTTGGCGCAGATACCAATCGCCGCGAGTCTCGCTCTGCGTGTCTTGCTCGCGGTACATCGCCACGCCTTCGGTGAAGTGGCCGCAAAAGATCACCACATAGGTCCAGAGATTGCGAATCAGGTTGGCGCAGAAATTCCCGGCCAATACGCGTGGTGCGCTCCATAGTGCCAGCGCGGGAAACAGCAGATAGTCTTTGAACCAGACCTTGCCCACCTTGGTGACGAAGCGTTTCACACGCGCTTGGAATTCTTCTTTGGGCATCGCACCGTGGGTGTAGCGCCCAATCTCCAGATCGTGCGAGCCTACGCCATATTGAAAGCCCATGGCGAGCAGCAAATTGGCGAAAGGCTGAAACCAATGGCGGGGCTTCCAGCGCTGGGCATCGGTCAGGCGCAGGAGCGAGTAACCCAGATCACGGTCTTTGCCCAAGATATTGGTGTAGGTGTGGTGCATCACGTTGTGTGAATGGCGCCATTGCTCGCCGTCGCAGGCAATATCCCACTCGAATTTTTGCGAATTCAAGGCGGGGTCTCCCGTCCAGTCGTATTGACCGTGCATCACGTTGTGGCCGATTTCCATGTTGTCCAGAATCTTCGCGTTGGCCAAAGCCATCACGCCGGCCACCCAGCTCAGCGGCCCTAAGCCAAAATGCAGCAATGCGCGCCCGCCGATTTCGCTGGCGCGGCTGATGCGAATCATGTGGCGGATATGGTCGACATCCGCTTGTCCGAGCTTGTTCATCACGCTGGCGCGGATGGCATCGATTTCGCGCTCAAATTCATCCACTTGTGCGCGGCTCAAAGGGGTAGGTTTAGCAAAGCTCATGGGGGCTCCTAAGGGTTAAATGGGTTTACAAAGCCAGCGCGAGATCGGATCGCGCTGCGCTGATACACAAGCGAATTTCCTCGTTGGGCGCACTCGACAACTCACCGGTTTGCAGGTTTTGCACGGTGCCGCTGATCTTGGTGCATTGGCAGCTGCGGCAAATGCCAATCCGGCAACCATGCTTGGGCGACAGACCGTTTTGCTCGGCTTGGATCAACAGAGGGGCAGTGCCGCAGGTGGTGAACTGCTTGCCGCTGGCCGCAAACGACACCGAGACCGGTGCGCCCGCCTGCTCTGTTGGCAGGATCGGGTAGGCCACAAAGCGCTCACTCAGCAAAGGCTGTGCTACGCCAGAGGCGAGCCAATGCTGATGCATCTCTTCCATCCATGCGCCAGGGCCACACATCCAGGTGCTGCGCGTTTCAAGATCCGGCACAGCGCGGCGCAAGGCAGTGGGGCTCAAGCGTCCGGCAGAATCTGTAAAGTGCTGCAAGAAGCTCAGTTGTGGGAAGCTGGCCTGCAAGGCTGCCAGCGCGGGCGCGAAAATTTGCTCTTGCGGATCGCGGCACATGTGCATAAACACCACATCACCTTCGTAAGCGCGTGCCTGCAAATCCCGCAACATCGCCATCACCGGTGTGATCCCACTGCCCGCACTCAGCAGCAATATCTTTGCTGGCAGCTCAGCCGGTAAAACGAACTCGCCCATCGCTTGGCTGATCGTCAGCACCGCACCTGCACGCACCTGCTCATGCAGGTAATTAGAGACCAAACCACCGGGCTGCCGCTTCACAGTGATGGCCAGGCGGCGCGAGCCAGGGCGTGACGAGAGGCTATAAACACGCGATTCGCGGCGACCGGCAATCTCAACCTGCACCCGGACATACTGACCAGCCGCAGCACCCTGCCAAAGCACATTCGGCTGCAGCACGAAGGTTTTGGTGGAAGGCGTATCGCTCTCCACGCGCACCACCCGAGCCCGAACTTCGGTGAGAGACAGCATGGGATGCAATCCGCGCAAAGCGTCTTCGACGGCGTTGTGGTTCACGATCGACGCAACCCAAGCATGCTTCAAAATTCTCGAGACGGGTGGGTTGATCGTGTGGGCGAGTCGAGTCAGGGGTTTCAGTGGCAGTTGAGTTTGCATTTTCAGCTCCGGGGTGTTTGGGTTCAGGCGCGATGCCTCCTCCCTTGGTTCGTATTGTGTACGAACGTACACAAAAAGTAAACTACTAATTTTCAGATTAGAGGGCGAAGCCAAATCCTCCAATGAAAACTGTCAATTCTTGCCATGAATTTCATCCATTGATAGAATACGGTTGTACACAAAACGAGGCCATATGAGCAAAGTTAGCACCCCTGCAACGCGCACACCCAAAGAAGAGCTCAGCAGAAGTGAGCGCAAAGACCTCACCCGCAACAGCCTGACACAGGCCGCCTTGCAACTGATGGGCGAAGGCCGCAGCTTTACGAGCCTAGGCATTCGCGAAATTGCGCGCGAGGCGGGCATGGTGCCCAATGCGTTTTATCGGCACTTTCGCAACACCGATGATCTTGGGTTGGCGCTGGTGGAAGAGGTTGGTATTACTCTGCGGCGCTTGCTGCGGGAAGCACGCCAAGGCAGTGTGGCGCAAGAAGACATCGTGCGCCGTTCGGTGGGGGTGTATCACCAATACGTGTTGCAAAATCGCCTGCTCTTCCTGTTTATTTCAAGCGAGCGCTCGGGCGGCAGCCGCATCCTGCGCTTGGCGATCCGAAATGACGTGATCCACTTCACCAACGAGATGGCGCAGGATTTTCGTAACCTAGGACTTTATGCGGATTTGTCGACGCGCAGTCTGCAAATGGTGTGTGGCTTGATCGTCACCACCATGCTGGCCGCAGCGCCCGAAATACTTGATCTGCCGCCCAATCAACCTCTACTAGAAGCTGAGATGACGGAGAACTTTGTGCAGCAGATGCAGGTGGTGCTGTTGGGCGCTACGCTGTGGAAAGAAAAAACGCGGCCTTAGAACCGCAGTGTGTTGAGGCCGCGCCAAGCGTAAGCCACAGACGCGCTTGTCATCCGAGCAAACTCAGCTGGTTTTTGCTGGCGCTGTTGTGTCGAGCAAGCGTGCCACGACATCTTGTATTTGCTGTGCTGCGTCCGCAATGTGCTGGGTTAAAACCTGCTTGGCTGACTCAGATTGGCGGTTGCGGCAGAGCGAAATCAAAGCCAAATGCTCGTCATACGCTTGCTGCCGAATCGGCGTATTCACGACTTGGAAGCGCAGGTATCGCTCGGTCTTCTCATGCAGTGAGCGAACCATGTTCATCGCCATCGGACGCTGGGCCGCGCGATACAACAGCCCATGAAGCTCCCAGTTGAGTTGGCCCCACGATTGTTCATCAATGTTGTTCATGCTGCCGGCGATGCGCTCTGCTTGATTCAAATCAGCTTCTGAGAGGAGCGGACATGCTTCCTCCAAGAGCCAAGGCTCTAGCCGTATGCGCAATTCAAAAAGTTCGCGCACTTCACCGATAGAGACCATCGTGACATAAGCACCTTTGTGGGGAATCAAATCCACCAAGCCTTCAAAGCTCAACAATCGAATCGCCTCACGCAGTGGAATGCGGCTGACCCCCAATTCTTCAGACAAAGCCTCTTGCCGAAGCGGCGTGCCCGGTGCCAGTGCGCCCGACATGATCCGCGAGCGCAACTCAGCTTCAACCAGCTCTACTGCCGTTTTGCGATGCAAGCGGCCACCCGCTTTGTGCGTGGGCGTACCGGATGGGTTGTTATTTATCATTTATATGATCGATGCGACCTGGGGAATTATGTTCCTTGTTCGCCATCCAGAATGATGAATATTGCACATTTAGATACCATTTGGAGACTAGGTAGAACTAAAGTTTGGATTGACGCGAAGACCAATCAAGTATTGGATACAATATATTACTTTGAAATGGCGCTTGATTCAGAGAATAAAAATATCTTGCCAGTGCGCAGCATATGAAAAGGACGAACCCCATGGCCAACATCACATGGCGAGGCGTATTCCCCGCCGTCACCACCCAACTGCATCCTGACTTTTCACTCGACTTACCCGCCATTCGCACAGGCATCGAGCGCCTGATCGACAGCGGCGTGAGTGGTGTGGTGATGATGGGCATGGTGGGTGAAAACGCGCAACTCACACCTGAAGAAAAACTCACCGTGTTGCGCACGGCCAAAGAGGTGGTGCGAGGCCGAATTCCGATCATCTCTGGCGTGGCAGAGACCACCACGGCCGCAGCTGCCGCCTACGCCAGGCAGGCGCAACACATCGGCGTGGATGGCCTGATGGTGTTCCCCGGCTTGACCTACAAATCAGACACCGCAGAGACGGTGGCGTTCTACCAAGCCGTGGCACAAGCCAGCAGCTTGGAGATCATGCTCTACAACAATCCGCGTGGCTATGGCGTGGACTTAACGCCGGATGTCATCGCGCCTTTGATGGGCGAGAAAACCATCGTCGCCATCAAAGAAGAATCCTACGACACAACCCGCGTGACCGATCTGATCAACCGGTTTGGAGACCGCTTGGCCGTGGTCTGCGGTGTCGATGATTTGATTTTAGAGAGCGCTGCGCTGGGCGTGACGGCTTGGGTGTCGGGCATGGCCAACGCCCTGCCTAAGGAGTCTGTGCAGTTGTTAAATCTGGCCAACGCGGGCGACTATGTGAAAGCGCGCCAACTGTATCGCGCCCTGCTGCCATTGTTTCATCTCGACACGGTGGTCAAGTTGGTTCAGCACATCAAGCTGGCCGAGCACATGATCTCGGGCAGCGCCGAAACCGTCAAACCACCGCGCTTGAACCTGACCGGGCCAGAGCGTCAACGAACCATTGACATCACAAACAAGACGCTGGCAGACTTGAGAGCCCTGAGCGCACAGACTTAACCATGAACCACACCTTCTTTTGCATTGATGGCCACACTTGCGGCAACCCGGTGAGGCTGGTGACGGGGGGTGCGCCAGCCCTGCAAGGCAACACCATGATTGAGCGGCGTGCCTACTTTGAGAAAAATCTCGACTGGGTGCGTACCGCACTGATGTTTGAGCCGCGTGGGCATGATGTGATGTCGGGCACGATTTTGTATCCCCCCACGCGAGCAGATTGCGATGTGGCTATTTTGTTCATAGAGGTCAGCGGTTGCCTGCCCATGTGTGGCCACGGCACGATTGGCACGGTGACCTTTATCATCGAGCATGGGCTGGTCACGCCGCAAGAGAGCGGCGTGTTGCGCCTAGACACGCCAGCGGGGCGGGTGATCGCGCATTACACCCTGCGGGGCGCCTATGTCGAGTCAGTGCGCTTGATCAATGTGGCTTCATTTCTGCATTCGCGCGATTTGAGTGTGGAGGTCGACGGCCTCGGGGAGATTCGCTTTGATGTGGCCTACGGGGGGAATTTTTATGCCATCGTGGAGAGTCAAGCCAATTTCAAAGACATGGCCAGCTTGCGGCCAGCAGATATTCAGCGCTTCAGTCCGATCTTGCGTCAAAAAGCCAACGAGAAATACAGTTTCATTCATCCAGAAAAACCAGAAATTCAAGGCCTCTCACATGTGATGTGGACAGGTCAGCCACGCATGCCCGGCGCACACGCCCGCAATGCCGTGTTTTACGGCGACAAAGCGATTGACCGCTCACCCTGTGGCACAGGAACATCGGCGCGTCTAGCGCAACTGGCCGCAAAAGGTCAGCTCAAGATCGGCGAGCCTTTCGTGCATGAAAGCATCATTGGCACAGCTTTCACCGGCGTGGCCACAGAGCGAAGCCAAGTGGGAGATTTCGAGGCCATTATTCCCAGCGTGGAAGGTTGGGCGCGGGTCACGGCGCACAACACGATTTTTGTGAATGATCGCGATCCGCTGGCCAAAGGCTTTTTGCTCAAATGAGCAGATGAGCATGTCAAAAATCATCGTGATCGGCGCGGGCATTGTGGGCCTGAGCTGCGCTTGGTCTGCGCAGCGCAGGGGGCATCAGGTGACATTGATCGATCCTGATTTTGAAGGGGATCGCGCATCGCATGGGAATGCGGGCGGCATTGGGGTGGCTGAGTGCATTCCGTTGAGCTTGGCGGGCTTGGGGCTCAAGCCATTGAAATGGCTGGTGGATCCGCTCGGGCCACTGTCTGTGCGAGCGAGCCATGCGCCCAAGCTTTTGCCTTGGTTTCTTGCCTTGCGCAAAGTGGCGCTTCCAGAGAACTATCTGCGCAGTGCCACTGCCTTGGCCGCGTTGAATGACCGGTCGCTTCAGGCCTTTGAAGCCATTCTTGCTGATACGGGCTTGTCATCCACTCTGCACAAACGCGGTGCGCTCACGGTGTATGAGTCTGCCCAAGCCTTTGAACGCGAGAAGGCCACCTGGGATTTAAAGCGGGTTCTGGGTGTGAGATGGCATCGCGTGGATCGTGCGCAAATCCGTGCGCTTGAACCAGCATTGGCGCCGGTGTTTGAGATGGGCGTGATGAATGAAGACTGGGCGCATATTGACGACCCAAAGCAAGTCGTGAGTGCGCTGCGAAACCGCGTGCAGTCTTTCGGGGCGAGTTTGGTGAAGGGGCAGGTGGCAGCGATTCATGCGCCCAGGGGCGCTGTGCCGTTGCTGCATTTGAGCGATGGCGCGACTGTCTCGGGAGACAAAGTTGTGGTGGCTACGGGCGCTTGGTCGGCAGCCTTGGCGCGCTCTGTGGGAGATCGCGTGCTGCTGGAGAGCGAGCGCGGCTACAACACGACGCTGCCCTACTGCGGCTATGAGCTAAGCCGGGAAGTGATCTTTGCAGAGCGTCAGTTTGTTGCCACACCATTGTCGGTGGGCTTGCGCATCGGTGGGGCGGCTGAATTTGCGAGCCTGGCTGCGCCTGCCAACTATCAGCGCAGTGATGCGCTGCTGCAATTGGCGCGCAAATTCATCACCCGACTGGACGAGAGAGATGCCAAGCCTTGGATGGGCCAACGGCCTGCCACGCCAGACTCCTTGCCCGTGATCAGCAAGTCAGCCAAGAATGCCCATATTTACTACGCCTTTGGCCATGGGCATTTGGGCCTCACGCAAGGCCCAGCCACGGGAGAGCTGATGGCGGATTTGCTGGAGGACAAAGCGTCTGCCATCCACTTGTCGCCCTATTCCATTACACGGTTTTGATGCAAAAGAGCCGTATTGCCGTTATAAATAGAGCGCAGAGTGCTATTAATTCAGGAGCAATAGTTTATCCCAAACCATGCCCACGCAACTGCTTGCGCACCTTGTCTGCTTGCAAAAATGCATAAAAGCGCTGCGCTGCGGGCGAAGCCGTGCGGCTCAAGGCCATGCGCTGGATGATGGGTGGATGCAAAGATGAATCCACGAGGGTGTGGCGCGTCCGCTCGGCCACTTCTGGCGCGAGTGCGAGCGACAAAGCCACCAAGCCCGCTTGCGCCGCGCCGGTGCTGACAAACTGTGTGGCTTGGCTCACGTTTTCGCCCAACACCAAGCGGCTTTGCAGCGTTTGCCACAGCCCCGCGCTTTGCAGGGCAGCACGGGCGGCGCGGCCATAGGGGGCGTGATCGGGGTTGGCAATGGACAGCTTGCCGGCATCGCCCAAAGCGGCGGCCAAACCCGATAAATCGCTTTTGACCGCGCCGGCAGAGCCCTTGGGCAATAGGCAGGCCAGCCGCCCGGTGGCATACACCACGCCCTCGTCTTGCGCCCAGCCGGCTTTGGCCAAGCGAAACACCAAAGACTCATCTGCTGAAAGAAACAGATCCATCGGCAGGCCTTGTTCGAGCTGACGCGCCAAATTACCCGACGAGCCGAAGGTGATGGCCAGCTTCAAACCCGTCTCGCGCTCAAAATTTGCGCCGATCTCGGCCAGAGCAAACTTCAAATCGCTTGCGGCGGCAATGCGAATGGGCGCAAGCTGTGTCTGTGCCCAACTTAGCGAGCCGAGCGTGGCCAAGACACTGCCGGTCAGCAAACCGCCGAAAAAGCTTCTTCTATGAGACATAAAGTCATGCGTCGATTGCATAAATTTCGGGGTAACTGCAAGGTAACTGACGGGACGGGTTTCTAAAATAGAGGGCTTCATCTCTGCTCAAGACAGTTTTTGCAAGCGCTGAAGGAATGGCTTCGCATTGTGCGGCAAACCAATCAACCTTTGCAAAAACCGAATTTTTAACTTAGGAGCTGACCGATGAACGCACCCGTGATGATGGGTCTCGAATTAGGGACACCGAGCTACGTGAAGAACGCCAAGCTGATTGCTTGGGTGGCAGATATGGCCGCGCTGTGCAAGCCCGATGCCATCCACTGGTGCGATGGCAGCCAAGCGGAATACGATGCGCTGTGTGAGCAGCTTGTCGCTGCCGGCACGTTCAAGCGCCTCAATCCCGCCAAACGCGCCAACTCTTTCCTCGCTTGGAGTGACCCAAGCGATGTGGCTCGCGTGGAAGACCGCACCTACATCTGCTGCGAGAAAAAAGAAGATGCCGGCCCGACCAACAACTGGGCAGCACCTGCCGAGATGCGGGCGACTTTAAACCCATTATTTGACGGTTGTATGACAGGCCGCACGATGTATGTTGTGCCCTTTTCCATGGGCCCATTGGGCAGCGACATCGCGCATGTGGGCGTGGAGCTGTCCGACTCGCCGTATGTGGCGGTCAACATGCGCATCATGACGCGCATGGGCAAAGCGGTGTATGACGTGATCGGCGTGAATGGCGATTTCGTGCCCTGTGTGCACACCGTGGGCGCGCCTTTGGCCGACGGCGAGAAAGACGTGAGCTGGCCCAACAACAAAACCAAATACATCGTCCACTACCCCGAAACCCGCGAAATTTGGAGCTATGGCTCGGGCTACGGCGGCAATGCTTTGCTAGGCAAAAAATGCTTTGCGCTGCGCATCGCTTCGACCATGGGCCGTGACCAAGGTTGGTTGGCTGAGCACATGCTGATTCTGGGCGTGACCAATCCCCAAGGCAAGAAATACCACGTCGCTGCCGCGTTCCCCAGCGCCTGTGGCAAAACCAATTTCGCCATGATGATCCCGCCAGCAGGCTTTGAAGGTTGGAGCGTCACCACCGTGGGCGACGACATCGCCTGGATCAAGCCGCAGCCAGACGGCACGCTGCGCGCCATTAACCCAGAGGCTGGCTATTTCGGCGTGGCTCCGGGCACCAACACACTGACTAATCCCAATTGCATGGCCAGCTTGGGCAAAGACGTGATTTTCACCAATGTCGCCCTGACTGACGATGGCGATGTCTGGTGGGAAGGCATGGGCGAGGCGCCTGCGCATGCCATCGATTGGCAAGGCAAAGACTGGACGCCACAAATCGCCAAGGAAACCGGCGCTAAAGCCGCGCATCCGAATGCTCGCTTCACTGTGGCCGCCACCAACAACCCCGCTCTAGACAGCGCTTGGGACGATCCTAAGGGCGTGAAAATCGATGCCTTCCTCTTCGGTGGCCGCCGCTCAACCACTGTGCCCCTCGTGACCGAGGCACGCAACTGGACAGAGGGTGTCTACATGGCAGCCACCATGGGCAGCGAGACCACCGCAGCCGCTTTCGGTCAGCAAGGCGTCGTGCGCCGCGACCCGTTTGCCATGCTGCCCTTCGCAGGCTACAACATGAGCGATTATTTCCAGCATTGGCTCGACTTGGGCGCCAAGCTGACAGCTGCGGGGGCCAGCAGCGCAGGCAACACAAGCGTTGCCTTGCCCAAAATCTTCACCACCAACTGGTTCCGCAAAGGAGAAGACGGCAAATTCATCTGGCCGGGTTATGGCGAAAACATGCGTGTTTTGAAGTGGATGATTGATCGCATTGAAGGCAGCGCCTCGGGAGTTGAACATGCGTTTGGCATCAGCCCCAAATACGAAGAGCTCAACTGGACCGGCCTGAATTTCTCCGCCGCCCAGTTTGCTAATGTGACGAGCATGGACAAAGCGGCTTGGGTGGCGGAGCTCAAGCTCCATGAAGAATTGTTCACTCAGTTGGCTTATCACTTGCCAGCTGAATTGACAACGGCGAAGGCTTCGTTGGAAGCGCGTTTGGCGGCTTGAAGATTTCTTTTTAAGTAAGGTCGGCCACGGCTGCGCTTGGGGTATCCCACGCCGCTCGTGTCCTCCTGCGGGCTACGCCCGCATTCCCCCTTTACCTCGCCGCGTGAGATACCCCAATCACAGCCGTGGCCTGTTAGCTACTTTGAGAATCTGCGAGCGAAACCTGTCACCACTCTTAGCATGGTTGGCGCGTTGAGAATAGTACTTACCCCACTAAGCAGCTCACCATGACAACACGAGCGCCAAAAAGGCACAATCAGAGACAACATGCACACCCTCATCCTCCCCGGTTGGCAAAATTCCGGCCCCGGTCATTGGCAAAGCATCTGGGAAGCGAAGTTTGACTACCAGCGTGTCATCCAGCACGACTGGATGCGCCCCTTGCGCGGCGACTGGATTACGCGGTTAGAAGAGCATTTGCTATCAAAACAAGAGCTAAATGCGCAGGAATTACAACGGCTAGAGCCTCAAAACGCCTTAAAAACAGCGCAAAACCCAGCGCAACTTTATTTGACCAAAGCAGCCGCCGCAACCGTAACCGTAACAGTACCCGAGGCCACAACCCCAGCGGCATACACAAGTGCAGACACTCTGCTGGTCGCCCACAGCCTCGGTTGCCATCTCGTCGCCGCTTGGGCGGCTTTGTCTCAAAACACCCATCGTATTCGAGGCGCTTTGCTCGTCGCGCCGCCCGATGCGCAGCGCGAAGACTTCCCCTTAGACATGAAAAGCTGGCGGCAACCCGTGCTGCAAAAGCTGCCCTTTCCCAGCATTTGCGTTATTTCTAGCGACGATCCGTTTTGCGATTTGGCGGCTGGTAAAAACATGGCCGCAGCTTGGGGCAGCCGCTGCGAAGAGTTAGGCGCGCGTGGCCATATCAATGCCGACTCCGGTCTGGGCGATTGGCCGCAAGGGCAGGCTTGGTTGGCGCAGTTGCAGCGCATGGGCGGCTGAGCGCTGTTTGCATGCGGCATCTGATGCTATATATTTAATAGCACACTGCGCACATTCTATAACGGGTATCAGCCTAAAATGCTTAAAATTCTAGACTTGTAGACAGGTTCATGCTGCTGCCGCCTAGATGCCTAGGAGATCAGCGCCACGCGCCGCCTAAAATCACGGTTACTCAAGCGAATCCACAACATGGTCACCAAAAAACCCAAAGGCCTCGGCATGGGGCTCGAAGCGCTGCTCGGCCCCAAGGTCCAAGACGCACCGCCAGCGGCCAACCCCGGCTCGCCCGCCAGCCTGATGCTCGACGATCTCGTGCCCGGCCAATACCAGCCGCGCACGCGCATGGACGAAGGCGCTTTGTATGAGCTGGCCGAGAGCATCAAGTCTCAGGGCATCATGCAGCCGATCCTTGTGCGCCGCTTGGCCGATGGCCCAAATTCAGGAAAATACGAAATCATCGCCGGCGAACGCCGCAGCCGCGCCGCGCGTTTGGCAGGCTTAGACAGCGTGCCCGTGCTGGTGCGTGATGTGCCTGATGAGGCTGCCGCTGTGATGGCATTGATTGAGAATATTCAGCGCGAAGATCTCAATCCGCTCGAAGAAGCCCAAGGCCTGCAACGCTTGATCAAAGAGTTTGGGCTTACTCACGAAACAGCCGCTCAAGCCGTAGGCCGCAGCCGCAGCGCCGCCAGCAACCTGCTGCGCCTCTTAAATCTAGCCGATCCCGTGCAAACCATGCTCATGGCCGGGGACCTCGATATGGGCCATGCCCGCGCCCTGCTTGCCCTCGACCGCGCCACGCAAATCACCGCTGCTGCGCAAATTGCCGCCAAGAAAATGTCGGTGCGTGAGGCAGAAAGCTTGGTCAAAAAGCTAGGCGCAGAATTCAACCTCACACCGCAAAAGCCTGGTAAAGATAAATCTCGGGATATCAAGCGAGTAGAAGAAGAGCTTTCTGATCTGCTCACTGCGCAGGTAGAAGTGCGGGTGAAAAAACGCGTTAAGCGGCATGGCAAACTGGAAGATCAAGGCGAAATCGCCATTCAATTTGGCTCTTTGGAAGAGCTCAATGGCCTGATTGACCGATTACGGGCTTAAAAACCGGAAAATTTGGGGCCAATGTCGCTCCAAACCCCTCAAACAGGGGATGTTGCCAATCCCTATTGTGACCCTCCTTGTTGGATAATCACATCTTGTGACAATGCGCTATGGCGCTCTGAGGAAAACCAACATGATACCTACCCGATCTTTGTACTTAGCCGCCATAGTGTGCTGCGTTGGTGGCGTTTCTGCCCAAACCATTGAGCGTATGCGCCTGACCGATGGCGACTTGTCTTGTACTCAGATTTATGCTGAAGTTCAACAAATGGACACCATGATCAAGGTCATGGGCAGTGCGCCTGCACCAGCGCCCGCCCCCGCTGTTGGCGCGGTGTCAGGCAACGCGCCCGCACCCGCAGGATTCAACCCTTTTGGTACAGTGAACAATATGCAGGCGGCCAGCGTGGGGCAAGCCAGCAACGCTCAGGTTCAGGCCTTGATGCTGGCCAGCAACGATCCGCGTGTGCGTGCAGCGGCCTATGATCCTGCAGCGGTCGCTCAAACGGCCGCTTTGTTGCAAAATCCGCAGCTTGCTGTGGCGGCGCAACGTGCGGCTGCTGCGGGTGTCAACCCTGCTTTTATTCAGGGCCAACTTAACTCTGTAGCGATTGCGCAGCAGGCGGCGAATGGGCAAGTTCCTTTGTCTGCGGCGGCAGGTGGTAACAACGTTCAAACTGCGCAGAACATTGCCGCACAAGGGCAAGCCTACGCAGCAAACGTCGCAGCTGGGCAAAACTGGCAAAACGCCTTGGCTAACGCGCAAGGCGCTGCCCCAGCGGCAGCGCCAGCCGCCGCGCCAACACAAAATGCCTTGGGTGGATTGTTTGGTGCTTTGGCATCGCGTGGCGGTGCGGGCGGCAATGCGCAGGCTGCTGGCATATTTGGTGCTCTGGCGCAACAGGTTCAAGGCGGTGCGAATCAGACACCCAACCCTGCGCCTGTAGCGCAGCCCGCGCCCCAAATGGCTGCCGCCCCCAGCAGGGGTGCAGCTCCTATCGTTGCCCAAGCCCAAGGGCGCAAAGACCACCTCACTAACCTCTTTTTGACCAAGGGTTGCAAGATGAGCGAGATTCAACGCTAATTGCAAGCCATAACTTAACGACAGCTCCACTAAAGGAAAACACCATGAACAAACACACCACCCTTGCACTTGCCATTGCGCTGATCACCACCGGCTCAATCGCGCAGACCATCGAGCGCGTGAAAATGACCGACAACGACATGAGCTGCCAGCAAATCTATGGCGAGATCGTGCAGATGGATGGCGTGATTGCGCGCGCAAACCAGCCGGTTGCACCGACAGCCGCAGCAACTGGGGCGGACGCTGGTGCACCTAGCGCGGCATCGGGCATAGCCGGTGCGGTGGCGCAGCAAGCCATTGGCCAAGCCGCCGCGCGTGGCGGTTTTGGGGGCTTCGGCGGTGGCTTTGGCAGCATGTTGGGCGGTGTCCTAAGTGCAGCCCAAAACAACGCAGCGCAACAGCAGCAACAGGCCGCCGCTCAGCAATCAGCAGCCCAGCAGGCCGCTGCTCAACAAGCCCAACAAAATGCCCTGCTCGGCCAGCAAGCGCAAGGCCGCAAAGAACACCTGACAGGCGTGTTTCTGGCCAAAGGCTGCAAGATGTCTGATATTCAGCGTTGATCGGGCTTCTTTAGCTTTTTAGGGCTATTGCCCTTATTAAACAAGCATAGCTTGCTACTAAATCAGTATCAAGCAGTGTTGACTCACCAGCTAAAAATCTTCCCCGGATTCATGATGTTCAGCGGGTCGAGCGCATGCTTGATCGTGCGCATGAATTGCACCGCACCATCACCTGCTTCACTCAGCAAGAAATCTTGTTTGTGTAGGCCAATACCGTGCTCGCCTGAGCAGGTGCCGCCGACAGCCAGGGCGCGGTGCACCAAGGCATGGTTCATGGCTTCGGCTTGTTCGCGTTCTGATGCAGATTCAGGATCGATCAAATAGCCGATATGAAAATTGCCATCGCCGACATGACCGACGAGGAAGAAGGGGATGCCGCTTTTCTCTACGTCGGCCACTGAATCGAGCAGCGCTTCAGCCAATTTTGAGATCGGCACACAGGTGTCGGTTGAAATCGCACGGCAGCCAGGGCGGCTTTGAATGCCAGCAAAGTAAGCGTTGTGCCGCGCCGTCCACAGCTTGGTGCGTTCTTCAGGCGTGCTGGCCCATTCAAAGGCTTGCGCCCCATGGCCGCTGGCAATCTCCTGCACCATCGCCACTTGCTCGGCCACACTCGCTGGCGAGCCGTGAAATTCCATCAACAGCATCGGCTCTTCGCGCAGCTTGGTTTTGCTGTGTAGATTCACCAAGCGCACCGTGTTGCCATCCAGCAGCTCGACCCGCGCAATCGGCACGCCCATTTGGATGATTTCAATCGTTGTTTGCACCGCATCAGAAATGCTAGGGAATGAGCACGCCGCTGCCTGAATCGCTTCAGGAATCGGATAAATACGCAGCGTGATCTCCGTCATGATGCCAAGCGTGCCTTCACTGCCCACCATCAGGCGTGTGAGGTCGTAGCCGGCGGATGATTTCTTCGCGCGCGAACCGGTGCGGATCACCTCGCCTTGTGCGGTGACGACTTCCAGCGCCAACACGTTTTCGCGCATCGTGCCGTAGCGCACCGCGTTCGTGCCGCTGGCGCGTGTGGCGCTCATGCCGCCGATCGTTGCGTCTGCGCCCGGGTCAATCGGGAAAAACAAGCCGGTTGATTTGATCTCTTCATTGAGCGCTTTGCGGCACACGCCCGCCTGCACCGTCACCGTCAAATCTTCTGCGTTCACAGCAAGAATCTTGTTCATCCGGCCCACATCAATGCTGATGCCGCCTTCCACTGCGAGCAAATGTCCTTCTAGCGACGAGCCCACGCCAAACGGAATCACCGGCACTTTGTATTGCGCACACAGCCGAACAGCATCGCTGACATCCTGCGTGCTTTCCGCAAACACCACAGCCGCAGGTGGCGGCACGGTGGTGAACGCGCTCTCATCGCGCCCATGCTGCTCTCGGATGACTTGCGCTGTGGAACAGTTTGCGCCAAAGCGCGTTTTCAGCGCTTCAATAAATGCAGCTGGTATGTCGCGTTGGCGGATCTGGGGGAGCAAATGTGTGGGCAAGGGGGCGTTCATGGTTGTCTCCAAAAAAAGGGTTGCTTTTGCGCCTCGTGAGCGTGCTGCAAGTCTCATTCTAGAGACTCTTGGCTGACGGCCGATTGACAGTGTTTGACGCGGCGCAGCATTTCGAGCTTCGGCCTCAAAGTGCTCGGTGCGCTTGCCCGTCACAACACGGCCTGTTAAGGTCTATCCAGTTTTAGGGAGTTGGCACATCAGCTATTAATTTCATAGCTAATAGCGCAGTATCTGTAACGGCTACTGCGCTTTTTTATTGCTGCGACAATATTGCTTTTATCTAAAGAAGCAATCCATGGGCAACCGACTCACTCAAATCGCCACCCGCACCGGAGACGATGGCACCACCGGCTTGGCCGACAACTCACGCATCTCCAAAGCCAGCGAGCGCATTTGCGCCGTGGGCGATGTGGATGAGCTCAATTCCAACCTCGGCGTGTTGCTCTGCGAGCCGATGCCTGATGATGTGCGCGAGCTGCTGGTGGATGTGCAGCATCAGCTTTTTAATCTCGGCGGCGAGCTGGCCATGCCGGGTTATGAGTTGCTCAAAAAAGAAGCTTTATTGCAACTCGATGAAGCGCTAGAAATCTACAACGAGAAACTGCCCCGTCTCTTGGAATTCATCCTGCCCGCAGGCAGCCGCGCTGCCTCGCTCGCGCATGTCTGCCGCACGGTGGCGCGCCGCGCCGAGCGATCTGTTGTTGCCCTGCACGCGAAAGAAAAAATCAACGACGCGCCGCGCTTGTATTTGAACCGTTTGAGCGATTTGCTTTTCGTGTTGGCACGTGTACTCAACCGTATGGATGGCGGCGATGATGTGTATTGGAAAAGCGAGCGCATGAAGCAAATGGGCGAAAATTAAATGGGGTCAGATACCATTTATCTATGGTGAAACAGAACACTTGCCGTTATAAAACCTACATAGTTTGCTACGAAAATAATAGTAATGCCTTCCTCAGATGTCGCCACTTCAAACGCCCAAACAGCCAATCTGCTGGCCCTCTGCGCTATCGCACTTTGGGCGCTGCTCGCTTGGCTAGGCATTTCGCTCACCCATGTGCCGCCGTTTTTACTCACCGGTGTGGCGCTGCTGGTGGGCAGCGTGATCGCACTGCCGCTGATGTGGCGTGAGGGGCGCTTGGAAATGAGCGGTTGGCGCATGCCGTGGCAGCATTTGGCGCTGGGTGTGTATGGGCTGTTTGGCTTTCACTTTCTGCTCTTCATCGCGCTGCGCCACGCGCCGCCAGTGCAGGCGAACCTGGTGAATTATTTGTGGCCACTGGGCATTGTGGTGATGGCACCTTTGTTTCTGCCGGGTGTGAAGCTCAAAGCGATGCATCTGTTGGCCGCAGGCATGGGCTTTGCAGGCGCGTGCATCGCTATTTTGGGCAGCAAGGAAGCGGCTGCTGACACCGGATTCGCTTGGGGTTATATCCCCGCCTTGGGTAGCGCCTTCATTTGGGCGAGCTATTCGCTCATGACCAAACGCCTCGCCCTGCAAGGCAAAAGCTATCCCTCGGCGGCAATTGGTTTGTTTGGCATCGTCAGCGGCCTGCTCTCTTTGCTCGCGCATGCCGTGCTTGAGCCGCGCGTCGCGCTGTCGAGCCAAGACGTGGGCTTGCTGATCGCCTTGGGCATCGGCCCGCTCGGCGCGGCTTTTTATCTCTGGGATGCCGCCTTAAAACGCGGCGATGCTCGCCACATCGGCATCTTGAGCTACATCACGCCACTGGCTTCTACCGCCTTGCTGCTCATCATCACAGGGCAACCCTTAAGCTGGAGCATCGGCTTGGCAGCGGCGCTGATCGTGGGCGCGGCGGTGCTGGGCATGCGGGCTGATTGAGCCGCAGAATTTAAAGAAAAAAGTGCTATTCGCCCTTGTATTATCTGTGTAAGTTGCTATCAAAATAATACTAAACGATGGGACATCAAGCACTTCAAACGCCCGGACTCCAGCCCAGCAGGCCCGCCACCCAGTTCATCGCCAGGCCCGCCAAAGCGCAGGCGACTGATGCCGCGATCATGGCGAAGATACCGATGCGATGCGTGTCTTTCGCGCTGCTGGCCAGTTGGCTGCCCGGCCAAGCAAACAGCACAGCAGACAGGGCGCAGACCGCGCCGAGCACAAAGGCTTGACCCATCGAGCGCAGCCAAGCCAGCGGTGAGGTGCTGGCCAAAACCGTGATGAGCACGCTGCGCAAATCGCCCACCGCCAAAACCAGCTCAGAAAGAATGCCAAACACGAGCGTGAACATCACCAGCAAACAAGCGCATGCAACGCAAAGAAAAGCATGCGCCAGAATTTGCGGCACAGCCAATGCGGCGACATGCCTGTCTCGGGCAGCTGGTTCAGTGGGAAAGGCCTGCTGGGCATGCAGCTCCACGTAGCGCAGCGCCATGGCGGGCGCGTTTAGCATCGCCAACACCTGTGCACACACCATCGGGGCGGCCTGCACCACCCAAATCGGCCAGAGGTTGGCCAAGATCGTCTCGGCCTGCTCGCGCAGCGAAGCCGGCAAGACGATGAAAATCATCACCGCCGCAATGAGGGAGAGCACCAGCACGATAGGCATCGTCTCGCTCAATTCGCGATACAGCTCGTCTTTCAAACGCGTGCGAATCAGCGGCAAACGCCAGCAGCCGTGATAGCGCCACAGACCGCAAGCCGCTTCCCAGCGCACGCGCAGCGGAGAGACAAGCAGGGCGTTGACGCTCAGCTTAAAAGGCCGCGCAGTTGTGGCGGCTACTTTGGCTTCGGTCGTGGCAGGCGCAGTCATGGAAAAGCTCAGGGCGTGGTGCTGAGCGTTAAACCCAGCGTGAGGCTCGGTGCGAAGTTTGGCGTGATGCTCTGAGTGAGCGTTGGGCTGGCGTTTTTCACAAACAGTGTGACAGGCCAAGTCTTTTTCGCGCCATCGGTGATCAAGGCCGCATCTTGCGCGGCGGTGCGCGCAGCGCGCACAGCGGTCGGCACATCGCCTTTGATTTCGCTGACCATTTGCCGCACATCCTGTGTGATGAGCTTGACGTTGTCTGCTGCCGCTTGCGCACTGGTTAAAGCCTCTTTGACTTTGGCCATCGTGGGCGGCAGGTCTTTTTCAAATGCGGCCAAGCTGTTACGTGCTGACATCGCCGCAGCCTCAGCTTGATCGGTAATTTTGCGCACATCTTGCATCAGCGCCACGCTGTCTTTGTCCAGCCGCTGCGCCACATTGCCCGCTGAATTGCCCATGGCTTTAAGCTGGCCGCTCATGGCTTCCATGTTGGCGAGCACGGTGGTCACCGAGGCGCGAATGTCTTTGCGCATCTCAGCCGCTTCGCCCGTGAGCTTTTTCGTATCGTCCAGAATCGGCTCCATTTTGCCGATGGCCACAGCGAGTTTTTCTACGGCCACTTTCACCGTGCCCATCACATCTTCCAGCTCATTGCCCACATCCATCGGCAGCATCGCGCCTTGCGCGAGGCGCTTGGCAGCGCGGTCACCCGCGAGCAATTCAATGTATTTGCCGCCCAAGGGGCCGTCACGGCCAAAGCGGGCGCTGGCATCAAAGCCCAAGAGCGGCATGCGCTCGCTCACAATGCGCAAGCGCGCCCGCACATTTAGCTGCGGATCGAGCTCAATATCATCCACATCGCCAATCTTGAAGCCTTTGAGCCGCACTGGCGTGCCAATCTGCACGCCGCTGGCGCCAGGCAGCTCCACAAACACATGCGTCATCGGCGTAAACCAGCCCTGCCGCCAAGCGGACAAGCCCATCAGCACGATGGCTGAAATAACAGCCAGCATCAGCCAAAAGCGCCCCGGGTTGCGCCGCGCCACCTCGGCCATGTCGTGATCCAGCAAGGCAGACACGTCTATCGCGCTGGCGTTGAAGCTGGTCGCTGTGGCGGGGTTCGGCAGCGGTGAGGGATCACGTGGCGTGTTCATGCTTGCAGCATAACGCAAGCGCGTGTGGGGCGCGTTGACAAACCGCACAACCAGCAACTGTATGTTGCCGCGCGTGTTGTGCCCCCGACTCCTTTGACACCTCTGACACCTCCTGCAGCGAATGCGCTAGGCCGCGACGGCTTGTCTTTCAGCCGTAGCCTCTTGTACTTTCATGCGCTGCAATTGGCGCTGTGCCTGCGTCAGCCCGCCATAGCCCCAGTCGCTTGCAGGCAGCTCGCGCACGATGACATAGCTGGCCTCATGCAAATCACCCAGCAATTGGCGCAGCAGCGCATGCGCTTCGTTCACAAATTGCGCTTTCTCTGAAGCCGTGTTCGTGCCCTGCGTGATGTCTATTTCCAAACAGGCCGCAGTCTGCTGGCTGGTTTGCCCTTTGATGCAAAAGCGGGCGGCGGGCATGTCGTCGATCATCACTACAGTGACTTCGGGGCGCTTGTGCAGCACTCGCGCAGTGAGTTGGGTGAGCCGCTCAGCCAAGGCGGCGTAGTGTTGCGGATTGTGCAAGGGTGTGATGCGCAGGCTTAAGGTAGGCATGGCGGCATCTCCTTAGTGCATATGCTGAGCGCGATGGCTACTTAACTGCACTTTGCTGAGGTTGCGCAAAGCTTGATGGCTGATGCTTTGCATTATTTGCAAGATATGGTGGAATAAGCGATGCATGATGAACTCCTAAAAATCGCTGTAAATATGCTGCGATGGGTGGACTTTAGGCTTAGCGCGGCAACTCGGAAAGTGCAATGGATGCATAATGCTTTTGCATTTATTGCAAAACAAATATGGATTTAAACGACCTGCAAACCTTCATTCGCGTGGTCGAGCAAGGCTCGCTCTCGGGTGCGGCGCGTGAGCGTGATGTGCCTGTGAGCCAAATTTCACGTGCTCTGGCTCGGCTGGAAGCTTTGCACAAAGTGCGGCTTTTGCACCGCAGCACGCATGCGCTCTCGCTCACCGAAGCAGGACAGTCGCTGCTAGAGCATGGGCGGCGCATGTTGGAGAGTTATGCGCAATTTGAAGCCGATGTGGGAGAAAGCGGCCAAGTGGCGGGCATGGTGAAGCTGGCCGCGAGCCCGGCCATGGCGCAATATGTGATCGTGCCCAGCCTGAAAGCTTTGGCGCTCAAGCATCCGCAGCTTAGCGTGGAGCTGCATGTGGATGACCGCGCAGTGGACATGGCGCAGCAGGGCATTGATTTGGCGATTCGCACCGGCGATCCGGGCTCAGACAATTTGGTCGCCCGCAAGATCGGCGAGCATGGCCGCAGGCTGTATGCCACGCCGGGCTACATCGCCGCGCAGGGCATGCCGCAAAGCTTGGATGATATGGCGCAACATAAGCTGATCACCAACAGCGCCCAGCCCATGCTCAACCGCTGGCCTTTCATCATCAACAGCCAGCGCATCACCCACATCGCCCGAGGCCACTACCGCGCCAATTCCAGCGACTCCGTGATGGCCATGGCGCTTGCTGGCTTGGGGCTGGTGCGCAGCAACACGGCAATTTGTGAGCCGATGGTCGCGCGCGGCCAGCTCGTGCGCGTGATGGACGACATAGTGGAATGCCAAACCGTGCCGATCAATGCCGTGATGCTGCAAGAGCGCCACAGAGCGCCGAAGATTCGCGCTTGCATTGAGTTTTTTGCACAGTGGTTGTCGCAGCATTGAATTTCAAGCACTATTAAATGCATAGCATTCTGCGCATATTCTATGCCGGCTAAATGCCGAAAATGCTTTAAAAATCAGTCAGAAACTGTGGGCACACGCTGCGCCAATGCGCACATCAACTCGTAGCCCACGGTTTGCGCACAAATGGCCACCTCGTCAATCGAGAGGACTGCGCCAGATGAAGAGCGTCCCCAGAGCGTGACTTCGCTGCCGATGCCTGCTGCGGGCAAGCTAGAAAGATCCACCGTGATCATGTCCATGCTTACGCGGCCTACGGTGCGGGTGCGCTGGCCGTTGACCAGCACGGGTGTGCCTTGGGCGTTGCCGCCCTGAGCGATGCGCGGATAGCCATCGGCATAGCCACAGGCCACGATGCCGATGCGCATGGGCTTTTCAGCGACGTAGGCAGAGCCGTAGCCCACGCTGTCGCCGGGTAGCAAATCTTGGCATGCAATGATTTTGGAAGAGAGCGTCATCGCGGGTTGCAAATCCCAATGGGTGATGTCGTGCTCGGGGAAGTCGGTGCTAGAGCCGTATTGCGCGATGCCGGGGCGAATCCAATCGGTGCGCAGATCGTTCGCGCTGTAGCGCAGGCTGGCAGCGCTGTTGCTTAAAGAGCGCTCGCCGGGTAAGTCTTGCGTCGCTTCGTTAAAAATCGCCACCTGATGCGCGATGCCGTTTTGCCCAAAGCGCTTGGCATCGGCATCGGAGAAGTGCGTCATTAGGGAGATTTCTTCTACCTGCGGCAGGGCGTTCAGCCGTGTCCAAGCGCTGCGATAGCTTTGCGGCTTGAAGCCTAGGCGGTTCATGCCGGAATTCATTTTGAGGAAGATGCGGTGTGGCTCGTGCGTTTTGTGTGCGGCGAGCCAGTCGATCTGTTCGTTGCAATGGACGGTGTGCCAGAGCCCGAGGCGCGAACACAGCTCCAGATCGCGCGGATCAAAGCAGCCTTCAAGCAGCAAGATCGGCCCGCGCCAGCCAAGAGCGCGGATGCGCTGCGCTTCCTCAAAATCGAGCAGCGCAAAACCGTCTGCCCCGCGCAAGCCCTCAAACACCCGCTCAATGCCGTGGCCATAGGCGTTTGCTTTGACGACAGCCCAGACTTTCGCATCTGGCGCACTGGCGCGACAGCGTGCGAGGTTGTGGCGCAGGGCGGCGGTGTGAATGGTGGCAAGGATCGGGCGGGGCATAAAGAAATCAAGGCTTTCTGGGGCTTGTCAAGCGGGGGGCTCCTAGTTTAGTGCCTTGCCTATGAAGGATTCGCGGCAGTTGCGCATGCTATAAACCATGGTCGTTGTGAAGAAGAGTGCCTAATCCTTGAAACGCGGTTTCTATACCATCATGTCAGCGCAGTTTTTCAGCTCGCTGGCAGACAATGCTTTGTTCGTTGCCGCTGTAGAGCTGCTGCGTACCTCAGGCGAACCCGAATGGCAGCGCGCGGCTTTGGTGCCGATGTTTGCATTGTTTTATGTGATTCTTGCGCCGTTTGTCGGGGCGTTTGCCGATTCCATGCCCAAGGGCAAGGTGATGTTCATCAGCAATGCCATCAAGGTGGTGGGCTGTTTGATGATGCTCTTTGGCACGCATCCGCTGCTGGCTTACGCTGTCGTTGGCCTAGGCGCTGCGGCTTATTCGCCCGCCAAATATGGCATCCTCACCGAACTATTGCCCTCCTCGCAATTGGTCAAGGCCAATGGCTGGATTGAGGGGCTCACGATTGCTTCCATTATCCTGGGCGTATTGCTCGGCGGCCAACTCGTGGGGCATGCCGTCTCCGCACGCCTCTTAACGATTGATCTGCCCATGGTCAACACCGGCATTGACACCGCCCCCGAAGCGGCCATCGCACTGTTGATCTTCGTTTATGCCTTGGCAGCATGGTTCAACACACGCATTCCCCATACCGGCGCTGACATGCGCCCGATGCCCAAGAACTTGTTCACGCTGATACCTGATTTTTGGCAATGCAATACCACGTTGTGGAAAGACAAGCTAGGCCAAATCTCGCTCTCCACCACCACGCTGTTTTGGGGCGTGAGTGGCAATCTGCGCTATATCGTGCTCGCATGGAGTGCAGCCGCTTTGGGCTACAGCACCACGCAGGCATCGTCACTCGTCGGCGTGGTGGCCATTGGCACAGCCGTGGGCGCGGTGATTGCTTCCATGCGCATGAAGCTTGAGCATGCGCCCAAACTCATGCCGCTGGGCATTGCCATGGGCTTGCTGGTGGTCTTGCTCAATTTTATTAACAACGTCTGGGTGGCCGCGCCATTTTTGATTTTGCTCGGTGCGATTGGCGGCTTCCTTGTGGTGCCAATGAATGCGCTCTTGCAGCATCGCGGCCACAATCTGATGGGCGCAGGCCGTTCGATTGCGGTGCAAAATTTCAACGAGCAGGCCTGCATTTTGTTTTTGGGCGCGTTCTACACCTTGGTGGCCACGGTGGATTGGTCTGACTTTGCGATTGCCGAAACCTTCGGGCTGGATGATATGGAACCCGAGCACTTGAGCGCCTACTTGGCCATCACACTGTTTGGCGTGATCGTTGCAGGTGTGATGTGGGTCATCAAGCGCTGGCATGCGTCTAACGAGATTCACCACCGCGCCGAATTAGAGCGCTTGCTGGCCATTGCACGCAACGACAACCTGCACGGTTAAAACGCATGTCCGTTAACACGTTGGCCGCGCTCGGCCTGCTCTTGAATGCATTGGCTTGGGGGCTGTCTTGGTGGCCGTTTCGTGAATTGCAGACATTTGGTCTGCATCCCTTGTGGTCTAACGTGTTCATCTTCAGCTTGGCCGTGATCGCCATTTGCATCGTGCGCCCCAAAGCTTGGCGCGGCATGATCGCAGCGCCTGCACTCTGGCTGGTGGCGTTGGGCGCGGGGCTCACCAATATTGGTTTTAACTGGGCCGTGACCGTGGGCGATGTGGTGCGCGTGGTGCTGCTGTTTTACATGATGCCGGTGTGGTCGATGTTGTTGGCTTGGTTGATTTTGGGGGAGCGCCCTACGAGCACCTCGCTCGCCCGCGTGCTGCTGGCCATCGCCGGCGTGGCACTGGTGCTCAAAACGCCTGAGTCGCCTTGGCCTGTGCCTAGCAGCTTGGCCGATTGGCTCGCGCTGATGGGCGGCTTTTGTTTTGCGTTGAACAACGCCATGCTGCGCCGCCTGCGCGATCTGCCTGGCGAGCAGCGCACCTTTGCGATGTTCTTCGGTGGCCTGCTGTTTTCATTTGCGGTGGGCAGCTTGGGCAGCCTGCAAGGCATCATCGCGCCGCCCGTGACGCTGGGCGCGATGGGCTGGGTGGTGCTGCTCGGCTTCGCGCTGTTTTTCTTGGTGAGCAATATCACGCTGCAATACGGAGCAGCCCGTTTAAAAGCCAGCACCACATCACTCATCATGCTCACAGAAATATTGTTTGCCACGGGCTCTTCGGTGCTACTTGGTGCCGCGCAGTTAGAGATGCGCATCGTGCTCGGCGGCTTGCTGATCATTGCTGCTGCGCTGTGGGCGGCGTGGGAAGAGCGTTAAAGAGGCAGAGCCCAAAAACGCGTTCGGTCTTTTCTTTCTCTTCGCCCAAACGCGCCAAGCTTGCTAGCTCAGCCGCTTCACACCCGGTAGCTCGCAGGCGTAGATCGCATTGCGCAGCGCGGCAATGGCTTCGTAGCGCGTGAAGCTGCGCCGCCAAGCCAGCACCACACGGCGTGTGGGCGGCTCACCTTCAAACGGTATGTAGCGCACATAGATCTCCTCAGATGCTCTCTTTTTAGTAGCATTCTGCGCTGATTTTATAATGGCTAGAGCCTCTTTTGGCACTGAAAGCTGCGGCACCACCGTCACACCCATGCCGGCAGCCACCATGTGTTTGATGGTCTCTAGTGACGAGCCTTCAAAGCTCTTGCGAATGCCTTCAGCATTGCTAGAAAAGCGCGCAAACTCCGGGCACACTTCCAGCACATGGTCGCGGAAACAATGGCCATTGCCCAGCAGCAGCATGGTTTGCGCCTTCAATTCTTCCGCGCTAATGGCGCTACGCGAAGCCAGCTCGTGCGTGGAAGGCACGGCGATCATGAAGGGCTCATCGTAGAGTTGCGCAATCGCCAGCCCTGTGTCAGGGAAAGGCTCAGCAAGAATCGCGCAATCAATCTCCCCGGTGCGCAGCATCTCCAGCAGCTTCACGGTGAAATTTTCTTGCAGCATGAGCGGCATTTGCGGCGTGCGCGCGATCACTTGGCGCACCAAATCTGGCAGCAAATAAGGCCCAATCGTGTAAATCACACCCAGCCGCAAGCTACCGGCCAGCGGGTCTTTGCCGCGCTTGGCAATTTCTTTGATTTGCGATGCTTGCTCCAACACGCTCTGCGCTTGGCGCACAATTTCCTCGCCCAGCGGTGTGACGGTCACTTCATTGGCGCTACGTTCAAACAGCTTGCAGTCCAGCTCCTCTTCTAGCTTTTTGATAGAAACAGACAGCGTGGGCTGCGACACAAAGCAAGCCTCTGCCGCATGGCCAAAATGCTTCTCGCGCGCGAGAGCCACAATGTATTTGAGCTCGGTGAGGGTCATGCCTTGATTTTGCAGCAAAAGCCAGTAGCGTGCCGCGCCTCGCAAGGTATTAGCGCGTGACACTTTGCTTGCCTTTCACCTCAAAGCAGATGGAACAGGCACATTGGGCTCACGGCATGTGCCGTGTTTTGAAAGTTTGTATGCGTGATTTGAAATCCGTGCGTTCTCCTTGGCACTCTCCCCTGCGCTCTGCTTTGCGCTCTAAGCTGTGGTTGTGTTTGCCTTTGCTAGCAGTGGCAGCGCTGTCGGCTTGCGTGGTGGTGCCTATGGACCCCAAGACCGGCCAGCCGTATGGGCATGCGCCGCAGCCGCAGGTGGTCGTGGTGCAGCAACCTCCACCCGCCGCAGCAACTCAGCCTGTAGCACCGCAGTGGACGACGGTGAGCGCACGCCTGTATCCGGTGAACGATGCAGCACGCAGTGCAGGGCTGCTGCAAGCGATGGTGATTGACAACGGCACAGGCCGAGGCAGCTTCACGGTGAATTACCTAGGCCAAGCCTTGCAAGGCGAAGCCACGCGCGTGGATCGCAACTACCCCGGCTTTGGCCAAGTCTTGCAGCAAGTGCAAGGCGGGAGTGGCTGGGCTCAAGCCTCAGGCCAGCGCGGCATCGCCAATGCGGCAAACGCCAGCAACAGCATGCGCTGCGAATACCTGTTCACCGCACCCGGACAAGGCACAGGCGCGTGCGTGATGAGCGATGGCGCACGCTATCAAATTCACTTTGGGGGTTGATTTGGACTGTCACACGAGTTCAGGGATAGCATGACAAGAGCGGCCCATGAGCCGCTCTTTTTCCGCAACGTAAATCAGCGCAAAGCAAATGACACAACAATCCCCACAAACAAAGTAAATCCCAGCCAATGGTTCTGCCGAAACGCCGTAAAACAGCCCTCACGTGAGCGCTTGCGGATGAGTGTGAAATGCCATGCGATCTGAGCGAAGGCAACGGCAATCACTATAAAAACAATAGCGCGCTGCGTATATTCTATAAGGGCAGGAAGCCAAAAAAGCATATAAATCACGTAAAACAGCATCACCGCAGCCACATCGAAGCGGCCCAGCGTGATGGCTGAGGTTTTCATACCGATTTTCAAATCGTCATCGCGATCCACCATCGCGTATTCGGTGTCATAGGCCAAGACCCAGAAGAGATTGCCCAGCAGCAGCAACCACGCTTGCAATGGCACGCCGCCCTGCAAAGCCAACAAAGAATCGCCGCCTTGCACAGCGGCAAAAGCCATCGGAATGCCAAAGCTGAAAGCCACGCCGAGCACAGCTTGCGGCATGGCGACGAAGCGTTTGGCGAAGGGGTACACAATAGCAATGGCCAGCGCGGCAAAGGAATACTGCACGGTGAGCAGATTCGTCGTGAGCACGAGACCGAAAGCGGCCAGCGCGAGCACGGCACCCAAAACCAGCGCTTCTTTTTTGCCCACTTTGCCGCTCGTCACTGGCCTTTGCGCCGTGCGCTTCACATGGCGGTCAAAATCCGCATCGGCCACGTCGTTCATACAGCAGCCGGCGCTGCGCATGAGGATCGTGCCGAGCGTGAAAACGATGATCAGATGCCAGCCGGGAAAGCCCTGCGCCGCGATCCACAGCGCACAAAGCGTGGGCCAGAGCAGCAGCAGCCAGCCTGCTGGGCGATTCCAGCGGATCAAATCAAGATAAAGATTCAGGCGCTGCCGCCACGCTGCGGGCTGATTCACGCGAATAAATTGCTATTAATATAATAGCAAACTATGTCCATTTTATAACGGGCAATTGCCGATTTAGCTTAAAAAGCTGGCTTAAAACGGGATATCGTCATCCATGTCGTCAAAGCCACTGCCTTGCTTGGCTGCGGGGGCGGGCGATGCTGCGGGGCGTGCTGCGGGTGGGCGCGAAGCGGGTGCCGGAGCGCGGGAATAGCCACCGCCACCTTCGTCTGGCGAACCCGCACCTTGGCGGCTACCGAGCAGTTGCATCTCGGTGGCGATGATGTCCACCGTGTTGCGCTCGATGCCGTCTTTGTCAGTGTATTTGCCGTATTTCAAGCGGCCTTCCACATACAGTGGCGCACCTTTTTTCACATACTCGCCCACGATCTCGGCCAAGCGGTCGAAGAACTGCACACGATGCCATTGTGTGTCTTCAATGCTCTCGCCTGAGGTTTTGTCTTTTCGCTTGCTGGTGGTGGCAATCGAGATATTGGCGACGGCGCCGCCCGAGGGCATGTAGCGAATTTCCGGGTCGCGCCCGCAGTTGCCGACGAGGATGACTTTGTTGACGGAGGCCATGATGTGAATTCCTTGTTTCAGTGCTTAAGTTTCAGTAATGTGCTTTGCCCGAAGGCCAAAGCATTATGACGCAGACCGAGCCGGCGGCTTCATGCCCCAAGCCGCGATCAGCCAGACGGCCATCAGCACAAAGCAGCCTACAAACAGCGCATCAAATCCGTAGTGCTTGGCCAGCCAGCCGCCGCCAAAGCCGCCCACGAAGAAGCCGAGCGATTGCACGGTGTTGTACACGCCCAAGGCTGCGCCTCGCGCATGCGCAGGGGCGACGCGCGAGGCTAAAGAAGGTTGTGATGCTTCCAAAATATTGAAGCCCACGAAAAAGGCAAACAGCAAAAAGCCGAGCAACCAGACACTGGGCGATTGCCCCAACGCCCACCACAGCCCCAGTTGCACCAAGCCAATCAAGGCCACGCTGCCCAAAAATGCCAACTTCAATTTGCCCCGCGCCTCCAAGGCAAACAAAGCGCCCATGAACACAAACGAGAGCAGCACCGCTGGCAAATAAGCCTGCCAATGCGCTGCCTTGGCCAGCCCGGCTTGCACCAGCATGCTTGGCACCGCCACCCACATCGCCAATTGCACGGCATGCAAGATAAATGCGCCCAAATCCAAGCGCAGCAAATCCGTATGCAAGAGCACTTCTTTCAAGCCATGCAGGCGGCTGACGGGAGAGGAAGTGAGCGCAGGCTCCGGTGGTGTGCCCCAAACAATCACCGCCATGCAGCCGATCACCAAAACCCCGGTGATTACAAACAAACCGCTCAGCCCAATTTGCTCAGCCAGCAAAGGCGCGGCCACAAGCGAAATCGCAAACATCAGCCCAATGCTGGCCCCAACCATCGCCATCGCCTTGGTGCGCACCTCATCGCGCGTCATATCCGCCAGCAGCGCCGTTACCGCTGCTGAGATGGCGCCCGCGCCTTGCAGCGAGCGCCCCACGATCAGCCAGTCCAATGTGGAGGCCGCAGCCGCTACAAAGCTGCCCAGCGCGAAAATCACCAGTCCAATCAAGATCACTTTTTTTCTTCCATACCGATCCGAAGCCATGCCAAACGGAATTTGCAGCAGGCCTTGCGTCAGCCCATAAATACCCATGGCCAGACCCACCATCGCAGGATCATCGCCGCCAGGGTATCTCGTCGCCTCCAGTGCAAACACCGGCAACACCAGAAACAAGCCCAGCATGCGCATGGCAAAAATGCTCGCCAGTGACAGGCTGGCGCGGCGCTCAGCGGGGAGCATGGCAGTGGAGGCGGGGGAAGCGGTCATGAAGAGCCGTGATTGTCCGGCATGGCGAGGCTTTTTTGCCTCAAACGCCGATCTTTGAGATTTATCTCTTGACGAATCTTGAAATTTACTTTAGATTTAAATAATTCTTATATATAGCAAATGCCAGCATCACAGTCACTTTGATGAATGTGCTTCATTGATTGCGCAACCAGCACACCATCGAAAACACTGCCTTCCCGTTGGCTGCGTTCGAGTTACCATTCATTGAACCCTTCTTTTCGTTTTCAGGAGCCATGATGAGCACACGTCGTTTAGTTTTAACCCGTTCTGCCGCCGCGATCGGCGCAGCCTCCAGTGGCTTGATGTTGCCGCAAATCGCCCGCGCGCAAAGCAATAAAATCCGCGTCGGCCTGATGCTGCCCTACACCGGCACCTTTGCGCAGCTTGGCGTGGCCATCGAAAATGGTTTCCGCATGGCCATCAATGAGCAGGGTGGCAAGCTCGGCGGCCGCGAAATTGAGTATTTCAAGGTGGACGACGAATCCAATCCGGCCAAAGGTATCGAGAATGCGCAGCGCTTGGTGCAACGCGACAAGGTCGATGTGCTGGTCGGCACTGTGCATTCTGGCGTACAGATGGGTATTCATCGTGTGGCACGCGAATCAGGCGTGCTGAGTATCATCCCCAATGCAGGCGTACATATTGCCACGCGTGCGCAATGCGCCCCGAATGTCTTCCGCACCAGTTTCACCAATTCGCAGCCCACGCTGGGTTTGGGCAAAGTGATGGCCGATCGCGGCCACAAAAAAGCTGTGTGGATCACCTGGAATTACGCAGCAGGCGAAGAGGCCATGGAAGGTTTTGAGCAAAGTTACACCGCCGCCGGCGGCACGATTGTGAAAAAGCTCGGCCTGCCTTTCCCCAATGTGGAATTCCAAGCCCTGCTGACGGAAATCGCCGCGATCAAACCCGATGCTGTGGCCTGCTTCTTCGCAGGTGGCGGTGCAGCAAAATTCATCCGTGATTACGCAGCGGCAGGTTTGAATAAAACCATTCCACTCTATGGCTCTGGCTTCCTTACCGAAGGTGTGCTTGATGCCGCTGGCGATGCAGCCAATGGCATCCTTACTACGCTGCACTACAGCGATTCGCTCGATACCGCGAACAACCGCAAATTCCGCCTTGAATACGCGAAAGCCTTCCGCTTGCAGCCCGATGTGTATGCCGTGCAAGGCTACGATTCCGGCTTGCTCTTGATCCAAGGCGCGAACGCCGTGAAGGGTGATTTGAACAACAAACCCGCGTTGTATGCGGCCATGCAAAACGCCAAGATCGATAGCCCACGCGGTAAATGGACCATGAGCAAATCTAACAACCCGATTCAAGATATTTATTTGCGCCGTGTTGAGAACAAAGAAAACAAAGTGATCGGTATTGCTGCAAAAGCGGTAGCTGATTCGGGCGCTGGCTGCAAGATGGCTTGATATTTTCTCGCTTCAAGAATCAACTTTAGAGTTCAACCAAAGGGAACACAGAAAGCACAGAAAACCGCAGAAGACGCAGAAATTTTCTCTTTCTTATTTCTGTGTTTTCTGTGTAATTTCTGCGAATTCTGTGTTCCTGTTTTAGTTTCGCCCCGTGGATCTCGCCAACTTCCTCATTCAGCTGCTCAACAGTGTGCAATACGGCTTGCTGCTCTTCATGCTCGCCGCGGGCCTCACGCTGATCTTCGGCATCATGGGGGTGGTCAATCTCGCGCATGGCAGCTTTTATATGCTGGGTGCGTATTTGGCGTGGTCCCTTTCATTGCAACTGGGCAGTCTTGCGCTTGGCATCTTGCTCGGCACGGTGTTGTCTGTCGCTTTCGGTTTGCTGCTTGAGAAACTGCTGATTCAACATTTTTATCATCGCGACCATTTGGATCAAGTGCTACTGACCTTTGGTTTGATTTATATCTTTGAAGAAGCTCGCTCGATGATTTGGGGCGACGATGTGCATGGCGTGGAAATTCCGGCGCTGCTGTCTGGCTCGATTCAGCTCACCGATACGCTGTCGTATCCCGTGTATCGCCTCTTCATGAGTGGGCTGTGCATTTTGATCGCGCTGGGCCTTTATGTCTTGATTTCCAAAACGCGTCTCGGCATGAAAATTCGCGCAGGCGCGTTCAACCGCGAGATGACGGAGGCGCTCGGCATCAACATCAAATTGATTCACTCGCTCGTGTTCGCACTCGGCGTGGGCTTGGCCACCATTGCTGGCATGATCGCCTCGCCTGTATCAAGTGTCTATCCGAATATGGGCAGCTCGGTGCTCATCATGTGTTTCGTTGTCGTCGTGATTGGTGGCATCGGCTCAGTGCGCGGCGCGTTGATTGCTGCTCTGCTCGTGGGCTTGGTGGATACCTTTGGCAAAGTGCTGCTGCCTCAGTTCTCTGGCATGCTGGTTTATATGCTGATGGCGCTCGTGTTGCTTTATAAACCAGAAGGGCTATTCAAAGCCTAAGACTTCAATATGTCCGCGCCACAAGCCAATTTAGAAATTCTGCCGCGCAGCGTGAATGTCTTGCTTGCTATCGCTACTGTAGCGCTCGCAGGTGTGCCCATCTTCGGCGCGGAATACACCATGGGCCTGATCACCAACATGATGATCATGGCGATTTTTGCGATGAGCTTGGATTTGCTCCAAGGCGTCACGGGCCTCGTTTCGCTTGGGCATGCGGCATTTTTTGGTTTTGCGGGCTACGCGCTGGCGTTTATCACGCCATCATCAGAAGCGATTAGCCTGTGGTGGAGCTTGCCGCTCGCGCTCGCCGCAACAGCGCTGGTGGCCTGCATCATTGGCTTCTTCGTGGTGCGCACGCATGGCATTTACTTCATCATGGTGACGATGGCTTTCGCGCAGATGATGTACTTTATTTTCTTTGACAACAAAGTGCTTTTCGGCGTCACGCTCGGCGGATCGGATGGTGCGTATTTGAATTTCAAGCCCACAACGGGTCATCTTTCGGGCATCTTCGATTTAGAAAACAAGCGCGTTTTTTTCTACTTCACGCTTGTGTGCATGGTCGGTGTGTATGTCTTCTTGCGCCGCCTGCTCTTCTCGCCGTTCGGCCGCGCGCTCGCGGGCATTCGCGCCAATGAGCATCGCATGCGCGCCTTGGGCTTTGCCACATTCGCCCATAAGCTCGCCGCGTTCACGCTCGCTGGCACGCTCGCTGGCTTGGCCGGCTATCTGTGGGCCGCACAAACTGGCTTCATTAACCCTGAGCTCATGGGCTTTCACATGAGTGCGCATGTGATCATGATGGTTATTTTGGGTGGTATGGGCAATTTTGCGGGCGCGGCGATTGGCGCGTTCTCGTTTGAATATTTGCTGCATCTGTTCAAAGATTTACCCGC
>JANMHJ010000075.1:0-15882 GCA_031375105.1 Variovorax sp.
TGGGGCATCATTTTTTAAGCTATTTTGACCGGTAGCCGGCATAGAATCTGCGCGGGGTGCTATTGAATTAGGAGTATCAGATAAAGAGCCACGCGCTAAACCGTGCTTTGCCAGCAACTCATTCACCGCTTTCGCCTGCCCAAGCGTGCGCACGAAGGGCACCATGATTTCTACGTTGGTCAGGCCCATGTCGTTGCGCACGCGGCGCATCGCTTCGCATTCCATCGCAAAAGCTTCGCCGAACTCAGCGCTGATGTATCGCGCTGCGCCTCGGAAGCCCAGCATTGGATTTTCTTCTTCGGGCTCGTAGCGGCTGCCGCCAATGAGCTTACGGTATTCGTTGCTCTTGAAATCAGACAGGCGCACGATCACCGGTTTCGGCCAAAAGGCCGCCGCAATCGTGGCAATGCCTTCGGCTACTTTATCCACATAAAAAGCGCGAGGCGAAGCATGGCCACGCGCCACGCTCTCCACGGCCTTCTTCAAATCAGCATCCACCGCCGGGTAATCCAAAATGGCTTTGGGATGCACGCCGATGTTGTTGTTGATGATGAACTCAAGCCGCGCGAGGCCCACGCCTTGATTGGGCATTTGCGCAAAATCAAAGGCGAGCTGCGGGTTGCCGACGTTCATCATGATCTTGGTTTTGATCTCGGGCATGGTGCCGCGCTGCACTTCGGTGATTTCGGTGTCGAGCAGGCCGTCGTAAATGAAGCCGGTGTCGCCCTCAGCGCAGCTCACGGTCACTAGCGTGCCATTTTTCAGCAATTCAGTCGCATCGCCGCAGCCCACCACGGCTGGAATGCCCAGCTCGCGGGCGATGATGGCCGCATGGCAGGTGCGCCCGCCACGGTTGGTGACGATGGCTGAAGCGCGTTTCATTACCGGCTCCCAGTTCGGGTCGGTCATATCGGTGACGAGCACGTCGCCCGGTTGCACCTGATCCATCTCGGCAATCGAATGCACGAGGCGCACCGGGCCGGTGCCGATCTTTTGCCCAATCGCGCGGCCTTCTGCAAGCACCGCGCCACGTGACTTGAGCTTGTAGCGTTGCTCCACTTTACCTTTTTGCTGGCTCTTCACCGTCTCAGGGCGTGCTTGAAGAATATAGAGCTGGCCGTCATTGCCATCTTTGCCCCATTCAATATCCATCGCGCGGCCATAGTGCTGCTCGATGATCACGGCGTATTTCGCGAGTTGCTCGACATCGGCATCTGTGAGGCAATAGCGGTTGCGCTGCTCAGTGGGCACATCAATGGTTTTCACGAGTTTGCCGCTTTGCTTTTTCTCATCAGGCGTTGCAAACACCATCTGCGAGAGCTTGGAGCCCAGATTGCGGCGAATCGTGGCGCGATTTCCAGCGGCCAGCATTGGCTTGTGCACATAAAACTCATCCGGGTTCACCGCGCCCTGCACCACCGTCTCACCCAAGCCATAGCTTGCGGTAATGAACACCACCTGATCAAAACCGCTCTCGGTATCAATCGTGAACATCACACCAGCTGTGCCCAGATCCGAGCGCACCATGCGCTGCACGCCGGCGCTGAGCGCCACATCCGCATGCGCAAAGCCCTTGTGTACGCGATAAGAAATCGCGCGGTCGTTGTAAAGCGAAGCAAACACCTCTTTCATCTTGTGCAGCACTTCTTCAATGCCCATCACGTTCAGGAAAGATTCTTGCTGACCCGCAAACGATGCATCGGGCAGGTCTTCAGCCGTTGCAGACGAGCGCACAGCAAAGCTAGCGGTAGTAGATCCGCCAGAAAGTGTGGCGTAGGCTTCGTGAATCGCCTTTTCCAAATCTGCTGGGAAAGGCTGCGCCTCAACAAGGGCGCGAATCTCCGCACCCACTTGCGCCAGCGCGCGCACATCTTCCGTATCCAGCGCAGCCAGCTTGTCGTTGATTTTTTTGTCCAGCCCGCCGTGCTTCAAAAACTCACGGAAGGCATGCGCCGTCGTGGCAAAGCCCGTGGGCACTTTCACGCCCGTGGGCAGCTGCGAAATCATTTCGCCAAGGCTGGCGTTTTTACCGCCAACCGACTCAACGTCGCTGTTTCTTAAGTTCTCAAACGGTACGACCAAGGCGGTCGCTGGGAAGAGTTGGGACATGGGGAAGCTCCTAAGTTAAAAACCAGGGCATGCGGCGGCGCAAAGTCTTGTTCTTGCTTGGGTGCGGCGCGGCTGGAAATGGGGTGCATGGCAGCATTCTAGGCTGGCTGGGCTGGGGCTTGTATTCAATTCCCTTCAGGAAGCTGAATAGCATTGTTTTGTATATGGTGGTAATATACAAAAATGTTTGATTTTGATGCCATTATTGGATTTGACTGGGATGCAGGCAATGCACGTAAAAACGACAAGCATGGCGTTTCCATGGCGGAAGCAGAGCAAGTCTTTTTCAGCGCGCCCTTGCTGATCTTGGATGATGCGCTGCACAGCCAAACAGAGCCGCGCTATCACGCTCTTGGCAAAAGCGATGCCAGCCGGCAGCTTCACATCACTTTCACCCTACGGCAAAACCATCAACTGATCCGCGTCATTTCTGCCCGCGACATGAGTAAAAAGGAGCGAACCATTTATGAGCAAAGCTAAAACCAAATCTGCCGTGCCGCACTTTGCCACGGAAGCGCAGGAGCGCGCCTACTGGGAATCCACCGATTCCAGCCAACACTTGGATTGGACGAAAGCCAAAAAAGCCACCCTGCCCAATCTGCGCCCCAGCACCAAAACCATCTCGCTGCGCCTGCCCCAGCATTTGATCGACGACATCAAAGTCGCCGCCAATTCGCGCGATGTGCCTTATCAGTCGCTGATCAAAGTCTGGCTGCAAGAAAAATTGCAAGGAGCGAGATGATGCGAGTCACACTCACAATTGACGATGATCTTCACGCCGACGCAAAGACCATTGCACGGCACGAGTGGGCAACCCTCGGTCAGGTCATCACAGAGATGATGCGCTGGGGTCTGTAGGATGCCTATCGCCGTCTTTCAGAATTACTACCTCGCTCAATGCCCTTAACTGTCACATCGAGCAATGATTTAGGTACACGCATACAAACACGCTTCGCAAATCTTGGATAGCTAACTATTGCGCAACGCCACCCGATGCGGACAATATCTTTAGGAAAGCAAATATCGAAACAATAATAAGCTGATGCAGCTGGAGAGACATAAGCCTTATTTTCCGCAAATCACTAAGCATTCTTCAAAAGATGAAACATCAAAGGCTCGCGGGTTTGCTCATCGAATAGATCAAAATTATCCAATATCATATTTGTTCCATCACTAGTATCAATCGCTATTTTGATATCACTTGCAGAAATTACAGCCTTTCCATTACCTTCAATAACTCTCGCTGCAATCAATCGCCCCATAGCACCGCAAACAGTACTTAAAGGGCTGTTGGTAGCGGTGAGGACGTCACGATCAGCTGTTGCTCGCATCACTACAATTACCATTTTTACGGAATGCTTCATTTTTTAGACTTTCATAAGCTAAGTGCAAATATGTGCAAAAGCAAGTAGGGAATTTCTTACCTCCACTGGCTCATCTAGCAGCGCGAAGAATGCGCTCCTCAATCGTCCCAATAGCGAAGCAAGTTACGTCGCCATCAGAATAACTCTGCTTAGTAGAGGGATCGAAAATCAAGCTCTGTGTAGGTGCAGCACGACCATTGAAGTCAATCGCAGTGATATTAATTGAGACTACATATTTTGTATTTATCGTTACATTCGTTCCGTCTTTTTCAGGCGCTACATAGATATTAGTCCTGCCTTCCAGGCGCGAGCTTCGCCGAACATTAAAGCCAAGCCCTTGAGTATTTGTAGTTACAAAAGTAGCTGAATCCACCGTTTTATATGAGTAGCTCTGGTCTTTGCCTGCATTAGAAAAAGTTCGTTTGGTCAGTCCACAATCCACAAAATCAGATGGGCGTTGCGAACTAAACGACAAGTTGATCAAGCGAGAATTTTTATCAATATTGTTGATCACAAAAAAATCGCTACTCAATTGCTTGACAAGGCCATCCCAAACTTCTTCAAATGGTTTTTGCACAAATTTGCTGTTCACGATCTCCAATGCACTTGGTGGTGTGTACGTAGAGCTGGATGTTGCACAAGCTGTAACCACACTAGAAACAGTAAGCAAAGACCACATTTTGAAACTCATACGGCTTACCTCGGAATAATGTAATGAATCAATTATGGATCAAATGATTTCGGTACGAAAAATTTCTAAACTGCACAGATCGGTTAAATTCGCTCCATGACCAACCGCACCGTTTTCTTCGTCTCTGACGGCACTGGCATCACGGCCGAGACTTTTGGCAATGCCATTCTTCGGCAGTTTGAAATGCAGCCGCGCCATGTTAGGCTGCCGTTTATTGACACGATGGACAAGGCGCACAACGTGGTGCGGCAGATCAACCACACGGCAGAAATTGAGGGCAAGCGGCCAATTGTGTTTACCACGCTGGTCAATGATGAAGTGCTCTGGCTGATCAAAACCGAATGCAAGGCGCAGGTATTGGATATGTTTGGCACCTTTGTGCATCCGCTGGAAGAAGAGCTGGGGATTAAATCCAACCATCGGGTGGGGCGCTTCTCAGATGTGAGCAAGAGCCAAGCCTACACGGATCGGATTGAGGCTATCAACTATTCTCTGGCGCATGACGATGGCCAGAGCAACCGTGATTTGAGCAGCGCGGATGTGATCTTGGCGGGCGTTTCGCGCAGCGGGAAAACGCCCACCTCACTTTATTTGGCGATGCAATATGGCTTGAAAGCGGCAAACTATCCTTTGATTCCTGAAGATTTTGAGCGCGGCCAATTGCCGCCTGCTTTGGCATCGCAAAAGAAAAAGATTTTCGGCTTAACGATTGACCCGTTGCGCCTGCATGAAGTGCGCCACGAGCGCCGCCCAAATTCGAACTATGCGAGCATTGCAAATTGCCGCATGGAAGTGGCAGAAGCCGAAAGCATGATGCGCCGCGAAGGCATTCGCTGGCTCTCCACGACGACCAAATCCATCGAAGAAATCGCCACGACCATTTTGCAAGAGATTCGGCCTGAGCGGCTGAGCTATTGATTGTTGATTGATTTACTATCAATTTAGTAGCACTCAGCGCATATTTTATAACGGCTACCAGCTCTTTTCTTATAAATTTTGATGACCAACCCCCGCCAACCCTTATGGATGCTGGTTGCTGCCTTTCTCTTCGCACTGATGGGCGTTTGCGTGAAATTCGCCTCCGAGCATTACAACGCGATGGAGCTGGTGGCCTATCGCGGCATCGTCAGCATTGTGATCACCTTTGCTTGGGCGCATTCGCTCAAAGTGAGCCTGAAAACGCAGCGCCTTGGCATGCATGCCTGGCGCGGCATCATTGGCGCGATTTCTCTGCTGGCGTGGTTTTATGCCTTGCAGCATCTGCCGCTGGCCACCGCCATGACGCTGAACTACATGAGCAGTATTTGGATCGCCGCCTTCCTCGTCGGCGGGGCGCTGCTCTATGGCAAAGCAGAAAAGCAAGGCGCTTTGTTTGCCACCGTGCTGGCCGGCTTTGGTGGCGTGGTGATGGTGCTGCGCCCTGCACTGGAGCAAAACCAAATCTGGGCAGGCCTGATCGGCATGATGAGCGGCATGACGGCAGCGCTGGCGTATTTGCAGGTGACGGCGCTTTCGCGAGCGGGCGAGCCCGAGGCGCGCGTGGTGTTTTATTTTGCGGTGGCGGCGGCTGTGTTTGGCTTGTTGGGCTGCCTGTTTACTGGGTTTTCGCCTTGGAGCGCCAAGCATGCGCTGTGGATTTTGCCCATCGGCGTGCTCGCCTCAGCGGGCCAGCTTTGCATGACCCGCGCTTACGCCAGCGGCGCAACCATGCTGGTCGCTAATTTGCAATACAGCGGAATCGTGTTTGCTGCCGTGCTTGGCGTGATCGTCTTTGGCGACAAGCTGCCCCTGATCGCATGGGCAGGCATGGCCGTGATCCTAGCCAGCGGCATCGCCGCGACCATTTTGCGCAACCGCGCCATCCCCAACACACCGCCCGAGGAGCATTGATTCATGACTTACTCTACTATCATTTCAGTAGCAAACTTACAAGAATATATAACGGGTAACGGCTCATTTGATACTAAAAACCTTGTGATCTGGGATTGCAGCGGCGATCTGATGAACCCGCCTTTAGCCCGCGCTGCTTTCGAGCAGCAACACATCGCAGGCGCAGTTTTCATCGATTTGGATCTGGATTTGAGCGACAAATCCGATGCCACCGACAAGGCCAGCGGTGGCCGCCACCCACTGCCCTCTCGCGAGAAGTTTGCCGCTTGGGTGGGCGCGATGGGTATCACACCAGAAACGCAGGTGATCGTCTATGACCGCAACGGCTGCAACTACTGTGGCCGCGCTTGGTGGATGCTGCAATGGATCGGGCATCAGCGCGCGGCTGTGCTCGATGGCGGGTTGCAAGCATGGGTCGCAGCAGGCGGCGCGACTGAATCAGGTGCAAACGTATTCAAAGCTGATTTTCCTAAGCAAAATTACCCTCTGGCCGTTATAAACCGTGCGCTGAGCGCTATTGATTCAGTAGCAGATGCCGCCAAGACGGGCACACACGCCATCATCGACGCCCGCGCCGCGCCGCGCTTTCGTGGCGAAGTTGAGCCACTTGACCCGATTGCAGGCCACATCCCCGGCGCACTCAATCGCCCGTTTTCCATGAACCTCAACAGCGAAGGCTTGTTCAAATCCCCCGCCCAGCTCAAAGCCGAATTCGACACCCTTCTGGGCGGCAGAGATGCTTCAAAAGTGATTCACCACTGCGGCTCTGGCGTGAGCGCCGTGCCCAACGTGCTGGCCATGCAAATCGCAGGCTACCCGCCCAGCCAGCTCTTTGCAGGCAGCTGGAGCGAATGGAGCCACCGAGCTGATTTGCCTGTGGCAAAGGGTTGATTCCAAGGATGAGCAAATCCGCCACCATCCTCATGTCTTGGGAAATCGGCCATGGCTTTGGGCATGTGTTGCCTTTGCTACCACTGGCCAGAGCCTTCAAAGCGCAAGGCCACACGGTGATTTTTGCCTTGCGCGATGTGCGCGGCGCGGGCGCGATGCTGCAAAAAGAGGGGTTTATGGTGTTGCAAGCGCCGTTTCATCCCGATCAATTCTTCCCAGCCGATGGGCCTCAGCCGCAATCTATGGCCGATATTTTGGCCATTTTCGGCTTCACATCCGAGCAACATCTCTCCGGTATGGCCGCAGCATGGGCAGGTATTTTCAAAGCCTGCCAACCCGATCTGCTGGTGGCCTCCTACTCGCCGCTCTCGCTGCTCTGCGCTCGCCAGCAAAGCATTCCCAGCGTGCTGATGGCTTTGCCGTTTGAGTTGCCTGCAGACCAGCATCCCTCGCCTGCTTGGCGCGGCGGCGTGCGCGATCACACCTATGACGATCAAGTCATCCGCACCGTGAATGCTGTCTTTGACAAAGTCCAAGTGGCCAGCGTGTATGACATCTTCAAAGCTGAGCCAACCTATCTCATGACCTTTCCTGAGCTGGATACTTTTGCGCCCCGCCAAGCCGTGCAATATTGCGGCGGCTTTTTCGTCACAGATGTAGGGCAGTCGCCCCAGTGGCCTGCCGAAAGTGCAGAGCGGCCAGGCAAAGTATTTGCCTACCTAAACGCCGGGCTTCCTAATCTGGATCAACTGCGCCAGGCCGTTCATGGCTCGAATTTGAGTTTCTGCATCAGCTTTCGTGATGCCAGCCCTGCATTGCTGGCCGCTTGGCAAGCACCCAATGTATGGATCAGCGCACAGGTGTTGCGTTTAGATGAAGGCCTGCAGCAATGTGATGCCGTGCTCAACTATGGCAGTGCAGGCTTGGTGCATGCTAGCTTGCTCGCTGGCAAACCCATGGTGATGCACCTACAACATTTTGAAGCCATGCTCTATGCGCAGCAGGTGGTGAAATTAGGCGCGGGCTTGCTGCCCCAGCCCGCCACGGCAGCTGCGATAGCGCAGGCGCTGCATGATGTGATGGCGCAGCCCAGCTATGCAGCAGCAGCGCAGCGCTTTGCGGGCCATTATGCAAAGTATTCTCAAAGCCAAGCCATTCAGAGCATCGCAGCGCAGGCGCTCAGTTGTATCCGCCTCCCATCATCACCCCAGAATTTTTAATGCTAAGAGACACAGCTCCATGGCAAAGCCTTACAAAAATAATGCGAATACCCTGGTAAAAGTATCTCAAAGCAAGCTCTGCAAAGCGTGTGTAGCATTCGCGCCACCAACTGGCTGCGTTTTTACTATTTAAGCTAAAAGAACTACTTATGAAGCAAATCGAAGGCCATTTGAACGCTTTGGTTTGCAAGAAAAGACAAGCAAGTTCGTCTTAATTTACATCCGTCTTTACTGCGAAGACTTTGAAATGCGCTGGCCCTCATTCATCCATCAGTATGAGCGCTTCAAGCGCTGCATCCGCTTACACTACATCATAGTTTCATCTTGAAATGACACCCTAAAAAACACTTTTGCCAGGAGTTACCGTGCATTTGACCGCGTTCCCATCTCGTCTTTCAAAGCTTTCCATCGCCAGCCTGATGGTCTGCGCAGCAGCCTCCGCCCTCGCCCAAGTGCGCCCCGATGCCGGCCAAACCCAGCGCGAGGTGCAGCCCACCGCGCCCATTCGCCCCGCGCCTGCCGCTGCGCCCATCAGCGTGCAAACGCCTCAGGCAGCGCCCGGTGCCAATTCCACTGTGCCCATCACCCCCACCGCCTTCAGCTACACCGGCAACACCCTCTTCAGCGCCGCCGAGCTAGATGCCCTCATCAAAGACGGCCTGGGCAAAAGCCAAACCTTGAGTCAAATCAACATCTTGCTGGGCAACATCACCACCTTTTACCGCAGCAAAGGCTATGTATTTGCTCGCGCCTACCTGCCCCCGCAAGACATCAAAGACGGCAAAATCTTGGTAGCCATCGTCGAAGGCAAGCACGGCACCACGCTCCTGACCAACACCTCCGGCGTGCGCAGCAGCGTGATCGAATCCGTGCTCGCGCCGCTCTCAGGCGGCCAAGTCATCAATGAAGCCACTTTGCAGCGCCAGATGCTCTTGCTGCAAGATCTGCCCGGCATTCAGCCCAGTGCCGCGATCTTTCCCGGCGCTCAAGTGGGCACCGCCGATCTGGGTGTCGTCGTCAACCCTGGCACCAAAATCTACGGCAGCGCCGAAGTAGACAATTACGGCGGCGCTTTCACGGGCCGAAGTCGCCTCTCCGTGGGCTTAGGCATCAACAACATCGCTGGCTTGGGCGATGTGCTCAATCTGCGCGGCTCTACCAGCGGCGAAGGCCTGAGCTACGCGCGCGTGGCCTATCAGCTGCCCATCGGCGGCAGTGGCCTGAATGTCGGCATCAATTTCTCCACCCTGCGCTATGAGCTCAGCGGCAAATTTGCCGCTCTCGATGCCAATGGCAAAGCCAACAGCAGCGGCCTCTCCGCCAGCTACCCGATCATTCGCAGCCCCAAGCAAAACATGCGCTTTGGCCTCACCTACGACCGCAAAACCTCGCAAGATCGCCTCGACAGCCTGCTGGATGTCTCCGACAAAACCAACAAGCTATGGATGATGAGCCTCTCCGGCGATATCCGCGACGGCTCCGGCACCACCGGCTACTCTCTGGCCTATGGCTCGGGCAAGCTCGCCCTGGATGCGGCGCACATCGCTGGCGATCTCTCCACGGCACGCACCGCCGGCAGCTACAGCAAAATCAACCTCGGCGTGCAGCGCGTGCAAGCCCTCAGCCCCAGCACCGAATTGCAGATCAGCTTCAGCGCCCAAATTCCCAGCAAAAACCTCAGCTCCGTAGAGAAAATGAGCGTGGGCGGGCCAGGCGGTGTGCGCGCCTATGCCACCAGCGAAGCCCCCGGTGATCGTGGTCAGCTGCTCAATCTGGAGCTGCGCCGCGCCTTCAACGCCAACTGGCAAGCCAGCGCATTCTTGGATGCCGCCCAAACCACCACCAACCACACCCTCTGGGCGGGCGCACTCGCACCCGGCCAAAGCAACAAGCGCAGCCTAGCCGGCGCGGGCATCGGCGTGCAATGGAGCGATGCCAAGAATCTGCGCGTCAAAGCCCAATTGGCCACACGCTTGGGCAATGAAGCGGCCACATCAGACAAAGACAGCCGCAGCCGCATCTGGTTGCAAGCCAGTATCGCTTTTTAAGAGAAAACAGCACTTTGCCGTTATAAATACTGCGCAGTTAGCTATCAAAATCATAGTGTTTAGTCATTAATATTTCAGGATCAGGATCTCACCATGAACCACATTTACCGCACCCTCTGGAGCGATGCCGCTCAAGCCTTCATCGCCGTGCCCGAATTTGCCGCTGCCAAAGGCAAGGCCAGCAAAAGCAGCAAAGCGCGTGGCGCGTGGGCCAGCCTGAGCGGCGCTGCCGCGCTGGCAGCGGGGGCTTTTGCGCTGAATATATTGAGTGCATCTCTTGCGATGGCCGTCGCTCCAGAATTGCCCAGCGGAGGTAGCGTGCAATCTGGCACAGTCGTGATTGCTACGCCGACTGCGAGCAACATGACAATCAACCAAAGCACCCCGCGCGCCATCATCAACTGGAACAGTTTTGGCATCGGCTCAGGCGCTTCCGTCAACATCACGCAACCAGGCGTGCAAAGCATTTTGCTCAATCGCGTGGTTGGAACAGGTTCGTCCAACATCTACGGCAATTTGACGGCCAATGGCCAAGTCTTCCTCATCAACCCCAACGGCATTTTGTTTGGCAGCGGCGCTCAGGTCAACGTCGGCGGCTTGGTGGCCTCCACGATGAATATCACGGATACGGATTTCAACGCCGGCACGTTTAATTTCAGCGGCGGCCAGGGCGCAGGCATCCGTAACGACGGCACCCTCACCGCCTCCTCGGGCGGCTACATCGTTTTGCTCGGTCAATCTGTTTTGAATGTTGGCGAAGGCACCGCCTCCCTGAATGCGCCCAATGGTTTCGTCTTTTTAGGCGCAGGTAGCGCGGCCAGCCTGAGCATTGACTCAGCAGGCAAGCTGACCGACGCCAGCATCACAGCGGGGGGCAGCAATGCCAATGCGCTAAACAATGGTTCTGCGCGAATCACAGCCCATGGAGGCAAGGTGGGCATCGATGCATTCTCCACAACCAACAGCCAATTCATAGACATCATCAACAACCGAGGCTTGATCGCCGCGCAATCGGTGGCCAATGTAGGCGGCGTGATTCAGCTGCGTGCACAGGGCGGCTCAATCAACTTGGATCCAGGCAGCCGCTTGGATGCCAGCAAACAAGCCGGCGCAACAGGCACAGGACGCGTCTCCATCACCACCACAGGCAACCTAAACGCTAAGCAAGGCGACACCAGCGGCCCGCAGATCATTGCGGATCTGCTCACGGTGGATGCTGTCACAGGCATTGGCGCAAGCAGATTTTCCTCTGAGCAATACTCTTACTACGATGAGGAATACGAGGAATTCGTTGAGGTCAACAACCCCGCCACCGCCCTCTTCACTGCCGTGGGCCAAGCCCGCCTGAGCAACACCGGCTCTGGCGGCATCTTTTTGCAAAACCAAGGCAACATCACCGTCGCTGGCGCAAGCAAGAATGGCAATATCGAGATTCGCACCAGCTCAGGCATCAGTAGCAACAGCAACGAGCAAAGCTTCAGTCCCTTCGCTGCTCTCAGCCTCAGCATCGAAGAAGCTCCCAACCCTAACGGCGGCAACATCACCGTCGGCACAGTCGATGGCTTGGCAGGCTTGACCACCACGGCCATTGGCGATGTAGATTCGCCGCAGATTCGCTTGAGCACCGGCTCTGGCGCGTCTGTTCCGTATAGCGTGGGCTACGATGGCGCAGCCGGCGATATCGGCGGCCATGGCGGCAATATCACCGTGAATAATTCCATCGTCGCTGCAGGCTCAGTGAACCTGCAAACGGGTTATGGCGGCCGCGGCGGCTACGGCAGCTATGGCGGCGCATCGGGCCCAGGCGGCAATGGCGGCGCGGGCGGCAATGGTGGTTCGATCAATGTGAATGCCTCCATCACAGCGGCCGATACCATCATCATGCGCACTGGCGGCATGGGCGGCGGCGGCGGCGGGAGTGGTAAGTTTTATTTAGACCAAAATATCATCACCAGTGGCGGCAACGGCGGTGCAGCCGGTGCTGCGGGCAGCATCACCATCAGCGCTGCTGTGGAGAGCACGGGCAGAAACGTTTTGCTGGATGCAAGCAGCTATGAACCCAGCAACGCAGGCTCGGGCGGCCAAGGCTATCTCGCGGCAGGCGGTAATGGCGGAGCTGGCGGCACAGGAGGGAATGTGACCGTCGACGCCACGGGCAGCGTGAAAGCGCTGCAATCTTCTGATGGCCCTGAAGCCGTGACGATTCGCGCAGGCAAGGGCAGCCAAGGCGGAGATGGCGGATATGCCAGCTATGGCGGCAATGCCAGCTTTGGGCTGAGCGGCAACGGCGGGCAAGGCGGGCATGTGCAGATCAATGGCAGCGTGCAGGCTGTGAGCGGCGCAGTCATCGTGACCAGCGGCTCGGGCGGCCAAGGCAGCCAAGGCACGAATGGCACCAGTAATTTTGGTGCCTCCAATATTTTAGAAGCCACCGCGGGTGGCTCGGGCGGCAACGCAGGAAACATCACGGTGGCAGCGGCCATCACCGGGCAGACTATTGAGCTCAATGCCAGCCAAGGCGGCGGGGGTGGACGCGGCGGCTTCAGCAGTTACAACAATGAAACCGCACGATACGGCCAAGGTGGTATGGGCGGCGCGGGTGGCGCGGGCGGGAATGTGAGCGTGGCGGCTACAGGCAGCCTCAATGCCCTTGGCTTATACAAAGGCGATAGCCTCAGTATCCGTGCCGGCTCAGGCGGCACAGGTGGCGCCAGCGGTTTTAGCAAAAGCTCCAGCATCGGCGGCGTGGGCGGCCAAGGCGGCGCGGGCGGCAATGTGCAGCTTGACGGCAGCTCATTTGGGTTGGGCGGCGTCAGCGTGCAATCTGGCAGCGGTGGCTATGGCGGCGGCTTTGGCAGCTATGGCGGTGGCTTCGCCAGTTCGGGCGGCCATGGCGGCAACAGTGGCGACATCACCGTCAACGCGCCGATCACGGCGGGGCGTATGGCCGATGCAGAGGAGGAGTTGAGTGCTGTTTATGGCGGCGTTCGCTTGCAAACCTCTTATGGCGGCCCAGGCGGAAACGGTCAACGCGGTGGCACCGCTCTGGGTGTCCAAGGTGGCAATGGCGGCAATGCAGGCCAGGGCGGTAGCATCACCGTGAGCGCAGCCATCTTGGCGCATGGCACGATTGATCTGCAAACCGATGGCAGCAACAGCGCTGGCTCTGGCGGCACGGGTGTCAACGGCGGCGGCAGCACAGGCGGCGGCGCAGGCGGCAACGGTGGCCATGGCGGCAACGGCGGCAACATCACCATCAACCCCACCGGCAGCTTAACGGCGCGAAATATCCCCGATTGGGAAGACGGCGCCACGGGCAGAATCGATATCAGCACAGGCGATGGCTCAGGCTCTGGCAGCGGCGGCAATGGTGGCAATGGTGCGCGAAGTAAGAATAACGAATTCGTCACCCCAGGCGGCAATGGCGGCAACGCTGGCAATGCTGGCAATGCAGGCCGCTTGGCCATCAATGGCAATATTCGCGCCGATGATGCCATCAGCATCAGCGTGGGCAATCCTGGATACGCGTCCTCTTATGGCTATGGTGGCTCTGGTGGCAAAGCAGGTGTTGTGTCGAATGGTGCATATGGCATAGAAGGCTCAACGGGCACGCAGCCCGAGATTCAAGCCCAAGGCAAGGTGAGCGCGGGCGGCGTGTTTTCTTTAAACAACGGCACTTGGCGGCAAATTGGCGCTGATATGCCTGGCAGCGCAGCTTCAGGCACAAAAGCGGGTGTGTTGCCCGATTTTGAAGCCAAAGATTTCCGCTTCAACTCTGAAAGCGCCAATTTCATCCGCGCGCAATCAGGCGATGGCTCAGCGGCCACACCTTATGTGATCAAAGATGTGTATGGCTTGCAAGGCGTGGCCAGCAATCTGATGCTGGATCAAAACGTTGTGCTGGGCGGCAACATTGATGCCAGCGGCACGCAGTTTTGGAACGGCACCAGCTCCATGCAAATGCAACCGCGCAGTGTGGTGATCATAGGAGACGACGGCCCCTCCAGCCCTGAAGGCTTCCGCCCGATTGGCTCGCTTAGAGGCGGCAACGATTGCCAAGGCCCGTGCATCAGCTCCCTCGCCAGTTTCGATGGCCCCGGTGTCTTTAGCGGCCCATTCACCGGCACATTTGATGGCAAAGGCTATTCGATCAGTGGCTTAACGATCAATCGCCCCACCGAGACCAATGTGGGCTTGTTTGGTGCGGTGTCGGGCGCTTCTTTTGTTGACACCCGCATTGCTTCGCTGAACGATGCGCCCGTGTTGACGCTCGCATTGGCACCCGGCACGATTCAAAACGTGTCCATCAACAATGCCAACATCACCGGCGGCAGCAATGTGGGCGCTTTGGTGGGCTCAGCTGATTTCGCCACCATCACAAATGTGCGCGTGAACAATGCAGTGGTGCGTGGCGCGAATCTACAGACGCGATACAGCCAGGAGTGGATTCAAGATGGGGAAGATGGCGGTTTTTGGTCTGAGTCCTACACGCCCGTTTCCTCCACCAACATCGGCGGCTTGGCAGGCCAAATCACCAACAGCAGCTCATTGACCCGTAGCTACAGCACCGGACAAGTGAGCAATATCGATTTCCGTACGGAATCAGAAGGCAGCACCAACACTGGCGGCTTGGTGGGCTTTTTGCAAAGCAGTTTGATCAACGAAGCCTTCAGTTTCAGCACAGTGCAAGGCCAATACAACGTGGGCGGCTTGGTGGGCTCTGCCACTGGCTCTAATATGAGCAATGTCTATACCACTGGCGCAGGCCCGGGCGGTGAGACACCCTCAGGTGTGAGCGGCACAGGCAATGTTGGCGGCGTGGTGGGCAATAGCTATGGCGGCTCAAGCGTCACTGAAGCTTATTCGACAGCACGCGTCTCTGGCAACTACGACGTGGGTGCGCTGATTGGCAGCGCTGAAGGCGGGAATTTGGCGCGAGCGTATTGGGATGCGACGAGCTCTGGTGCAAGCAGTGCCTTGGGCGGAGGCTCGCTCAGCACGAATTCTGCTGTTGAACTCACCGGCAACTTCAACAACGCCGCTAGCTACAGCGGCTTCAATATCACCGGCGCTCCCGGCGATTCCATCTGGCGCATCTACGAAGGCAACACCCGCCCTCTGCTGCGCACCTTCATGGAATCGGGCTCGATTGATGCCTCCAGCAATACTCGCGTGTACGACGGCACCACGACCGTGCTCGGCGCAACCCCGCCGACGGTCACTTCCGACAGAACGCCGTTAGATCCGCAAGTCAACGCCACCAGCTCAGTGGCGGCCAAAAACGTGGGCAACTACAGCGTTGGCGTGTGGAGCACTCAGCTTGGCTACGACTTCTCAGGTGATATCACTCTTGAGATCACGAAACGCGATGTGACGGTGACAGGCCTGACTGCTAACGGCCGCCAATACGACGGTACAACGGTCGCATCGGTAAACACTGGCGCGGCGGTGGTTAACAACGTGGTCAGCAACGAAAGCTTAGGCTACAGCGGCAGCACGGGCACATTCTCCAGCGCCAATGCAGGCTTGCGCAATGTGATGGCGGGCGGTGCGCTGACCGCGGGCGAAGGCACGCTGCTGTCAAACTACAACCTCACCGGCACGAACGCCTTGAGCGCGACGATTGCCCAGCGCGATGTGAACGTCACTGGCCTCACAGCCAATGGCCG
>JANMHJ010000079.1:0-36438 GCA_031375105.1 Variovorax sp.
ATGCATCAAGAATGGCCAGTGATTGTGCAATGCGATTGGCATCGAATGCTTTGTGACTACCCATGATTCATATCTCCGGTGAAAACCACCAGTGTCATCGCCTGCTGGCTGACGATCAAGATGGGTTGACCGGACGCTTACTGGCTAAGCGCAAAAACTCGTATGTATCCCGCATATTTGCCGGACAACGCGGCCAGTTACGGGATAACACGGCTGAGAAATCTGCGAAGACTCGATTGAGATCATTGACTTTTCTTTGCACTCATTATGGCGCAGACACCGAGAATGCCAAGCCCTTGTCGACGTGGGCGGCTGAGCCTTCAGGCAGGCCATCTAGCTCGACTAAACGGACCCACATTCACTACACTTTTAATAGCACGCTGCGCAGTATTCATATGGGCCAGGTGCCAAAAAAGCTTCAAATACTCACCCCAGATAAGCCATGGCTGCGAAGGCGGCTGGCTTTGGTGGGGGCTTGTTTTGCCTGCGCAGCGTATTGTCAAATTCAGGCCGCAAGTGCGGCCACTTTCGCGAGCAGCCGCATGAGCCCCCACCGAAGCCAGCCGCCTTCGCAGCCATGGCTCATCTCTAGCCTTAAGCAGCCTTAGCCACCAGAGGTTTAGCTAAGCGTTGCGACGCAGCCGCCAAAAACCGTGAAATCGGATCAAAGTGCGCCGCCACATTCAGCGCAGGCGCATGCCCGCAGCCCGGCACTTCGATGACTTCTAACAAGCCCAGCCGCCCCGGCCCACGCGTGCGCATGGCCGCGACCACTTCGCGGCTGACCAGATCGGAGCGCTCGCCGCGCAGGCAGAGCACGGGAATGCTTAAAGCGTCGTAATGCGGCCAAATCAGATAGTCATTCGGGTGAACCACAAACTGCTGCACCATCGCGGGGTCATAGTGCGGCGTGACCTGGCCGCTGGGCAGGCGGCGTGCGGAGGTTTCGGTGAGCTGGCGCCATTCGCGATCACTCAGCCAGCCATAGGGCTCATACACCGCGCGGAAAAACGCCTCCAACTCCAGCAGTGTGTCAAAAGCCGGCGGCTTGCCCGCATAGGCGCGGATGCGCTCAATGGCCGCTTGCGCGAGCTCGGGCGCGTTGTCGTTGAGCACCAGGCTCGTGATGCGGCCTTGCAGCAACGTGGCAGCGGCGACCGTGCCAATCGCGCCGCCCATGGACGTGCCGATCCATTGCACGGAATCAATGCCCAACTGATCGAGCAGGCTTTTGGCCAACTGTGCATAAAACGAAAGCTGGTATTCCTCATCGGGCAGCGGGCTCCATTGGCTCAGGCCTCGGCCAATCGTGTCCGGGCAGATCACGCGGTAGCCTTGGGCGACCAGATGCTGCGCCAGCAAATCCATGTCGCGCCCGGTGCGCGCCAGGCCATGCCAAGCGACGACCACGGGCGCATCGGGAGCGCCCCAATCCATGAAATGCATTTCGCGTCCAAGACAGCGCAAGTAACTCGATTGGAACGACATCTCTTCCCCTGTTGCTCTATTTTGGGCGTGGGCGCTATGGCTTATTTGAGCAGCTTGCCCGAGCTGCCGATCACCGTAACCTCGACGTAGCGCGAGCCGACACGGTTTTCAGCAGAGTAATTGACCGTGATGCCGCCCAGGTCATAGGCGCCCATGCTCTCTAACGCCCTGGCGACCTTGGCGCGCGTGGGCTTGGGGCCGGCGCGGTTCAAGGCCTCTACCAACACTTTGGCTCCCAGAAATTGCTCAAAACTGGTGTAGTTGATGTGTTGGGTGGGGGCGTATTTCTTCAGCAGGGTCTGGTATTCGCGGATCACCGGCAGGTTGGGCGTGTAAGGGTAGGGGACCACTTGGCTGATGCCCAGACCGTGGGCATTTTTTAGGCCCGCCAGCTTGACCAGTTCAGCGGGATCCACCACCGAAATGTTGTACAGCTGAGCGCCGCCCCCCGCTTCACGGTAGCGCTTGATGAAGGCCGCCGTAGGCTTGTTGATCGAAATCATGATGATGGCCTGCGCGTCGGAGGCTTTGATCTTTTGTACCGCAGCATCAACCTGATCGGTGTTGCGCTCATAGCCTGCAGCCACAGCCAGTGTGAGGTTGCGCTTGGCCAGCGCTTTCTCCACGCCTGCCAACCCCGCTTTGCCAAAGCCATCATCCTGGTACATCACAGCAACGCGCTTCATGCCCAAGGTGGTGACCTGCTGCACCATGTGCTCCGTCTCGTCGGCATAGCCTGCCCGCAAATGGAAGATCCAAGGGTTGAAGGGGCTGCGCAACGGCTCGCCGCCGGTATAAGGGGCTACCAGTGGCGCGCCGCCCTCCTCCAGAATGCCATCGGTCAGCAGCTTGCCCACATTGGCAGTACCCGCAAAACCATACAGAGCCACCACATCGGGGCGAGCCAGCATCTCGCGCGTAAGGCGTACGGTTTCGTCCACCTTGTAGGCGTCGTCCACCACGAGCTGCTTGATCTTCGCACCATGCACACCGCCCTTGCTGTTGATGTGATCGAAGTAGATTTTTCCACCCAACACCATTTGCGCGCCCGTGCTGGCCAACACGCCCGACAAAGGCGCAACCTGCCCGACCACAACCTCTTGCGCATGGGCAACCGGCCCTGCGCATACCAAGGCTGCCATAGCGCAGCGACCCAAAAATCTCCATAACACCATGATCGTCTCCAGTTATTTGAATGAATCCCTGGATTGAACGGCACGAAGCCGCCCCACAACGCCGGTGGGGAAGTAATACACCGAGAGTACAAACAGCAGGCCCAGCCAGAGCAGCCAGCGATCGGGCGAGAGCAGCGCAGACAACACAGGCAGCGCGCTCGTGGCCTCGCTGCCAAATTTGAGCAAAGCTTGCAAATAGCCCTGCGCCACCACAAACACCACCGCGCCAATGATCGCGCCATACATCGTGCCCATGCCGCCAATCACCACAATGAGCAGCACATCCATCATGATCTCAAACGAGAGCGAAGTGTCGGGCCCGTTGTAGCGCAGCCAAAGCGCCAGCATGCAGCCCGCAAGACAAGCAAACAGCGCAGAGAGCACGCTGGAAATCGTGCGATACACCACCACGCGATAGCCAATGGCCTCGGCGCGAAACTCGTTGTCGCGCACGGCTTGCAAAACGCGGCCAAAAGGGGAATTGACGATGCGCAGCAGTGCCAGAAACAGCAGCGCGCAGGCCAGCAGCAGCAAATAGTAGGTCAGCAAGCGGCCATCGACGCTCACGCCTAGCAAGGGCGATTCCAGCCATTGGGTGGATGGCATCAAGGCTGCAGGCAGCTTGAAACTCAAGCCATCCTCGCCGCCGGTGATATCCGAAAGCTGGGAAGCCAGCGTTTGGAAAGCGGCAGCCACAGCCAGTGTGATCATGGCAAAAAAGATCGCCCGCACGCGCAGCGAAAACAGCCCGATCATGAGCGACAGCAGCAAAGACAGCGCGAGCGCCGCCACCACGCCCACGCCCAGCGAGCCCCAAGTGGGCCCGAGCACGGTGCTGGAAATGGCCACGCCATAGGCCCCGATGCCAAAAAACATCGTGTGCGCAAAGCTCACGATGCCGGTGTAGCCCAGCAGCAAATCAAAGCTGGCCACCAAAATGATGAACACCAAAATCTTGGCCGCCACCGACAGCGCCTTGACGCCCGGAAACAAAAACGGCGCAAACACCAAGCCCACCACCAATACCAGCAGCAGCGCGCCCAGAGCGCGGCTGCGCGGCAGATCTTGAGAGAACAAGCGAGAGATCATGCGCAGCTCCTTATCGGTTGGCCACTGGATACACGCCCTGCGGCCGCCAGAGCAAGACCGCTACCATCAGCGCGATGTTGGAAAACAGCGCGACCTTGGGCGCGAGATAGCCGGTGTAATTGGCCATCAAGCCCACCAGCAGTGCGCCGATCAAAGCGCCCCCCGTGGAGCCCAAGCCGCCAATGATGATCACGATGAAGATCAACACGTTGACCTGCGCGCCCATTTGCGGCGTCACGCTTTGCTGATACAAGCCCCACATCACGCCACCCAAGCCCGCCAAGGCGCTGCCCGCCACAAACACGCCAATAAAGAGGCGCTTGATCTGATAGCCCAGCGACTCCACCATCTCGCGGTCTTGCACACCCGCGCGAATCAGCAGGCCGATCTTGGTGCGCGACAAAACCCAAATTTGCAGCGCAAACACGGCCAATCCCACCACCACGGCAATCAATCGATATTTCTCGACCGAGGCCTCGCCCATCAACACGCCGCCGCGCATGGCTTCGGGCATGGGCATGGCAATTTGCAGCGGCCCCCAAACGACCTTGATCAACTCTTCGCCGATGATCATGCCGCCCATGGTGATAAGGATTTGCTTCAGATGCTGGCCATACACGGGGCGCACGATGAAGCGCTCAAAAGCCAAGCCCACCGCAGCGGCCACGGCCATCGCCACCGCCATGGCAGAAAACACCGCTGTGAGGTTGTGCCAAAGCAAGGCGGAGCCCGTCCAGTCGCCCATGGCGGCGAGCACGCTGGTGCCCACGAATGCGCCCAGGGCAATGAACAAGCCATGCCCGAAGTTCAGCACGTCCATCAAGCCAAACACCAAGGTCAGGCCCGAAGCGATCACGAAAATGATCAGGCCCATGGCCAGGCCCGCCACCGTGAGCGTGAGCCAGGTGGAGCCCGAGCCGACCAGCGGAAAAGCCAGCAGCATCAAAGCGGGCACGAGGGCCAAGGGCCGCCAATCGAATGCTTGCTTGTTCATAGCGCCAACCCCAGCAGTCGGTTTTGCAAGGCTTCGTCTTGCGCCAGCTCTTGCATGCTGCCGGTGTGAACAACCCCACCGTTGTCCATCACGGCCACGCTATCGCCCAAGCGCTTGGCGAAATGGAAGTTTTGCTCCACCACCAAGAGCGTGACGCCGCTGGCCTTGAGCTCAGAGAAGGCGTCGATCATGTTGTTGATGATGGCGGGCGCCAGGCCCTTGCTTGGCTCGTCGATGATCAGCATTTCGCGCGGCTCCACCATGGCCCTGGCAATGGCCAGCATTTGCTTTTGCCCGCCAGAGAGCTTGCCTGCGGGATGATTCCAAAACTTTTCTACCGCGGGAAACAGCTTGAAGATCCATTGCAGGCGAGCTTCATCCATCTGCGCGGCGCGGCTGGCTTGGCGGGCGGCCAGCAGCATGTTTTCTTTCACGGTGAGGTCTGAAAAAATCCCCATCGCCTCGGGCACATACGCCACGCCTGAGCTGGCGATGCGCGGCGTGTCCCAAGCGCTGATGTCTTGGCCCTTGAAACGCACACTGCCTTTGGAGGCTTTCCACAAGCCCATGATGGTGCGCAGCGTGGTGCTCTTGCCTGCGCCATTGCGGCCCAGCAGCATGGTGAGCTGCCCGCGCGGCACGGCAAAGTCCACGCCATGCAAGATGTGATACGCGCCGATGTGCGTGTGCACACCTGAGAGCTGCAAAAGAGGCTCGCTCATGCTGCTTCTCCCTCTGCGGCTTTGGCGCTGCTCACGCCAAGATATGCCTCTTGAACGACTGGCGAAGCAATCACTTGCGCCGGCTCGCCATCGGCCACCAAGCTGCCGTTGTGCAGCACGATGATGCGGTCGGCCAGCTCGCGCACCACATCCATTTTGTGCTCCACCAAAAGAATGGTTTTGCTGCGGTCGCTTTTGAGCTGGCGGATCAGATTCAAGATCACGGGCGCTTCGTCGTGGCTCATGCCGGCGGTGGGCTCGTCAAACATATACACCTGCGGATCGAGCGCCATCAGCAGCGCCACTTCGAGCTTGCGCTGATCGCCATGCGGCAGGCTCGCCGCTGCTTTGCCCGACAAATGCGCGAGCGATACCGATTCCAGAATCTGCTGAGTGCGCTCCAGCAGGCCGCGATGGTCGCTCCAGATGCTCCAGAGGTTCAAGCCGCGCCGATGACGGCCAGGCAGCGTGGCCTGCACCGCGAGGCGCACGTTTTCGGCCACGGAGAGCGTGGGAAACAAATTGGTGAGCTGAAAGGCGCGCCCCAGGCCCGCCCGCGTGCGCTTTGAGGCGCTCATGCCCGAGAGCTCCTTGCCACCCAAATACACTTGGCCGCTGCTGGCTTTGAGCTGGCCAGAGATCAAATTGAAATAGGTCGTTTTACCTGCGCCGTTCGGCCCAACGATGGCCGTCAGCGTGCCCGGCTCAAAGGCGCAAGACACGGCATTGACCGCCACATGGCCACCAAATCGGACAGTCAGATCCCGAGTAGCAAGCAGGCTCATGGTCTCCCTTTTATGTTTGCGTCCCGTCGACTCAAGGACAGGTGCCAATGACGTAGTAATTGGCACCCGTCATCTTAAGTGTTGTGACCGTATAAATATTCCAAAGCCCCATGTTCTGGTTTGACCCATTTGCGTAGGTATAGCCCCCCAATTGGGTCGCGCGCCCCGCTGTGGTGTGGGCATAGTTGTTGGCCGTGGTGCAGGTGGCGGTGGGCGGCGGGGTGCCGGTGGTTGAGCCCGTTGCAGCAGCAGAAGTAGCGCCCTCCACGCCGTCGGCATCGGCGGCGCGCACGGTCCAGCTGTATTGTGTGCCGGCAGCCAAGCCGGAGTCTGTGTAATTAGTAGCGCTCACGGGCAGCGCATTGGTCTTGTTGTTGTTGCGGTAGACGTTATAGCTAGCCGCGCCGCTTACGGCATTCCAGCTGATACGCACGCTGTTGGTGGTGGCGTTGGAAGTCGCCACGGCGGTTGGAGCGGGTAAGGCGGTCGTGCCACCGCCCGAGCCAGTGCCCGATGAGATGCGATCCACCATGGCTTTGATGGCAGCCATTTGGGTGCCAGACTTTTGCGCGAAGTTGGTGCCATACCAGCCGATCCAGTCCCAGCAGGCATTGGGGTTGGCCAACGAGCCGCTGGCTGAGGTGCTGCGGCTGGTGTTGTCTACCTTGGTCTGGGGAAACAGCACGATGATGTTGTTGGTGTCGGCCCAACGGGAATAGCCGGTGTTTTTGACGTATTTGTCGCCAATCTTGTCTGTGCTTTGCTGGCAGCCATGCAAGGCCACATGGAGTTTGCATTGCGTGCCGCTGGTGCAACTGGCGGGCACATACAGCCAGCCGTTGGTGGCCATGCCGGGGTTGCTGGTGAATTCAGCTTGGTTGAATTCGATGTAGTTGCTGGCGGCGGGCGCGTTGTTGCGGGCGTTCAGCGTGCCGTAGAACTTTTGCAGCACGGCTTTCGCGCCGTCGTAGCTGCAATTGCTGATGTAGGGCGAGGCCGCTGTGCCGCAGCTGTTGTTGCCAGTGCTGTCAAAGTCGGTTGGGAAAGTGTGGGCTGCGCCGCTGCGCACCACATGCTCAAGATTGGCACTGCTCACGCCGTTGTTGGTGTATTGCGTTTTCAGGGCCGTCGTTGGGTTCGGGCCCACCGTTGTGTCGCTGGTGCCGATGAAAAGATAGACTTTTTGTCCGGCGATGTTGGCCTTGTTGTCAATCGCGCCACTAGAGCTGTAGGTGTCGATGCGGCCTTGCATATTGGCCAGTGCGGTGCTGGAAATGCTGGCGTTGTACATGCAAGAGGTGTAGTTGCTCAGACCTGCGCACATGTAAGGCCCCGCTGCGAACACGCCTACGCCTTTGAACAGTGAAGAGTAGGCCACGCCCAGCTGGTTGGCCATGAAGCCGCCTGAGGACAGGCCCGACACGGTGGTCTTGCCGGTGTCGATGTTGTAGGCAGGAAGGTTGCCCGCGGCGTGGGTCACGCCGCTGGACAAGGCTGCCACGGCAGCCAAAGTACGAATCAATTTAAACGTCATGAGTTGTCTCCTGGTTTGTTTACAGTCAAAACATTACCTGCCCCCGTATGTTTCGGGGGTTTCTCATCGATCTGGCACAAAAAGAGGGGCGGCCGCCCCGTGGCACACACCTGCGGCATCAAGATGCCGAGGCGGTGCCGAAACGGTCAGCGCTTGTTGCGAATCGGGATGTTCAATTCGCTGGCAGGAATCACGCGCACCAGCTCAGGCACGCCCCAAGCAAAAGCCGGGTCGTTTTTGATGCGGAAGTGAAACATGTCTTGCATGGCTTGATGGTCTTCCTTGCGGAAAGTCATCTTGCCTTTGGGCGTTTCAAAGCTCATGCCTTCCATGGCGGTGATGAGTTTTTCGGTGTTGGTATCGCCATTGGTTTTCTTGAGCGCCTCCACCACTGCCATTGCCGCGCTCATGCCGCCTGCCGTGAAGAAATCTGGCGGCTGCTTGAACTTGCTGTAATGGTTGGCCACCAGCCATTCATTGGCTTTGTTTTTCGGGATGCCGAAGTAGTAATACAGCGCGCCTTCCATGCCGGGGAAGTTTTTGTAAGCCACCATCGCGGGCAAGATATTGCCGCCTGTAGCCAGATCAATCCCGAAGCGCTTCTTCAAATCCATATCGGCGATTTTTGGAAACGGCGTGGGGCTGCCAGACCACCCCACTGAGATGTATTTGTTGCCCGGCTGATCTTTGAGCTTGTCAATGATGCGCTGCAAGCCTGCGGTGAAATCGGTCGTGCCCACAGGGAGATACTCTTCATGCACCACCTTGGCTTTCTTCATGAATTCCTTGGAAGCCTTCACGCCATCGCGGCCAAAGGCATTGTCGTTCGCAAGAAACGCGATCACGTTGCCGGCCTGATCCAAGGCGGCAGCATTCGCGGCAGCGTCTTGGCTGCTGTTGCGCCCCGTGCGAAAGACATAGCGATTCCATTTGTCGCCGGTAATGCTGTCAGCCACGGCAGGCTCAATCAGCAAGAGTTTTTTGTATTCCTCGGCCACGGGCAGCATGGCCAGCGCCACGGGGCTGCCTGTCGTGCCCACCGCGAGATCCACCTTGTCATCTGCATAGGCTGCAGCCAAGGCAGACTTGCCCACATCGGGCTTGCCTTGATCGTCCTTCTCAATAACCACGATCTTGCGGCCCGCCACCTGCATGGTGCCACCGGTCGCATAGTCCAAGCCCATCTGGAAACCCACGATGGTCTGCTTGGCATACGCCTCCAGCGGCCCGGTCTTGCCGGTGAGCAAAGCAATTTTCACATCCGGCTTAGACTGCGCCTGCGCACCCAAAGCCAACACCACAGCCACCACACCGGTAGCCAAAGAAATCATAGAACGACGCAGCATTTTGTCTCCTTCATTATTCAAACGACACGCTCAACCCAAAATAGTGCACGTTGCGTGCCAGGGGGTTTTGAGGGGTAAATGAGCTCTTTTGGCTGGAAATTGTATTTTATTCATACATTGATTGTCTATATTTCATACGTTTGTATGAAATTCAATCGCATTGCGTGAGTCGCTCGGCTACCGCATGACGTGCCTCTGCTCCGAGGGGTTCAAGGGCTGTGAAGGCGGCTGACACCGGCGGGGGCTCATGCGGCTGCTCGCGAAAGTGGCCGCACCTGCGGCCTGTAGTGACGATACGCTGCGCTGCCAAAATCGCCCCCGCCAGTGCCAGCCGCCTTCACAGCCTTTGATTGAGATGGGTATGGGCGATCAGTTGCTACTAAATAGATAGCGCATTGCGCAGTATTTGTAACGGCTAGATGCCAATTCGTTCACAAAACCGCAGCGCAACCATGCTCCTTCACAACCCGCTGCGTTGACGCCGGAAACTTCGCCAGCTTAGAAGCCGGCCGCCGAGGCCGCACCACGAGCTCACCCCCACAGTTCGGACACTTCCCAGCAAGCGTGCCGTCCGCACATGACGCGCAGAAAGTGCATTCAAACGAGCAAATCCGCGCTTCTGCAGATTCAGCCGGAAGATCTTTGTTGCAGCATTCGCAGTTGGGTCGGAGTTGGAGCATTGGGTGTTCCTCGGTTGTCGTTAACCCAGCCGCTGATACAGCGTCGCCCGCGAAATCCCGAGCATTCGGGCAACGGCTTGCTTGTTACCGCCGGTGGCTTGCAAAGCGGCGGCGATGGCTCGGCGCTCTAGGGCGATGATTTGCTCGGCGAGCGGCTGCAAGAGCTGCTCGGGCGGTGCGGCATCCGGCGCCGTTGGTGGCAGTGCAAGCGCACTGGGGGAAAGAAAAGCGGCCTTCGCAGCAGATGCCTCCAACGCAGGCTCCAGCGCATCGGCGTCCATCAGGCTTTGAATCAGCGCGGCATCGACGCTCTTGCCTTCGGCGGCGAGGATGGCTTGCTCCAGCAGGTTGCGCAGCTCGCGGATGTTGCCGCGCCAGCGCAGGCGGGCGAGCAGTTGCAGGGCATCTTCGCTGATATCGGGGATGGGCAGGCCGCTTTGGTGGGCCAGATCTTCGGTGAGCGCTTCCACCAAGGCGGGCATGTCGCTGGCGCGCTCGCGCAGCGGCGGTACGCGGATGGGCAGCACATTGAGCCGGTAAAACAAATCTTCGCGAAACCTGCCTTCGCGCACCAGCGTGCTCAGATCGCGCGAGGTGGCGGCGATCACGCGCACATTCACGCCAATCAATTGATTCGAGCCCAGCGGCTCAATCTCACGCTCTTGCAGTGCACGCAGCAGCTTGACCTGCACGCCCAAAGGCATGTCGCCAATCTCATCCAGAAACAGCGTGCCGCGATCAGCGAGCTTGAATTTGCCTTCGCGCCCGCGCCGATCCGCGCCCGTGTAAGCGCCGGGCGCGACGCCGAAAAATTCGGCTTCCATCAGCGTGTCGGGCACGGCGGCAATGTTGACGCTGACAAAAGGGCAGTCGGCACGATTGGATGCGGCGTGAATCCCGTGCGCCAGCAGCTCCTTGCCGGTGCCGGTTTCACCTTGCAGCAGCACGGTGCTGGCCGATTGCGCGGCGCGGCGCGCTTGGCGCTTCACCTCAGAGGCGGCGGGGCTGGTGCCGACAAAGCTGGCCAGTGAATACTTAGCTTGGCGCAACCCCGCCTTGGGCTGGCGTCGGCTGGCGGCCAGCTCTTTGCGCGCTTCGTCCAGATCACGCTGCAGCAAATCAAACTTAGCCATCAGTGGCTGCAAGTGCGTTTCGGCATGGTCAAACAACACAATGCCCAAAGCGCCGATCACCGCGCCCGACTCATCTTTCAGCGGAAAGCGGCTGACCAAAAAAGTGCCGGCTTTATTGGTGAGCAAATCCATCAGGATCGGCTTGCCGCTTTCTAACACGCGATGCATCTGCGTGTTTTGTACAACGCGGCTGACCGGATGCCCGACGAAATCGCTCTCTTTGTCAAAGCCCAAAGCGGGCAAAAAGCGGCGGTATTGATCATTGATCCACACCACGCGCGCTTTGGCATCCACCAGCAGCATGCCTTCGCTGGCACCGGCCATCACGCCAAACAGCGAATGCGCGGCCAGCTCCAAAATGCTTTGCGCATCCTGGGGCAAGGCGCTGGCGGGCGATGGCGAGAGATCGGCACTCATGCTCAGGTGCTCAAGCGCTTCATCGCAGCAGCCTTGCGTGATCCAGCTTCACGCAACGATCCATCACGCTTTGGATGCCCGCTTGCTCCACCAGCGCGGCGGCTTCTTCATTGTCAATGCCTTGCTGCTGCCAAAAGCAGCTCGCCTTGAGCTTCGCTTGATGCTCCACCAGCTCTTGCGCCACGGCCAACACATCTTCTGTGCGCCGAAACACATTCACCATATCCACCGCAAACGGAATCTCGCTCAAGCTCTTGTAGCAGCGCTCGCCCAGAATCTCTCCGCCCTTGGGATTGACCGGCACGATGCGGTAGCCCCGCTCTTGCATATAGCGCGCCACGCCATAGCTGGGGCGCAGCCAGTTGTCGGACAGGCCCACCACGGCAAGGGTGGGGCAATCGCGCAGCAGGGCGGCGAGTTGGGCATCGGTTTTGTCAAAGCGCATCCCTGCAATGCTAGCAGGGCAAAGCCCACGGCGCTGCCGTGGTCAAGCCGCGGAACTTTGCGCCTCGCGGCCTGATCGTTCAACATAAGATGCTCCCTGAAAGGCCGCTATGAACGTTTCCACACATCGCCGCTCAGCCCTTCGCCTGTCGGTGACGGTGGGCGCCAGCATCGCGCTGCCCGCCTTGCTGCTTCGCCCCACGCATGCGCAAACAGCGCGTCGCCTCACGCCATCGCAAAGCGAAGGCCCGTTTTATCCGGACCAAGCTTTACAAGATGCCGATGCGGATTTGCTCAAGAATGGCAACGTGGACTACAAAAACGGCCAGCCCGCGTGGGTCAGCGGCGTGGTGAGCGATTTGGCGGGCAAGCCCGTTGCGGGCGCCCTGGTAGAGATTTGGCAGTGCGACCACGAAGGTGTGTATCGCCACAGCCGCTCTTCGGGCAACGCACCCATGGCGTTTCAAGGCTTTGGCAAAGTGCAGGTCGGCGCAGATGGCCGCTACCGTTTTCGCACCATCAAACCCGTGCCCTACCCAGGCCGTCCGCCGCATATTCATGTCAAAGTCAAGCTCGGCACGCAGGAATTGCTGACCACACAGATGTATTTGGCAGGCGAGCCATCCAATAGCCGCGACTTCCTCACCCGCAGCCTGCGCTCGGAGGAGCGCAGCTTGCTTGAAGCGCCGTTCACGCGCGGCAGCGACGGCTGGCAGGCAGAGTTTGGCATCGTGGTGCGCGGCTAGTTGTTTGATCAGGTCTTGACCTGAGTCAAGACCTCGCACCGCAATTGCCCTAGTATGACCAATCGCTACTTCTAGGACGCACGCCATGCACACAACCGATCACACTCCCAGCTTGCATTGTTTGCTTGCCACCGACGGCTCTGCCGCCTCGCTGGCGGCAGCGCATTGGCTCGTGCACTTGGCTACGGCCGGGCTGCCCTTGCAATGCACCGCACTGGCTGTTCAGCCACCTGTGATGGTGGGGCAAATCAGTGCCATCGCGCCAGCCAGCATCACCATCGAAGCCCAAGCGCAGCAAGCCGCGCAGGCCTTGGCGCAGGTCTCGGGTATGTTGCAGGCAGCGGGTTTGCCGCACACCACAGAAACCCGCATGGACGATGTTGCCAAAGCACTCGTTGCTCGGGCCGATGCACTGGGCGCTGGGGTCATCGTCATCGGGCGGCGCGGCCTTGGCACGCTGCGCTCTGCCTTGCTCGGCTCGGTCTCAGCCGAGGTGGTGCGCAGCGCCAATGTGCCGGTGATGCTGGTCAATGGCACTGCGCCGCCACCCGATACACCGCCGCAGACGGCTCAGCCGCCGCTTAAGGTGCTGCTGGCTCTCGATGGCTCAGACAACGCCTTGCGAGCTGCTGACTTTGCCGCCCAGCTGGCTCACAGCCACGCTGTGGCACTGCATGTCTTGCACGTTCGCCCCACGCTGACGGTTGCCGAGGCCATCTTTAGCCCACGCGAGCGCCTGTTAGCGCATTGGTCAGCCGAGCAGAGCCAGCAGGCACTTGCGCCGCCACTGGGCTTGCTGCAAGGCCAAGGCATCGCGTTTGAGGAACACGCCGCCTCTAACGATGACCCAGCCCAGGCTATTTTGAGCAGCGCACAGGCGCTGTCTTGCAGCATGATCGTGATGGGCACACGCGGCTTGGGTGGCGTGGCTGGCCTGCTGCTCGGTTCAGTAACGCAACAGGTGTTGGCGCACGCAAAAATTCCCGTGACCTTGGTTCGCTGATAAATACATATGCTACTGAATTAATAGCATACTATTCAGTATTTATAACGGCAATTGACGACTTTTTCATCTCCAAAGAGCGCGTCGCTCCCGTAAAGCGATTGATAGTAGCTCTCGAAAGAAGCGATCATTTTGGAGACAATTTGGCGCGAATCGCACAATCCGCGCCAAAAATTAACCCCGCATCAACTTTTCTTCAGCGAGCGCCAGCGCCTCGGGCTTGCCGTTGAGCACAAGTGTGTCGCCTTCTTGTAGTGTGGTGGTTGCGTTGAGGGTGACATTTTGGCCGTCTTTTCTGCGCAGGCTCATCACGCGCACGCCGACCGCATGCAGTGCAAGACTTTCTAGGGGCTTGTCCAGCGTTTTGGCTGACAAAGGCAGGCTCATGGTTTGCAGTCGCTCGTGATCAAGCTCGTCCACGGTGTCGTCGTCTTGGCCATGAAAATAGCCGCGCAGCAGGTTGTAGCGGGCATCGCGTTGGTCTTGCACGGTGCGGATCACGCGGCGCATCGGCACGCCCACGAGCGCGAGCGCGTGGCTGGCCAGCATGAGGCTGCCTTCGATGGATTCGGGCACCACTTCGGTCGCGCCCGCTGCCAGAAGCTTGTCAAGGTCATAGTCATCTTGCGTGCGCACGATCACCGGCACTTGCGGTGCATGGCCGCGCGTGTTGGCCAGCACTTTAAGCGTGCTGGGCACATTCAGATAGGTGATCACGACAGCGCTGGCGCGTGCCAAGCCCGCTGCCATGATGGCTTGCAAGCGCGCCGCATCGCCAAACACCACGCTGTCGCCCGCCGCTGCGGCTTGGCGCACACGGTCTGGGTCAAGATCGAGCGCCATGTAGGGAATGTTTTCACGCTCGAGCATGCGCGCCAAATTTTGCCCGCAACGGCCATAGCCGCAGATGATGACGTGTTTATCGCGGCTGATGGATTTTTTGGCGATCTGAGTCATTTGCAAAGATTGCGCAAGCCATTCGCTGCTGACAAACTTCATCACGATGCGGTTGCTGTACATGATGATGAAGGGGGTGGCCAGCATCGAGAGCACCATGCTGGCCAAGATCGGATTGAGCAGCGTGTCGGGCACCAGCTTTTCCCGCTGAGCAAGCGTCAGCAACACAAAGCCGAATTCACCTGCTTGTGCGAGATACAAGCCCGTGCGCAGGGCTGTGCCCTCGCTTGCGCCCAACACTCGCGCAAGCAGCGACACCAGAATCAATTTGAACAACACAGGCAACAAAGTCAGCAGTAACACCAGCGGCCAGCTTTGCAACACAATGCGCCAATCGAGCAACATGCCAATGGTGATGAAAAATAGGCCAAGCAACACATCGTGGAACGGGCGAATATCGGTTTCCACCTGATGCTTGTATTCCGTCTCAGACACTAGCATGCCTGCAATGAATGCGCCGAGCGCAAGCGACAGGCCCGCAATTTCTGTGAGCCAAGCCATGCCCAGGGTGATCAAGAGCAGATTCAAAATAAACAGCTCTTCACTCTTGCGCCGCGCCACCAGCGTGAGCCACCAGCGCATCACGCGCTGCCCGCCGATGAGCAAAATCGTGATCAAAAAGGTGGCTTTGAGCGCGGCCAAAGCCAAAGCGCCGGCTAATTTGTCTGGCGAAGCTCCCAGTGCAGGTACCAACACCAAGAGCGGTACCACGGCCAAATCTTGAAATAACAACACACCCATCACGCGCTTGCCATGCTCGCTGTCCATCTCCAGCCGCTCTTGCATGAGTTTGACAATAATCGCCGTGCTGCTCATTGCCAATGCGCCGCCTAAAGCCAGTGCGCTTTGCCAGCTCATTTGCCAAAATTGAGGTAGCGCCCAAGCCAGAGCGAGCGAGCCGCCAAAGGCGAAGCCCATCGTCAGTGTCACTTGCAGCGCACCTAAGCCAAACACGTGCTTGCGCATGGAGCGCAGTTTGGGCAAATTGAACTCCAAACCAATCACAAACATCAAGAACACCACACCAAATTCCGCCAAGTAGCGGATGTTGGTGGAGTTTTGCGCGAGCGCCAGCGCATTGGGCCCAATGATCACACCCACTGCCAAATAGCCCAACATGGCAGGCAACTTGAGCATGCGGCAGACCACCACGCCCAGCACGGCAGCCAGGAGATACAACAGGGTTAGTTCAAGCGCGTTCATGCTTGGATACTAGCAAACGCTGTGCCCACGTTGGACGGCGCTGCTGGCAAATGCACAATATGACCGGAGAGTTCATTTTTTCATCTCTTCGCCTGAAATACGGAGAGTCCAGACATTTTTTGACAATTGCGTAAAATACTGGCCATGGTTACCAAATCCCCCCTCAAACCTGCGGCCAAAGCGCCAGCCAAGCCAGTCGCTAAAGAAGCACTGAAAGTTCAGGCCAAGAAGCCCAGCTTCAAACAGCAAATGCTAGCCGCGCGTGAAGAGGCCATCATTGATGTGGTCAATGGTCTGCTGGCAGAAAAAGGCTTTGATGCGATGACAGTGGATGAAGTGGCTTTTGAAGTGGGTGTCGCCAAAGCTTCGCTCTATAAGCACTTCCCCAGCAAAGAAGATTTGGCGACAGCCGCGATGGTGCGCGTGATGCAGCGCGCTGTGGCGCAGCTGGCCGAGCAGGATATTGCCGCCAAACCGATTGACAAACTCAAAGCCGCTGCTCGCTGGATGATGCAGCTCAAGCTCGCTGGCGAAATGCCCAACCTGCCGAGCCAAAACTCTTCTCTGCGCGCCACGCTGGTGGGCAACAAAGCCTACATCGATGCACTGATGCATATCTCCGACACACTCGGTGACTGGATTGAGGCCGCGCAAAAAGCCGGACAGATCAGCAGCAAGTTGCCTGCCATCTCTGTGCTCTACACCTTGTATGCCCGCGCTTGCGACCCCGTCCTCGAATTCCTCAAAGCCTCCGAGCTCTACACCCATGACCAGATTTTGGACATGGTAGAAATGAGCTGCTTTGATGGGCTGGCCAAGCGCTGATTTTTTAGCGCCAAGCTGCGGCGTGGTCTTTCGCGAACTGCGCAAATGTGATCGGCGCACGACCGAGCAAGTTTTGCACATCTGGGCTGGTGCCTGCTGCGTAGCCTTTGCCCACCAGCGTGTTGAGCGAATCCATCCAATCGACCAGCGGCGCAGGCATCTTCCATTCGCTGCGCATCACGCCGGAGCTGTATTCCACACTGATTGGCGTGTAGCCCACGGTGCGGCCAAGTGCTTGCGACAACTGCGCTGCACGCTGCGTATCGGTGAGTGATTCGCCTCCCGTCAAGGTGTAGGCCTTGCCGGCATGCGGCGCTGGGTTTTGCAGAATTTGCGCAGCCACAGCAGCAATATCGCGCACATCAATTAGACTTTGTGCAGCATCAGCGGTGGCGGCATAGAGCATGCCGTCTTTCACCATCTGCGCTTGGAAGTTGATGTAGTTTTGCATGAAGCCGGCATTGCGCAAAAAGGTGCTGGGAATGTCGCTTTGCGTGAACATGGCATCAATCTCGCCTTGCAGGCGCGGCAAGCTAAAGGCCGCATCGACATCTGCACCCGCGCCGCTACAGCGCACGATGTGCTTCACGCCTGCTGCCACAGCGGCTTGCGCCACGTTGCGTGCGAGCGCCAGCTTATTGGGTACGAGCGGCAGAATCACAAAGAGCGTATCCACGCCTTGGAGGGCCTGCGTGAGCGCCGGCACAGATTCAAGCGATGCAACGCGGTTTGTGGCCTTACCTTTCTTGGAAGACATTGTAAGGAAAGGCTTGCCCGTACTCGTGAGCTGGCGCACCAACTCGCTGCCAATCGTGCCTGTAGCACCTGTGATGAGAATGGTGTTGCTCATGATGTTCTCCTTCAATGCATTTATGCCTGTGCGCCAAGCAAGCTGATGCCGTGGCTCCAGTGGTTGCGGCTCACGCCGTAGTCGATCCAGGTCATGGCCAGTGCCTCAAGCAAATAGCTCTTGCTGATATCGCCCATGTCAATTGCGCTTCTCCAGCCGAAGGCTTTGAGGATGTCGGCGGTTTGCTGCTTGGCGGCTGCATCGTTGCCAGCGATGAACATATCGGGTTGGCCGTCGGCAAACTTGGGATCGACCATGCGGCTGGAGGTGATGATGTTGAAGGCTTTCACCACTTTGGCTTGTGGCAGCCAAGCTTGAATGGTTGCGCCGGCTGAATGAGGGAAGCCTAAAGCGAGCTGGGGCTTGCCGGTGGAGAAATCGAGCGGGTTGGTCACGTCAATCAGCAGCTTATCCGCGAGGTTGGCATCGCCTGTGAGTTGTACAGCATTTTGTGTGCCGCTCCAAGCGGTAGCGAGCACGGCCATGTCGGCTTGCTTTGCGGCGGCGGCATAAAGCGCTGCGCTACTGCCAGAGACTGCCGCCACTGCTTTCACCGCTTTTTCGCCTTGCACATCGCGCGTGCCAAACACAACGCTGTGGCCGCGCGAGACAAAACCTTTTGCCAAATCCATGGCCACTTGGCCTGTACCGAGAATGGCGACTTTCATGATGAACTCCTAAATGATGGATGGTTTGAAACTTCGGCGCTTTGTTTGAGATAAACGCTACGTCGATGGGATGAATTGTGGGTTTGCTTGGGGGGAAGAAAAAGACATAATCACTCACATCATTCACAACTCATAGTTGAAAATCATGAAGCATTTGCAAACCACTTTACCCGGCTTGATCAGCGCGATCCAAGCGGCTGACAGCGGCAGTTTCTCTGCGGCAGCGAATGTGCTCGGGCTCACGCCAGCCGCAGTGAGCAAAAACGTAGCGGCACTTGAGGCGCATCTCAAAGTGCGCCTGTTTAACCGCACCACGCGCCGCCTCTCGCTCACCGAAGAAGGCCGCGCTTTTGTGGCGCAGGCGCGCGTGGGTGTGCAGGCGTTGGAGGATGCGAATACGTTGGCCACGCAAGGTGCGCAGCCCCAGGGCTTGGTACGCATCAATTGCTCGGTCGGCTTTGGCCGGCGCTATGTGCTGCCGCTGCTGCCTGAGTTTTTCAAAGCGTATCCACAAGTGCGCGTGGAGCTGAATTTGAACGACAACCAAGTCGATCTGGTGCAAGGCGGGTTTGACATTGGCATTCGCGGCGGCAGCCAGCCGCCTGAGGGCATGGTGGCGCGCAAGATTTGCGATATTCCTGCGGTGCTCGTGGCCACACCGCGCTATCTGAAAGCACACGGCACGCCGCGCACGCCCGAAGATTTGGCCGCGCATCGCTTGATCCGCGTGCGTTTTCTCAATGGCCGCATGAGCGCTTGGACTTTCAAAAGTGGCAAAGCCAAAGCCGTGAGCACGCAAGATTCACCCGCGCAGCTCATGCTCTCAGATCCGGAGGTGGTGCTCGATGCCGCGCTTTTGCACATGGGCATTGCACGCATGGGCAAGCACCATGCACATGATGCTTTGCAACGCGGCGAATTGGTGGAAGTGCTGCCCAAGCAGCATGTGAGCGGCGATGCGGCGATGGCTTTGTTTTACCCACACCGCAGCGGCCTTGCGCCGCGTGTGCGCGTGTTGGTGGATTTTTTATTGGAACGCTTTAAAGTGATGCCTGCATTGCAGTTGTGATGCTACTTTTGCCATGTTTTGAAAGCGTTTTGAGCCTCTAGCTGGCATAAAATATGCGCGAAGTGCTGCTAAATTAATAGCGAATAATATTCACGACACAATGTAAGCAGCAGCTCCGGCAGACAGCAGCGTGCCATCTTGCGCACAAAACTCCATGCGCGTGCTCGCCACACGCGAGCCTAGGCGCAGCACTTCGGCTTTGAGAATAAAAATCTCACCAATCGCAGGTCGTAAATAGTCCACTCGAAGGTCAATCGTGCCGAGTTTGCTGAATCGCTTGAGCCGATCCATTACGGGCTCTTCATGGTGCTGCGCACCGATGGCACACATGCAAGCCAAGCCACCCATCGCATCAAGCGATGCACTGATCACGCCGCCGTGCACGCGGTTGTACGCAAAATGCCCGACGAGCTCGGGCTTCATCGCGATATGCGCCACTGATCGCAGCGGCAGCAGACTGTCAATCTTTAAACCAAGTGTTTGGTTGAAAACTATTTTTGTCTCAAAAATATCACGCACACCTTCGCAGAAAGCGGCGTCGAGCACAATGGTGGCGAGATCGAGTTTTTTAGCAGACATGAAGCGATTGTCTCTCTTGTCATGCCAAATAACTTGGGGCAGGCTTACAGCTTGGAAAAGTCTGGCGTGCGCCGCTCCATGAAGGCCGTGAACGCTTCCTTTGCAGCGGGCTCGCGCAGCAAGCGGCCAAAGCTCAACCCTTCCTCAGCCATGCGCTCGGTGACTTGGGCGCTGGTGGTTTTCTTGAGCAGGCGCTTGGTCTCGATGAGGCTGTTGATCGGCTTGGCGGCGAGCTTCTGTGCCCATTGCATCGCCACGCGCGTGGCTTCTGAAGGCGGCACAACGCGGTTGACCAAGCCCACTTCCAGCGCGGCTTCGGCCATGAAAGGCTCGCCTAGGAGCAGCGCTTCGGCGGCACGGTGGTAGCCCATCATTTGCGGCACCAGCAGGCTGCTGGCCGCTTCGGGGCACAGGCCAAGATTGACGAAAGGCATGGAGAAAGCGGCGTTATCGCCAGCAATCACCAAATCGCAATGCAAAAGCATCGTAGTGCCAACGCCAACTGCCGGGCCGCACACAGCAGCAATCAACGGCTTTGGGAAATTGGCAATCGCATGGAGAAACTGAAAAACAGGGCTGTTCTCGCCGGCAGGCGGCTTATGCATGAAGTCGCCCAGATCATTGCCTGCGCTGAAGACCGCTTCATGCCCTTGGAACACCACCACGCGAATTGCCGCATCTGCCTCTGCATCCTTGAGCGCATCTGCCAAGCGTTGATACATGGCCACCGTGATCGAATTTTTCTTCTCAACACGGTTGAAAGTCAACGTCAAGATACCGCCTTCGGTATGACTCAAGATATCATTAGACACAGCAATTGCTCCTTATTTGATAGCGCGTTACGCAGATTCTATAACGACTAGATGCCGATTTCGGTCTCAAAAGTGACCCTGACGGAGATCACATACGCTCAAAGATACCCGCAGCGCCCTGGCCCATGCCCACACACATCGTCACCATGCCGTATTTGCCCTTCGTGCGCTGCAAAGCATGCACCACGGTGGCCGAACGGATCGCACCTGTTGCGCCGAGCGGATGGCCGAGTGCAATCGCGCCGCCCATGGGGTTGACTTTGCTGGCATCCAAACCGAGCGTGTTGATGATGGCCAAACTTTGTGCAGCAAAAGCTTCGTTCAGCTCAAACCAATCGATATCGTCTTGCTTCAAGCCTGCGTACTTCAGCGCAGCAGGAATGGCTTCAATCGGGCCGATACCCATGATATGCGGTGGTACGCCGCGTGAAGCGTAGCTCACGAACTTGGCGATGGGAGTCAAGTTGTAGCGTTTGAGTGCGGCCTCGCTCACCAAAATCAAAGCGCCTGCGCCGTCAGACGTTTGCGAGCTGTTGCCCGCTGTCACCGAGCCACGCGCGGCGAAAGCAGGGCGCAGCTTGGCCAAGCCTTCCATCGATGTGTCTGGGCGTGCGCCCTCGTCGAGGCTCACGATGCGTGATTGAGAGGTGGTCTCGCCCGTAGCCAGATCGAAGCCGCGATCAGTCACCTCAATCGGCGTCATCTCGGCGCTGAAATCACCTGCTTTCATCGCGGCTACCGCTTTCGCATGGCTCTTCACAGCAAACTCATCCTGCGCTTCGCGCGAGACTTTCCATTGCGTGGCCACCTTCTCTGCCGTCATGCCCATGCCGTAGGCGATGCCGTAGTTTTCGACGTTTTCGGTGTCAGTAAAAATCGTTGGGGAGAGTGAAGGCGCATTGCCGCTCATGGGCACCATGCTCATGCTCTCCACGCCGGCACCGATCATCACATCGGCCTCGCCCACACGAATCGCATTCGCTGCCATCGCCACGGCAGACAGACCTGCAGCGCAGAAGCGATTGACGGTGATGCCCGCCACGCTCTTGGGCAAGCCGCCGAGCACGGCAGCCACACGCGCGACGTTCAAGCCCTGCTGCGATTCAGGAATGGCGCAGCCTGCCACGATGTCTTCAATGGCTGCCGGGTCGAGGTTGGGCACTTGCGAAATTGCATTTCTGAGCACAGCGGCCAACAGATCATCGGGGCGCATATTTTTGAAAAACCCGCGATGCGATTTGCCAATCGGCGAGCGCGTGGCGGCAACAATGTAGGCTTCTTGAATTTGCTTGCTCATGGTGAGTCCTTGTGCCTTGCGAGGCGTTATGCAGTCGTAACAGTTTTGGGCGGGCGCTGGGCAGGAATCCAAGCCCAGATGAATTCGCATTCGATGGGCTGATTGCCTGATTCATCGGTGACGGTGACCGCCACGGTGACTTCGCCTTTGTCGGTGCTTTGAATCAGTGCGCGCTGCTCGGGTGTGAGCGTAGCCACGGCACGCATCGCACCTTGGCCGCGTTTTTTGAATTGAACGCGCATGTCTTTCACGACGGGGATGCAGTCATCGCGCACATTCATACCCATCACCATGCCGGTGGCCGTTTCGGCAGCCAGCGTAGAGGCGACAGCGTGCACGCCACCGATGTGATTTTGCACTTTGTGATGATTGGCCACGAAGATTTGCACCTTCGCTGGCGACATTTCCTCGTAGCGCATTTTGGCCGTGCCCGTGAAAGGCACAGCACGACCAAGCGCGAGCGAACGCACGAAGGTGCGCATGAAGGCGGGCGCTTCGTTGACTCTTGCGAGTTGGCGTTGGAGGCGGTTAGGGGTGTTGGTTTGCATAAAAATTATTCGTGGCGCGAAAGACGCGCAAGTGACGCGAAGAACACGAAAGAAATACTAAATGAAGTTGAAAATTTATTCACTGTTCTTTCTTCTCTTTTCGCGACTTTCGCGTGATTTTTGCGTCGTTCGCAGCACAGTTGTTCTTTAGTTTCTCACCGGCTTGCCCGTCGAAAGCATGCCCATGATGCGCTCTTGCGTCTTCGGATGCGTGAGCAAGCCGCAGAAGGCATCGCGCTCCAACTTCATCAAATACTCTTCGCTGACCAGCGTGCCAGCATCCACATCGCCGCCACAAAGCACGTTCGCAATCAGCGTGGCAATATGAAAATCATGTCCGCTGGCAAAACCGCCATCACGCATGTTCACAAGCTGACCCATGATCGTGGCTTTGCCTGAGCGGCCTGCCACAGGGAAAAGGCGTTTGGAAGGCGCGCGGTAGCCGCTGGCATGCATGGCTTTGGCTTCGTTGATAGCCACAAACAACAGCTCATCTTTGTTGGCCACAATCAGATCGCTCCAGAGCAAAAAGCCCAGCTTGCGCGATTCAATCGCACTCGTGCCCACTTTGGCAGTCGCAGCGCAGGTGAAGCCTTCGGTCAAGAAAGGCAGCAAATCTTTGCCAGTAGAAAACGCGGCGTTTTCCGCAGCGCGGCGTGCAATATAGGCGAGGCCACCCGCGCCCGGCACGAGACCGACGCCGACTTCCACCAAGCCGATATAGCTTTCCATCGCAGCCACACGCTTGGAAGAATAAACGGCCAATTCGCAGCCGCCACCCAGCGCCAGGCCGCGAATCGCAGAGACTACAGGCACGCGTGAGTAGCGAATCTTCAGCATCGTCTTTTGCAACTCATGCTCAGCTTCGTTTACCGCACTCACGCCCGACATCATGAACGCCGGCAACATGCCTTGCAAATCAGCGCCCGCGCTGAAGGGCTCATCGCCGCTCCAGATCACCACGCCAGAATAGTCTTTCTCAGCCAGGTCCACCGCCATGCTCAAGCCTTCGGCCACACCCATGCTGATCGCATGCATCTTGGTCTTAAGGCTGGCGATGATGATTTCATCATCCAAAGTCCACAAACGAATATCGTCGTCTTCGTGCAGCGTTTTGCCTGCGGCGGCGAAGTTGGCTTGGCCTACGCCTTGTGCATGCCCACTGACCGTCTCAGGGAAATGCTGCCGCGCATACACTGGCAGTTGGCGCTTGGCTTCAAACTTCTTCGTCGCTGGATTCCACGAACCTTCGGCTTGATGCACGCCACCTTTGTCAGCCACAGCGCCTTTGAACACCCACTCAGGCAGCGGCGCTTTGCACAGCGCTTTGCCAGCATCAATGTCTTCTTGAATCATCTTGGCCACTTCGAGCCAGCCTGCTTCTTGCCAGAGTTCAAACGGCCCTTGGCTCATGCCAAAGCCCCAGCGCATGGCCAAATCCAAATCACGCGCTGTCTCGGCCACTTCTTGCAAATGAATCGCGGCGTAGTGAAAACCGTCGCGCATGATCGCCCAGAGAAACTGGCCCTGTGCGCCTTCGGCATTACGCAGCAACTTCAAGCGCTCACCTGCTGGTTTTTTCAGCATGCGGCCATACACCTCATCGGCCTTTTGGCCACCTGGCAGGTAGTCGCCCTTGCCTTCAGCGGCCTTCGCGTCAAAACGCAGAATGTCGCGACCGACTTTCTTGAAGAAACCGGCTTTGGCTTTTTGGCCCAAAGCGCCTGCGTCCATGAGTTGTTTCAAAACGGCCGGAGTGCCGAAGTTGCCGTAAAACGGATCGCGTTTTTCATCCAAATTGTCTTGTAGCGTTTTGATGACGTGATAAATCACATCGAGGCCCACCACATCCAGCGTTCGGAAGGTGCCCGAACTCGCACGGCCAAGTTTTTTGCCTGTGAGATCGTCCACCACATCATAGGTCAGGCCAAAATTTTCTGCCTGCTTCATCACGCCCAACAGCCCGGCGATGCCGATGCGATTAGCGATAAAGTTGGGCGTGTCTTTGGCACGTACCACGCCTTTACCCAACACGCTGGTGACAAAAGCCTCCAACTGATCGAGCACCACAGATTGCGTGGTCGGTGTGTTGATCAGCTCCACCAAATACATGTAGCGCGGTGGGTTGAAGAAGTGAATGCCGCAAAAGCGTGGCTTGATGCTTTCTGGCAAACCTTCGGAGAGCTTGGTGATACTCAAACCTGAAGTATTGGAAGCCACAATCGCGCCTTCGCTGACGAAGGGTGCAATTTTTTTGTACAGATCCAGTTTCCAGTCCATGCGCTCGGCAATCGCCTCGATGATGAGGTCACAGCCGCGCAGGGTCTCAAGGTGCTCTTCGTAATTGGCCTGCTCGATCAGCACAGCATCTTCAGGCACACCCAGTGGCGAAGGCTTGAGTTTTTTCAGGCCTTCAACTGCTTTGGAGACGATACCGTTCTTCGCGCCTTCTTTGGCGGGCAGATCAAACAAAACTACAGGGACTCTCAGGTTGACCAGATGCGCAGCAATTTGCGCACCCATGACACCCGCGCCGAGTACAGCGACTTTAGAAACATTGAATCGAGACATTCGTGACTTTCTTGTGAGGGGCGTGGTTTATTGCACACGCACCCAAGTTTGGGTTCGGCCAAACGGGCCAATGCTGCCGCGCACGGCCAGCCTCTTACCGCCATCTTCGGGGGTCATCTTCAGCGTGTATTCTTTGCCGTTTTCAGGGTCTAGAATCTTGCCGCCGCTCCAGACTTCAGCCCCGTCTTCCTTTTTCGCGCCACGAAGTATTTCTAGACCAAGAATGGGCTGGCCTTTGCGCGCATCTTTGCATTCATCGCATTTGTCATCTGCCTTGGCTTCTTTGGTCAAACGCTTGGTAATCTTGCCGCTCAGAATGCCACCAGCATCGGTGATGGTGATTTCAGCTTTGGCCTCTTTGGTTTTGTCATCAATGCTGTTCCACTTGCCCACAGGCGTGTTCTGCGCCATTGCAGCGCCGGCCATGGCCAAAAATGCAAAGCCAGCAAAAAAACGATTCATCATGTCGATCTCCAAATTGAGTGGGTTGAAATTGAGCACTTTAGGCAAACACAGCCTCTGTGTCTAATAGGGATTTCGAGCCTGCACGCACGGTTTTGAGCAGCGTAGCCGTCTCAGGGAAGAGGCGAGCGAAGTAAAAGCGTGCCGTTTGCAGCTTGGCTTGATAGAACGGATCGGTATTGCCTGCAGCGATTTCCTTCAAGGCCACTTGCGCCATGCGTGCCCAGAAGTAGCCAAACACGAGGTGGCCACAAATACGCAAATAGTCCACAGCTGCAGCGCCCACTTCATCAGGGTTCTGGAAGCCCTTGAAGCCAATCTCCTGGGTGAGCTTGGTCATTTGGTCACCCAAAATCGCAATGGGCGTGATGAATTCCGCCATCTTCTCGTTCACGCCTTCCTCGGCCACCAGCTTGCCCACGAGCTTGCCGAATTTGGTAAGCGTTGCGCCATTGTTGCCGAGCACTTTACGACCCAACAAATCTAGCGACTGAATCGTGTTGGTGCCTTCATAGATCATATTGATGCGGTTATCCCGCACATACTGTTCCATACCCCACTCTTTGATGAAGCCATGGCCACCGAAAACCTGCATGCAAGCGTTCGTTGCGATATGGCCGTTGTCGGTGATGAAGGCTTTTACGATGGGCGTGAGCAAGGAAAGCATCTCGCCGCTGTCTTTGCGCACTTTTTCATCAGGATGGTTGTGTTCTTTGTCGAGCAAGACCGAGCAGTAAATGGCCAAAGCACGGCCACCTTCTGCATAGGCCTTGGCTGTCAGCAGCATTTTGCGCACATCGGGGTGCACAATGATTGGATCTGCGGGCTTGTCTTTGGCTTTGGGGCCAGAGAGGCTGCGCATTTGAATACGATCTTTGGCATAAACCAATGCGTTTTGATACGCCGCTTCGGTCAGGCCGAGCGATTGGTTGCCCACGCCCAGACGCGCTGCATTCATCATCACAAACATGCCTTGCATGCCTTTGTTGGGCTGGCCGACCATGGTGCCAATCGCGCCATCGAGCACCATTTGGCAGGTGGAGTTGCCATGGATGCCCATTTTGTGCTCTAGGCCGCCGCAGTAGATGCCATTGCGCGCACCGACACTACCGTCCTTGTTGACCAAGAATTTAGGCACGATAAACAAGCTCACGCCTTTGATTCCGGGAGGCGCATCGGTCAAGCGAGCGAGCACGAGGTGCACGATGTTGCCCGCCATATCATGCTCACCAGCGCTGATGAAGATTTTGTTGCCAGTGATCTTGTATGTGCCGTCCGGCAATGCTTCGGCCTTGGTGCGCATCAGGCCCAGATCGGTGCCGCAATGGGGCTCGGTCAGGCACATGGTGCCCGTCCACTCGCCGCTGGTCATTTTGTGCAGATAGGTTTGTTTTTGCTCTTCGGTGCCGTGCGCGTGCAACGCGGCATGTGCGCCATGCGTGAGGCCGGGGTACATCGTCCAAGCTTGGTTGGCGCTGTTGAGCATTTCATAAAAGCACTGGTTCACCACCAAAGGCAGGCCTTGACCCCCAAACGCGGGATCGCAAGCCAGCGCTGGCCAGCCACCTTCGACATATTTGGCGTAAGCCTCTTTGAAACCTTTCGGTGTCGTGACCTCATGCGTCGTGATATCGAGCTTGCAGCCCTCTTCATCACCGCTGATATTGAGCGGGAAAGCCACTTCAGCCGCAAATTTGCCACCTTCTTCGAGCACGGCATTGATCGTGTCGATATCGGCATCGGCGTATTTAGGAATGGCTTTGAAGTCCTCGCTCACATGGAGCACTTCGTTCATCACAAACTGCATATCGCGCAGTGGGGGGGTATAGGTAGGCATGATGGTTTCCCTTCAATGAAACAGATGGTTAAATGATGGCTGCTAATTTTTTAGTAGCACGTTGCGCAGGTTTCTTAACGGCTAGAGCCAGATTTGGCTCTGAAAACTCTTCGGAATAACGTTGCAAAATCCCGCCAAAGCCTTTCAAGGCTCGCTCGATTGAGCCGGGGGTTTTGAGGAAACGGGCTTCGTAATGCAAGGCTAGAATCAGGCCGTGAATTTCAAACAAAATTTGACTGGGATCAGCATGCTCATTCAGCTGACCCAACTCTTGCGCCTGGCGCACAGCGCGATCCATCGCAGCCAACCAGGTTTTCACAGAGGACGCAATCGCATCGCGCACCGGACCTGGGCGATCATCAAACTCCACCGCACCACTGATGTAAATGCAGCCAGAGTCAATCTCTACCGAAGTGCGCTTCATCCAGTTGGCAAACAAAGCATTCAGGCGCGGCAAACCACGCTTGCTTTCCAGCGCAGGGAAAAACACCTCATGCTCAAAGCGCGCGTGATACTCGCGCACCACAGAAATCTGCAGCTCTTCGCGTGAGCCAAAATGCGCAAACACGCCCGATTTGCTCATCTGCGTGACTTCTGCCAACGCGCCAATCGACAAGCCTTCCAAGCCAATTTGCGTTGCCAAGCCCAAGGCCGCATCGACGATGGCAGCTTTGGTTTTTACACCCTTGAGCTGGCCTTTGCTGGTGACGGGCTCAAGATTTTTGAGGGCTGGGTTGCGGGACATGGCGGAAAGGAATCATTAAAAAAAAGAACGACCGTTCTATTTTGCAGTAATTTTCGATTCCCTGCACGCCAAAAGGCCGTTTAGAGGCAGAAGACTAGGCCTTCTAGATGAAAACCCTAGACGTCATATTTTTGTCAAAAATCATAGGTCACGCTGATCGGCGCATGGTCTGAAAATTTTTCTAGTTTATAAATCTCTACCTCGCGCGCCGCAGCTGCAATTGCGGGCGTGGCCAGATGATAGTCCAACCGCCAGCCAACATTCTTGGCATAGGCTTGGCCGCGTTGACTCCACCAAGTGTAGCAATCGTCGGTCGTATCAGGATGCAATTGGCGATAGACATCGATCAGACCGCCACCTGTTTTGCTCATATCGAGCAATTTCGTCATCCAAGCGCGTTCCTCGGGTAAGAAACCGCTGTTTTTCTGGTTTGACTTCCAATTCTTCAGATCTTTCTCGGTGTGGGCGATGTTCACATCACCGCAAAGCACAAATTCACGTTTTTGTCGCAGCGCCACGAGATGCGGAAACATTACCTCCAGAAAGCGGAATTTTGCCTCTTGGCGCTCTGGCCCCGATGAGCCGCTGGGGAAATAGCTGCTGATCACAGAAAACTTTCGTGCAGGCGTGTCAAAGCGCAACTCTACGTAGCGCCCTTCTCGATTGAATTCACCTTCGCCAACCGCCGTGGTGTGATCAAAACCAATGATCACGTCGCTAGGCACATGTATGGTGTAAACGCCCACGCCGCTGTAGCCCTTTTTCTCGGCAAATTGGAAATGGCATTTCATATTACCCATGTGCGCCAAATCACCCAAATCACCCACCTGCGCCTTGACCTCTTGGACACACATACAATCAGGAGCAGTTTTCTCTACCCAGTTTGCCACGCCCTTGGCGGCCGCCGAACGAATGCCATTGAAGTTCAGGCTGGTGATGCGAAACAAGTTTTTTTTCATGGGGCACTCGCCGTAAATGTGATGATGAGCAAAGATACGCTAGCTGTCGATTTTGTGCGATTTTCCGTGGAATCGGGCGTTTTGCGTTTTGGCGAGTTCAAAACCAAAGCCGGGCGTTTAAGCCCGTACTTCTTCAACGCAGGTTTGTTTGACGATGGTGACAAACTACTGCGACTTGCCAACTACTATGCCAAAAGCATTGTGCAAAGTGGCATTGCGTTTGACATGCTGTTTGGCCCAGCCTACAAGGGCATTCCGTTGGTCGCAGCCGTGAGCATGGAGCTGGCACGACTAGGCCACAATTACCCTTTTGCGTACAACCGCAAAGAAGCCAAAGACCATGGCGAAGGCGGCTTACTGGTCGGTGCGCCCATGAAGGGGCGTGTGCTGATCATTGACGACGTGATGAGCGCAGGCACAGCCGCACGCGAATCCATCACCCTTATCCAACAAGCCGGTGCCACGCCTTGCGCTGTGGCTATTGCGCTGGATCGGCAGGAAAAGGCCACAGAAATCACACCCGAAGGCCTGCGTGATGTCAACCACAGCGCCGTGCAATACGTCAGAGATGTACTCGGTCTTCAGGTTTGTGCCATTGCAGAATTAGCCACTTTGCTTCAATATCTAGATGAGAATGTGGCAACAGACACGGCAGCGCCGGCCTACAGACAGGCTGTATTGGCTTACAGGCAGCGCTACGGCGTGGCTTGATGAGCAAGCAAATCATTTCGCAAAGAATTCAAGAGATTTATCAGCATGAAAATGATCCAAATCGGTCAATATGCGGCCTTCAGCTTGTGGGTTGGGTTGTTTGCACCTATCGCAACTGCGCAGATTTTTAGCTGCACCGATGCCACGGGCCGAAAGATCACGTCTGACCGCCCCATTGCTGAGTGCCTGAACAAAGATCAAAAAGAGCTCAACCCCAGTGGCACTATCAAGCGCGTGGTCAAACCTGTGATGACGGCAGACGAGCAACGCGCCGCCGATCAAAAAGCAAAAGAAGAGATGGAAGATAAAGCTCGCCAAGAAGAAGAGCGGCGCAAGAATCGCGCTCTGCTCTCACGCTATCCCAACAAAGCGGCTCATGACAAAGAGCGCAGTGAGGCGCTTTCGCAAGTGGATGAGGTGATCAAGGCGGCACAAAAGCGCATCGGTGAATTGTCAGAACAACGCAAGAAGATCAATGAGGAGCTGGAGTTTTACAAAAAAGATCCAAGTAAGCTGCCGCCCGCATTAAAACGTCAGTTGGAAGACAACGAGCGCAGCGTGGTGGTGCAACGGCGCTTCATTGGCGATCAAGATGATGAAAAAAGGCGCGCCAATGCTCGCTTTGATGAAGAGTTGGATCGCCTGCGCAAACTCTGGACGCAAGCTGCTTTGCCCAGCTCTGACGCGACACCAGGCGCTTCGTCAGCGGCAGCGCCTGTCAAGAAATAATCAGGCCAAGCGATTTAAGCCGCTTCGCGGTAGAAAAACTCACGTTGTAAGCTGCGCCGTTGTACGCCCTGTACTGCCGCTTGAATCGCGCCAATATGCTCAGGCGTGGTGCCGCAGCAACCGCCCACGATATTGACCAAGCCCTCTTTGGCAAACTCTTGCAGCAAACGCGAGGTCACATCCGGCGTTTCGTCAAATCCGGTGTCGCTCATCGGGTTGGGCAGGCCCGCATTTGGGTAACAGCTGATGAATGTGTCAGGCGCGGCTTTGGCCAACTCTTGGATGTAGGGACGCATCAAGGCGGCGCCTAATGCACAGTTCAGCCCCACAGCCAAGGGCTGCGCATGGCGTACACTGTGCCAAAAAGCTGTAACGGTTTGACCGCTCAGGATGCGGCCGGAGGCATCTGTGACTGTGCCGCTGATGATGAGTGGCAATCGCTCGCCAGAGTTTTCAAAGAATTCGTCAATGGCAAACAAAGCGGCTTTGGCGTTCAAGGTGTCAAAAATCGTCTCGACCAAGAGCAGATCTGAACCGCCTTCCACCAAGGCTTCCACCTGCTCGTAATACGCCGCACGCAGCTCTTCAAACGTCACGTTGCGAGCACCCGGGTCGTTCACATCCGGGCTGATACTTGCCGTTTTTGGCGTGGGGCCGAGTGCGCCAGCCACGAAGCGCGGTTTGTCTGGCGTGGAGAATTTATCGCAGGCGGCGCGAGCGATTTTTGCGGATTGCACATTCATCTCACGTGCCAGATGCGCCATTTTGTAGTCTTCTTGCGCTATGGTGGTCGCGCCAAAGGTGTTGGTCTCGATCAAATCGCAACCGGCGGCCAGATAGCCTTCATGAATATCGCCGATCACATCGGGGCGAGTTAGGCTGAGCAGCTCGTTGTTGCCTTTCACATCTTTGGGGAAATCTGCAAATCGCTCGCCTCGGTATTGCACCTCATTCAATTTGAAGCGCTGAATCATCGTTCCCATGGCACCATCCAGAATGGCGATACGATTTTCAAGAATGGCGGGCAGCAGCTTAGCGCGAGTGTAGGAAAGATTTCTCATCGCTGTATTTTAGGTGGCCTGACACTTGCCTCTGCGCAGCGAAGGCCAGGCAGCCAGAATGGCCACTTCTGGACAGCCTAGGCCTGGCTCCATGGATGGATGTGGAAGTGCTTAAATGGACTGAAACTTAAGAGCGAAATAGGCTTTTTGCCGTTATATTATCTGCATATTTAGCTATTAAAATAATAGCATTATGTTTCTTTCTATTCGTACGCAACAGGTCGCACAATAGAGCCATGTGCCAACTGCTTGGAATGAACTGCAACACGCCGACCGACGTGTTGTTTAGCTTTGCCGGTTTTGCCCAGCGCGGCGGACGCACCGATCACCATGCTGACGGCTGGGGCATTGCGTTCTTCGAGGGTGGCCGCGCAGGTCAGCATCAAGGCTTGCGGCACTTTGTGGATCATTTGCCAGCTTGCGAATCCCCCGTGGCCGAACTCGTGCGCCGTTACCCGATCAAGAGCGAAAATGTGATTGCACATATTCGCAAAGCCACACAGGGCGAAGTGAGCTTGGCCAATTGCCATCCATTTGTGCGCGAACTGTGGGGGCATTACTGGGTGTTTGCCCACAACGGCGATTTGAAGGATTTCCATCCACGCTTGCATGGGAGCTTTCACCCCGTGGGCACGACCGACAGCGAGCGGGCTTTTTGCTTCATTTTGCAAGAGTTGGCTAAATCGCATGCCGGCTTACCCAGCGTGGCTGAGCTCACGCTGACCTTGCGCGAGCTGAGTCAGACCATCGCACCGCATGGCACATTCAACTTTCTGCTCTCCAATGGGCTGGCGCTCTGGGCGCATGCCTCCACCCAGCTTCATTACGTCTTGCGCCAGCATCCTTTTTCCCATGCCAAGTTGGCCGATGACGATATAACGGTGAATTTTGCCGAACTGGCGCAGCCGCAAGACCGCGTGGCCGTGGTGGTCACGCAACCCTTGACGACCGACGAAGATTGGCAGGCCATGGCTGTAGGGCAACTGCTGGTGTTTGAAAACGGAGGGCTGCCGCATGTCTGACAGGTTGATCGATTTGAATAAAAGTTTGTGCCCACTCTGCGGAAATATCAATCAATGCGCTATGGAGATTGAGAAATTGACAGGCGCGAAGCAGGCGGCATGCTGGTGTGTGGGCATAGATTTCAGCGCAGATTTGCTTAGCCAGCTGCCAGCGTCTGCCCAAGGCCAGGCCTGTATTTGCGCGGTCTGCGCGGCCAAGGGCAGGTCAGATTTGCCAGCCTGAGCGCTTTCGGGTTAAAATCGAAGGCTTCGCTGCGTTTGACGAGGCAGTGGAGATGTCGTTTGTGTGCCCTGCATGCATGCGGCTATTCGTTTTTTTCATTCACGTTTAGGTAGATAAATGCCAACCATTAACCAATTGATCCGTCACGGGCGCGAGGTTGAGACTGTCAAGTCGAAATCGCCTGCGATGCAAAACTGCCCCCAGCGTCGGGGCGTGTGTACTCGCGTATACACAACGACACCTAAGAAACCTAACTCCGCTCTGCGTAAAGTTGCCAAAGTGCGCTTGACCAACGGTTTTGAGGTGATCTCCTACATCGGCGGCGAAGGCCACAACCTGCAAGAACACAGCGTCGTGCTGGTTCGCGGCGGTCGTGTCAAAGACTTGCCCGGTGTGCGTTACCACATCGTTCGTGGCTCGCTCGATTTGCAAGGCGTGAAAGACCGCAAGCAATCGCGCTCCAAGTACGGTGCTAAGAAGCCAAAAGCCAAGTAAATTGGCTTGAGCCAAAGGCTAGAAGCTTTAGGTTCGTTAGATTGAAGGTGCTGTTTCCCGCGTGGCGCGGTGATGCAGCGTAGTGACTCCCTCTGGCAATCGTGCTGGAAGAGTCGAGTAAGTTGAAGGTTCATAAGAACTTTCTCGGTGTCTTACATACCAAGATGCCAGCTGAAGCAAAGAATGAGGTGAAACCATGCCACGTCGTCGCGAAGTCCCTAAACGTGAAATTCTGCCGGATCCAAAATACGGCAACATCGAGCTCTCAAAATTCATGAACGTCATCATGGAGAGCGGTAAGAAAGCGGTTGCTGAGCGCATCATTTATGGCGCACTCGAGCAAATCGAAAAGAAGGCGGGTAAAGACCCGATGGAGTTGTTTGGCGTGGCCATCAACAACGTCAAGCCGATGGTGGAAGTGAAATCCCGCCGCGTCGGTGGTGCAAACTACCAAGTGCCTGTTGAAGTCCGTCCAGTTCGTCGCTTGGCTTTGTCCATGCGCTGGATCAAAGAAGCCGCTCGTAAACGTGGTGAAAAATCCATGGCTCTGCGCTTGGCCAACGAGCTGATGGAAGCTTCTGAAGGCCGTGGCGGCGCGATGAAAAAGCGCGACGAAGTCCACCGCATGGCGGAAGCCAACAAGGCCTTCTCCCACTTCCGCTTCTAAGGGCGGCTACTGCGCGGGCGATCTGCGTCGTTGCGGGTCCCGTCTAAAAATCCTCATGGCCTTGAAGGCCACTCCGGTTTTTAGCCACCCGCGCCTAGCATCTCATCCCGCTCGCTACGCCGCGTTGCTCTCAACAAGAGTTGTGCGGCATCAGTTTTGAACACAAAGGATATTTATCATGGCACGCGCCACTCCCATTGAGCGTTATCGCAACATCGGCATTTCTGCACACATCGATGCAGGCAAAACCACGACCACAGAGCGTGTGTTGTTTTATACCGGTGTGAACCACAAAATCGGCGAAGTGCATGACGGCGCTGCCACCATGGACTGGATGGAGCAAGAGCAAGAGCGCGGCATCACGATCACGTCGGCTGCCACCACCTGCTTCTGGTCTGGCATGGGCAAGACCTTTGACGAGCATCGCATCAACATCATCGACACCCCCGGCCACGTGGACTTCACAATCGAGGTGGAGCGCTCGATGCGCGTGCTCGACGGCGCTTGCATGGTCTATTGCGCTGTGGGCGGCGTGCAGCCACAGTCTGAAACCGTCTGGCGTCAGGCCAACAAGTACAAAGTGCCTCGTTTGGCCTTTGTGAACAAGATGGACCGCACTGGTGCCAACTTCTTCAAAGTCTATGAGCAGATGAAGTTGCGCTTGAAGGCCAATCCTGTGCCTTTGCAAATACCGATCGGCGCTGAAGAAAACTTTGCCGGCGTGGTTGACCTTGTCAAAATGAAATCCATCCTGTGGAGCGAGGCCGACAAAGGCGTGACTTTCACTTACGGCGAGATTCCTGCGGAACTGGCTGAAAAAGCGGCTGAGTTCCGTGAAAAGCTGGTCGAAGCGGCTGCTGAAGCATCGGAAGAGCTGATGAACAAATACTTGGAAGGCGTTGAGCTGACCGAGTTAGAAATCAAAGCTGCTATTCGCCAACGCGCCATCGCCTGTGAAATTCAGCCGATGCTGTGTGGCTCTGCATTCAAAAACAAAGGCGTGCAAGCCATGCTTGACGCTGTCATTGAATACATGCCTAGCCCGGTGGATATTCCGCCCGTGGATTGCATGGACGAAGATGAGAAACCCACAACTCGCCGCGCCGCTGACGACGAGAAATTCGCTGCCTTGGCATTCAAGTTGATGACCGATCCGTTTGTAGGCCAGCTCACCTTCGTGCGCGTCTACTCTGGCGTGCTCAAGTCGGGCGACAGCGTGTACAACCCGATCAAGGGCAAGAAAGAGCGTATTGGCCGTATCGTGCAAATGCACGCCAACGCCCGTGAGCCTGTGGATGAGATTCGTGCGGGAGATATCGCTGCTTGCATCGGCTTGAAAGACATCATCACAGGCGAAACCCTGTGCGATCCAGATCACGTAGTCACGCTGGAGAAAATGGTCTTCCCTGAGCCTGTGATTGCACAGGCTGTTGAGCCAAAAACCAAGGCTGACCAAGAAAAGATGGGCATTGCCCTGAATCGCTTGGCGCAAGAAGACCCGTCGTTCCGCGTGCGCACCGATGAAGAATCTGGCCAGACCATCATCGCCGGTATGGGCGAACTACACCTGGAAATTATTGTTGACCGCATGAAGCGCGAATTCGGTGTGGAAGCCAACGTCGGCAAGCCACAAGTGTCTTACCGCGAAACTATCCGCAAGACGGTGGAAGACGCTGAAGGCAAGTTTGTGCGTCAGTCGGGCGGTAAGGGCCAGTACGGTCACGTGGTGCTCAAGATTGAGCCCAATGAGCCAGGCAAAGGCAATGTGTTTGTTGACGCGATCAAAGGCGGTGTGGTTCCTCGCGAATACATCCCTGCGGTGGAAAAAGGCATCATGGAAGCCGTCACGCAGGGCGTGTTGGCCAACTATCCTGTGGTTGACGTGAAAGTCACGCTGCACTTCGGTTCGTACCACGATGTGGACTCCAACGAACTCGCGTTCAAGATGGCTGCGATCTTCGGCTTCAAAGAAGGCTGCCGTAAGGCCAGCCCGGTGATTTTGGAGCCGATGATGTCGGTTGAAGTCGAGACCCCTGAAGACTATGCCGGTAACGTGATGGGCGATTTGTCCAGCCGCCGCGGCATGGTGCAAGGCATGGAAGACATGGTCGGTGGTGGCAAAGCCATCCGCGCTGAAGTGCCTTTGTCTGAAATGTTTGGCTACTCCACCACCTTGCGCTCGATGAGCCAAGGCCGTGCGACCTACACGATGGAATTCAAACATTACACGGAAGCCCCGCGTAACGTGTCGGAAGCCATCATGGCGGCAAGGGCGAAATAACGTCTTTGCGGGACAGACCAACGGACGCGCGTAGCGCCTCGTTGCTCTGTCCTCAACTGATTAGATTTTTGTCTGCGATCACTGCCTCTCACTGCCCGTGGTGAGAGATCAAGCAAGCTGATGCAGACGTTAAACCTCACACGGGCATGCTCATTTGAAAGAAGTCCATCATGGCAAAAGAGAAATTCCAGCGAACCAAGCCCCACGTCAACGTCGGCACCATCGGCCACGTCGACCACGGCAAGACCACGCTGACTGCAGCAATCACCACCGTCTTGGCGGCTAAATTTGGCGGTACCGCCAAAGCGTAC
>JANMHJ010000009.1:0-1595 GCA_031375105.1 Variovorax sp.
GTCGTGCGCCTCGATGCGCACACTGGTGTCCACAGAAAACCCGCTGTGTTTGTAGCCCAACATCTCTTTGGCCTCAAAGCTCTCCAGCAGACCCTTGCCTACGAAGGTGCGCAGGATGCGGCGGCGCAAGGTGGCTTGCACCTGGGCGACGGTGGTTTGGTCGATTGCACTGGCTGGGTGAAAAATCACTGTGCTGACTGTGCTGACTGTGCTGGGTAAGGCTTGATCGTCGGCATCGGCGTGGGCATCGCCATCCGCCATGCTCGCCACCTCCTCAAACACCCCATCGACCACGCACACATGAAAGTGCACATGCTCGTTCAGGCTAGAGCCAAAGCGGTGGATGAAGGCGACTGCGCCGATGTGCAGGGCGGCTTTATTGACATGCGCCGCACCGGGGCTACTGGCCTGCAGGCTTTGCGCAATCACCCGCAGGAAGATGCGCAGCACCATGTTGAGCACCGCCCCATCACGCTGCAAAAGAAAGCGCAGGCGTTTGGGCACAGACAGCACCCACTGGCGCACCGGCAGACACGGGAACACGTGATCGGTGAGATGCGCCGCCGTCTCTGCCATGCGCCGCGTGTTGCACGAGGGGCACACGCCTCTGCCTTTGCAAGAGAAGGCCACGAAGAAGTCGTGCGCACAGCCGCGCAGCGGGCGCGGGCAAAGCCGTGGGCGAAGATGCCGCACTCCAGATATTTAGCGAACGCTTGGCGCAGATAGGGCTTGGGGGTGCGGTAGTCGCCCTGCCCATCAAACTGACCTGCGCTGGCCAGCTCAAGCCAGGTCGCGTAGTGCTCGGAGACCGTTTGGTACAGCAGCGTGCGCTCGGGATGGCGCGGGTTGTAGAGTTTGGACTGAGATGCAGGCGGCATAAATACTGTTTAAATGCTAGTATTTTGCAGTATGAAGATTGAGCAGAATTCTCATGGCTATTTAATTGCCGGCATCGCGAAGCTAGATTAGAGGTTTGCAATTCCAAGATTAAAGACATAGCCGCTACGCCCGATACTGCTTGTTCAGAGGTGCCGCCTGCCATCCTGTCGCGCGATAATCCGCAGCATGACCCAACCCATCGCAAAACTCCTCCCCGCCATCACCCTCGAATCCGCCCCCAACCCCACCGCCGCCGTGATCTGGCTGCACGGCCTGGGAGCCGATGGGAATGACTTTGCTGGCCTCGTGCCGGAGATTGATTTAGCACTCTGCGCGCCGATTCGCTTTATTTTCCCGCACGCGCCCAGCATGCCGGTCACGCTCAATGGCGGTTACGTGATGCCAGCTTGGTACGACATTTTTGGCGCCAATCTCTTAGCCAAGCAAGACGCCGCTGGCATTCAAAAATCAGAGCGCGAGATCGTGGCGCTGATAGAAGACCAAGCAGCTATTGGCATTGCTTACGAACACATCGTGCTAGCGGGTTTTAGCCAAGGTTGCGCGATGGCGCTGCACACCGGCTTGCGCTTCTCCCACAAGCTGGCGGGCATCATGGCTCTGTCGGGCTACCTACCGCTGGCCGACCGCTTCACCGCAGATCGTCACGCCGCCAATGCCACCACACCCATCTTCATGGCGCACGGCACGCAAGACCC
>JANMHJ010000014.1:0-30962 GCA_031375105.1 Variovorax sp.
GTACGCTTTGGCGGTACCGCCAAATTTAGCCGCCAAGACGGTGGTGATTGCTGCAGTCAGCGTGGTCTTGCCGTGGTCGACGTGGCCGATGGTGCCGACGTTGACGTGGGGCTTGGTTCGCTGGAATTTCTCTTTTGCCATTTCTTGCTCCGAAAAAGGTCGATATCTTTAAAAAAACTCAAATTCTTGGTGCCCTTTGCGGGAATCGGACCCGCGACCTCTCCCTTACCAAGGGAGTGCTCTACCACTGAGCCAAAAGGGCAAACTTTCACGCCAAAACCAACAACATTCATGGAGCGGGAAACGGGAATCGAACCCGTGTCATTAGCTTGGAAGGCTAAGGTTCTACCATTGAACTACTCCCGCACTTGAGCTCCTTAACCAAGCATTTTTTTGCTTAGCAAAACAACATCAAAAGCGGACGGGTCCCGTCACGCTCTACAAACATTTCGCTGGTGGAGAGGGCTGGATTCGAACCAGCGTACTCGTAAGAGGGCAGATTTACAGTCTGCTGCCATTAACCACTCGGCCACCTCTCCGGCGAACCTACGATTATGCCATGTTTCAGTGACGCTTGACCAGCGTTTTGCCGCCTTTCACCCAAAGCTCGCACAACAAAATGCTGTATTTTAATACAGCATGTCAGCGAAACACCACAGTCCGATGGCCATTGAGCAAAACGCGATGCTCGCTGTGCCATTTCACGGCGCGAGCGAGCACTTGGCTTTCGGTGTCGCGGCCTCGTGCCGTGAGGTCGTCGACTGTGTCAGAATGGTCGACGCGGGCCACATCTTGTTCGATGATCGGGCCTTCATCGAGATCGGCGGTGACGTAATGTGCGGTGGCGCCGATGAGCTTCACACCCCGATCATGCGCTTGGTAATAGGGTTTAGCGCCTTTGAAACTGGGCAAAAAGCTGTGATGGATGTTGATTGCACGGCCTGCGAGTGCTTTACACATGTCATTCGACAAAATTTGCATATAACGCGCCAGCACAATCAGTTCAGCGCCCTCTGTTTCAATAATTTCCAGCTGCTTGGCTTCCACCTGCGCTTTGCCATCCTTGACCATTGGAACATGATGGAAGGGTACGTTATAGCTGGCAGCGAGTTGGTAAAAATCGCGGTGGTTGCTGATGATGGCGCGGATATCCACCGGCAGCAGGCCGCTTTTCCAGCGAAAGAGCAGATCATTCAAGCAATGGCCCTGCTGGCTGACCATGAGCACGGTACGCATGGGCTGCTGGGCCGCATGTAGCTTCCAACGCATCTGAAAGCCTTGCGCAAAGGCAGCCAAATCTGCCTGCAACTTCGCCTGCTGCTGGCTACAGGCAAAGCTCACACGCATGAAAAACAAGCCAGTGTCGTGGTCGTTGTATTGGGCGGCTTCTTCGATGTTACCGCCGTGTTCGAGCAAAAAGCCGGAGACGGCATGGACAATCCCCATGCGGTCTGGGCAAGTCAGGGTTAGGATATAGGTAGGTGCAAAGGGCAAAGACATAGCCGTATTTTCATGCATTTTTGATCAAAATACGGCTCTCTCCCTTATAAAACCTACGCAATATGCTATCTAATTGATAGTAAACTGGAGAATGGTATGGCCTTGATCGATTTCAATATGGACAACCATTGGTTGCCCTTCACTCCCAATCGCCATTTCCGCAAAGACCCGCGCGTCTTCGTAGCGGCGGATGGCATGCACTTCACCACACATGATGGCAAGCAGGTGTTGGACGGTATATCCAGCCTGTGGTGCGTCGTGGCGGGGCACAACCGCAAGCCGATCAACGAAGCCATCAAAAAGCAGCTCGACACACTAGACTACGCCACCGCCTTCCAAGCCAGCAACGACAAAGCCTTCAAAGCAGCCGAGATGATTGCGGCCATGTGCCCCGGTGATCTGAATAAAGTGTTGTTCTGCAACTCAGGCTCCGAGGCGGCAGACACCTCGCTCAAAGTGGCGCTGGCTTACCACCGCGCCCGTGGCCAAGGCCATCGCAGTGTGTTTATTGGCCGAGAAAAAGGCTACCACGGCGTGAATTTCGGCGGCATGAGCGTGGGCGGGTTGCCTGCCAACCGCAAGGCCTACGGCGCGCAGCTTTTGCCGCGCGTGGATCACATGCGCTTTGCGCACGATGCGAGCACGATGTTTTACAACGGCGCTGCGCCGCAAACCGACACCGATTTCCTCGACGATCTGGAAAAACGCATCCTGCCATTGCACGACCCCAGCAATGTAGCCGCAATCATTGTGGAGCCCATCGCGGGCAGCGCAGGCTGGTATGTGCCGCCGATGGATTATTTAAAGCGACTGCGAGCGATTTGCGATCAACATGGCATTTTGTTGATTTTTGATGAAGTGATCACCGGCTTTGGCCGTTTGGGTGTGAATTTTGGTGCGGATTTTTATGGTGTGATCCCCGACATGCTCAATTTCGCCAAAGGCGTGACCAATGGCGTGATTCCACTGGGCGGCGTGGTCTGTCGCGAGCATTTGTATGACGCGATGATGAACGCCGGCTCGCCTGAGCATGTGGTGGAGTTTTTCCATGGCTACACCTACAGCGGCCACCCCGTCGCTTGCGCAGCAGCCATTGCCACGCTGAAGTTGCTCAAAGAAGAAGATCTGTTTGCACGCGCGGGTCAAATGGGCAAGCTGCTGGGTGATGCGATGCACAGCGCATTCAAAGGCATGAGCGGCGTACTCAGCATCCGCACGCTCGGCTTGGCGGGCGCTGTGGAATTGACATCCATTCCCGGCGCACCGGGCAAACGCGCTTATGAGATTTTTCTCGATTGCTATCATCAAGGCGTGCTCATTCGACCCGCTGGCGAGAACATCGTGATCTGTCCGCCCTACGTCGTGACTGCCGCGCAGATCACGCAGATAGTGGACACCGTGGCTGCGTCAATTCGCAAACATTCAGCTTAAAAGCAAATATTTGAAGGGAAATCGACCTCTTGCCCTTATAGAATAAGCACAGCATGCTATTTTATTAATAGCATGCTGTTCCTCACTCTATAAGCCCACGGAACGCATGCACCGCCGCCAACACATGTGCGCGAGCGCTGTTGGAAGCAAAGACATGGCGCACAAAGCCATGCGCCATATCGGGCGCTGACTGCATGATCACCTTGCCGCCAGATTGCGCCAGATGCTGCGCATAGCAAAGCGAATCGTCATACAGCGGGTCATGCCAAGCCGCCAAAATCACCGTCGGAGGAGGTGCAGACTTCCAAAGCTGCAAAACTGGCACGGCGCGTGAATCTAGGCTGGCAGGCAGTTGGTCTGCCGGTTGCAGCGGGCTCAAAAACTGCTGCCAATACCAAATCATGCCCTCTCTGGTCAAACCCGGGCCAGCACCGCGCTCGCTGTAACTGCGCCCCGCAAACTGCATATCGGTCACGGGGTAAAACAGCAAAGCGCCCACTACAGGGATGTCTGGCTGCGAATGCATCGCCACAGCCGCCAAATGCCCGCCCGCACTGTCGCCACTCACAGCCAATCGCTGGCAGCCCCATGCTGCCAAGCGCGAATGCGCCCAAGCCAGCGCCTGCTCAGCATCTTCGCAAGGCGCAGGAAAAGCATGCTCAGGTGCTTTGCGGTATTGCACGCTCAGCAGCTTCATGCCCAAATGTTGCGCGAGGAATTGACTGCTTTGGTGATGCGTCTCCAAATCGCTGAGCACCCAGCCACCGCCATGAAAGTGCACCAGCAGTGTGTCGCTCGACAATGCCACAGGCTCATACAAACGCGCCGGCAAACTGCGCCCTGGTAGCTCTATGCTCAAGGCTTGGTACGCCACTGGCAATGCATCTTGTGCAATCTGGATCATTTTGTTGGCTTGCAGCGTGATCTCGCGTCTGCGCACAGGGGTTAGCTGTGCAGCCGAAATACCCGTAAATAGCGCACCGGCTTGCAGCAGCAAATCACGACAAACTCCATCCAAGGGTACGCCTTCGCGCAGGCCTTGCAGATGGGTGAATGTGGGATGGTCAAAATTCATGTTCTGTTTCGCTCAAAATAAAAATCTGATCTAGCGTGCTTTGCATTTGCTAGCTGATCATAGGTCCGTCCATAGGCTTGCTCTACTTTCGGCAAAATGCGTAGTGCGCCATTAGAAAGTACATTTTTCACCCACGCAAGTGCATTATTTTCTAACTTGACGAGTGTCTTAGCGCAGGTTGTATGAGCGAGCTTATCCAAACAAAGGCATCTGCAGTCCATGCGATGGATGGCAACAAAACCGAGCGTTTCAGGCAGGGCATGCGCGCTATAAGCCAATCCGCAGGCCATTGAGGTGGAGGCCACGGATTTTGAGATGCAGTGCTTTAGCACGCTGGGCGCAGGCGTGATGTGGCTAGACAGCTTGCACCATGGGAAAACCCGTGACAGCAAACTCACTGATGTGCAGATGCTGTCGTTTGTCTTCGGTGCAGAAAAAGCACAAGGCGAAGATCTCACCGAAAAGGTCGATCACATGTGGAGTCGTTTCACGACGCAACCGGGTCTGGTGGCGCAGTAGCTCTGTGCCTGGGCGGATGCATTCATTTGGATGATCTAGCGCAGCTGGAGTGTGCTGAGCTAAAGTGCGCACATGTTGACTTGGTTTGATCCTGCCCTGGTGCGCATATGGCTGCGCGCCCACTATCCTGGTGTGTTGCTCTGCGCCCTCATCGCGCTCTCGGCCACTTTCTTAGCCGAACACTATGGCGGGCCACAGCTTTTGTACGCGCTGCTGATCGGCCTGAGCTTTCATTTCATGGTGAAGAATCCGCAGGTCAAACCAGGGGTGGATTTTTGCGGACGGACGGTACTGCGCTTGGGTGTGGCGCTACTGGGTGCGCGTATCACGCTCTCGCAGGTGGCGCAATTGGGCGTGAGCTCGGCGCTGCTGGTGATCTCAGCAGTGGCTCTCACAATTGTGTTTGGCGTGTTGCTGGCACGCTGGCTGGATCGCCCGCGTGATGAAGGCTTGTTATCGGGCGGCGCAGTGGCCATTTGCGGCGCTTCGGCGGCCTTGGCTGTGGCGAGCGTCTTGCCACAAAATCCGCGTAACGAGCGCTTCACCTTGCTCACGGTGGTGGGCGTGACCGTGTTGTCCACGCTGGCGATGATTGTTTATCCATTCGTTTTGCAGTGGTTGGCTGTTTCGCCACAGCAAGCGGGGTTGTTTCTAGGCGGTACGATTCACGATGTGGCGCAGGTGGTGGCCGCAGGCATGATGCTTGGGCCTGCTGCGGGAGACACCGCAACAGTCGTCAAGCTCTTTCGCGTGATGTTGCTCACACCGGTGGTGGTGGTGATCGCCCTGCTGTATCGCCGTCAGATGGCGCAGGCCACTGCTGATGCAGCAGCGGCTGTGGCAGCAGATGGCCAAAGTGCAGTGTCTGCACCTGCGGCTGTGCCTTTGATTCCCGGATTTCTCTTAGCCTTCATCGTTCTGATGCTGCTGGCCAGCAGTCAGGTGTTTCCTAAGGCTTGGGTGGACGCTGCCAGCAGCGCTTCGCGTTGGTGTTTGGTGGCAGCGATTGCCGCAGCAGGCGTGAAGACCAGTTTTGAAGAATTACTCAAGCTAGGCTGGCAACCGGTGATGCTGCTTGTGGCAGAAACCGTATTCATTGCCTGCTTTGTGGCCGCAGGCATGTTGCTGATTAGAATGTGATCATTTGCCCTTGGCAAACAAATAGCTGGCAGCGCGCATGATGGTGTTTTCAGCCTGCGCATACGCTCCAGCTTTTTGCTGATAGCGAGCGAGCGCAGTGTCAGCGCGCAGCAGCGCTTTGGCCATTTCCATTTGCTGCTCTGCTGGGGGCACGCCCTCGGCAATAGCTATTTGCCGCCGCATATCTTCGGCCTTCGCTTCATCGCCCAAGGAAGCATACGCTGCGGATAGCGCACCGAGCGCCTGCACACGAGCCACGCCACTGGTCTGTGCCGCAGTTGGCTCTACTGCTTGCAACGCCTTGAGTACGGCTGGGGCGGCAGCAGGGCCAGACACCTCGCCCACCGCTTGAAGTGCCAGTGCTTTCTCAGTCACGCTCGCGCCCTTGCTGGCCTCGGCAATTGCTGCGTCAAGTGCTTGGCCAGCGGAAGCGTCTGCGGTGGTGAGTGATCTGGCCTGGTACAGCATCGCCAAGAGCTTGGCATTGGTTACAGCAGAGCGACCTTGCTTGGCAGAGTTTTGCAGACGGACTGTCAAATCATTGGCCCGCTCCAAATTGCCACTTCGCGCTGCGGCAGACACACCGCCCAATAGCATTTGGCCGGATGCCAACAACAGTTGATCCGTAGCAAATTGCTTTTGTCCTGCATCCGTGATCTGGCCTGCGGCCTCGGCCGCTTGCGCCAAGAGGGGTTGGGCGGTTTGCTCCGGTGTTCGCGATTGCGCTGAAATGGCAGTAGCGGCAGAGCTGGCAGCCTTGGCTTTGTCCGCAGGATCACGCAGTGAAGCGATTCCAGCTCGAACGCCTTCCATGAGCTTGCGCGATTTGTCTGCGCTAGAGCTACTCAAGCCCCAAGCACTGGCTGTGACTTCACTGACCAAGCCTGCATTGGTCAATGCCGGCGTAGGATTAGGCGTACCTTGAATCTCACGCACGATGCCACGCGCACGTACGCTTTGGCCCATCTGAGAAAGTTGATCAGCAAATTCCAGCGCGAGCAACGGTTTGAAATCGGCAGGCATCGGCGCAGGCACAAAGGCGACTGCGCCAGCACCTGCCGGCCCTGCTGTGCCGCCTGGCCCACTGGCCCCCGCTAGTGCGCGCTGCGCCGTCGTATTGCCAGCGGCAGTTGCCAATGCCATCGAAGCTGCAATGGCCTGATCCATAGGAATGCCTTTGGCATTTGGACCCCCATTGCGCGCTAACTTGAGCATAGCCTCCTCTTGCGCCGCATCGTCCATTAACTCCGCACCAGCTACGTCCAATGTACCAGCTGAAGGCAGGTTTTGCATGATTTGATCGATGTCGCCTGTCTTTGCAGCAGATGCTGCCGCTGCCGCTGCGGCCACAGCGCCAGGCTTGGGAGCAGATGCCTCTGAGCCGCCGCCACCCAAGCCACCACCCCCAGCAATACGACCGCCAAAAAAGGCCACGCCAGCCAAGCCCAAAGCAGCCACCGCCAGCTTGATCTTTGAGCCCATGGTCATGCCGCCGCCTTTGCCATCGCTGATACCCATCTCCGCTTCAATTTCTTTGCGGATCAGCTCGCGCATTTCGCGCTCAGCGCTTTCTTTCTTCTTCTTGTCAGAATCGCGTTTTTCTTTGTCCAAGGACATTTCGGCGCGGCGTCGCTCTTGCTCTAGCAACTTTTTGCGCAACAAGAATTGCTCATCGACCTTGTCCACAAAAACATGGCAACTGGGGCACTGGCGATTGTCCGGCAGGATCATGCGTACGTCGCAAGCGGGGCAGACGGTTTTGCCGTCCGATTCAGCTGCTGTCATCTTGCTGATCGACAACACAGCCGAGAGTGTGACTTTCAAACCCGCTTTTGTGAAATCATCTCGTGCTTTTTCTGCACGACTTTTGGGCACGGCGCTGCCAATGCGCGCCGACGGGCCGCTTTGCAGAGCGCGAGCCAAGGCTTCAACCTTCAACGGCTCCATGCCCAGCTCATTGATGGCCTTGTCTTTGACACGCTCAATGCTTGAGCCTGCAGCCAACTGCACCACGATATCAAAGAGGGCTTCGTCGGATTCGACGTTGTTTCCTGCCTCAGCGGGTTGATCAGACATATTCCATCGCTTCCGTAAACTAATTTTTACAATCTGGCGCAAACTATAGCGCAGCCTAGGCTCTGTTCGGCCTAGTTCAACGTAAAAACTACAAATGGAAGCAGGCGCCTAGATCCACCAAGGGTACACCGAAGGCTTCGGTGTACATCAAAAGTCTTCTATGCGGCATGGCTCAGCCAAAACCGACCAAGCGTGAACGCTCAGTGCATCACCACTGGGTTTTGCGCCAGCTGTGCGTAGCGCTCCAGCGTTTCTTCCACTTCGTCTTGCGTGGGTGTCTTGGCTTGCCAAGCACTGATTTGCTGCTGGAACAACTCAGCCCAAGAGCCATCCAAATAAACTTCTTTGCCAGAGCGTTTGTCAACAATTTCAAACCCGTGGCGCGCCAGCCGGTATTCACTGGTCTCCCTACCGTCCATGGCCTGCCCCGAAGGCTCAAGCGCGATGCCCTTGAGCGCGACCTGCACAGCATCTTGCGCGTTCGATTCGCTCTGCGCTTCAGCCTGTAGATGAACCACCACAAAGGAGTCTGAGTCGTAGAGCATTTGCATGGATCGGGTGCTTTCGGCGGTGGGGTTAGGCTATGAAGTGCTGCGTTCACTGTAGCAGCTTATTTAAGAACGCAAGCGGCTATTTCAAGGGCATGGGTGTTTGTCCCTAAATTTGTAAGTTCATTGGAGCGTACGTTTTTAGGGCAAGGTGCTCAGCTTGAGATCAAAGAAATCCTCGCTCGGGGCATCGGGAGCGCTTTGCAAGATACGCACGGGCATAAAGCCCAAACTCGGCGCAAGCCACAACTCTAGCTTGCGATCAAACTCGCGGCGTGCGTTGCGCGTGAGTTTGTGGGCTGGCACAAGCCCGCTGGACAATTGAACCGTTTCCAAACCGTCGTAACGGATATCCCAAGTCTCAGCCAAATCTGAACTGACTACTTGAACCCGAATGACACTTCCGACTGCGATCCGCTCAGGATTGCCAGCAAACAGACTTGACAGCAGTAGCATGACACTCAAACGGTCTTGCGCCCCCGCTTCGAGATTGACATCTGGCTTGTTGTTACTGAACTGGATTTTTCCCAACTCAGGACGAAAATGTGTCGCCTGCTCGCTGCGCAATGTTCGCCGCTCTGAGAAGCGTTCGGGCGATAAGCCCACCTCAGAAATCTTGCCCACACTGCTCCACTCAAAAACAGTGATTAGCAGCATGCTGGCTTCGATCTTTAAGGAATAGGTTTGCCCATCGCTTTGCCAACTGAGTTGACCACGTCCTTCCCTTGACCGGCCGCGCTGCATGCTCGTTGCCACAAATTGCAGCCGAACACTCTGCGGCAACTGTAACTGCAATGGTGGCGTGGTGTCAGTAGATGTTGAGGCGGTCGGACTGGCGGTAGTCTCTGGCTCGGATGACAGCGCAATTACTACAGTTTTAGCAGCAGCCTGCACAGATTCTGCTTGAGCTGGTGCTTCATTTGGCTTCAAACTGGGTTCTGCGGAAGGTACTATGGGTAAGGGCTCTGTAGCCAAGTTCTGCACTGGCGCAGCCATAGCTAAAGGCTCTGTCACTAGGGCCGGCACTGGAGCCAGCGGAGGTTGAGGTTGCACGACAGGCAGTAGCACAGGCTGCGACTCGGTTGGCTTCAAGGGCAAAACTGGCGCAATGATCGTGCGCGTACGCAAAGCACCCACAGACTCTCGACTTTGAAAATTGAAAGAAAAAGGATCAATAGCCCATATGAATACTGCGATGTGCGCTATTAAACTTGTAGCAAAAGCCCAGACTAATGGCCGCCAGGGCCAGCGCCGGGGTGAATTGGGCAAAACACCCACGGTGGAAGACATGGCCAACATCACAGAAATCAAGCAGCGCTACGCAGCGCCGCACCCAACTCATCACTCAGCAGCCCAGCACATCGCTTCAGCGCATTGGCCACACCGCCCTGCAAGTCAGCATCAAAGCTTGCACTCGAACCCAGTGTCACGAAGCTGAGGCAAATGCGTCCTCCAGCATCCCACACGGGCACGGCCAGGCCGCTGATGCCGGGCAAGAGCGTATCCACCACGCGGCCCAAGCCCAGCTTGCGTGTTTCGTCTATCACCAGCTGCGCTTGCGCCGCGTTTTGCGGCATACCTTGGCGGGGTGTTTTGGTGAGCATGGCAATTTCTTGTTTGAGCAGGGGCGTGACCCAAGCTGTGGGTGCAAAGGCTGCAAAACAACGCCCCGTTGCCGAACCCAGCAGCGGCATCACATCGCCCAGCCGAAGATTCACCGTCACGGCGCGCACCGGTTCCTGCCAATGCACGATCACCGGCCCATGGTTGCCCCACACCGCAATCGCCACCGTGTGGCCGATCTCATCCATCAGCGCGTCCATGCGCGAGCGCGCCATTTGCACTGCATCGAGGCGCGAGAGCGTGGCCAAGCCGAGTTTGAGTGCGGCCGGGCCCAAGTCATAGCGCGTGTTACCTTCGCCCTGGGTCACCAAGCCCAGCCTTTGATAGCTGACCAAATAGCGATGCGCCTTGGCGGGGCTCATGCCTGCGGCTTGCGCCAAATCGCGCAGCATCATCGCGCCCGGCGCTTGCGTGAGCGCCTGCAAAAGTGCAAAGCCCACCTCCACGGACTGAATACCCGCCTGTGATTTGGCAGGAGCGGCAAGTTTGCGTGACGCGGCGGTTTTAGATCGGGTGGCAGGCATAAGAACGGGTGAGCAAGATCACGTAGAATCGTGGCAATAATTACGCAATGGTAAATGAATTTACCTTATCGTAATTTTTGACCAAATTTCAAGAGGATTTTCATGAAACTCGCCACCCTCAAAGACGGTAGCCGCGATGGCGCATTGGTCGTCGTTTCCCGCGATTTGTCCACCGCTCATTATGCAACTGGCATCGCCGCAAAGATGCAACAAGTCTTGGACGATTGGAATTTCATATCGCCGCAGTTACAAGATCTTTATGACACGCTCAACAACGGCAAAGCCCGCCACGCCTTCCCGTTCGATCCCAAGCAATGCATGGCTCCCCTGCCTCGCGCTTACCAATGGGCCGACGGCAGCGCGTATATCAACCATGTGGAACTGGTGCGCCTCGCACGCGGCAGCGAAGTGCCGGCCAACTATTACACCGAGCCACTTATGTACCAAGGCGGCTCTGACGATTTCCTAGGCGCTTGTGATGACTCCATCGTGCCGAGCGAAGATTTCGGTATTGATTTTGAAGCCGAGGTCGCCGTCATCACTGGCGACGTAAAAATGGGCAGCACACCCGCGCAAGCGCTAGAAGGCGTGCGCCTGCTGATGATCGCCAATGATTGGAGTCTGCGCCATCTGATCCCCGACGAACTGGCCAAAAGCTTCGGTTTCTTCCAAAGCAAACCCGCCACGGCCTTCAGCCCCGTGGCCGTTACGCCAGATGAGGTAGGCGACGCATGGAACGGCGGCAAGCTGCACCTGACGATTCAAAGCCAATGGAATGGCCGCACCGTGGGCATGTGTGATGCCGGCCAAGAGATGACCTTCCATTTCGGTCAACTCATCGCCCACATCTGCAAAACCCGCAACGTCCGCGCCGGCTCCATCGTCGGCTCTGGCACGGTGAGCAACCGCGCGGTAGAGAAAGACGGCAAAAAGGAATGGATCAAAGGCTACAGCTGCATCGCAGAAAAACGCGCGATTGAAACGATTTTGGACAGCAAACCGTCCACCGCTTACATGAAATTCGGCGACACGATCAAGATCGAGATGAAGGGCAAAGATGGACAAAGCGTGTTTGGGGCGATTGAGCAGAAGGTTGTGCAACTCCAGTGAGCACAAGGCTGGGCAACTGTTATCCCCATTTGCCATTTCTTGGATCGCACGCTCGTATCGCTTGAGCGACAATACTTTCATGTCAAATCGCTCGATCGCCGTTAATAAATCCGCCCTCAATGCTACTAAAAAAGTAGCAATCAATGCAGCCGAGCAACTCGGTCTGCGCGAAGGCCAGAGCTTGGAATTGCTCAAGGCTTTGCACATCATCACCCGCGAAGGCGCGATCAATCAGGATTCGCGGCGTAAATTGAAGCAGGTGAACCATTTGCTTCAATTCATTGAGCCGTTACTGGCGAAAGTGCAAGCGGCTCAGGGCTCGGTGAGCTTGGTGGATCATGGGGCGGGCAAATCGTATTTGGGGTTCATGTTGTATGACTTGTTTTTCAAAGCGGGTGGGAACACAGGCAAGGTGATTGGCGTGGAGGTGCGTGATGAGCTGGTGACGCGCTCCAAAGAATTAGCGGCGCAGTTTGGCTTTAAGGGCATGAAATTTTTGAATCTTTCGGTGGAGGCATCGCAAGCGGCGCTGCCCGAGAAGATTGACATCGTCACGGCGCTGCATGCTTGCGACACCGCCACGGATGATGCGATAGCGTTTGCGATCGCGCGTGGGGCGCAGCATGTGGTGCTCGTGCCCTGCTGCCAGGCGGAAGTGGCTGGCGTGCTGCGTGCAGGCAAAGCGGGTGCATTGCAAAACAATCCGTTGGTGGAACTGTGGCGCAGACCGCTTCATACGCGCGAGTTTGGATCGCAGCTCACCAATGTATTGCGCTGCTTGCAACTGGAAGCGCATGGCTATGAAGTGACGGTCACCGAGCTGGTGGGCTGGGAGCATTCGATGAAGAATGAGCTGATCATTGCCTCTAAAGGTAAATCTCATGCCAAGACGAGCAAGCAGCGTTTGCAAGCGATGCTGGATCAACTCGGCTTAAACGATATGCGCACACGTTTCTTCACGCCTTTGCTTGAAAAGGAAGCCACATGAAAGCGGCAGCAGTGATTGGCGGCGGGCCAGCGGGCTTGATGGCGGCGGAGGAATTGGCGCTAAGCAATATTGAAGGTGGCGTGCAGGTGGATGTGTATGACGCGATGCCTTCGGTCGGCCGCAAATTCTTGCTCGCAGGCATTGGCGGGCTCAACCTCACGCATGCTGAGCCGCTGGAGCATTTCACCTCGCGCTACGGCGCACGCTCTGCACAAGTCAGCCCCTGGCTTGAAGCCATGAGCCCGCAAGCGCTGCAAGATTGGGTGCACGCGCTGGGCATTGAAACCTTTGTCGGCACATCGCAGCGCATCTTCCCAAAAGACATGAAAGCTGCGCCGCTACTTCGCGCTTGGCTGCATCGCTTGCGTGGTCAAGGTGTGCGCTTTCATGCGCGACATCGCTGGCTGGGTTGGGCGGATGATGGCGCGATGCGCATGACGAGTCCGCAAGGTGGACAGCGCGTTCGACCCGACGCAACTGTGCTCGCGCTCGGCGGTGCGAGTTGGAAGAAGCTCGGGTCTGACGGCGCTTGGCAGCCTTGGCTGCAAGCCGCTGGCGTCGATGTCAAGCCGCTCATTCCCGCCAACTGCGGCTTTGATCTGGCCAAGCCTTGGAGCGAGCATCTGCGCAGCCAATTTGCGGGGCAACCCGTCAAACCCGCGGCTTTGCAATTCAAAGATTCTTCAGGCCATGAATTTCGCAGGCAAGGCGAATTCGTCATCACTGAAACCGGCCTCGAAGGTAGCTTGATTTACGCCGCCTCCAGCATGATTCGCGATGAAATTTCAATCTATGGCCAAGCCACGATCCATCTCGATCTGCTGCCCTCTTTCACGCAAGAAAAAGTGCAGGCAGATGTCAGCCACCCGCGCGGCAGCAAATCGCTCTCTGCGCACTTAAAAAGCCGCTTGAATTTGCAGGGCTTGAAGATGGCCCTACTCTACGAAGTGCTGAGTAAAGAGCAAATGCATGATGCAGCACTCTTGGCGCAAACCATCAAAGCATTGCCGCTCACATTGAGCGCCACACGCCCGATCAACGAGGCCATCAGCAGTGCAGGCGGTGTGGCTTTCGAGGCGATGAATGCGCAGCTCATGCTCCGCAAGCTGCCCGGCACGTTTTGCGCAGGCGAGATGATCGATTGGGAAGCGCCCACCGGCGGCTATTTGCTTAATGCATGCTTGGCCAGTGGGCGTGTGGCAGGACGCGGTGCAGCGGCATGGCTCAGCGCAAATTCATGAGCTTGGCCAGCGTCTCAAAAAAGTAGCAATACACGACCAGAGGCAACACCAGGCCCAACGCAGTGCCTAAAAAATAGCTTGTGAATCGGATGCCCGACATCGCCAGCGCGTAGTTCAACGCAGGCAGCGTTTGAAACAAAACTCGGGCGACGAACACACTGCGCACCGGGCGGCGATCCAGCTGCGCCAGCACCTTGATCATCCAGCGATTGGGCACAGCGCGAAGCGCATCGCCGCCCAGCCAGCGCACCAGCAGAAACGTCACCACGCAAGAAATACACGCCGCCAGATACGTGACCAACCATCCCCACCCTTGCCCTAAAGCCAGCACCGCTGCCGCCAAAAACAACCAGCCAGGGATTTGCACCAAGTTGCCCAACACGAAAAGCACAACAAAACTCACAAAGCCTTCCACCGGATGCCCTTGAAGTTGCTCGCGTACATAGGCCAGATTCATGTGGCCGCGCAACCCCGAGACACTGAATATCAGCGCCAGCAGCGCGAGAAACGCCACCACACTCAACAAGCGCTGATGCCGTCTCAACAAGGCGAGTAAATTCATTACGATGCTCTCAAGCCGGATTGTCAATATCGACAAACTCATGCGCCAAGCCCAGCTGAGCCGCCACATGCGCGGCGACGGCAGGCGCGCCATAGCGCTCGCTCGCATGATGGCCGCAAGCAATATAGCTACAGCCCATCTCGCGTGCATAGTGCGCCTGAGGCTCAGACATCTCACCGGTGATAAACACATCCGCACCCGCAGCAATCGCCGCTTCAAAATAGCTCTGCGCACCGCCCGTGCACCACGCTATTTTTTTGATAGCACGTTGCGTACAATCTATAACGGCTAGAGATCGATTTAGCTTCAATTTCACATGCTCAGCCAAACTTGCAGTCGTGTTCAGCGAGGTGTTGCCCAGCCAGCCCAGATCCTGCTCACCAAAGCGGCCAAACTCACCACTCTCTCTCGGTGTGAACCCCAGAAGTTGACCGAGCTGCGCGTTGTTGCCTAACGTGGGATGCGCATCTAACGGCAAGTGATACGCATACAAGTTGATATCGTGCGCGAGCAGTCTTTGCAGCCGCTGTTTCATCCAACCCGTTACGCGCCCATCCTGCCCACGCCAAAATAGGCCATGGTGCACAAAGATCGCATCGGCACCGCGCTCAATCGCCGCATCAATCAAAGCCACGGATGCCGTCACGCCCGAGATGATTTTCTTCACCTCCGCCTTGCCTTCCACTTGCAGGCCATTGGGCCCGTAGTCTTTGAAACGCGCGGGTTGCAGGAGTTGGTCGAGCGCGCTGCTCAATTGATGGCGATGTGTCATGTGGAAATCTTACCGGAAGCGCGTTGCACAGCCGCTAATCGACCGGCACGCCGATTGGCTTTTGGCAAATCTTCATAACTGTCGCTCAACTCAAGCGCACGGGACTGAAGTCGAGCCAACATATCCTCAAACTGAAGCACCTCCTGCGCAGACAACACATCCATCAAGCGCAGATGATGCTCGCGCACCATGGGCCAGAGCTCTTCGTACAGCGCACGGCCTCGCGCCGTGATGCTGACGCGCACGTACCGAGCGTTGCCGATCTCGGCTTGCCGCACAATCAAGTCGCTTTGCGCCATCTCTTGCATTGCACGCGAAGTTCGCACGCGGTCGAGCTCAATCTTTTCAGCCAAATCGGACGAACGGATTGAGTCGGTTTCCATCAACGCCGCCAACAAGCGCCATTGCCGCCGCGTGATGCCAAACTGCCCTTCGCACCAGCGCAGTACGGGCGCCCCCGAGCGCGCGAGCAGCTGACTGGCCTGATAGGGCAAGACATCTCGCATCGACTTTGGATCGATCAAGTTGGCGCGGTGCGGCGGCGTCGTGGAATGATGCGGGGTGCTCACGGCTGGCTAGGGTTTATGGGGATGACGATGGATTAGATCAATTATGCGTCCATCGCTAGTATCAGCATACCGCTTGAACCAACTAGGAGACCTCTCATGACAATGACCCGCCTTGCTGCCTTCTCGCCGCACTCACGCCGGAATTGGCTGTTCGCTTTGATGTCCAGCTTGATCCTAGCGACAGCGGTATGCGCACAAGACAAGCCGCCTTTGAAGATCGTCACCGGCTTTCCCCCTGGCGGATCGGTCGATATCCTGTCGCGAATCGTCGCAGACGCGATGCGCGATGATTATTCTGCGGTGGTCGTTGAAAACAAACCCGGTGCGGCTGGACGCATTGCCATGAATCAAGTCAAGTTAGCCAAGCCCGATGGTCCGACAGTGATCATTCTTCCGATGGGGCCGATGGTCTTGTTCCCGCATACCTTCAAAAAGCTGGACTACGACGGCTTCAAGGATTTCACGCCGGTTTCTCAGCTGGCTCTGTCCAATTTCGCGGTGGTGGCTGGCCCATCTAGCGGCGTCAGCAGTATTCGCGAGATGTTGGCCAAGGTCAAAGCTGACCCCAAGCTGGGCAACTATGGCAGCTCTGGTTTAGGCACCTTGCCTCATTTCATAGGGGTTCTGATGGAGCAGAGCACCGGTGTAGCATTCAACCATGTGCCTTTCCAAGGCGGAGCACCAGCCAACACGGCTTTGCTGGGTGGTCATATTCAATACAACATCGATGTTGTGTCTGAGGCGTTGCCCTTGCACCGAGATGGCAAAGTCAAAATATTGGCCGTGTTGGGAGCTCAGCGCGATCCCTTGGTGCCAAATGTGCCGACACTCAAAGAACAGGGCGTGAATCTGGAGAGCTCGGTATGGTTTGCGATGTACGCGCCAGCGGGGCTCGCGCCCGACGTCTTGGCGCGGCTTGAAAGATCGGTCACTGCCGCGCTACGTAAGGTTGAGGTGCGTGAGAAGCTGTCAACACTCGGCTATGTCCCCACTGGAACCAGTTCGGGCGAGCTGGCCAGCATTCATCGCACAGACTTTGCACGCTGGGAAAAACCCATCAAGGCCACCGGCATTGCGCTGGACTGATGCGTTTTCGCCAAGGGAGATTTCAATATGCAACCATCATGAGCCCATCCATTCCACGCGTCACTCATCTCTCCATCCACCGCCGCATTCTCATTGCTACACTGGCTGCTTTGAGTCTATCAACCTTCCAAGCCGCCGCGCAGACACCCTCTTGGCCAAGCAAGCCGGTGCGCATCATCAACAACTTCCCGCCCGGCGGCCCCTCAGACATCATTGCTCGCGCTTTGGCTGATTCACTTGCCAAAAGCAGCGGCCAAAGTGTGATCGTAGAAAACAAACCGGGCGCGGGCGGCAACATTGGCGCCGCTGAAGTGGCCAAAGCAGCCGGCGATGGCAGCACGATCTTCATAGGTATCGACACTGCTTTCACCGTGAACCCGCATATTTTCCCCAGCATACCTTTTAAGCTGGGCAGCAAAGCAGGCGATCTCAAGCCTCTTGTGATCATCTCTTCCAACGGCTTGCTCATGGGCACATCCGCTGCCAAAGGCATCCGTTCCATGGGCGAGCTGATTGCGCTGGGCAAAGGCGGAGGCTTGAATTTCAGCTCGGGCGGCATGGGCAGCCCGGGGCATCTGGGCGTGGCGATCTTCTCGCAAGCGGCTAACGTGAAGATCACGCATGTGCCCTATCGCGGCAATTCGCCGGCGGTGATGGCCATGGTCTCGGGCGAGGTCGATGGTGGCATTTTGTCGTCCACCGGTTTGCTGCCGCAGGTGAAAGCGGGCAAAGTGATTCCCATTGCCGTGACCAGCCGCCAGCGAAGCAAAGCCATACCCGATGTGCCCACCGTAGCCGAGATTGGCTACCCCGGCTTGGAAAATGAAGTCATCACCCTCGCCATGGTGCCTGGTGATACGCCTGAGCCCTTGCTAGCAGCGATGCAAAAAGCTGTGATCGATGCGCTCAGCCAAACGGCTATGAAAGAGCGGCTCGTGAACCTAGACATGAGGTATGAAGGCCTCACAGGCGCGGCCGCGCTCAAGCGCCTGAATGATCTGTCGGCACGCTATTCAAAAATCGCGAAGGCGACGCAGATGAAGGCAGAATAAAAGCCTTGCAACGCCCATTCAGATTACTCATCTTTCAATAGCACTTCGCGCAGTTTATATAACGGCTACCGGCTGATTTCTTATGAAAAATCGTCCCAACATCATCTTTATCGTGGCCGACGATTTAGGCTATGCCGATCTCGGCTGCTACGGCGGGCGCGGCTTTGATGGCACAGGCAAAGAATCCGTGTCGCCGAATTTAGACAAGCTCGCTGCCAGCGGCATGAAATTCACGCAGGGCTACAGCAACTCGCCCGTTTGCTCGCCCACGCGCTTTGCGCTGATGACTGCGCGCTGGCAATACCGTCTGCGCGGAGCGATGGACGAACCCATCAAAAGCTCCAGCAAAGGCAGCACCACGCTGGGCCTGCCGCCCGGCCAGGCCACCCTGCCCTCGATGCTGAAGGGCGCAGGCTACCGCACTGCCCTCATTGGCAAATGGCACTTGGGCTACCCACCGCATTTCGGCCCATTGAAATCCGGCTACGACGAGTTTTTCGGGCCAATGAGTGGCGGCGTGGACTATTTCACCCACTGCAGCTCAACCGGCGAGCATGATTTGTATTTCGGCGAAGTGGAGAAAAAAGAAGATGGTTATCTGACCGATTTACTCTCCCGCCGCGCGGTGGACTACGCTAACAGAATGGCAAAGGATGATGCACCGTTTTTCTTGAGTCTGCACTACACCGCGCCGCATTGGCCTTGGGAGACCCGCGATGATGCCGGTGTTGCGCCTGAGGTTGCCAAGAACCTTTTTCACTTACATGGCGGTAGTATCCACAGCTACCGGCGAATGATTCACCACATGGACGAAGGCATTGGTCAGCTTGTCGATGCCTTGCGTGCAAACGGGCAGCTCGACAACACCTTGATCGTCTTCACCAGCGACAACGGCGGCGAGCGCTTCTCAGACAACTGGCCGCTGGTGGGCGGCAAGATGGATTTGACCGAAGGCGGCATTCGCGTGCCCTACATCGCGCATTGGCCTGCTGTGATTCAGCCCGTAGGAGTGAGCGAGCAGCATTGCCTCACGATGGACTGGAGCGCCACGATGCTGCAGATCGGCGGTGCACAAGCCACGCAGCCGCTCGATGGCGTCTCCCTGCTGCCCGTGCTGCAAGGCGGCGCAGCTTTCGAGCGCCCGCTTTACTGGCGCATGAACCACCGCAGCCAACGCGCTTATCGCAGCGGAGATTGGAAGTATCTCAAAGTGGATGAACACGAATACCTGTTCAACATCTCAGCCGACGAACGCGAACGCGCCAACCACGCAACACGCGAGCCCGAGCGCCTATTGCAGATGCGCCAGCAATGGGAGAACTGGGCAGCCAGCATGCCCGGCATTCCGGCGGATGCGACGGTGAGCCTAGGCTACGGCGTAAAAGACATGCCGCAGCGCTGATTTTTTTCAGCGCGAGCTCAGCGTTTCCACAGCTGCGTTTTTGGTTTGAATTGACTCCAAGCAAACCAAAACGATTGTTGGCTGACGATCTCTTTGCCGTCTGCAAAGGCACGTAAGCCGCCCGCCTCGCTTCGCACCTCCACACCGCCCAGCCGCACCGCTTCGCCAGCAGCAAGTGCCAATTGCGCCGCCGCACGTGGGAAGGCCAAGGCTTGGCCCTGTGGGCTCGTCACAGCGAACACCACTTCATGCACTGGCAAACGCGGATCCACATCACCCACTGGGAAAATCGGCCCCTGATCATCGCGCCCGCGCAAGGGATTAGATGGATAGTTTCGCCCGATGCCACCGTCTTTCGCCAGGAGAGTGGTTGTCGGATGTGCCTTTTGCCAAGCGCCCCAGGTGGTGATGACGACTGTGGTCTGCGCCAGCGTGATGCCCGCTTTGCGCATCGGGCCTGAGCGCGCTTGGCCAGTGAAAGTGTCTATCACCGAGCCGCTGCGCACGTCGTACATCAACTTATTTGAGCGCGAGAGCAGGCCAGACGTACGCAGCAGCGGCGTAAAGCCTGGCGCTTGATCTGTGAAATAAGCCTGCACCGAGAGGCACAGCGTGCAATACGGCATGCCAATTTGTCTGCCGCCCAGTGTGTCATTCACCATCTCATGAATTTCCATCATGTTCTTTGGGTAAGCGCGTGCTTCTCCGTTGATCACCACGCCGAATACGATGGCCTCTTTGGGATACCAATCGCCTTCGCTGGCCGGTGTGACCTTGGGCTGATCCAGTGCCGGTATGCAGCCGCGCGGGCAGATCTGGCCGCGCGTTGCATCGGGTCTGTCGTCGATATACACCCCACCCCAGCCCACATGCCGCCAATCGATGATGGATTGTGTATCGGCAAAGAAAGAAGCCCAGCGCGGCTCAATCAACATAAACACATTGCGCTTCATCTCGCGATAGCCGGGCGGCTCAGGCAGATCCCAAGCCAGTAAACGGTCGCCCATGGCGGTGTACGGATTCGCAGGAAGCGCAGTGCCTGTGAGCTTTTCAAATGCGACCACCAATGCCTGCTCGTGCTCGCTACCCACCACACGCAGCAAATCAAACAGATACCATGCCAAACGCGCATCACCAGAGTCACCGATGACCTTGACCGCCGCCGTAGGAAATTGAAAGGCATTCAATTGAGCCGCTGCTTGCACCAGAGCTTTTTTCAACGCCGCAGATTGCGGCTTGCTTGTGACAGCAGGCGCAGGAGGGAGGGCTTGCCGGTTTTTATCCAGCAGCGCAGTGGGTGCGGGCGCTTGCGCCCATGCCTGGCCATGCATGAGCAAGGTAAATGTCAACAGTATGAAACCAACCATCAAAGCCAAATATTTCTGGCCTGGCAGCTCAAAGATTTTGGTCAACGACTGGGTGTGCGTCTTGAGCATGGCTTTCTCCTAGCGCGGCGCTAAGGTTGCCCGCACCTTATTCAGTCGCTCAGTAGGCGGTGTTCTTACATTATGGGATTCATTCGCTAACCGCGTCCGCCGCGAGCCCAAACACCCAGCGCTGAATGCATCAACGCGCATCCGTCATCAGCGAGCTTTCAGCACGCATCCAGTGCGCCACGCAATCAGGTAATGGCTTGGCCTCAAACGTGCTGCCCGCCTTGGAATACGATTGCACATTGGGCACCAGCCCTTGCTTGCCCACGACTGCGCCTTTCATATAGCCCGCTGCACATAGCGCACCATCGCGCTTGCGAAATTCATAGCGCATGTAATTCCAATTTTCATCAGCTGCATCCAGCGTAAAGCTCAACTGGTAGCTTTGAAAGGGCTGCAGGCCTTTACGGTAGGTGATGAATGAGCCGCCCGACATCGGCTTCCAACCCGCTTTCAGCATGGTCTGCGCAAACCCGGTCCGAACAAAGTACTCAATCAGCATCAGATCAACGAGCGTCAGATAGCGGCCATTGTTCATGTGGCCGTTAATGTCGATGTCGTTGGGCAACACACGCAGTGTGCGTGTGATCGTGTCGCCCGGCTCGATACGTGGCATGCGCCATGCTCGCAGCAAAGCCCAGATCAGTCTCAGATACAAATTCATAATGTATTCATATTGGTTCGATAACGAACATTATAGTTCTTTTGCGAACAATATGCATGTCGCGCGGTAAACTCTCCTCATCTTGTATGTCCAGCTCAAAATCTCCGCTTAAATCAATCCAGAGCAAAAGCGCGACGAACGCCGATGCCGTACGCTCCTGGCTTTCGGTGGTGCGGGCTTACAACCTGTGCGATGCGTTGTTAGCGCGCGAATTGGCCACGATAGGTTTGCGTAACGCTGAGTATGAAATTTTGGCGAATCTGCTGCGTGAGCCTGGCTTGAGCCAACAAGCCCTGGCTGAGCGCTGTTTCACGGCCAAGAGTCATGTATCCGCGTTGCTCACCAGCATGCAAGAGCGGGGCTGGCTGCGCCGGGAAAATCATCCGCAGGATGCACGCACCAAAAGCCTGTTTCTCGAACCGCTTGGCCAAGCGATCACGGAGCACGGGAAGCAAGTGCAAGCCGAGATCGTCAACACCATGGCGCAAGCCATCACGCCGCAGCAATTGGCTCAGGTGCACGAGGCCATGTTGCCCGTGAGCGCTGCGCTGGAAGCACAATTGCGATAATCAGGCCATGCGTAAATTTTGGCTTCTTTTTTCTCAAGCAGTGACCGTCCTGTTGGCGGCCTATTTCGTTGTGGCGACGCTCAAGCCTGATTGGCTTGGCCGGGCGCCGCGCATGGGCTGGGGATCGGGTGTGCCAGCGAGTGGTGTTGTGCCGGTGCTCGAAGCGCCCGCTACGAATTCAGTAGCAACCCCCGCAGGCAGTTACAGGGCTGCTGCTCAAAAAGCATCTGCAGCCGTGGTCAGCATCGCTACTGCTACTGCCGCCAAAGCCAATCCGCGAGCCAATGATCCGTGGTTTCGCTTCTTCTTTGGCGATCAACAACAACAGCAGCAATCGGGTTTGGGCTCGGGCGTGATCGTCAGCCCGAATGGCTACATCCTGACCAACAACCATGTGGTGGAAGGCGCTGACGACATCGAAGTCACGCTCAACGATGGGCGCAAAGCCAAGGCCAAGGTGATTGGGACTGATCCCGATACAGATCTCGCCGTGCTCAAAGTCGATCTGGATAAACTTCCTGTGATCGTGCTCGGCAGCTCCGACACGCTGCAAGTCGGCGACCAAGTGTTGGCCGTGGGCAATCCGTTTGGCTTAGGGCAAACCGTGTCTTCGGGCATCGTGAGCGCTTTAGGACGCAATCAGTTAGGCATCAACACTTTCGAGAATTTCATACAAACCGATGCCGCGATCAACCCCGGCAACTCCGGCGGCGCATTGGTCGATGTGAACGGCAATCTGCTCGGCATCAACACCGCGATTTACAGCCGCTCCGGCGGCAGCATGGGCATCGGCTTTGCCATTCCCGTCTCCACCGCCCGCATGGTGATGGACGGCTTGGTGAAGGACGGCCAAGTGGTGCGAGGCTGGATCGGCGTCGAGCCGCAAGAGCTCACCACCGAACTCGCCGAGACTTTCAACCTGAAAGCAGGTAACGGTAGCCTGCAAGGCGTGATCATCACCGGCGTATTGCAAAACGGCCCAGCAGCCAAAGCAGGCATTCAGCCCGGCGACGTGATCACGCAAGTGGTGGGCAAGCCGGTGGCCAACGTGGCTGAACTCTTGGCCAATGTCGCCGCCCTCAAACCGGGCAGCAGCGTCAAATTCAGCGTTCGCCGGGCAGACAAAGCTATGGAGTTGGATGTCACACCCGCGCCGAGGCCAAAGCGCCCTGTTCAACAGCGCTGATCTCCCCCGAGTCGATCAACTCAGCCCAGCCATTCGTCCGCATATTTCTGAGCCGCTGCGAAATCCAAATCCCCAGAATAAATCGCCCGGCCGCAAATCACGCCTTCGATGCCCTCAAACTCCACAGCGCAGAGTTTTTCGATGTCTTGCATGTTGCTCAAACCGCCAGAGGCAATCACAGGGATGGTGCTGGCATTGGCGAGCTTGACCGTGGCTTCGATGTTGATGCCGCTGAGCATGCCGTCGCGACCGATATCCGTGTAAATGATGGATTCCACACCATAGTCTTCGTATTTTTTGGCAAGGTCTGCCACGTCATGGCCCGTGAGCTTGCTCCAGCCATCGGTCGCCACTTTGCCGTCTTTCGCGTCCAGCCCAACGATGATGTTGCCGCCGAATGCAGTGCAAGCGTCTTGCAAGAAGCCGGGGCTTTTGATGGCTGCGGTGCCGATGATGACGTAGCTCAAGCCCGCATCCATGTAGCGCTCAATCGTATCCAGATCACGAATACCGCCCCCCAGCTGCACGGGGATATCTTCGCCGCCCGCATCCACATGCGCTTTCACTGCTTGCAAAATACCTTTGACAGCAGCGAGATTTTGCGGTTTGCCAGCGAAAGCGCCATTCAAATCCACCAAATGAAGGCGGCGAGCGCCAGCAGCAATCCAGCGCTGCGCCATCTCGACAGGGTCACCAAATACAGTGGATTGATCCATATCGCCTTGTTTGAGGCGCACGGCTTGGCCGTCTTTGAGGTCAATGGCGGGGATGAGAATCATGGGTTCCAGTGGAGGAAGTTTTTGTAGAGTTGCAGGCCTTGCGCGGCACTTTTCTCAGGGTGGAATTGTGTGGCGAAAATATTATCGCGTGCGAGGGCGGCTGTAAAGAGGCCGCCGTAATCGGTTTCCCCTGCGCTGTGACTTTTTGACGTGGGCTGGGCATAAAAGCTGTGGACGAAGTAAAACCAGCTCTCGTCTGCCACACCTTCGTAAATCGGATGCGGCAAGGTTTGCTTCACGCGATTCCAGCCCATTTGCGGCACTTTGAAGCGGCTGCCATCGGGCTGCAAACGGCCTTGCAGCTCGAATTTATGCACTTGGCCACCAATCAGACCCAGCCCCGGCGTGTCTTGCTCATCGGAATGATCCAGCAACATTTGCATGCCGACGCAAACGCCAAACATGGGCTTGTTTGCAGCCGCTTCGAGCACAGCCTCTTGCAAACCCGAATCACGCAAGCAAGCCATGCAATCGCGCATCGCGCCTTGGCCGGGCAAGACGATGCGCTCAGCCGCGCGGACTTCTTCTGGCCGCTGCGTGATGATGACTTGGTAGCCCGAGCCCTGCGCCGAGGCCTGAACCGCATTGGCCACAGAGCGCAAATTGCCCATGCCGTAATCGACGACAGCGACGGTGGGAGTAGAAAAAATAGAGGTCATTTCACTATAAATAAGTGAGCACTCTGCGCACGTTCTATAACGGCTAGAGGCCTAAAACTCTTAAAATTATTACAAGCTGCCCTTGGTGGAAGGAATCACACCCACGCTGCGCGGATCCAGCGCGAGCGCGGCGCGCACCGCGCGTGCGAAGGCCTTGAAGATCGTTTCGCACTGGTGATGCGCGTTATCGCCCTTCAGGTTGTCAATATGCAGCGTGCATTGCGCGTGGTTCACAAAGCCTTGGAAAAACTCATAGGCCAGCTGTGTGTCAAAGCCGCCAATCACGCCGCTTTTGAAATCGACATCCATATGCAGCCCTGGCCGACCAGAAAAATCCACCACGACGCGCGAGAGCGCTTCATCCAGCGGCACATAAGCATGCCCATAGCGCCAAATGCCAGCTTTGTCGCCCACGGCTTGAGCCACCGCTTGGCCGAGCGTGATGCCCACATCTTCCACCGTGTGATGCCCATCAATATGCAGATCGCCCTTGGCATGAATGCTCAGATCCATCAGACCATGACGGGCGATTTGATCGAGCATGTGGTCAAAAAAACCAATGCCCGTTTGCAGATCGGCTTTGCCTGTGCCGTCAAGATTGACGGCGACAGTGATTTGCGTTTCTTTGGTGTTTCGGGTGACAGTAGCTTGTCGGGATGCAGTAGTCATGGTGATATTGTCGCAGAGGTCTTGTGTCTTAAGCGTTTGGTTTTTGCCAAGGGGCAGAGAAGGCGAAATAATCCATCGCGTTGGTCACGTGAATGCCATCTTTGTCAAAGGGCCTCTCCAAATTGGCCACGATTTGCGTCACCTTGGCTGGCTTCAAGCGCTGCGCGTAATAGCGCAGGCTGTTTGAGACGCTGTCATCGCTGGTTTTGACTTCGATCAACTCCTGCAAAACCCCATCCACAATCACTGCAAAATCCACTTCACGGCCTTCTTTGTCTCGGATATAGCGCAGTTCGCAGCGGTGGCCGTGCTCATCCTCCATGAAATGAAGGCGCTTGAGCAGATGTGTCGCCACCAGATTTTCAAAACGCGCGCCTGAGATCGCGCCGGGAAGCTGGGGGCCATCCATCACATCGGCGTTGTCATAAAAATACACCTTCGGTGGCTTTTGAACGGCGCGGGCACTGGCCTGCGTGTAGGGCATCACTGCAAAGAGCAAATACATACGCTCCAGCGCGGCCAGCCAAGCCTTGGCCGTGGGCGGTGAAATCAGCACATCTGTGGCCAGATTTGACAGCACCACCATGCCGCCCACGCGCTGGCGCAGCAAATCCAGAAACAGGCGCAGCTTTTGAATGTCTTTGATGCTCTCTAAATCTCGGATATCTTCTTGCAAAATACGGTCAAATCGCGCATTGCGCCAGCGGCGGCTCTCGCGCTCATCATCAGCCAGTAGCTGCTCAGGAAAGCCACCCACAGATAGCAAGCGCTTTAAGCCCTCCCCGGGCGAGAGGCCTAGTGGCAGCTCATCGAGCGTGAAAGGATGCAAACGCCAATAGTGATAGCGCCCCAGCATCGAATCGCCGCCCTCGCGGTACACATCCAGCCGTGCCGAGCCCGTCACCAAAATTTGATGCTCTTGCCCCTTCACGTCATACAAACCTTTGACCCAGCCCTTCCAAGCCGGGTATTTGTGCAGCTCATCAAAAATCAGCAGCGCATCATCTTTCGCCCATTGTTTAGCAAGCAGCGCTTGGCGATCTTCGTCAAAATCCCAATTGAAATAGCGGCCTTTTTTGCCGCCCATTTGTACGCGGAAGAGCTGGCTTTTAGCCAACGTGGTCTTGCCCACCTGCCTAGGCCCGCCCACGAACACCATCTTTTTGGCGAGATCGCGGGAAATGAAGTCATCCAAATAACGCATATGGCCATTATATTACCCATTTTAAAATAGACGAGTCTAAATTAAAATGAAGCATCAAATAGACGGATCTTGCCAAGGATTGAATATCTCACAGCCCGTATCTTCAAAATGCTTGGTGTTGCGCGTGACGAGCGTGAGGCGATGCGTGATCGCAGTTGCCGCAATCAGCACGTCCATATCTGACTGCGGACGGCCAAGCAATTCAAGCTCGCGCTTGAGCCTTGCAAACTCCCGCCAAACTATGAGATCACTCGCCAATATCCCGGAACCAAATTTCTCGCACAAATCATCAAACCAACTTTGCAGCCGAAGCCTGCGGGCGCCTGGCTGAAGCCGTAGCAAGACATATTCAATCTCGCCGACACTGACTGCTGACAAAGCGCAAGATGCGCTATTTTCTTCAAGCCAGGAAATGACCTTTGCATCCGGTGAAGGTTTGGGTATTTCAGATGCGACGCATGTGTCGATCAACCATTGAAAGCTTGAGTCACGCGCCATGTTTACTCTTCAAACGAGACCCAGTCTTCGGACTTGCGGTTGCGCCGCTCAGGCAGCTCGAGCTCCGGCCTAGGCGGCAGGTCTCGTAGAGCCAGAATATGCTCACCTAGGGAAGTCGCTGGTTTCTTCTTGCGACCCTGATCGACCACCTCAATCGGCACAATCCGCACCACCGGCTTGCCATGGCGCGTGATGATTTGCGGGCCTTCAGAGAGGCTCAAATCAACGAGTTCGCTGAAGCGGTTTTTAGCTTCTTGAAGTTGCCAAGTGTGTTGCATGATGAGCTCCCGGAATGAAATCTAGCCTGAATTATAGGCTGAATGCGAAATTCTAGCTAGAGTTTGACGGTGATCTACCTCAGTCAGCTGAGAGTAATTTCTGACGAAGTTGAGCCATGGCGCAATACGAAGTCATAGCAAGGAAGTAGACTGCCACAGCAACCGCCGCTCCAGAAAGAGCAAACAGTACGCTATCAAACGCGTAGTAAATGGGTTGCAACCAGGTCTGCGTTCGCAAAACAATAGGGCGGCTGGTATCCAGCCCAAAACCGGGTGTCATGAGCAACCACAGACAGTAAGCCACCAAGCACGATGCTGCGGCAACCGCGCCTAATCCAGTAACCAAGCCGCTATATCCCCAATACATAGGGAGCAAATGCATGTGTCCAAAGCGCAAGGCGTATTTGAACTCTCGAACCAGTGCGATGACCATTAACACCGCGATCCAGATGAAAAATACCACGAGCAGAATAAGTTGTAAAAACGACAAGATGGGGACGCGCGCCATAAGGGTCGCAGATTGGCAATCTGTTCTAAATGCAGAGAACACATTGGCTATGTCGCTTGCCCCAAGCTGAAAGCACATTTGGCTCACTCTAAGCGCAGGCAACGCGCTCAACAACAATGGCACAAACGCCATCACCAACATCAAGCTGCCGCCGATCGTAGCGCCCACCCTTAAACTCGGCCACATTGAGCGCTCCGAATCTTTCGCTTCGCGGGAAAGCGCATCCCTAACGGCCGACCTCTGTTGGCTATCGTTTTCAGGGAAAGCGGGTTGATCGCTGTTCATTATTCAATCGTGGAGAGTGCCGCCAGCATTTTGGTGTTCTCATCCGGCGTGCCCACCGTCAAGCGCAGGCAGTTCCTGAGCAGCGGGTGCATTTTGGAGATGTTTTTCACCAAGATGCCTTGGCTCTTCAAGTGCGCAAAAGCCGCATCGGCGTCTGGGGTGCGCACCGTGATCATGTTCGCATCGGAAGGATAGGCTCTGAGGCCAGAGAGCTTGGCAATTGCTTCCAAAAGCATAGCGCGCTGCGCAGTAATCATGACGGCTTGAGCCGCAAAAGCATCTGAATGCTCCAATGCAAACAGGGCGCATTCGGCGTTTAAGACGCTGATGTTGTAAGGCGGACGGAGTTTGTCTATTTCGTTGATCAAAGCTTGCGGGCCACACATGTAGCCAAGGCGAACACCGGCTAGGCCGAATTTGCTCAGGGTGCGCATCAGCAAGACGTTGGCATTCGCCTGGGGCTCGGCCTTGATCTCATCCATCCAGCTTTTGCTGCTGAAGGGCTGATACGCCTCATCCATCACGACCATGCCGCCATACGCAGCGCAGGCGGCAATGATTTGCTTGATCACGCCGGCATCCCACAAGTTAGCTGTAGGATTGTTGGGGTATGCAAGGTAAGTGACCGCTGGCTTTTCTTGGTTGATCGCAGAAAGCATGGGGGGTGCGTCCAGCTCAAAATCAGCTGTCAAATCTACGCCGATGAACTGCAAGCCTTGTAGCTGCGCGCTCATGGCATACATCACGAAGCCGGGCAACGGGGCGAGAATCTTGCCATTCGGGATATCACAAGCCATCGCCAGCAAAGAAATCAACTCATCCGAGCCATTGCCCAGCATTAGGCCGTAGTTCTTAGGCACTTGCGCATAAGAGCGCAGAGCGGTTTTGAGATCGTCCACCCGCGAACCCGGATACCGATTGATCGCCACTTGGCCCAGCCGCTCGCCCAATTGGGCTTGCAGCGCAGCAGGCAAAGTAAACGGGTTTTCCATCGCGTCCAGCTTGATAAAGCCCTTGCTGTCTTGCACAGCATAAGCGTGCATCGATTGCACATCTTGGCGAATGAATTTCATGGGGGATGAGTTCATAGGGCTCCCAAAATCTCTTCAGGTGTGCAGCTAAATGGATTGATTTTCTGCACCGAGTCAAACTGCTGCTGATCCTGCAAATCTTCGCTGAGCAGGTAAGCGCAGCCCTGTTGCTGCGCGCTGGAGACGATCAATGCATCCCAGTAGCTCAGCATGAAGCGGTCTTGCAAATTCCATGCGCCATCAATGGTGTAAGTGTCCAAGTGAGGCGGCTGCCACAAACGCAGATTGCGTACCGTGTCGCGTGCCACATCTTTGGTCATGTGGCGGGAGAACTTTGTCGTGGCGTTGTTGTAAAACTCATTGAGCACTTGGGTGCTGATGCGTCCGCAGTTGCGTCGCCAGCAAGCATTGATCCACTGCTGCGCTCTCGCTTGCTTGGCAGCATCGCGCATATCCAAGCTATAGAGGAAAACATTGGTATCAACGAAAACGAGCACGGTCATACATCTCGTCCCGCGTTAGGTAAGGTCCGTCAGAAGTCCCCAGTGGTTTAAATTGCAACGCAGAGCGCATCGCAATGACGTATGCATCTTCCTGCTGGCGCTTCTCCTTCATCCATTCGCCCAAAAGGCGCGAAACGCTCGTGTTGTCTCGAGCAGCCTTGACCCGCGCCCATTCGAGCACGTCGTCTTCAACAGTGATGGTGACGTTTTTCATGCTTTGATATTAACACGAATTTCGTGCAACACGAAATTCGTGTGATTTAACTCGTCTTTTGCTATGGATTTTGATCTGATTTTTGGCACTTCGCCGGCATAGAATCTGCGCAGATTGCTATTAAATTCATAGCTAGGCCATGCGCCCTCTCAGTGTCACACCGCCTTCAATATATCCCAGTGTCCAGACTTATCTGACCCCACCCGTTGGATTCGGCCTTGCTCACGCAGCGCTTTGAGATGCCGCTTGATGGTTTTGTCCGTCACGCCTAGCTCAAGCGCCATCTTCCACGCAGTCACTTTGGGGTTGGCACGCACCATGATCAGAATTTTGTCAGCGATCTCGTTTACAGGGACATTTACAGGGACATTTACAGGGACATTTACAGGGACATTTTCGCCATCGTCCGCCGCGCTCTGCGTCGCAATATCAATATACTTGTCAAGCGAGTTGGCAATCGCGTCGAGCATCAAGTCAACGAACGGGCGGCAATCCACTTATTGAATTCACCTACGCATCAGTATTTGAAGCGTTTTAAGCGCTTCCCCGGCATAGAATCTACGTAGTATGCTATTAAATTCATAGTACACGCCATGAACCTCCTACCCACCCTCTTCGCCCAGAAAACCTGGGCCAATAGCGAACTCTTCACCCAGCTCGCTACCGTCACAGCGCCTGAGCACGCCAGCGCCTTACACAACGCCATCCGCACGCTCAACCACATCTACGTCGTTGACCGCATCTTCCGCGCCCACCTGCTCGGCCAGCCCCATGGCTACACCGCCACCAACACCGATGCCACGCCCACCCTGGGCGAGCTGCATTTCGCCGCCGCCGAAACAGACGCTTGGTACGAGCAATACAGCGCCGCCATCACGCCCAGCCAACTCCAAGAAAGTATGAGCTTCCAATTCACAGACGGCGACGCAGGCCGCATGACCCGCGAAGAAATGCTCGCTCACATCATCACCCACGGCGCGTATCACCGAGGCAATGTCGGGCAGATTCTCAAATCAATTTCAGTCGCAGCGCCGAGGGATTTGCTCACGAAGTTTTTGCATGTGCGGGAGCCGGGCAGAAGACATAATGCGCTGACGCAATAAAAATGAAGGATGTGATGTTAACTATAGATCCGGCATGATAAAGTATGAACTTTCTGGTGATTCGTGACTCAGAGACACATGGAAAAAGAAAACGCGAGAAAGCAAACACTAGAGCAACTGCACGAGAGGCGCAAGCAAGTCGTGAGGTTGCACAAGAAAGG
>JANMHJ010000018.1:0-59451 GCA_031375105.1 Variovorax sp.
CCGAACCTTTGAGACGCTGGATTTACTGGAGGACCATCTGGTGGGGTCGCTCAAGACCCTGGAAACGCAACATGAATCGATCAAAAGTATCGCCGGATGGGATTGGATTATTAATGCTATTTCTAATGGGAATTAGAATTACGTCATCCAGCCAGCACACCTGTGGAACAGCATCGCCAACATGGCGCGCACTCAGAACGGAGAGCTGCTGAACACGCTGCAAGCGGGTTTCAAGTACATCGAAACGGAATCTTTTGAGAGCACCTTCCAAGGCCTGTTCTCCGAGATTGATCTGAGTTCCCCTAAGTTGGGTAAAACGTACGCGGACCGAAACGCCAAGCTCTGCGCCATCATTCAAAAGACCGCCGAAGGGTTGGCTGGTTTCTCGACAGATATTGATGCGCTGGGCGATGCCTATGAGTATTTGATTGGCCAATTTGCTGCTGGCTCGGGCAAGAAGGCGGGCGAGTTTTATACGCCGCAGCAGATTTCTGACATTCTTTCAGCCATCGTCACGCTGGATAGCCAAGAGCCGAGGACTGGCACGAAGAAGCGGCTGGAGAGCGTGATGGATTTCGCCTGCGGCTCTGGCTCGCTGCTGCTCAATGTGCGCAAGAAGGTGGCCAAGGCGGGCGGCACCATCGGCAAGATCTACGGGCAGGAGAAGAACATCACCACCTACAACCTCGCACGGATGAACATGCTCCTGCACGGGGTGAAGGACACGGAGTTTGAGATTTTCCACGGCGACACCCTAGACAACGAGTGGGACATGATGCGGGAGCAAAACCCGGCCAAGAAGCCAAGCTTCGACGCCATTGTGGCCAACCCGCCCTTTAGCTACCGCTGGGAGCCCACGGATGCGCTGGCTGATGACGTGCGCTTTAAGAGCCACGGTCTCGCGCCTAAGTCTGCCGCAGATTTCGCCTTCTTGCTGCATGGCTTCCACTTCCTGAAGCATGAAGGCGTAATGGCGATCATCTTGCCGCATGGCGTGCTGTTCCGGGGTGGTGCTGAGCAGCGCATTCGCACCAAGCTACTCAAAGATGGTCACATCGATACGGTCATTGGCTTGCCGGCTAATCTGTTTTATTCCACCGGTATTCCGGTTTGCATTCTCGTGCTGAAGAAATGCAAGAAGCCGGATGATGTGTTGTTCATCAATGCAGCTGAGCACTTCGAGAAAGGCAAGCGCCAGAATCAGCTCAGCGTAGACCACATCCAAAAGATCATCGACACCTACCAACACCGCACGGAAGCGCCCCGCTATTCACGTAAGGTGGAAATGGCCGAGATCGAGAAGAACGACTTCAACCTCAATATTTCACGCTATATCAGCACGGCGGTGGGCGAGGAGGAAATTGATCTGGTGGTGAATCACGCGAAGTTGATCCAGATCGAGAAGGACGTGGGAAAGGCCAAGGCTGAGCACAATAAGTTTCTCAAAGAGCTCGGCCTCCCGCTTTTGCCCTAGACAGCTATGCCTCCGACTGAGGGGTTTACGCAATATTCCCGAAGGCGGAAGTGCGACTTTACGCAATGACCTAGTTTGCCCCTAACGCTGAATTTGGCTAGGTAAAAATGCAAGTCTTGCAAAGGCACATGCACTGAGTCTTGTTAACACCCGCGTAAACAACGGGTAGCGCAAAAAAGCGATTTCTTGAGCTAGGCTCAGACATTTAAAGCACCCACGAACGATGGGTAGCTCCACTTGCTTGAACTAAACGCAGACAAAGTGCATGTGCGTTGCCAGTTTAACTCGATCAAACTTGTCTGAAACGCTTGGGTGTTCTTAAACTGAGAAGTTGACAGCAAATGTTTGCAAATTCTTATCGAGTGCTTGGCTTGACACTTTTTACAGAGGTAACTGTTTTTTTACGGAGATTATTGATAAAAGCAGCGTTTGCTGCGACTAAGGGCTTTGCGCAATATTCCCGAAACGCGGAAGTGCGACTTAACGCACTGACCTAATCTGCGCCTAATGCCGACTTTGGCTGCTGGAAAATTTACAGACTTTCATAACAATTTACAGACTTTAATAATAAAAGCACAACCTTCACGGTTCCGTTTGCAGCTACTCTACCGTCACGCTTTTTGCGAGGTTCCTAGGCTTATCCACGTCAGTCCCCTTAGCCAGTGCCGTGTGATACGCCAGCAATTGCAGGGGCACGACGTGGAGGATGGGCGATAACGCGCCATAGTGTTCAGGCATGCGGATGACGTGCAGGCCTTCGCCGGATTCGATGTGGGTGTCACCATCGGCCAACACATAGAGCACACCACCGCGCGCGCGCACTTCTTGCATATTGCTTTTGAGCTTTTCGAGCAAGGCATCGTTGGGGGCAACGGTGACGATGGGCATCTCGCTCGTCACCAATGCCAATGGGCCATGTTTGAGCTCGCCGGCGGCATAGGCTTCGGCGTGGATGTACCTGATTTCTTTGAGCTTCAAAGCGCCTTCCATTGCAATCGGCCAATGCAGGCCACGGCCTAAGAACAGGGCGTTTTCTTTTTTACCGAAATCTTCTGCCCAAGCGATGACTTGCGGCTCGAGCGCGAGCACGGCTTGCAGGGCGACGGGAAGGTGGCGCATTTCGTTGAGGTATTGCGCCTCTTGTTCGTCACTCAGCAGACCTTTGGTTTGCGCAATCGCCAGCGTGAGTAAGAAGAGGCCGGCGAGTTGGGTGGTGAAGGCTTTGGTGGAGGCCACGCCGATCTCCACGCCGGCGCGGGTGATGTAGGCATGCTTGCATTCGCGCACCATGGCGGACGTGCTCACATTACAGATAGTGAGTGTGTGCGGCATGCCAACGCTCACCGCATGCTTGAGCGCGGCCAGTGTGTCTGCTGTCTCGCCAGATTGCGAAATGGTGACGACGAGTGTTCGTGGGTTGGGTACGGAATCGCGATAACGGTACTCGCTGGCGATCTCGACACTGCAAGGGATTTTGGCGATCGATTCGAGCCAGTATTTGGCCACAGACCCGCTGATAAAGCTCGTGCCGCAGGCGAGAATGAGCACGTTGTCGATCGCTTTGAAGGTGGAGTAAGCACCATCGCCAAAGAGCTCGGGTGAAATGCCCACGACGCCTTCGAGCGTATCGGCAATCGCGCGTGGCTGCTCAAAGATTTCTTTTTGCATGTAGTGGCGATAGGGGCCAAGTTCGGCTGCACCGCTGTGCGCTTGCACGGTTTTTACGGGGCGCTGAGCGGCTGTGAGGGTTTTGCCATCTTTGTCGGCGATCCAGTATTTGCCGATCTGTAGATCCACCACATCGCCTTCTTCGAGGTAGACGATTTGATCCGTCACGCCTGCAAGCGCCATCGCATCAGATGCGAGGAAATTTTCACCGCCCTCTTTGCCGACACCGAGAATCAGCGGCGAGCCCGAACGTGCGCCGGCTAAGCGATGCGGCTCGTCTTTGTGAAACACGGCCAGCGCATAAGCGCCATGAAGCTGCGTAATCGTCGCTTTGAGTGCATCAAAAATATCACCGTCGTAAAGTGAATCGAGCAAATGCGCTACGACTTCGGAATCCGTCTGGCTGACGAAAATGTAGCCCTTGGTTTGCAACATTTTGCGCAGTGCGTCGTAGTTTTCAATGATGCCGTTGTGCACGATGGCGGTTCGCCCTGCCGCGCCCTCTTTCGCATTGGGCCCGGCGCTGAAATGCGGATGCGCGTTGTGCACCGCCGGCGCGCCATGCGTGGCCCAGCGCGTATGGGCAATGCCGGTGAAGCCTTCAAAGGGCTGGCCGGCCTTGGCATCCGCCTCAATCTGCGCTTGCAACTCCGCCACGCGAGAAGTGGTACGCGCGCGCTTTAAACCGCCGCTGTGGACAGCAACGCCGCAGGAGTCATACCCGCGATACTCCAGGCGCTGCAGGCCTTGCACGAGGATGGGGACGATGTTGCGCTGGGAAACTGAACCGACGATGCCGCACATGGGATGCTCCTGTTGAGATGTCTATGGAGCGTATGCTAGGCTTCTTGGTGAAAAATATATGGTTGATTTATTCATAATTGAGAAATAAAATTCCATTAATTTCATTTTTAGAAATTTAATTTCTTAAATATCATGAATTCAGAATTAAATTCACCTCTTGGGCTAGACAAAATTGACATCTGCCTGCTCCAAGCCCTACAAACCGATGCCTCGCCGAGCAACCAAGCGCTGGCCGCGATGGCGCATGTCTCCCCGCCCACATGCCTGCGCCGCGTCAAGCGCCTGCATGATCTGGGCTTGATTGAGCGGCAAGTGGCAGTACTTGATGCTGACCGTTTGAAGCCCTTGATTGGTGCGGGGCTCACTGCAATTGTGGAAGTGACGCTCACCGAGCAAACCGAAGAAGTGCTCGCCGCGTTTGAAGCGCGCGTGTTGCATGACGCGCAAGTTCAGCAATGCTACCGCGTGAGCCCTGGGCCCGATCTGGTGCTGATCGTGCAAGTGCAAGACATGCCCGCCTATTTGCTACTGGCGCAGCGCGTGTTCACGCAAGACGCGAGTGTGCGCAACGTGAAGGCATTTTTCAGCGTCAAGAGAGGAAAGTTTTCAACAGCGCTGGCGTGGCTGTGAAGGCGTTCAAAAACATCTTTTCGAAAAGATTTTTAAGCAATTTAGGCCATTCCCCGTTATAGAATGGACATAGTTTGCTATTAAATTGATAGCGTTTACTTTCTCTTTTGCATCTGCTCATGCACCCTTTTTCACCAACGCCATTGCCTGCTGCGTTTGCTCATGTTCAAACGCATCTTCAAGCGTCTTCAATTCACTGGCTTTGAGCCCCACTTCGCAACTCACAGCCACTTTGCGCCATGGGCCCGTTGCAGTCAGTACCTCCGAAATGGTTTTCAAAGCCTCCTCGCGGCTGAGCGCAAAGTAGCCGCATTTTGCAAGCAAGCTGCTGATGTCATCAATCGGCCCCGTGTCTTCGCTGAGCCAAGTTTTGGATTCGCGCAGTTTGCCGGGCATGGGGTTCACATCAAAGGCCGGGCTTAAGCGCCAGCGGCCTGCGCCGTCATACAGAAACCCTGTGTTGTGCAAATGATCGTCGGTATTGGTGATGAGCAGGTTAAACACCATGCGCCGCCACAGCTCGCGCGCGTCTTCCAACGGTTGTGAGCCACGGGTGCGCAGGGCATCCACCACTTCGGTGTAAGCGCGATCTTCTCTGCGTGAGGCTTGAATCAGCGAAGCGGCAGACAAATAGGGAATACGTTTTTGGTCTGCTGTTCGGTCAAAGCGGCGGATGATGGCTACGGGCACGCCTTCGAGGGCTACGCAGCGGGCGGCTGCTGTGCGAATACCTGCCAAACTGGCCAGGCGAAGCGCCAGCACTTCAGCGCGAGTGACGTTATGGCCGTCGCTCACGCTGGGGAATTTGCCAATTGCCAAGAAGCCATCCTCATCCAGCACGGTGCATTTGGGGCGCATGCCACCCAGCGAAGTACCACGGCCTTGCAAATAAGCCAAGTCTTTTGCCGTTTCTTGATCGGTTTCAAGCGCACGCGTTGCTGCATACAGGCGCTCCAACTCAATGAAGGGCGGAGTGCTGCGCGTTCCCACCTGAGCAGCGCCTAGGTATTGGCCATCATGGTTCAGGCGTAATGCGCCAACACGGCTGAAGTCGTCTACCGCGCAGAGGTAATCTAATTCGGTGAGTGGTTTTAGCGCCGAGTTGTCGCGGCGCGCCTTGGCGTGCGCTCTGTCAATCACGCGCCGCCCCCAAGCATCTGGAGCAGTGTCGGCGATGGCGGCGTGAAACACAGCATCACCGTATTTGCCATCCTCATGCGCCTTGTGTGATTGAAAGCCAGCATGCAAAGGCAGATCGGGCGAGATTTCAAAGCGCTTGGGGTTGCCCAGCCAACTTGTTTGATAGGCAAAGACTGAGAATTGCCGCCTGCCTTGCTGTACAAAGCTCAGCTCACCCAGCGGCACGCCTTCTGCGCCCAAGCGCAGCTCTACGGTGCTGCGGCTGTTGCGATCTTGAGCTGAGCCGGGTTTGATTGCAGTTGCCATGGGCAGCTTCCTTTAAAACGCTGTGGGCGCGGCTTTGTGAGATCGCACACGTTTGGGAAGTTGCTCATCCATCATTAGCATACCAATATCGTCTTGCGCGGTATCCAGCAAAGTGGCGAGCTTGTCTGCTTCGCCAAAGACGGCCATCACGCGCGCAAAGGCTTGGAGCTGTGTGCGCCCATCACCCGCTTCAAGCCGCTTGATGGTGTTGAGGCTCACCCCCGCACGCTGCGCCAGCTCTTGCTGCGTGATGCGCCGCCTGCGCCGAGCGCGGCTGATGTCTGCGGCTAAGGCTGCCAATGCACGCTCTGCTGGCACCGGGATAGGCCGAGCCAAGCGAGCCTTCGGCTCAGGCGCAGTTGCAGGCTGAGCTGGGCTGAGCGAGTTGGTGGCACGTGTAGGCATGGCGTTAAATCAAAGCACGGAGGAAGCGGTCATCGGAGCATTCAAATCAAAAAATATCATCCTCAATAAGGCTATAAAGCTATTTTATAGCCTTTATGAGGGCTATTTATAAAATTTTCCTGAGCTTTAGAGGACATTTTGGCCTCTGACCGTCATCGAATCTGCGCGACATGATGTTAATTTCATAGCATCACGCCTCATCCTTCTCCCCCGGCTCATACAGCGCCTCACGCCCCATCCGGTCCATCACCAGCTCCGCCGTCCAAGGCAGCATGAGCGAGCCGCAGCGGCTGTCTCGATACAGGCGCTCCAGCGGCAGATGCTTCATCATGCTCTGGCCGCCGCAAGTGCGAATGGCGAGCCGTGCAATGTCGTTCGCCCCTTCCATCACGCTGTAATGCGCGGCATACAGGCGCAGCTTTTCGTCTTTGCTCGGATTCGGTTTGGCCTCTTGAATCGCGCGTAGAAAAATGCTGCGCATATTCTCTAACTGAATCCGCATCTGCGCTACGGCGATTTGCTTCGTTGGATACTGGCGGCGCTTCACCGGCGGCTCGCCTTCGACTTCTCCGCGCAGATACTTCACCACAAAGTCATACGCTGCATTCGCAATGCCCAGATACGTGGGTGCGAGTGTGAAAAACATCGCAGGCCAGGTTTGCGCGGCTTTGAAATACACGCCGCGCGGCATGAGCTGCTCATCATCGGGCACGAACACATCTTTGAAGGTGAGATTGCGGCTGACCGTACCGCGCATTCCCATCGGATTCCAGTCGCCGCTGATCGTGAGGCCCTCACTCGTGGCAGGCACGGCGATGTACAGAGTGTCCCGCGGATCAGGATTCTTGCCTTCGATGTCTTCGGTGCAAAGGATGCCGTAATAGTTTGCTGCGCCAGAGAGCGATGCCCAGATTTTGCGGCCATTGATCACCCAGCCACTCACACCGCCCTGCACGCTCTTGCGCGCTGCCGTGCCAAACGGCGCGCGGCCTGCGGCGGCGGCTGTGCCTTCTGAGAAAGGCTGTGCATAGAGTGCGCCCTGCTCGACGATGCGCTTGAAATGCAGCGGCCTTCTCGCATGATGCTCGGCCAGTTGCTCGATGCTCATGGCGATGGCGTCAGATAGCACGCCCGTCCACATCGTGGAGCAGATGTGCATATTGAGTGTGAGCGCGGTGGCGCCGCAGTAACGGCCGAGTTCCGCAGCGGTCATCATGTAGGTGGCGTAATCTGCATCGCCGCCGCCATAGACGGCTGGGATGCACATGCGAAGGATACCTGCTGCTCGCAAGTCGTCGTAGTTCGCCAATGGAAAAGTGGCGGTATCGTCCCACTGCGGAGCGCGGGGGGCAAACAGCTCTTGGCCGAGGTGGCGTGCTTTGGTCAGTAGCTCGCATTGCTGCGCCGTGAAGTGGGTATCACCAACGGCTGGCGTGAAATTCAGTGTGCTCATGTTGTCATGTTAGCGGGAAATTAGCATCTTGTCATACTACTGAATTCATAGCACTCTGCGCTTGTTTTATGCCGGCTATCTGCTTTTTTTGCTTGAAATGGTGGGGTTGTTGGCGCTCTTATGGCCTGTGGAAACCGTATTCGGGCGGGCTCATGGTTCCTGCTCGGGAGTTTGCGGCACCTGCCGCTAAATGATGGCGAAAACGCGTCGCGTTTTCTAACCCTGTGCTGCAAAAATCGCCCGCCCGAATACGGCTCCCACTGGCCAGTGAACAGCGAGGATAGTTCCAATTTCAGCGCGCAAACATTGTTCGGTGTAGTTACCGTAGGCGAACGAAGATCATCAAGTTAGCCAACAGGCCTCGGCTGCGCTTGGGTTGTTTCTCGCAGCGAGGTCAAGGAGGAGCGCCAGCCGCAGGCCAGCGCGGGGGACACGAGCGGAGGGGAACAACCCAAGCGCCGTCGAGGCCGGCCTCAACAAGCAGAAATTTTTCGCACACCAACACTACAAATTCAATAGCACTATGCGCAATAAATACGCCGGCAATCAGCCCAAAAGCCCTTAAATCCGACCCTCTTCCACAGCATGACAAGCAATGCGAATACCTTTCAGCTCAATCAAATTCGGGCGCTCAGATTTGCAGCGATCATTCACATGCGGGCAGCGCGGATGAAAGGCGCAGCCTGTGGGCGGATTGAGCGGATTGGGCACTTCACCTTGCACCGGTGTGCGCGCCTTGCCGGTATCGTGCATCTTCGGAATCGCGTCAAGCAGCATGCGGGTGTAAGGATGCTTCGGGTTGGCAAACAACTCAGCCTTATCAGCCAGCTCCACCAAACGCCCCAAATACATCACGCCCACTTGATCGCTCACATGGCGCACCACCGCCAGGTTGTGGCTGATGAAAAGATAGGTGAGCCCCTGCTTCTTTTGCAGGTCTTTCATGATGTTGAGCACCTGCGCCTGCACGCTCACATCCAAAGCGCTGGTGGGCTCATCGCACACCAAGAATTCAGGCTGCGTGGCGAGCGCTCGTGCAATGGAGATGCGCTGGCGCTGGCCGCCCGAGAACTGGTGCGGGTACTTCACCATATCGAGTGGAGAGAGGCCCACCGATTTGAGCAACTCGCCCACACGCTCGGCCAACTTCGCTTCGTCTTCAATGATCTTGTGCTCTTTGAGAGGCTCACCCACGATGTCGCCCACCGTCCAGCGCGGGTTCAGGCTGGCATACGGGTCTTGGAAGATCATCTGGATGCGCTCACGCAGCTTGCGGCTGCCTGCACCTTTGTACGTCTCGTTGGCATCCATGCCGTCGAATTGGAAATTGCCGCGCGAAGGTGTGTACAGGCCCACCATCAGACGAGCGACCGTGCTTTTGCCGCAACCCGATTCGCCAACCAAGGCCAGCGTCTTGCCTTTTTCAATTTCAAAGCTGACGCCATCGACGGCTTTGAGGAAGATTTTCGGTTTGCCTTCAACCACGCGATTAAGCCAAGGCGGCGAGACATCAAAGCTCATCGCCAGATCGTCCACCTTGACAAGTACTTGTTTTTTCACGTCTTGGCTCATGCTTTGACTCCTTCCGCATGCAGCCAGCAAGCAGCTCGCGTCGCGCCAGCTTGCAGCAAATCAGGGCGATCCACCTTGCAGCGGTCAAAGGTCTTGGTGCAACGCGGGTTGAAAGCGCAGCCTTGGGGAATAGCATTCAGGCGGGGCATCGCGCCGTCAATCTGAGCCAGATGCTCACGGTCTACGCTCATGTCAGGAATCGCGGCCATCAAACCCGCGGTATAGGGGTGTGCAGGATGGTTGATCACCTCATGCACCGGGCCAATCTCCGCCACGCGGCCGGCATACAGCACAGCCACGCGATCGCAGGTCTCAGCGATCACGCCCATGTCGTGCGTGATCAGCATCACCGCTGCGCCGCGCTCTTTACACAGATTCTTCAGCAAACTGATGATCTGCGCTTGGATCGACACATCGAGTGCCGTGGTCGGTTCATCGGCCACGATCAGCTTGGGCTCAGCAGCCAAAGCCAATGCAATCACCACGCGCTGGCGCATACCGCCAGAAAACTGATGCGGGTAGTGCTCGATACGCTCCTCAGCCGCTGGGATGCCAGTGGATTTCAGTAAATCAATCGCACGGCGACGCGCTTCCGCCTGATTCACCGGCAAATGCGCCTGGATGGTTTCTATCAGCTGACGACCGACGGAATACAAAGGATTCAGCGAGGTCAGCGGGTCTTGAAAAATCGCACCAATCTTGCGACCACGAATATGGCGCATTTCATCGTGATTCAAATTGTCAATCCGCTGGCCTTCGAGCAATATCTGCCCGCTCGCAATGCGCCCCGGTGGCTCGAGCAGCCCAATGATCGAAGCGCCAGTGAGCGATTTGCCGGCACCGGATTCACCAACCACGCCGAGAATTTCACCTGGAGCGATGTCGAAAGAGATGTCGTCCAACGCCCGCAACGTGCCACGGCGGCTAGGGAATTCGACGACGAGATTTTTAACTTGTAGGAGGCTCATATTTTTCAGCCTCTTCAACGTAAACGCGGATTCAAAGCATCGCGCAACCAGTCACCCAAGAGGTTGACCGACAGCGCAATCAAAATCAGCATCAGCCCCGGCCAGACGGTGATCCACCATTCGCCGGAGAAGAGGTAATCGTTGCCGACGCGGATCAGCGTGCCTAGGGATGGCGAGGTGGGTGGCACACCAACGCCTAAGAAAGACAGCGTGGCTTCAGTGATGATGGCTGTGGCGACTTGAATGGTGGCCAAGACCATCACGGGGCCCATGACGTTGGGCAACACATGGCGCAGCATGATGCGGTGGCTGGCCACGCCGGTGACTCGTGCGGCTTGCACGTATTCTTTGTTGCGCTCCACCAGCGTCGTGCCGCGCACGGTGCGGGCATATTGCACCCAGCCTGTGAGCGTGATGGAGATGATGAGCACACCGAAGGCGACACTGGTGTGTGCATTGGGGAACATGGCTCGCCCAACGCCTGCGATAAGTAGCGCCACCAGAATCGGCGGGAAGGAAAGCATCACATCGCAAATGCGCATGAGCAGCGTGTCAATCCAGCCGCCGAAGAAGCCTGCGAGCAGACCGAGCGTCACGCCGATCAACACAGAGAGGATCACAGAGATGAAGCCAACTGCGAGCGAAATACGCGCACCGTACATCAGAGCCGAGAGAATATCGCGGCCTTGATCGTCTGTACCGAGGAAGAACGTGGCTTTGCCGCCTTCGATCCATGCGGGAGGCAGGCGGGCATCGGAGAGTTCGAGCGTGGTGAGATCGAACGGGTTGTGCGGTGCGACGATACCTGCAAACACGGCGCAAAAAATGCAGATGAAGGCCACCGCTGCAGCCACGATGGCCATCGGCGAGGTCTTGAAACTGTAGCCGACATCGCTGTCAAGCCATCGGGAAATCACACTCATTTTTAAACCTTTGATCCAATTCGAATCCGTTCGCACTGAGCTTTTCGAAGTGTTTGTAGCGACGTCGACAAGCCCAGCTTGAACAGCAGCGGCTTTACTTCACACTCATCCATTTGAAGAACATGAAGTTGTCGGCCAGTTGCACCAAGTCAACCTTCTTGCTCACACCCCAAGCCAGAGCTTGCTGATGCAGAGGCAGATGGCCGATATCATCCATGTGCAGCTTGAAGGCTTCGCTGATCATGGCTTGGCGCTTAGGTTTATCCGTTTCAGATTGGATTTTCAAAGTCAACTCATCGACTTTCGGATTGCAATATGCACCGAGGTTGAATTGGCCTGAGCCTTTGTCGTCCACGCAACGGGCAAGCGCATTGAGCATGTTGTGAGAATCGTAGGTGCCCGGTGTCCAGCCCAGCAGATAGAAGCTGGTATCGCGGCGCAAAATTTTCGGGAAATACGTGCCCTTGCCTTCTGCTTGCAAGTTGATTTTCACGCCGATGCGCGAAAGATTGGCTGCGACTGCTTGGCAGATTTCGCCATCATTCACGTAGCGGTCATTCGGGCAATTCATCGTGACTTCGAAGCCGGCTGGATAGCCTGCATCTGCCATCAATTTTTTGGCGGCTTCGGTGTCGAAAGGCAAGCGCTTGTTCATGTTGGCATCAAAGCCATTGATTCCGGGGCCCACCATCAGCGCCGTTGGGTTAGCAGCGCCGCGCATCACCGTGCGCTTGATGCCTTCGATGTCAATCGCTTGATAAAAAGCTTGGCGCACGCGCTTGTCTTTGAACGGATTTTTGCCCTTCACGCTGGAATACAGCAGTTCATCGCGCTTTTGATCCATGCCCAAAAAGATGGTGCGCAGTTCAGGGCCTTGCATCGCTTTGGCATTCGCACTCGCGTTCACGCGCGCCACGTCTTGCACGGGCACAGGCTCCATCACATCAATCTCGCCAGACACCAAGGCAGCCACGCGGGTCGCATCGTTGGTGATCGGGGTGTAGATCACTTCGGTCACGTTGCCGTCAATCTTGCCCCAGTAATTTCCATTTGAGGCGAATGTTGTTTTGACACCGGGCTGACGCTCGCGTACACGGTATGGGCCTGTGCCGTTGGCACGGAATGAGGCCGCATTTTCAATGCCTTTACGGCGATCCACCGGTTTGGTGGCTTGGTTGTCTTCGCTCCATTTTTTGCTCATCACATAGACGAGCGAAATCACTTCGGGCAAGATGGGGAAAGGCGCTTTGGTTTCGAACTCCACAACGAAATCACCCACTTTACGAATTTCCTTCACATCGTTGGTGTAGCTCTTCATATCCGAGCCATCGCCGCCGGAGCGCTGGAACGAGAAGACCACATCATCGGCCGTAAACGGTGTGCCGTCGTGGAATTTCACACCTTTACGCAGCTCGAAACGCCAGACATTGGGCGAGGTTTGCTTCCAGCTCGTAGCCAAACCGGGGGCTAGGCTCAAATCTTTGTTTCGAGCAGTCAGGCCTTCATAGACGTTGCCTGTGACGCTCAATTGAAGCGATTCGTTCAACGAATGCGGGTCCATTGAGAGCGCATCACCCTGATTACCAATGCGAATTGTCTTTGCATTTGCTATTGAAACAGTAGCGCCTAGCGCAATGACTGTAACGGCTAATGCCACTTTTTTCATTGAAAACATATCATTTCTCCTAAAAAACTAAAAATCAAATTCTTCAAGCAGAGCAAGGCATGGCCTGCTCCACAAGAGAAGCAAACAAGGCGCTGCCCAATGGCAACACGTCATCGTTAAAGTCATACTTGCTGTTGTGCAAGAAGCAAGCGCCTTCGCCGCCCTGCCCTAAGCGCAAGTAAGCGCCTGGCTTGGCCTGCAGCATGAATGAAAAATCTTCCGCACCCATGCTCGGCGTCATGGTGCGGCGCACATGCGCTTCGCCCACAAGGGTCGCGGCCACATCAGCAGCAAATTTAGCTTCCGCAACACTGTTGATCGTAGCGGGGTAAATACGCTCGTAATTCACGCTGGCCGTGGCACCAAAACTTTGCGCGATGCCACTGCACAATTCACTCAGGCGTTTCTCAATCATGTCTTGCACCGCAGGATTGAATGTGCGCACCGTGCCCACAAGAGTAGCTTCGCCTGGAATCACGCTCATCGCATGCAGATCGCCCGCTTGCATGGCGCAGATGCTGATCACCGCCGAATCCACCGGCTTCGCATTGCGCGAGACGATGCTTTGCACCGCTGTAATGATGTGCGCTGCCACTAAAACCGTATCCACGGCGAGATATGCATGCGCACCGTGGCCGCCTTTGCCTGTGACGTTGATCGTGATGCGATCCGCTGAAGCCATCACGGGGCCAGGGGTCGCACCGATCTCGCCGGGGCGCATGGCTGGCGCGTTGTGCATCGCATATGCAGCTTCTACGGGGAAGCGCTCAAACAAGCCATCTTCAATCATCGCCTTCGCGCCCGCATAACCTTCTTCGCCGGGCTGAAAAATCAGCACAGCAGTGCCAGCGAAATTGCGCGTTTCGGCCAAGTATCGCGCTGCGCCAGTGAGCATCGTGGTGTGGCCATCGTGACCGCAGCCGTGCATCAGGCCGGGTTTGACGGATTTCCAAGCCACATTGCCATGCTCTGTCATGGGCAATGCATCCATGTCAGCTCTCAATCCAATCATGCGATTTGATTTTTGTTTGCCATGAATCAGGCCAACCACACCCGTCTTGCCGATGCCAGTATAAATTTCGTCCACGCCGCAGATTTCCAGCGCTTGGCGCACGCGGCCTGAGGTGTAGACTTCTTCAAAGCCAAGCTCAGGGTGCGCATGCAAATCGCGGCGAAAAGCGGTGAGCTCAGGATGAAATTCGCGGATGCGTGCAAACGCTGCGCCAGAAGCTTTGAGCAGAGGAGCCAACATCGCCTAATGCCCTTTGCCGCCCACGCGCAAACGCGGATCAACCACGAAATACAGCAAATCCACCACCAAATTGATCACCACAAAAATCAGCGCCACCATGCAAAGATAAGCGGCCATCACAGGAATGTCAGCAAAGGTCACCGCCTGAATGAACAGCAAGCCCATGCCCGGCCACTGAAACACCGTCTCGGTGATGATGGCAAAGGCGATCAAACCACCGAGCTGCAAGCCCGTGATCGTCATCACCGGAACGAGTGTGTTTTTCAAAGCATGACCGAAATGAATCACGCGGTTTGACAAGCCTCGCGCCCGCGCAAACTTGATGTAATCCGTGCGCAGCACTTCCAACATTTCTGCGCGCACCAAGCGCATGATCAGCGTGAGCTGGAAAACGGCCAACGTGACCGCAGGAAGCACGATGTGATGCCAGCCTTTGGCCGTCACCAACCCACTGCTCCACCAACCGATTTGCACCACATCGCCCCGGCCAAAGCTGGGAAACCAGCCCAGCCACACCGCAAAAATCAAAATCAAGGCAATGCCGATCAAGAAGGTAGGCAGCGACACGCCAAGCAAAGAAATCGTCATGAACACTTGGCTCAAGAATGTGCCACGCCGCAGCGCCGCATACACCCCCATCGGAATGCCCAAGAGCAGTGCCAAAACAGCAGCCACCAAAGCCAATTCGAAAGTCGCCGGGAAGCGTTCTGCCAGCAGACGCGAGACTTTCGCGCCTTGACGCAAGCTCAGGCCAAATTCGCCCTGCACCGCATTGCCCAAAAAACTGGCAAATTGCACGATAACGGACTTATCCAGCCCCAAATCAGCGCGCAGTTCGCGAATCTGCTCAGGCGTGGCATCCTGTCCGAGCAGGAAGACCACCGGGTCTCCCACATACTGAAACAGCATGAAAGCAATGAAGGCCACGGTGATCATGACGATCACAGCTTGGATGAGGCGTTGGAGGATAAAGGCAAACATTGATGTTTCTTGAGCAAGTCAGTGATGCTAGCAGAGCAAAAATCGCGCCGGGTGGGGGTTTACGGCAGTTTGTCCGCTTCCTGACAGAAACTCACCTGCTGAACAAAACCAACTTCCGGGCGCGAAAGACGTGAAAGTTGCGCAAAAGGAATACCAAAAAGAAAATGCTTTGAACTGGGTTCAATTCCAAGCAAGATGGTTTTCCTAAAGCACGGACTTGTATTTTTTTCGCGTAACGGAAGTTAGGGATTGTTAAGCGTTTCTCACGCCCGATTCCACATGCCCAGCAGGCACATGATCAGCGGCGGATTGCACGTGGCCGGTTTGATCGTCAAAGAAAAAATCAGGCTCGAATTCGCGCAGGAATTCGCCTTTTTCCAAGCCGCCGAGGAACATGGCTTCGTCAACGGTGATGTTCCAAGCCATCAGCGTGCGGATCGCGCGTTCGTGCGCGGGGGCGCTGCGGGCAGTGACGAGCGCGGTGCGGATACGCATATGAGGTGTGCCGTGGCTTTGCAGCAAATGCAGGGCTTCGAGCAAGGGCTTGAACGGTCCGGGTGGGAGCGGTTGCTCAGCTTTCTTCACTTCATGTTTGATGAACGATGGCAAGCCACCTTTGGCATAAACGCGCTCAGCCTCGTCCGAGAAAAGCACCGCATCGCCGTCAAACGCGATGCGCACCTCATGGGGATGCAGCTCGCTGGCTTTGGCAGAGCGTGTGGCTACTGTGGCGGCAGGAAAGCCATTGCTTAGCGCTGAGCGCACATCTTCGGATTTGGCAGACAGAAACAAATTGGCTTTGAGTGGGCGCAGATAACGCCAAGGCGGTTCGCCGCGTGTGAAGGTGCAGCGCACGATCGGGAGCTTGTAATGCTCTGCACTCTTCATGACACGCAGGCCACTCACGGGATCGTTGCGCGAAAGAATCACGACTTCCACGCGTTGCGCTTCTTCGTTGTTAAAAGCGAGCAGTTTCTTCACCAAGGAAAACGCCACGCCCGGCTTGGCAGGCTGATCAATCCGATCCATTTGCATCGCCATGTAGGCCTTGTCGTCGGATTGCTCGAAGACATGGTTTTCTTCTTCCAGATCAAACAAAGCCCGAGAAGAAATCGCCACCACGAGCTTGCCTTGAAGAGAAGAAGCCATGCTGTGCGTTGCTTTCTATTTCACCAACTGATTGAGCTGAATGATCGGCATGAGCACGGCGAGGACGATCAGCAAGACCACCACACCCATCGCCACAATCAGCAGCGGCTCCAAAATCGTCGCCAAGGCCATCGAGCGGCGCTGCACTTCGCCAGAGAGCTGCTTGGCGGCGCGTTGCAGCATGGCGGGAAGCTGGCCGGTTTGCTCGCCAAGCCGTGCAAACATCGCAATCAAACCCGGAAAATTCTTCTTTTGCGCCATCGCGCTGGCCAGCGGCGCGCCTTCGCGCACGAGCGTGAGTGCATCCAGCGCGTCTGCCCGCATGGCGCGGTTGTGCAGCGTTTCTGCTGCGGCTTGCAAGGCTTTGAGAATCGGTACGCCCGCGCCTGCAAGCATGCCCAAGGTGGAGGCAAATCGCGCTGCGTTGAAGCCTTTGGCCAACTTACCAATCACAGGAAGCTTTAGCCACGCAGCATCTATTTTTAAGCGAAATACCTCGATGCCCCTTATATATCCTGCGCTACCAGCTATTAAAATAATAGCGCCAAGCATCCACCAACCAAAATTTCGCACAAAGGCCGAGATGCCCAACATGATCTGCGTGAGCAGGGGCAGCGCGCGTTTGCTTCCCGCAAACACACCCGCTACCTGCGGCACCACATAGGTCACCAAAAAGATCACAATCACTATCGCCACCAGCGTGACGATGGCCGGATAGAGCGATGCGCCGATCAGCTTGGCTTTGAGCTCTTGGCTTTCTTCCAGATCATCCGCCAGCTTTTCCAGCACCGTGGCCAAATGCCCAGAGGCTTCGCCAGCGCTGACCACGGCGCGATAAATCTCATCAAACTCACGCGGATGTTGGCTCAGCGCTTTCGCAAAACTCGATCCCGCATTCACTTCCGCACGAATCGCCGCCACGATGTTACGCTGCTTGTCGTCTTCCGCCTCTTCGGCCAAAGCCGTGAGCGCGCGCTCCAGCGGCAAACCCGCAGTGATCAGCCCCGACATTTGTCGCGTCCACACCGCCAGCATCGTGCTGGAAAACACACGCCCGCCCCAGAGATTGATCTGCGTCCAGGGCTTGGTTTGATCGGAAGACGACTGCCCCATCACCGCATCTACAACAAGAGGCACCAGCTGTTGCGTGCGCAGCATCGCGCGGGCAGACTTCACCGTATCGGCTTCGATCACGCCTTTGCGCGATACACCTTGCGCATCAAGGGCTTCAAATTGGTAGGCAGGCATGGTTTTGAATCAACTCAATCACGCGTCACGCGCACGACTTCTTCTAAGCTCGTCACACCTGTTTTCACCAAGCGTTCTCCATCTTCACGCATCAATTGCATGCCGCCCGCGAGCGCTGCTGCGCGAACATCGCTCTCTGCTGAGCGGTTGTGAATGAGCGCACGCATGTTGTCATCGACTTGCAGCAACTCAAAAATACCTGTGCGACCTTGGTAGCCAGTTTGGCCGCAAGATTCACAACCTTTGCCATGACAAACCAAGCAATAGCGACGCACCAAGCGCTGCGCGAGCACGCCAAGCAATGAAGAACTCAGCAGGAAAGGCTCAACGCCCATATCGGTCAATCGCGTCACGGCGCTACTGGCATCGTTGGTGTGCAGTGTGGCAAGCACCAAATGGCCAGTGAGCGAGGCTTGAATGGCAATTTGCGCGGTTTCAAAATCACGAATCTCGCCGATCATGATCACATCGGGATCTTGCCGCAAAATGGCTCGCAGGGCTTTGGCAAATGTCAGGTCAATCTTCGCATTGACCTGCGTTTGGCCCACGCCGGCCAGCTCGTACTCAATCGGGTCTTCCACCGTCATGATGTTGGTGCTGCCTGCATCAAGTTTGCTCAAGGCGGCATACAGCGTGGTGGTTTTTCCAGAGCCGGTGGGGCCAGTGACCAAGATGATGCCGTGCGGCTGGGTGATCAAATGCTCAAACCTTTGCAGCATGGTGCCTTGCATGCCAACAGACTCCAAGCTGATCTTGCCCGCTGTTTTATCAAGCAAACGCAGCACAGCACGCTCGCCATGCGCAGAAGGCAAAGTAGAAACGCGTACATCCATCGCGCGCGTGCCGATACGCAGAGAGATGCGGCCATCTTGCGGCAAACGCTTCTCAGAAATATCCAGCTCAGCCATGATTTTCAGGCGCGAGATCAGCGCGGCATGCAGGGCGCGATTGGGCTGCACGACTTCGCGCAGCGTGCCATCTACCCGAAAGCGCACGCTGGATGTGCGCTCATAAGGCTCGATGTGAATATCGCTCGCGCCATCGCGTGCGGCCTGCGTGAGCAAGGCATTGAGCATGCGGATGATGGGCGCGTCGTCTTGGTTTTCTAGCAAATCTTCAATCGCGGGAAGCTCTTGCATGATGCGCGACAAATCCGCATCGCCCTGCACCTCGCTCACCACCGCCGCCGCATTCGATTCACCCTGCGCGTAGGCCGCGCTGATGCGCTGAACGAGAACATCAGGCGCTACTCTTTCGATAGCATTCCGCGCATATTCTGTAACGGCTGGCATGTGTTTTCGCATGATTTCTGCAATGGCGGAGCGCGGCGTGGCATCGCTCAACCAAAGCGTGAGTTGCGAGCCATCGTCTTCCAGCAAAGCTTGGTTGCTGCGGGCGAAGGAATAAGGCAGTGGGTAACGCGCCATCGCTTGTGATCTCGCTCAGGGCTTAGGCATGTTGGGCGGCACCACACCGGGCGTGGAGCCCAGTGGCGCAGCTGTTTTGCCGCCTTTGCCGCTGCCTTGCTGGGGTGGCATCACCGGTGCTTCATTGATACCCAGCACGCGGCTGTTCTCTGGCTGGAGCTCTTTTTGACCCGCACGCATCAGCTCGTAACGATCCAGCGAGAGGCTTTCCGTTTGCTGCGCATCGCGCACGACCATGGGACGCAGAAACACCATCAGATTGGTCTTCTTGCGGCTGCGTGCTTCGCTCTTAAAAAGGTTGCCAAATAAAGGCACATCGCCCAAACCAGGCACTTTGTCCTGGTTGCCAGAAAACTCATCGGAGAGCAAGCCGCCGAGCACGATGATGCCGCCGTCTTCCACCACCACATTTGATTCGATCGAGCGCTTGTTGGTGATCAGACCGCTGGGGGAATTGACCGAACTGGCTTGCACGCTGGAAACTTCTTGGAAAATTTGCAAGCGCACCGTGCCGTTTTCGCTGATCTGGGGCTTGACGCGCAGCGTGAGGCCCACATCTTTGCGCTCGATCGTTTGAAACGGATTGACCGAACCGCCGCTACCACCGCCAGAGCCCGTGTTGGTGAATTGTCCGGTCACGAAAGGCACGTTTTGACCGATCACAATTTTCGCTTCTTCGTTGTCCAGTGTGAGCAAATTCGGTGTGGACAACACATTGCCGTCACCTGTAGTTTCTAAGAAGCGGGCAAGAAAGCCAAGCACATACACGCCATTGGTTTGCACACCTATGCCCAGGTTCAGGCCCTTGCCGGGCACGGTGGTGCCATTGCTGGTGGCCAGACTGATGATGTTGTTACCGCCTGAGCCGAAATTCGTGCCTAGCAGGCCGATGGTTTTGTCGCCATTTTTTCCCAACCCGCCTTGCCACTGAATGCCAAACTCCGCAGCGCGATCTGAATTAACTTCAGCGATGAGAGATTCCACAAACACCTGCGCACGGCGTTGATCAAGCTTGTCAATGACGGCGCGCATTTGCCGGTATTGCGGCTCGGGAGCGGTGATGATGAGGGAGTTGGTGGCAGGATCGGCTTGAATCTGACCGCCGATACTGGGCTGAGCAGATCCGCTCACGGGGGATGAAGCGCCACCCGCAGCGCTCGGTGCGGCCGCAGCACGCACTTGCGAGCCAGAAGCCCCATCTGCGCTCATCGCCGCGCGCAGTGTGGTGGCCAGCTTCACGGCATCAGCATTTTTAAGATAAACGACATAGATGTTGCCTGCATCGCCGTTGGCAGTGCGCGAGGTGGGTTGATCAAGTTTTTCGATCAAGGATTTGATGAGATTCACGCGCGCTGGGTTGGCTGCTCGCACGATGATGGCGTTAGAACGCGGCTCGACCAAAATGCTGGTTTTGAACGAGGTGTCGGCCTGCCCGGCAGCGCTTGCGCCGCTGCTGCCGCCTGAATCGCTCAGGCGAATCAGCAAAGGCGCAAGATCAGCCGCCACAGCATGCTTGAGTTGGAAAATCTCCAAATCAGTGGCATTGCTCACATCCAGCGCAGCAATGATCTTGGCCATGCGCTGCAAGTTGTCGGCGTAATCGGTGATTACCAAAGAGTTGTTGCCGGGGTTGACGTTGATGGTGTTGTTGGGGCTGATCAAGGGGCGCAGCACGGCCACGAGATTGTTGGCATTCTCATGATTCAGGCGAAAGATTTGCGTGAGGATTTGGTTGCCACCGGCTTTGACTTCGCCGACATTCACCGTGCCGCCTTGCAACTTGGCTTCTGCCTCGGGCACGACTTTGTAAATGCCTGCAGCTTCCACCACCGTGAAACCTTGTAGGCGCAGAGAAGCGAGGAATTGGTTGTAGGCCAAGGCTGTTGGCACGGCGCGATCCGTGGTCAGATTCATCTGGCCTTTGACGCGCGGATCAACCACGATATTGCGATTCATGATCACGCCAAAGGTCTTGGCCACCTCGGCGATTTCAGCGTTGACAAAATCCAGCTTGATGCCTTGCGCACTGCGAGTCGCACCCGGCGCCGCAGCGCTGGGTGTTAGCGCAACAGTGGGATTTGCGGCCTGCGCGAATGCTTCCTGAAGTGGGTTTATAGCAAGAAATAGGCCTGTAGCCGTTATAAATGCTGCGCGGCATGCTATAGAAACAGGAGCAAGCAAGAAGAGTGGAGAGGAGCTGGTTTTCATGGGTCAACCTAAGGAAATCAGTGATTTGCTGCCCTGACGGCGGCCAATGATATTAAGAACATTCGACAAAGCATCTTGCTGCTGCGGGCTGGCGCTGGCTTCGCCTTTGAAGCGGATGCGCGAGCCCACCACCTGACCAGAGCCAGACAATTGCAGCGCACCTTGCAGCGTTTGTAGATTCAAGGTGGGCACATCGCCTCCACCCAAACTCAAGCGATAGTCACCCAGCGGGCTGAGCGTAGACAGGCGCGACGACATCGCCATCATGTCCAGCGTGAGTTGGCCTTGCAAGCGCATACGGCCTGCGGCCCATTGCACTTGCAGCGCATCGTTGGACAAAGCCAACTGCCCCTGGGGATCAAGCGTGTTCCAAGGTGCGCCTAAGCCCGACAGCCATTGCGCAGGTAAATTGATGCGAGCGGGACTGATGTCCAAGGCGCTTTGTGACCAGCCCGGCAGCAAAGTCAATTGCACCGGTTGCTGGGCGCAGCAAGGCATATTGAGCGCCATGCGTGCACCGCCCAAAACAGGGCGCAGCGTCCAATTCACGCGGCCAGGCAAACTGGCGGCATCAGATGAGCCTTGGCCGCCGGTGAGCAAGAGTTGGGCCGAGCCGCGCCACACCGAGCCTTGCGCATCCGCCAAGAGCACATGTCCCCCGCTGGCTGCATGCAGACCCTGCGCGAGCCAAGCCGCAGGCGCGAACACGATCAACGCGCCCAGAGCGCCCCAGCAAGCCGCCCAAGCCGCCGTGCGCCAAGGCGCTTGCCATGCATGGGCAGCGAGAGCGGATGAAGAGCGCGAGCGTTTCATGGCGGTTGTCATTTCAGCGAGCGGGCAGGCTCAATGCGATGCTGCCATCCCAGGTGGTCAGGGATGTGGTGGCCGTTGCCACAGATGCTGCGCTCTTTTGCAAACGCAGTTCGCTGGGCACGAGACGCGCATTGGCGCGCGCTTGCGCCAACCATTGCGCTAACGCATCACCGCTCACGCCTTTGAGCATAATGCTGGCCCTCGCATCATTGACGGACAACGTGGCACCTGCGCCCAAGGTTTTGATCGATGCCTCCAAGCTGCGCAGCGATTCGTCATAACCCAGCTGGCGCTGGCTCTTGAGCGATGCGGCCTCCTGCGACTGTGCACGCATGAGCTGCCATTGCGCATCCAACTGAGGCGCCGCTTCGCGGGCCGTTTTGATCTTCGACAAAGCAGGTGCGATGCCGATCCACCACAGCAAGGCCACAGCGATCAAAGCCATCGCGCTGCCCACCAACACGCGCTCTCGCGAGGCCAGCGCTGCCCAGCGAGCAGACATCACTTCCTTCAACGCAGACGGTTTCACGGCGCTCATGGCTTTGCTCCAGCAGCGGCTGGTGCAGCCCAGGCATCGCGGTGCGAAACGATCACAGTGCGTACATCCGTGCGCACCGCCAGCCCTGCGTATTGCAAGCGCGGCTGCAATTCATCTAGCTGAGATGCCGATAAACCTGTGCCACGGATTTGCACTTCATTTGCTATAAATTCAATAGCATTTGGCGCAGTATTTATCACGGCGACCCCTGAAAAACGTGCATAAATACTCTCGAAATCTCGCCCGCTGAGCTGCCCCTGTGCCTGGCGCAAGTTGGCCAACTCGCGCTGCATTTGCAAAGGCGCGTCGACCACCACCTTCACATTCGGAAAGCTTTGCGTGAGCAGTTGGTTCATCTGGGCGCGTTTGTCTTGCAAGGCTGTGCTTTGCTTCCAAGCCCAAGCATTGAGCCCAATGACATTGGCCAGCATCAGCAACGCAAGGCCGTAGCGCACAGGCCGCCAAGCCGGTGCGGCCAGCAGATCGCGCAGCAGATTCATCAACGATTGCCACGCCCGCCCGCCGCTAGAAACAGCCAAATCGCCTTGGGCCAAATCTACGCCCTGTGCTTTGGCGGCTTGTGCAGCGAGTAACGCTGTTTGTGAGGCTTGCAACACATTCACGCGCTGCCCGAGTGCGGCCTCCGCAGCAGCAGCCACGGCAGGCTCAGCACTGATGCTTGTCCCTTCAGGCAAAGGCGCAGGCAGGAATGCCGCTTGCGACAAAGGCAAGCAAAGCACGCCTTGCGCATCGGCAAACGTGAGCCAAGCTGCATCCGGCAAGCCACTGGCGTGCAAGCTGCTCGCCTGCGCCGGGAAAACCTGCGGCACGATGCTGCTCAAAGGCACGCCCGCTGCTTGCAAAGCCGCCACCGCCTCTTGCAGCCAGGCTTTGTTGCAAGCGGCCACCCATGTTTTGCCATCTTGCAGCAGTGTGGGGCAAGCGGCCAAATGCAACTGCGCAGCATCGTCAAGCAAATGCTCTTCCAACACACCTGCAAGCAGCGCTTGCTGCTTTTGCGCGGAGCTGCCGCGCGGTAATTTAGGCAAAGCGGCCAGATGCCAAGACAGAGCCTGTGCAGGCAAAATCAGCGTGGCTTGGTCTGCCTTGGGCAGCAATGCGGGCGCGGCACGGCCATGGGCTGTGAGCACGCCAGCGCCGGAGAGCACGGCGTAGGCCAGCTCCGCGCTGGCGCTACTGCCAGTGCCGTTGCCAGTGCCAGTGCCGTTGCCGTTGCTAAGTGGGAGGAGGGTAACGAGAAGTTGGCTCATGTCTTTGCGGATTAGAACGCCATTATCGTAGAGACGAAGTGATCTGCTCGGCAGTGATGCCACCGGCGCTTAAGGGGAAGCTGCCGCGTTCGCGCCAGAGCATCTTCACATCGAGCCCGTCGCGCTGCACCACTGAGCGCTCAATCACCACCATGCTCTGCTGACCATCCACCATCCTAAGCCGCCCGGTGACCTCAAAATACCTGCTGGCGACGCTGTGCTGACCCTCGTTAAACAGCCCCGCTTGCTCGGGAACGATGCTGCCCACATCCGCCAAACTTTTGAAATGCTGGCGGCTGCGCTCAGAGACGATTTTTCTTGCACCATCCAGCTCTAAAGTGGGCAAGCTGGCATACAACACCTCTGCGCTGGCTGTGTTGACATTGATCGGCGTGCGGCTGGGCAACCAAGTGATAAAAGGGCGCAGCCGCTCTAAGCTGCTCGCCGAAAGCCCCAATAAGGTGAGCTGATCTAGGCGCTGTGGCAACAGCGAAGCGCTCCCGCCCGAGCGGTTGTCGGGGCTGAGGTCAGAGGCAAAGCGCAAGTTTTCTGCCAGCGTCGTCACTTCAGTGGCATTCAGGTTGAGTAAATCAAACAGTTTGGCCAGCGCCGCCAGCGCGGTCGGCGAGATGCGGCCTGCCTCGATCAGGTTGTAGACATTCAGCCGGGCCTGCATGTCTTGTATCTGGCCGGAGAGGAAGACGTTTTCATTCTCTTGCTCGGAGAGCAAAGCTGAATTGTTGGCATCGGTGGCCAAGAAACTGGTGAGGCGAGACTCTTGCAGCGCCACCGCCCACGGCTCGCCCAAATGATCTGCGCCACCCGAGCGGGCGTCTTCGCGCAAGATCAGCCTTGCCCAGTCGAGCGCACCCACCAGAATCCAGCTCGCTTGCGCCCGAGCCCGCTCGGCACGCTCGGTTTCAACACTTCGCCACTGCTGCCAAGCCGCTCCTGCGGCCAGCGTGGCCACAAGAACCAAGGTGAGCATGGCGGTGAGCAATGCTGCGCCGCTTGCTCTTTTACCAAAGCGTGGCTGCCCGCCGCCGAGCCGCCTCAAGGCGGGCGCACCCCCTCGGGGGGCAGCGCACCTCGCGCAGCGGGGGAGCGTGGGGGTCATTTCCGTCATGATTTGCCGCCACCGCGTGTGGGTTGCACCCAATCCATGCTGAGCGTGCCGCCGGGCACTTGGCCCGGGGCTAGCTGCAAGATCAGGCGCACGCCATCGGGGTTGGCGCTGCCTGAATTGGATGTATTTGAGGCGGCCGTGCCATCCGACGAAAGCGGGTTGCTCCAAGCATCATTGCGGTAATAAAAAATCTGCCATTCGTCGATCGAGAGCACCGCTGTTTCTTTGAGGCGCTCGGCATCGCTGGGGTTTTGCCCCCAGCGTGCGGCCTGATCCCAGGCTGCCTGCCACTGGCCACGTGTGCGCACCGGCTCCGAGACCCAGCGCATGAAGCGGCGCGTGCTGCCGGTGGCGGTATCGAAGCGGCGCGCACCCCAGGCCACCACGCGCATCTCATCGCCGCTGTAGCGGCGCGTGATGCGCAGTACGCGGCTGTCAAATTCAATCGCCTTGGCAGTGTTGGCCGTGCCAGCCAAGGCCGCAGGCGGGGTTTGGGTGGCATCGATCATTTGATCTAGATCGGTGCGCCATTGCAAGAGTGCTGTTTGAGTTGCCGCCACATCATCCGCCCGACTGCGATGCTGGCTGCTGGCCTTGGCCATGCCATCAATGCCCTGCCAAGTCAACACCGCCATCAGCGACATCACCACCAACGCCACCAACACCTCAATCAGGGTAAAGCCCGCAGAGCGCCGCAAATTAATTGGGGTCAGAACCCAATTAATTTTCTGGCGATGGGGGGAATGGGGTGACATCAATATCGCCCAATCACGGTGGAGATTTGCAAGATGCCGTATTTTTCTTGGGCATCGCTCACACTGGCCTGTACTCGCAGAAAGCTGGGGTTGGGCGTGGGGCGCACTTGGAGCTGCACAGCAAACACACGCCCCGCTTGACTGCATTCAACATTGCTCTCGCCCACGCTGGGCATTTGGCGTGCCAAGCGCAGGCTGTAGAGCGCGTTGTCCGCGCAGATTTGAGCGAGCAGCAAATCGGCCTGCCTTTGTGACGAACGGGCCAGAGCGGAGGTAGCCTGTGTGCCTGCAAACAATGCAATGGCCACAATGGTGAGCGCCACCAGCACTTCGATCAAGGTGAAGCCGCGTTGCTTCATGGCGTGGCCGCCGCAGCGCTGGTCTGCGCTTGCACCGAAAAGGGCCGCAGACCGTCTGTGGCAACGCGCAACTTGCGTTCGCCTAGGCTCAGCACCACAGCTGCAGGTGCAATCATCGGCTCAGCACCGAGCAACAAACTGCGCGAAGTGTTTGAAGCAGCATTGCCAACAATTTGCGCATTCATACCGGGCGCAAGCCAAGGGTTAATCGATGAGGCATCCAGCGATATCTCGGTGGCAAATTGCAGCGCTTGCGCCGGCAAGATCGCAAAGCCCTGCGGTAGCGGCAACCATACCAGCGAAACACCCGAGCTGCGCGACTGCACACGCGCCGTCTCCAACACCACGCTCAAGCGCTCCGCTTCGCGCTCCAGCAAAGTCGATTGGCTGTCACGAAACGCAAACGTCACGCCCGCTGTCGCAATCGCAATGATGGTCAGAACGACCAGCAGCTCCAGTAGCGTGAAACCCTGTGTTTTTTGGCTACTGCCAACTGCCGACATCCGCATTCTTGCCCTCGCCTCCCGCTTGGCCATCTGCGCCAAAGCTCATCACATCAATCTCGCCCTTGATGCCAGGATTGAGGTATTGATACGGGCGACCCCAAGGATCACTGGGCAATTTTTCCAGATAGGGCTTCCAATTGGCAGGAATCACGCCCGTGGTGGGTTTGGTCATCAAAGCCTGCAAGCCTTGTTCTGCACTGGGGTAGCGCTGGTTGTCTAAGCGATACAGCTTCAACGCCTGAACGACATTGTTGATGTCGGTCTTGGCAGCGGTGACACGGGCATCGTCTGCGCGATCAAGCACATTGGGCACAATCAGTGCGGCCAGAATGCCGATGATGACCAGTACCACCATCAATTCAATCAAGGTAAAGCCGCGCTGCACAACTTTGCTGAGCGAGGAGATGGACAGGGATTTAGGCAAGGCATGCATCGCAAAAAGCTCAGGGCGTTGGGTTGACTTCATAACTAGCATGATAATAGCCGTATGCACCGATCTCTTTGGAACCGTTTGGCAACATTTCTTGTCTGGCTGCTGGCTGCAGCAAGTGGCGTGTATTGGGCGCTTCAGTTCGTTCAAGGGCCCGCTTCGCCGATTTCTGCCGCCGTGGCCGCGCCTGCACCCGGCGTGGGCAGCGTGGATGCGCAAGCTTTAGCCAAAGGCTTAGGCGGTGGACTGGTCGCTGCGCCTGCTGCCAACGCCGGTGCGCCAGCCGCTGCGAGCGCCTTGCAAGCGTCACGCTTTGTGCTCACTGGCGTGGTCGTCAACAGAAATTCCTCTGCCCAAGGTGTCGCTTTGATCGCCGTGGACGGCAAACCGCCACGCCCCTATCGCGTGGGCACGCAGCTCGCCGATGGCGTGGTGCTGCACAGCGTCACAACTGGCAAAGCCATGCTGGCAACGGGTGCTGATACTGCACCCGGCCTCACGCTGGAATTGCCGCAATTGACCAGCGCCGTCGTGGGCACGGCAGTGGTGTCGCGCCCGAACGTGGCGGCTATTGCCGCACCTGCGATGGCGGGCACCCCTGTGGCTGCGCCAACCGCCAATCCTGCGGCCAATCCCATGGCTGTACCCGGCCAAAGGCCACAACGCCTTGGGGCCAATCGGCAGCGCGAAGGGGATAAGGATGCGCGTAAAGAGGCGCAGGACGCTGCACCAGCGCAGTAAGCAGCGCCAAGGGCTGCGTTGACAGCCATTGCAACGCGCGGATCACACCCGCATGCGTGATCCACACCTGATCTTGCCCGCTTTGTTGGCTTTCCCACACAAGCTGCGCGACGCGTTGCACAAACTGCCCGGTGGATTCTCCCGAGCCGCCACAGCAAAAGCCCGTAAAATCATCTGTCCACGCAGACAGCTCGGCTCGGTCAATCTCATCCCAAGCTTTCATTTCCCAAGCGCCAAAATCCATTTCAGCCAGACGGGCATCGGTTTTATAAGCGAAGTCGGGCTCTAGCCCTCGTAAAACCTGCGCAAGCTGCTCACATCTTTGTAGCGGCGAGCTGATCACCAGCAAACCTTGGGACAGCTCATTGCGCAACTCATTGAGCAAATTCAGCGCGGCCTGCTGCAGCTCTGATGCAGCGCAGGCCACATCGCTTGCGCCATAGCAAATACCGCTTTCCACCAACGGCTGGGGATGACGCACCAAATACAGCCGCATCAGGGACCCATGCTCTCAAGCGATCACAAGCAACGCACCCAGCAGGAACGCGATTTCGCAAACCTGTTGCGTTGCGCCCAGCGCATCGCCCGTGAAACCTTGCAAACGCTTGGACAAACGCCACCACATGAAGCTCCAAGCAATGAATGCCAAACCCATGCCCGCTATTAATTCAGTAGCGCATTGCGCAGGAAATATAAGGGCAATCAGTCCAAAACACCATAAAACATTGCTGCCAAGTGCTTTACCTGAGATGCTGTCTGCCAGCGGCTTGGATTTGCTTCCCGCAGCATCGCCCACATGCGGCAGCAGCGCCAAAAGCCCCATGGGCAGCGCCCGCGAGATGACGTGGCTGGCCACGATCAATGTCATCAAAGGCCACACATCCAACTGCCCTAATGCCGCCAGCAGCGCAATTTTGGTGAGCAGCGCGAGCACCAAAGCCATCGCACCAAACGCACCCACACGCGAGTCTTTCATGATCTCCAAAGCGCGGTCGCGGTCGTATGAGCCACCTAAGCCATCGGCCAAATCAGCCAACCCGTCTTCATGAAACCCGCCCGTCAGAAGCACCGTGGTAATCGTCGACAAACATGCCGCGATCAAAGGCGCATAGCCGCCAGGCATCAGTGCCTCTACCGCGACATAAACCACCGCCGCCACACAGCCCACCACCCAGCCCACTCCCGCAAAATGCGCCGCACTCGCCCGCAACATCTCAGGGCTAAACCCCACCCAAGCCGCCAACCTTCCCGTCACAGGAATGCGCGTAAAAAACTGAATCGCAAGTAGGAAATGTTTGATGAACATGTTGGTGAATGGCGTGCGACAGTCTCAATACAAAATACGTGCGCGAAGGGCGCGAAAGTGACGCGAAAGACACGAAAAAGAAAGGAGAATCTGCCTGATTAGGCAACTCCCGTAAATCTGTATGAATGCTAAGCCGATTCTAGAAAAATCCTGATTTTTTGGTATTTTTTAGCGTCTTTCGCGTCATTTTCGCGCCCTTCGCGCACGTATTCTGTATTTTCCCTCAAACCTTATGCGACACCCCAGCCGACTCAAAACTGGCCATCTCATTGAGCAAGCGGGCACTCGACACCACCAATGGCCAAGCCAGCAGCGCTCCTGTGCCTTCGCCCAAGCGCAGCCCCAAATCCAGCAACGGCAGCGCAGCCAGTGCTTTGAGCATGGCGCGGTGGCCGAATTCTGCGCCGACATGGCAAAACACCATGTAATCTTTGCACGCTGGCGACAAGCCCACCGCCACCAAAGCCGCAGCACCGGCAATGAAGCCGTCGACCAAAATCACACGCCGTTCGCTGGCCGCTTGCAGCATTGCACCCGCCATCATCGCAATCTCAAAACCGCCCACAGCACAGAGAATGTCAAACGGTTTTTTGGCATCTTTGTGGCGGCGATACGCACGCGTCAGCGCATAAATCTTTTTCTTCATTTGCTCGTCGGTGAGCCCCGTGCCACGGCCTGCACAGTCTTCAATTGCTAGCGGCGTAAAAAGCGAAAGAATCAAAGCGGCGCTGGATGTGTTGCCAATGCCCATTTCGCCAAACGCCACCACATTGCCGGCCAGTTGGCGCACCACACCCATGCCCGCTTGCAATGCAGCCACACCCTGCAAATCGCTCATCGCCGGTGCGAGCATGCTGTTTCGCGTGGATGGCGCGATTTTCAGCTGCAACAGGCGCGGATGCTCGGGCATCACGCTGGCCACGCCAGCATCCACCACCGTGAGATTAAAGTTGTGTTGATGCGCCAACACATTGACACCTGCATTGCCCGGTTTGCCACCTGAACCCAGCATATTGGCCACCATTTGCGTGGTCACCACCTGCGGATAAGCCGACACCCCTTCGTCCACAATGCCATGGTCACCCGCAAACACCACGATCTGCGGCTGCTTCAGAGAAATCGCTTCACTTTGCTGAATCAGACCCAGTTGAATGGCCAGCGCCTCCAACTGCCCCAAAGCGCCCAGCGGCTTGGTTTTGTTGTTGATCTTGGCCTGTAGCTTGGCTTGGAGCGCCAAGGCGGCGGGCCCCATGCGGATCGGCTCAATCGCAGGCACTTGAATCAAAAGATCTTTGTCAATGTCGGTCATGTTCTTGTGTTCCCTGAGAGGTCTCGACATGCAAAGAGCTGGCGCGGTATGAGGTGCTATGAAGCGCTATGTGTCGATGCGCCACGGCATGTCAATGTTGAAGAAAGAGGCGATAGGCCGGATTGGCCGTTTCATCCACCCAAGGATAACCCAAATTTGTGACAAATTGTATAAAGACTTTATGGTCCGAATGGGGCACTTGCAGCCCCACAAGAATGCGGCCATAGTCCGCACCCTGATTGCGGTAGTGAAACAGTGTGATGTTCCAGCCCGGGCGCATGGCATTTAAGAATTTCATGAGTGCGCCTGGTCGTTCAGGGAAGACAAAACGCATCAAACGCTCGTCTTGCGAGAGTTTGGATGCGCCGCCCACCATGTGCCGCAGATGCTCTTTGGCCAGGTCATCGTGCGTCAAATCAATCGTCGCGAAGCCTTTTTTGGTGAACGTGGTGGCGATCTTTGTGCTTTCGCCTTTGCCGTGGGTGGTCAGGCCGACGAACACATGGGCTTTTTCACTGTCCGATATCCGGTAGTTGAATTCCGTCACATTGCGAGCGCCGCCGGGCAAGTTGCCCACGGTTTCGCAAAAGCGCCGAAAGCTGCCGCGCTCCTCAGGCACAGTGACGGCAAACAGCGCCTCGCGCTCCTCGCCTACCTCGGCTCGCTCGGCCACGAAGCGCAGGCGGTCAAAATTCATGTTGGCACCGCAGAGAATTGCAGCGTAAGTCTCGCCCTTGGTTTTGTGCTTTGCCACGTATTGCTTGATCGCGGCCACAGCGAGTGCGCCTGAAGGCTCCACAATGCTGCGCGTGTCCACATACACATCTTTGATCGCCGCGCACACTGCGTCGGTATCGACCACCACAAACTCATCAATCAGCCCCTTAGCAGCGCGGAAGGTCTCCTCGCCCACGAGCTTGACCGCCGTGCCATCGGCAAACAAGCCCACGTCGCTCAAAGTCACGCGCTTATCGGCCCTGATCGATTGCAGCATCGCATCGGAATCCATTGTCTGCACACCGATGACTTTAATTTCTGGTCGCACGGCCTTGATGTAATTGGCCACACCCGAGATCAGCCCACCGCCGCCAATCGCCACAAACACTGCATCCAGCTTACCTTGCGAGACCTGTTGCACTTGGCGCAAAATTTCCATCGCAATCGTGCCCTGCCCGGCGATCACATCCGGGTCGTCAAACGGGTGAACGAAAGTGAGGCCTTGTTTTTTCTCGATGCTCAGTGCATGGTTGTAGGCATCGGTGTAACTGTCGCCATACAGCACCACTTCCCCTTTCAGGTCGCGCACCGCATCGACCTTGATCTGCGGCGTGGTGGTGGGCATCACGATCACGGCTCGCGCGCCCAGCTTCGCTGCGCCCAGCGCGACACCCTGCGCATGGTTGCCTGCCGAGGCGCAAATCACCCCTTTTTTGAGCTGTTCGCTGCTCAGATGCGCCATCTTGTTGTACGCGCCGCGCAGCTTGAAACTGAACACGGGTTGTTGATCTTCTCTTTTGAAGAGCACTGTGTTGTGCAAGCGGCGCGAGAGCACTTTGGCCGGCGTGAGATCCGACTCAATCGCCACGTCATACACGCGGGCGTTGAGGATTTTGGTGAGGTAATCCGCAGGTGTGAGTTGTTTTTTAGAGGCTTTGGGCATACAGCCATTGTAAAAGCCAGTGCCTGCAGCAAAAAAAAGCCCCGAATCTTGCGATTCAGGGCTTTGAACTAACCCATCTTGCGAAGGGTTGAGGAGACAATTTTTCATTCTAGACTCAAAAATGCTGCAATGCATCAAAACCGCGATAATTGCGTTTCGTTATGAAGGAAATTCCGATGGAATGCACAGTCAGTTGGACAGGCGGCTTGGGCACACGCTCAGGCATGGGCTTTGTTGCCGAGACCGGCAGCGGCCATGTATTGACGATGGATGGCGCGCCCGATGCCGCCAAGCCCGAAAACGGTGGTCAAAACCTCGCTCCACGCCCGATGGAGGTCGTCTTGGCAGGCGCAGGCGGCTGCACCGCCTATGACGTGGTGCTGATCTTGAAACGCGGCAGGCACGATGTGCGAGGCTGCTCGGTCAAACTCCAAGCTGATCGCGCCGAAGTCGATCCAAAGGTGTTTACGAAGATCAACATGCATTTCACTGTGACGGGTAAAGGCCTTGCCGCTGCTGCTGTTGAACGCGCCGTCGCCATGAGCCACGAGAAATACTGCTCGGCGACGATCATGCTGGCCAAGACGGCTGAGATCACGACGAGCTTTGAGTTGATTGAGGCTTAATTTTTAAGCGTTTTGTATTGTTTGCCGTTATAAATCCTGCGCAAGCAGCTATGAAATCAATAGCGTTTAGCGTTTCACATTCTTAGCCCGCTCATACAGCGGCTCCACCTTCGGCAAATTTGCTTCAATGTCTTTGATGCGCGTGGGGCCACTCGGATGGGTGGAGAGGAATTGTGGTGGGGCACCTTTGCTCGCAGTGGCCATTTTTTGCCACAAACTCACGCCCGCCTTCGGGTTGTAGCCGGCCCGCGCTGCCAGCTCCATACCCACCAGATCGGCTTCGGATTCGTCTTCGCGGCCAAACTTCAGACTGAGCAATTGACCGCCCATGCCGGCCAATTGCGAAGCGCTACTGCCCAAGCCAAGAAGCTGTGCGCCCAGGCTGATACCGATATTGGTGGCGGCATTCTTGCCCATGCGCTCGCGGGCATGCTCGCGCAGCGCATGCGCTACTTCATGGCCCATGATCATCGCCACTTCGTCGTCGGTCAGCTTCAGTTGTTCCAAAATACCGGTGTAAAAAGCAATCTTGCCCCCGGGCATGCAAAAAGCATTGATTTGGTTGCTGTTCAGAATATTGACTTCCCACTGCCAAGCTTTGGCGCGTGCATTCCATTCGTAGGAAAACGGAATGATTTTTTGCGCAATGGTGCGCAGACGCTGCGTTTGCGGATGCTCTACTGGCAGCAGTGCATTTTTTGCGGCCGCTTCTTGCAGCATTTTCTGATACTGCTGCGCCGCCGCCTGCTCCACTTGGCCTGCCGAGACCAGCTTGGAAAACTTGGAATTACCACCGACTTCCACCCCCTCGCGTGCCAGCGCAAAGCCTGTGCCCAGGCTCATACACGCGGCGCAACCCCAGTGCATACTGCGTTGCAGCATGGCTCGGCGGCTTGCGCTGACGGCTTGGTTTGAGTCGGGTACATCGGGTGTTGAATTCATGGCAAGACATTCCTCAAAATCGGGTTGACTTGCATAGTAACGCGCCACCGCGCAAGCGGTGCACAAAAAAAACGCCACGGCTTGCACCGTGGCGTGAAGAAGTCCTCGAAAGGACATCGTTGGGAGACTGACTTCCAAATACACAGCCTGATGTACTCAGGCATCAGCCATTGTGGGCAGGTATGGGCGATCTGCACATCCCCAGTTCAGGGGGTTTTATGAAGGCTTGTCGCGTTAAACGAACAATAACGTGAATAAATTCACGCGTTAGCCGCCAGCGGCAAGCTCACCACAAAGCGCGCTCCGCCGCCTTCGCGCGCCAAGCATTGCACGCTGCCGCCGTGCTGCCGTGCAATCGAGCGCACCAGCGAGAGCCCCAAGCCCACGCCGCCTGAGCTTTCGCTGGTGTGGCTGCTGCGATAAAACGGCTCGAAAATGCGTTCGCGCTCAGCCTGCGGCACACCCGGGCCGCGATCCGATACATCCACCGTGAGCGCAGCAGCATCCGCAGAAAGCGCCAGCAACACATCTTGGCCACCATGGCGCTGCGCGTTTTCAAGCAAATTGCGCAGCAGGCGGCGCAAAAGGCGAGCGTCTCCCCGTAAATTGGCTGATTCAGCCTTGCCCGCCCAGCTCAGCTCCACGCCCACACGAGCGGCTTCTTCAGCGGCCAAAGCAAGCATATCCACCGGTTCGCGCACCGCTGGCAATGCACCTGAAGCCGCCGTCTCCAGGCGACTTGCCAAAAGGATTTCATCGATCAAGGCATCGAGCTCGCCAATGTTGCGCGACAGCTCAGCTTTGAGATGGGCGCTGGGGCTTGACTCCATCAGCTCCAGCCCCATGCGGATGCGTGCCAGCGGCGAGCGCAGCTCATGCGAGGCATTGGCCAAGAGCGATTTTTGCGATTGCACCAAGGCTTCAATGTGATCGGCTGCGCGATTAAAACGCTGTGCAAGAAAGGCCACTTCATCGCGCCCGGTTTCTGGCACACGCGAGCGCAGATCGCCCGCGCCCAGCCGCTCCACGCCACGCTGCAAATGCTCCAGCCGCTGCGTGAGCCGCCTCACCACCGGATAGCTGCCAATGATCACCGCCAACGAGAACACCGCCAGCAGCAAGAGAAAGCGAAACTGCGCTCCCTCTGGATTGGCCGGATTCCACCAACGCCCCATAAAGCTGTTGGGCGCTCGCCCCTCGGGATTCATGCCGCCCGGGCCTGCATTGCGCCCACGCGGCGGCAAGCTAATGGCCACCTGCTCACCGCCTTGCAAGCCTTGCGGCAAGGTCACTTGAAACTCAATGCCCCGCCCGGGCACGCGCACGGGTCGCACCGAAGTCTGCCCCAATACCTCGCCTGCTGCATTGCGGATCACCACTTCTCGCGCGGGAACTTCCGACAAGCGCTCTGCACGAATCCGATCTGCCTGCTGACGCAGCAACCAGCCCATCAGCAGCGCCATCACAATCACCGCCAACAACACAGCCAGCCACAGGCGCACATACAGGCGGTGCAGAAAGGGAATCTTCATTTTTAACGAGAAATCGGGCATTCGCCCTTATAGAATGTGCGCATAATGCTCATATTTTGATAGCAAGTACAACGACCATCAATCTTGTTGTTTGGCAAACACATAGCCCACACCGCGCACTGTGAGGATGCGTTTGGGCTCTTTGATATTGATCTCAATCGCAGCGCGGATGCGGCCCATGTGGACATCAATCGAGCGGTCAAACGCTTCCAGCTCACGCCCGCGCACCGCTTCCATGATCTGCTCGCGCGTGAGCACACGGCCTGCGCGTTCGGCCATAGCCACGAGCAAATCAAATTGATAAGAAGTCAACTCTGCCGCCTGACCACCCACACGCACAACACGGGCATCGCGGTCAATCTCTAGACTGCCAAACACCAGCTGCGACGTGGGTGTGCTGGCTTGTTGGCTAGAGTTGGGCATGGCTTGGCGGCGCAGCATGGCTTTGATGCGCGCCAGCAGCTCGCGCGGTTCAAAAGGCTTGGCCATGTAATCATCAGCGCCTAATTCCAAGCCAATCACACGCTCCATGGGGTCGCCTTTGGCTGTCAGCATCAATACCGGTGTGTGGCTCAGTGGCTCGGGCAGTGCGCGCAAGCGGCGGCACACCTCCAAGCCGTCAATGCCTGGCATCATCACATCCAAAATCAGCAAATCAGGTTTGAGCACCTCGGCTTGCGCCAGCCCGGCCACACCATTGGGCGCATGGCTCAAATCAAAACCCTGAGCGCGCAAATAGTCGCCCACCATCCCGGCCAAGCGCAGGTCATCGTCAATCAAAAGAAGTTGAGGCATGCAGCGATTGTGGCGCGGATGTGTGTCGCGTGTGTAAAGCGTACGCAAGCTCTGATCGCATACAGTGCGCCCAGCGCGTGCGGGCACAATATCGGCATGAGCATTGCAGTCCACACCTCCTCCCTCTCCCGTCTTCCCCTTCTGGCACGCGGCAAAGTGCGTGACAACTACGCTGTCGGGGAGGATCGCATTTTGATGGTGGCTTCTGACCGGCTTTCGGCTTTCGATGTGATCATGAGTGAGCCGATCACTGGCAAAGGCGTTTTGCTCACGCAAATGGCGCTGTTTTGGTTTGGCAAACTTGGGGCAATTTGCCCCAACCATCTGACGGGCGATGATCCGCTCAGCGTGGTGACAGAGGCTGAGAAACCGCAGGTGCAAGGCCGCTCCATGTTGGTCAAGCGCTTAAAGCCGGTGATGATTGAAGCTGTGGTGCGTGGTTATTTGGCAGGCAGTGGTTGGGCGGAATATCAAGCCTCGCAATCTGTTTGCGGCGTGCCATTGCCTGCGGGCTTGAAGAATGCCAGCAAACTGCCCGAGCCGATCTTCACGCCAGCAGCCAAAGCGGCTGTGGGTGAGCACGATGAAAATATCTCTTTTGAGGCGGCAGCCGATATGATTGGTGCGCCGCTTGCTACGAAAATCAGAGCAATCAGCATCGCTTTGTACAAAGCAGCTGCAGATTTTGCGCTCAGCAAAGGCATCATCATTGCAGATACGAAGTTTGAATTCGGGCTGGACGCGCAAGCTCAATTGATCTTGATGGACGAGGTGCTCACGCCCGACAGTTCACGCTTTTGGCCAGCCGAGACTTACCAAGCCGCCTTCGATGCAGGCAAAAACCCACCGAGTTACGATAAACAGTTTGTGCGCGATTGGTTGGAGACTGCGCAGGTCGGCGGTCAGCCTTGGAACAAGCAAGCGCCCGCGCCCAAATTGCCTGCTGAGGTGATTGAGAAGACTGCGGCGAAATACCGCGAAGCCTTGGCGCGCCTTACGGCTTGATCTGCTGCGCTGGCGGCGCGGTGGCCGGCAGCGGCTTCTTCAGATACTGATCCGATGTCACGCCCATCGAGACATAAATGCTCGTCACAGCCTCCATGCCCATGTCTGCTTGCTCCACCCAATCGGGCGGCACATAAAGCAAACCGCCGCCCACCGGCACCGGCGCTGTGGGCACCAGCACAGCCAGATACGGTTGGCCGCTGATCAAGACGGGTTGTGGTGTGGAGAGAAAGCCCAGCACGGCGGTGCCCGGCTTGCTGTTGGCAGCATGCGCCTGCGGTTTGCCACCGAAATACAGCCAGACGGGTGCCATGGATTTCAGATCGTCGCCTTCCTTGCGGGCAAACAGTGCCACGAGTTTGTGCGCCACATCGTAAATCGTGCGCACCACGGGAATACGCTGCAAAAGTGATTCAAACAAACGCGCCATGCCGCGCTGCAAGCCCGTCTCCACCAGCAGGCCAAACGCATACACCACCACGACCAACAAGAGCATGCCCAGCAGATAGCCGATCAGCTCCGATTCCGTCACGCCCAAGCCCACGCTAGTGAGCAATTGCCCTAGGCCACTGCCAGGCCCCAAATACTTGGCTAGGAACTGCCAGACCCAAGTCAGCAGCAAAAGCGTGGCCGCGAGCGGAAGCATGGCCAACAAACCCGTCACAAGGGTTCGGATGGGGTGGTTTAAGCTGAATTTCATGATGTCTTGAGCATACTTTATGGGCTTGAGTCATAGCCCCGCGCATAGGCTTCCAAAGCAAAGCCCATCACCTGCGCAACCTGCTCACCCACTTCTTGCACCAGCTCTTGCTGCGCCTGCACCACGGCGCTTTGAAATGCCGCCAACCACTCCAGCCCGGTGGCTGTAAAGCGCACGATTTTTGCGCGGGCATCGCGTGAATCGGCCTCGCGCTGCACCAAGCCCCAAGCCTCGCATTCATCCAGTAAGCGCGTCATGGCCTGCTTGCTCATGCCGGCCGCTTGTGCCAAGTCGGTCAATCGGCTGCCTTGCAGATCGAGATGGCGTGTGATGTGAACAATCGCCGCGCTTACTTTGCCGCGCCCGGCCAAGTTGGCCAATTGCAGCGGCGCTTGTGCGCTGTGCGCCATCAAGGTCTGCACCCGAGTGTCAAAACGGCGCAAGGCCTCACCCAACAAACGACCCGTGTGCGTCGTGCGCCAGCCGCTGTCAGGGGGTGTGGGGGAAAAAATCATGAAACCATTTTAGTCAATTAAACTGACTAAAAAATCTATTTACTTATCAGTACTGTGCATTTACAGTACTGATCAATCTAACAGTTTCTTTGTCATTGATACGGATCAAAAAATCAGTTAGAGCAAACACTCACTTATCTTATATACAAGGAAATTCAAATGGACGCACAAGTCAAAGGTTCAAAAATCGAGGCCATCAACAGCGAGAAATCCAAAGCCCTGCAAGCCGCTTTGGCCCAGATTGAAAAGCAATTTGGCAAAGGCTCGATCATGAAATTGGGCGAAGGCGAGGTGATTGAAGACATTCAAGTCGTCTCCACCGGCTCGCTCGGTTTGGATGTGGCGCTCGGCGTGGGCGGCCTGCCGCGTGGTCGTGTGATTGAAATTTATGGCCCAGAAAGCTCAGGCAAAACCACGCTGACGCTGCAAGTGGTGGCCGAAATGCAAAAGCAAGGCGGCACCTGCGCCTTCATCGACGCGGAGCATGCGCTGGATATTCAATACGCGCAAAACCTCGGCGTGAATCTGCAAGACATGCTGATCTCGCAGCCCGACACCGGCGAGCAGGCGCTGGAAATTGTGGATAGCTTGGTGCGCTCAGGCGCGGTGGATTTGATCGTGATTGATTCGGTGGCAGCGCTCACACCGAAGGCGGAATTAGAAGGCGAGATGGGCGATTCCCTGCCCGGCTTGCAAGCCCGCCTGATGAGCCAAGCCCTGCGCAAGCTCACCGCCACCATCAAGAAAAGCAATTGCATGGTGATCTTCATCAACCAAATCCGCATGAAAATCGGTGTGATGTTTGGCAGCCCCGAGACCACCACCGGCGGCAATGCGCTGAAGTTTTACGCCTCGGTGCGCCTGGATATCCGCCGCACGGGCACGATCAAAAAGGGCGATGTGGCCATTGGCAACGAGACCAAGGTCAAAGTGGTGAAAAACAAAGTCGCGCCGCCGTTCAAGGAAGCGCACTTTGACATCATGTTTGGCGAAGGCATTTCGCGCTTGGGAGAAATTATCGACATGGGCGTGGAAGCGCGCATCGTGGAAAAGAGCGGCGCTTGGTATGCCTACAAAGGCGAGAAAATCGGCCAAGGACGCGACAACACGCGTGAGTTCTTAAAAGAAAACCAAGCACTCGCGTTTGAAATCGAAAACAAGATTCGTGAGTCTTTAGGCATTGCGCTGCTGCCAGCGGATGTGGTTGAGGCTTAGGCCGTAAGACCGAACTTCCGAGCGCGAAAGACGCGAAAGTTACGCGAAGAACGCGAAGGAACAGCCAAAAGTAATGAATGAAATGTAGGTGCATCCGTCTCCAATCTGATGGCGGCTCTTTTGAAATTTCTTTCTGCATTTTTCGCGTCTTTCGCGTAACCTTCGCGCCTTTCGCGCCCGGAAACTCACTCTACGAGCGCCTATATGTTCGCCCCACAAAACCTCTCCCTCAAAGGCCGCGCTCTCAGAGCGTTGGCGGGGCGGGAGTATTCGCGGGTGGAATTGGAGCGCAAGTTGGCCAGCTTTGAGGAAGAGCCGGGGCAGTTGGCTCGGGTGTTGGATGAGTTGGCAGCCAAGGGTTTTTTAGATGATCAGCGCGCCGCCGATTCGCTCGCGCACAGGCGTGGGCAAAAACTGGGCACGGCGCGGGTGGTGCAGGAGATGCGTTCGCGCGGCATGGAGACCGAAGCAATCAACAACGCGACCGCGCAACTCAAAGCCACCGAGCTGGAGCGTGCGCGGGACGTATGGCGCAAGAAGTTCGGTGCGCCTGCGCAGGATGCAGCAGCGCGCGGAAAGCAAATGCGCTTTTTGATCTCTCGCGGCTTTTCTCCAGAGATCATTCGGCGGGTCGTGACTGGCGCGGACGATGCTAATGATTGCTCCTGATTTAGTAGCAAACTACGCAGGATTTATAACGGCTACTTGCCGATTTCTATTTCAATCTATGCGTTGATGGTGCGCTTGTGGCTTGTGGCTTGTGGCTTGTGGTTGGTGCTCCACGGCCTGTGTTTTTTGCGTTCCAAGGCCTGTGGGAGCCGTAATCGGGCGGGCTCATGGTCCCGGTTCGGGAGTTTGCGGCACCTGCCGCTGATTGACGAACGTCAACGCTTGCGCGTTGGCTGACCCTGCACTGCGAAAATCGCCCGCCCGATTACGGCTCCCACAGGCCGGGGGGTAGTGTGCGACTGTTTTGGTTTGTTGGTGCGCGACTTGCTCTTCAGTGGCAATGGTTGTGCGCCGCTGTGTCCGCGATAGCAGACCGAAGTTGAGCGCCGCCATGTCCTCCCCAGCAAATTGACTGAAGCTTGACCATCTACGCGCGAAGATCTTCCGCGTTCTATCAGGCTCTGCCTGAGCGGGGATACGCCGCGCGATTTTCGCAGCACAGGGCGGGGAAACGCGAAGCGTTTCACATCTTCATATAGCGACAGGTGTCGCGTGACTACCCGAGCAGGGTACATGAGCGCGGCGTATCCCCGCTCAGGCAGAGCAGACGCATTCAAAACGAAATCTTCAGCACACAATCGCTATAAATTCAATAGCAAACTATGCACGATATATAACGGCAAACCACTCAAAAGACCTAAAATCCAACAAACCAGATATACAAGCCAAATCGGCGATCAGCCCTTATAAAACCTACACAACACGCTATAATTTTCATAGTATCTAAAGACGAAGCCTACCTTGAACACGCCGCTCCAAATTTTGAACGATGTGTTTGGCTACAGCGCGTTTCGCGGTCAGCAGCAGGCCGCTATTGAGCAGGTGCTCTCGGGCGGCGATGCGCTGGTGCTCATGCCCACAGGCGGTGGCAAATCGTTGTGTTATCAGATTCCAGCGATTTCCCGGGCGCAGCAGGGCAAGGGCGTTTGTATCGTTGTCTCGCCACTCATTGCACTGATGCACGATCAAGTGGGTGCCTTGCATGAGCTGGGTGTGCCGGCTGCGTTTCTTAATTCCACCCTTGACTCAGCTCAAGCCACCGAAGTCGAGCAAAAGATGCTGCGCGGCGAGTTGGCGTTGCTTTACGTTGCGCCCGAACGGCTGAACACGCCGCGCTTCCTCGCCTTGCTGCAATGCTTGTATGAGCAAAAATTGCTCAGCCTGTTTGCCATTGACGAAGCGCATTGCGTGAGCCAGTGGGGGCATGATTTCCGCCCTGAATACCGCTCACTTGCCCTGCTTCACGAGCGCTACCCCGATGTGCCGCGCCTGGCGCTGACTGCCACCGCCGACGATCTCACACGGCAAGACATGGTCGAGCGCCTGCAATTGCAAGGCGCAGCGCAGTTGGTCAGTAGCTTTGATCGCCCGAATATTCGCTACCGCATCAGCGAGAAAACCGATCCGCGCAAACAACTCTTGCGCTTCATCGAAGACGAGCATCCCGGCGAAGCGGGCATTGTGTATTGCCAATCGCGTAAGAAGGTGGAAGAGACTGCCGCTTGGCTCGTGAGCGAGGGCATTCGCTCGCTGCCGTATCACGCGGGCATGGAGCAGCGTGATCGTCAAGCCAACCAAGATGCTTTTCTGCGCGGCGATGCGCTGGAAGGCAGCGCGGTGGTGATGACGGCCACGATTGCTTTTGGCATGGGCATCGACAAGCCCGATGTGCGCTTTGTGGCGCATTTGGATTTGCCGAAAAATATCGAAGGCTACTACCAAGAAACCGGCCGCGCCGGGCGCGATGGCCAAGCAGCTGACGCTTGGATGGCCTATGGCTTGCAAGATGTGGTGAACCAACGCCGCATGATTGACGAGAGCCCTGCCAACGACGATTACAAAGCCGTGATGCGCGGCAAGCTCGATGCCCTACTCTCATTGGCCGAAGCCACAGATTGCAGGCGCGGCAGATTGCTCGCCTATTTTGACGAGCAAGGCATGGGCGATGACGAACGCGCACGCTATCGTTGCAACAACTGCGACAACTGCCTCTCCCCCGCCATCACTTGGGATGCCACGCAGGCCGCGCAAAAACTGCTTTCTTGCATTTACCGCGTGCAACAAGCCAGCGGCATCAGCTTTGGCGCGGGGCACATCATCGACATCTTGCGCGGTAAAGTGACCGACAAAGTCACGCAGTTCAATCATCACGCGCTCTCCACCTTTGGCATTGGTGCCGAGCTTTCTGAGCAGCAATACAAAGCGCTGCTGCGCCAGTTGATCGCCTTGGGTGCCGTGAGTGTGGATGCCGAGCATTTCAACACCTTGAAGCTAGAGCCCTTGGCCAAAAGCTTTCTCAAAGGTGAGCGACAGGTGCTGCTGCGCGAAGCCGCGCCCGATGCACCACGCAAGAGCCGTGCATATGGCACCAGCAAAGACAGCAAGCCTAAAACCAAAACGCCCGAAACCCTAGCCGCGCTCGACTCAGCCGCGCAACATCGCTTCGCCGCGCTCAAGGCTTGGCGAGCAGAAGTCGCCCGTGAACATGCTTTGCCAGCCTACGTCATCTTCCACGATGCCACGCTTCTGGCCATGGCCACCGCCGCGCCACAAAGCTTGGCCGAGCTTTCTGGCATCAGCGGGCTGGGGGCGAAGAAGCTAGAGGCGTATGGCAGCGAAGTGCTGCGTCTGCTGCGCGATGATGCGAGGCAGGAATTGGAAACGGCTTAGCATGGTGTGCGCATGAAGACAAAAGAGAAGAAGCTTCCGAGCGCGAAAGACGCGAATACTACGCGAAAGGCGCGAAAAATTCAAAATTCAAAAATAAGAAAAATCATATTCTTGTTTGTTCTTCGATTCTCTTTTTGGATTCCTTTCGCGTCTTTCGCGCAACTTTCACGTCTTTCGCGCTCGGATATTTGCGTTTTGTTGTGCGCTACGCTATTTATAGCGCCTCACGCATATTCCACGCCGGCTTGCACTGAGTTTTCCAAGAAACTCCCCAACGTCAGCCCCCAGCTCTGCCAGCAAGCTCAGCTCAAAGATTCTGGCGCTCGCTCGGTCAAAGGGCAGCCGATTTATGTGCAAGATTTGCCCAAGCCCGATGCCAAGATGCGCGTGCTGGTGGTGGGCGGGATTCATGGCGATGAGTTGTCGTCTGCATCGCTTGCGCTGCATTGGTTGCAATTTGCCAAAGAGATTCCAGCAGATGCGCATTGGCGTTTTATTCCGCTGCTCAATCCGGATGGCCTGCTCTCCAGCCCTGCGCGGCGCACCAATGCCAATGGCGTGGATTTGAACCGCAATTTCCCCACGCCGAATTGGGAGCGCGAAGCAGCAATTTATTGGGAGAAGAAAGTCAAGCGCGATCCGCGCCGCTGGCCTGGCCCAAAGCCACTGTCTGAGCCAGAGTCGAAATACCTGCATGAAGAGATGGAGCGCTTCAAGCCGCATCTCATTGTGAGCATCCATGCGCCCTATGGCGTGTTGGATTTTGATGGCCCGACTGCGCCGCCCACCAAATTAGGAAGACTGTACCTAGATCAAGTCGGCATCTTTCCCGGTAGCTTGGGTAACTACGGCGGCGTGCACAAAGGCATGCCTGTGGTGACCATTGAGCTGCCCAGTGCCTTCCGCACGCCGCTCCAGTCTGAGATGCGTCAAATGTGGCTGGATTTGACACGTTGGATGAGTGAGCGATTGCTCACAACGCCAGAATCCCCGATCCGACGCGGTGCACCTAAGCCCTGACAAATTGTTGAAGACAAGGCCTTGCCTCATGGCAAACCCGATTGCACCAGCGACGTGCATGAATAAACAATACGTTACTTCGCGGATGGTCATCATGAAAAAATTCTCTCTCTCCTTTGCCTATGGCCTTGTCGCAGCCACGCTTGCTCTGGGTTGTGCGCCCGCACTTGCGCAAAACAACACGCTCAAAATCGGCATCATTGGTCCGTTCACAGGCCCGTCGGCTGACTTTGGCAACCCGATGCTCAACGGCATCAAGCTGGCCGTCGATGAGATCAATGCGGTAGGCGGCTTTCTGGGTCGTCCACTGGAATTGGTGGTCAAGGATGACAAAGCCAATCCTGATGAAGGCCTCAAGCAATCGCAAGCCTTGATGGCAGAGAAAGTCAGCGTGGTGGTTGGCTTTTGCAACACCGGCGTGGCCGCGAAATCGCTGGATACGTTTCAAACTGCGCAAATCCCGCTGATCATCCCCTGCGCCACGGGCTCGCCGCTGACTGCAAAATTCCCAGGCCCACAAAGCTACATCTTCCGCACCTCTGCCAAAGACGCGATTCAAGCGCCTTTCGTGGTGGAAGATATCGTCAAACGCGGCTGGGAAAAAATCGCCATCTTTGCAGATAAATCGGGCTACGGCGAAGCAGGTTTGCAAGACGTGCTCAAAGCACTCGATGCCAAAAAAATCAAGCCTGTGCATGTCGCGCGCTTTGATGTGGGTGTGAAAGATTTGAGCGAAGAGATGAAAGCGGCCAAGGCAGCAGGCGCGGAAGTGATCTTCAGCTACACGGTGGGTCCGGAAAACGCCGTGATTGCCAAAGCCAAGCAGGCGATTGGCTGGAAGGTGCCGCAAGTGGGCGCTTGGCCGCTGTCATTCCCTTTCTTCATTGATGGCGCGAAAGAGGCCGCAGAAGGCGCATTGATGGCGCAAACTTTCATCGCCGAGCCGAGCAACGAACGCCGCGCATCCTTCCTTTCAGCCTACGCTCGAAAATACAAAAGCAAACGCATCACCGTGCCCATGGCCGCTGCGCAGGGCTACGACGCGATGTACATCCTGATGTATTCGATGTTTAACTTGCGCGATGGCAATGCCAGTGGCCCCGCTATCAAAGCTGCTTTAGAAAACATGCCGCGTGTGTATTACGGCGTTGTGGCCACCTACGACAAACCGTTTTCTGCCAACGACAAAGACGCGCTGACTGCCAACATGCTGGTGATGGGGCAAGTGAAGAATGGTTTGATCACCTTTGCCTACCCCGAGGATGCGAAACGCAATCTGATCGTGCAGCGCAAGCAGTGAAGCTTGAGCGTGTTAATCTCCGAATTGCTATTAAATCGATAGCTAACTATACTGAATTTATAAAGGCAAACAGCCGATTTAGCTTAAAAAATCACTCAAACCATCTTCCAAGTCAATGATTCTCCGCCGCGCAGAGGTTTGAGTTCTGCATTGCCAAAAGGCAAGGTTTCGGGCAGCGTCCAAGCTTGTTTTTTCAGCGTGATTTGCTCTGTGTTTCGCGGCAGACCGTAGAAATCTGCGCCGTTGAAAGATGCAAAAGCCTCCAGCTTGTGAAGCGCATCAGCGGCTTCAAAGGCTTCGGCATACAGCTCGATGGCAGACAGCGCGGTATAGCAGCCCGCGCAGCCACTGGCATGCTCTTTCAAGTGCGCGGGATGAGGGGCGCTGTCGGTGCCGAGGAAGAACTTCGGCGAACCACTGATCGCCGCTTGCACCAAAGCCAAGCGATGCGTTTCGCGCTTTAAGACGGGCAGGCAGTAGTAATGTGGTCGGATGCCGCCGGTGAAGATCGCGTTGCGGTTGTAGAGCAGATGGTGCGCGGTGAGGGTGGCGGCGGTATATTGATTTGCTTGCGCGACGTATTGCGCAGCTTCTTTCGTCGTGATGTGCTCAAAGACGATCTTCAGCTCTGGGAAATCTTTGCGCAACGGAATGAGCTGCGTGTCGATGAACACCGCTTCACGGTCAAACAAATCAATCTCGGGGCTAGTGACTTCGCCATGAACGAGAAGCAGCAAGCCCTCGCGTTGCATCGCCTCAAGCGTCTTGTAAGTCTTGCGCAGATCGGTCACGCCCGCATCGCTGTTGGTGGTTGCGCCCGCAGGATAGAGCTTGAGCGCCACCACGCCTGCGTCTTTCGCACGTTTGATCTCGTCTGGCGGCGTGTTGTCGGTTAAATACAGCGTCATGAGTGGCTCAAACCGCATGCCCTGCGGTATTGCTGTTTGGATGCGCTGCTTGTAAGCCAGCGCCAGCGCCGCTGTGGTCACAGGGGGGCGCAAATTGGGCATCACAATAGCGCGCGCAAATTGCGCAGCAGTGTGCGGCACAACGGCCGCGAGTGCATCGCCATCGCGCAGATGCAAATGCCAGTCGTCGGGGCGGGTGAGGGTAATTGTGTCTGTCATGGGCGTATTGTCGCAAATGCAAAGCGAAAAAAAGCCCGAGGTTTGAGGCTCGGGCTGTTGAATCAGCGAATACTGTTCAATGCGCCAAAATCTTCGATAGGAAATCTTTCGTGCGCGTTTGGCGATTTTCTGGATGGTTGAAGAACTCATCCTTGTTGCAATCTTCCAAAATTTTGCCGCCCACATCAATGAAGATCACGCGATCGGCGACTTTGCGGGCAAAGGCCATCTCGTGCGTCACGACCATCATCGTCATGCCTTCGTGAGCCAGCTTGACCATCACATCCAGCACCTCGCCTACCATTTCTGGGTCAAGCGCCGAGGTTGGCTCGTCAAACAGCATCACGATCGGATCCATGCTCAGCGCCCGAGCGATCGCCACGCGCTGCTGTTGGCCACCGGACAGCTGGCCGGGGAATTTGTCTTTGTGCGCCATCAGGCCCACGCGATCCAGCATTTTCAGGCCACGTGTCAGAGCTTCGTCAGGCGTGCGATTGAGCACCTTGATCTGCGCAATGGTGAGGTTTTCCGTCACGGACAGATGAGGAAACAGCTCAAAATGCTGAAACACCATGCCGACTTTGGAGCGCAGCTTGGGCAGATCAGTTTTGGGATCGTGCACGCCAATGCCATCAACCCAAATCTCGCCTTCTTGAATCGGCTCCAATGCATTGACGGTTTTGATCAATGTCGATTTGCCGGAGCCCGAGGGCCCGCAAACCACGACCACTTCGCCTTTGGTGATCTTGGTGGAGCATTTGTTGAGCACCTGCACTTTGCCGTACCACTTGGATGCGTTTTTTATTTCAATCATATTTGTTCTCCTAATTGCTATTATATTAATAGCATGTTACGCTGATTTTATAAGGGCTAGAGGCTAATTTTGTTAAAATATTAGCGAATGATTTGGATTTTTTGCTGCAAGCGCCGTGCGGCATATGACAGCGCCAGACACATGAAGAAATACACCACAGCAGCCAGCAGATAAGCCTCCACCGGGCGACCATAATTTTTGCCAGCTGTCTCGAAACCTTTGAGCATGTCGTAAGCGCCAATGGCATAGACCAGCGAGGTGTCTTGAAACAAGATGATGGTCTGCGTCAAGAACACGGGCAGCATGTTGCGAAAAGCCTGCGGCAAGATCACGATGCGCATGTTTTGCCCATAGGTCATGCCCACAGCCTGCCCTGCATGAATCTGCCCACGCGGGATCGACTGAATGCCAGCACGGACAATCTCTGAGAAATACGCTGCTTCAAACGCAATGAATGTGATGATCGCGCTCGTCTCTGCGCCCAACGGGCGACCAATGGCAAAGGGGATGATCAAGAAAAACCACAGCAGCACCATCACCAGTGGAATGGAGCGCATGGTGTTCACATAGGCTGCGGCAGGTATGTCTAGCCATGGTTTGCCTGACAAACGCATCAATGCCAGAACTGTACCCAACAAGATGCCGCCGATGGTGGCCACCACGGTGAGCCAGACGCTGAAGAAAAAGCCCTTGGTCACAAAAGGACCAATGACACTCCAATCGAAAAAGCCGAAATCAATATTTCCCATGATCAGTGTCCTCCGCCCATGCCGCCAGCAGCAACGAAGCCGGGCACGCGGGATTTTTTCTCAATAAAGCCCATGATGCGGTTCACCGTGAGAGCAGAAATCATATACAGCACCGTCACAGCCAAATACATTTGTATGGGTTGAGAGGTTTCTTCACCAGACTGGCGAGCAAAAAACGTCAGCTCAGCGATCGACACGGCAAAAGCCACCGACGAGTTTTTGATGATGTTCATCGACTCCGATGTGAGCGGCGGAATCACAATGCGCAGCGCCATGGGAAGCAGCACATAGCGGTAAGTTTGCGGCGTGGTAAAGCCCACAGCCATTGCGGCATAGCGTTGCCCGCGCGGCAAGGCCTGAATGCCCGAGCGCACTTGCTCACTCACGCGAGCCGAGGTAAAAAAGCCTAAAGCGAGAACCACCAGCACGACAGAGGGCACGGTTTTGAGCACAGGAAAGATCGCTGGAATCACAAAATACCAGAGGAAAATTTGCACCAAGAGCGGGATGTTGCGAAACAACTCCGTCCAAGCGTTACCAAATCGCACCAACCAAGGCGAATTGGGCAATGTACGCAGTGTGCCCATCAGCAAGCCTGCGCTGAGCGCAACGATGAGCGCGAGAGCAGACACGCTGAGTGTCCAGCCCCAAGCGGACAAAATCCAATTGAGATAGGTTTGATCACCGCCTTTGCCAAAGCAGCCAGCGATGATGTCACCCGATGTGGTTTCTTTACAGAAGGTTTGCCAATCCCATGCCATTGTTGTTGCTCCTCGTTATGAATGGATATGTACTTTGTAGCACGAATAGTGCCAAAACAAAACCCCTGCCAGGACTTGCCTGACAGGGGTTTACCTAGGAGGCCAGATTACTTCTTGGCGTAGTCTTCCATCGGCTTGTCGTTCAGAGCGGCCCAAGCGGCCTTGGTGCTCTCAGACACTGGCAGGCCAATGCGTGCATTCTTTGGAGCGATAGGTTGCATGAACCACTTGTCCCACAGCTTAGCCATATCACCTGAGCGAACCAAACCAGCAATCACGTCGTTGCCCAATTTCTTGAAGGCGGGATCGTCTTTGCGGATCATGATGGCGATGGGCTCAACGGAGAGCACTTCACCGACGATTTTGAAATCAGCTGGGGTCTTCGAAGAAGCGATGTTGCCAGCAAGAATAGCGCCGTCCATCACGAAAGCGTCAGCGCGGCCGGTCTCGAGCAGCAAGAAGCTGTCAGCGTGGTCTTTGCCAAACACTTCTTTGAAATCAACGCCCGTAGCACGCTCGTTTTTGCGCAGAGTCTGCACAGAGGTCGTACCCGTGGTGGTGGCCACGTTTTTGCCATTCAACTGAGCAATCGCGGTAATGCCAGAGTTGGCTTTCACTGCGAAGCGCACTTCTTCCACGAAGGTGGTGTTCAAGAAGGCCACGTCTTTCTGACGTGTGGCGTTGTTGGTGGTGGAACCACACTCAATATCCACCGTGCCGTTTTGCACCAGAGGAATGCGGTTTTGTGAAGTCACTGATTGGTATTTGACTTCCACTTTCTTGCCGACTTGCTTTTCGAGCTCAGCCAGAATACGCGAGCAGATCTCGACGTGGAAGCCAGTGAACTTGCCATCACCCAAGGTGTAAGACAGCGCGCCAGACGATTCACGCACACCCATCGTGACAACGCCAGAGGCTTTGACCTTGTCGATGGTGGATGTGGTGGCAGCTGCTGGAGCTTGTGCCATAGCAGCGCCTGCTGCGATTGCGGAAATGGCCAAGGCCAAGATTTGCTTTTTCATCAATTTCTCCTAGAAATAAAAGCGGGAAAGTAAACAACGTGATTGTAAAAAATCGGCCTTGCGGGTATTCCCGTAACTCCTTGGTTTTAAAGGGCTTTATTCATGCATTTGGTGCATGAGCCCAAAAAAACGCGGGATAAGGCGCTCTCTTGCGCTGTGACGCACTCAAAAAGGGACGATATCGGTGGGGTATTTCCAGAAGTCACGCAAGAGGTAACTCACAGGCAAGTTCAATGCCGTATTTTTGGGTGGGATGGCTTGCGCGAACCATTTGTCGTAAATTGGATAAATCTCACGGGAGCGAATCAGGCGCTTCATTTCTTCATCAACGATTTTCTTGAAGGCAGGATCGTTCTTGGGCAGCATGATGGCCAGCGGCTCGGTGGTGAGGAATTTACCCACCACCTTGAGTGCTTTCGGATCAGGTCGGTTGGCCGCCAAGCCAAAGAGCAAGACATCGTCCATCACGAAAGCATCGGCCTCGCCTTTTTCCACCATTTCCACAGCGCGGGCGTGATCTGGCGCCTCCACAATTTTCAAGCCCATCAGGCGCTCGCGGTTGGCAGATTCGACGGCCTTGAGTGGCGTCGTGCCTTTGGTGGAGACGACGGTTTTGCCATTTAAATCTTCCAAGCGCTCGGCCTTGCTGTTGACCCTGACCAGCATACGTGCGCCGGTAATGAAATGCGGAATGGTGAAGGCCACTTTTTCGCGGCGCTCTTTGTTGTTGGTGGTGGAGCCGCATTCCATGTCGGCTTTGCCCTCGGCAATGGAAGGGATGCGGTTGGCGGGCGTGACCATCATCAGCTGAATACCGTCATCGCCCTTGACACCGAGCTTTTGGCGTACTGTTTGCGCCAAGCGAATGCACAGGTCAAGCGCGTAACCTACGGGCTTGCCATTGCCGTCGAGATAAGAGAAAGGCACCGACGATTCGCGATGCGCAATCACGATCTTGCCACCCGACTTGATGCGATCCAACACCGGGCCGCTTTGCGCCCATGCAGCCGGGCTGCTAAGCACAGAGGTTGCCAGCAAACCAGCGGTCAAAATAAAAAAACGAATTTTCATCTTTATCTCACAGAAATAAATTTTTAGTTACAAGAACTGTGCCAAAAAGCGCTTTGATGCGCCTGACCGACACCTGATTAACCCTGATTTTTTGTATATCGAAATAAAGCGGTGCGTGCCGCCGACACCTCGTAATTAAGCCGCCAAGCGCAAAGGCTGGGTGAGCTTGTCTGGCACGAGCAGGGCTTCCATTTGCGCTTTGCTGAGGATGCCCAAGGATTCGGCCACTTCGTCAATCGGCTGACCGGTGGCGATGGCGGTTTTTGCAATCAACGCGGCTTTTTCGTAGCCAATGATCGGATTGAGCGCGGTCACCAGCGTCACGGATTCGCGCACTCTTTTGGCCAGCAGCTCACGATTGGGCTCAATGCCGGCCACGCAATTGGCTTGCAAGGTGAGGCAGGCTTGGCTCAAATGCTCGATGCTTTTAAAGAGGCTCCAGCCCATGATCGGCTCAAAGGCATTGAGCTGCAATTGCCCGGCCTCGCTTGCCATGGTAATGGTCATGTCGTTGCCAATCACTTCAAAGGCCACTTGATTCATCACCTCTGGAATCACCGGGTTGACCTTGCCGGGCATGATGGAGCTGCCGGCTTGGCGCGCGGGCAATTTGATATCACCAAAACCCGCTTGCGGGCCGCTGGAAAGCAGGCGCAGATCGTTGCAGATTTTGGACAGCTTGCAGGCAATGCGCTTGAGCACGCCTGAGAGCTGCACAAAAGCGCCCGTGTCTTGCGTTGCCTCGACCAAATTGGGCGCTTTCTTGACAGGGATTTTGCTTTCTTCGGCCAAAAAGGCGCAGGCCATATCGGCGTAACCTGCGGGTGCGTTGATGCCCGTGCCAATCGCGGTGGCACCGAGGTTGATTTCTTCGATCAACGCCCGGGCCTCGCGCAGACGCAGCACGTCTTCTTCCAGCATGACAGCATAGGTGGAGAACTCTTGCCCCAAGGTCATGGGCACAGCATCTTGCAATTGCGTGCGGCCAATCTTGAGGATGTCCTTGAACTCATCGGCCTTGGCGGCAAAGCCATGGCGCAAAATTTCCATCGAGCCGAGCAGGCGGTCAATCCCCGTCCACAGTGCAATGCGCACGGCTGTGGGATACACATCATTCGTGCTCTGCGAAGCGTTCACATGGTCATTGGGGTGCAGCACGTCGTAGCGACCTTTTTCAAAGCCGAGCTTTTCCAGCGCGATATTGGCAATGACTTCATTGGCATTCATGTTGGTAGACGTGCCCGCGCCGCCTTGGATCACATCGACCACGAACTGATCGCGGTAATTGCCTGCAATCAATTCATTGCAGGCCAAGATGATGGCGGCGGTGCGCTTGCGATCCAGCGCACCTAGATCAGCATTGGCGCGGGCGGCGGCTTTTTTCACGAAGCCGAAAGCGCGGATCAAATCGGGCATGGCGGAGATGGCGGTGCCGGAGATGGGGAAATTTTCTAACGCGCGAGCGGTGTGCACGCCCCAGTAGGCTTGCGCGGGAATTTGCTTTTCACCCAAAAAATCGTGCTCGGTACGGGTCAAGGCAAGTTTGGCAGCCTCTTGAGCGGCTTGCATGGCAGTGAGGGCAGTGGAGGAGGTCATTCGCTTGCAATCTTGGCCGATCCGATGGGAGCAGCATGGAAGCGAACTGTAAGAAAATTCGGCTTAAAAAGCCAATGCCGTTTAAGCGGACGTTTATGCGTTTTATTTATAATTAGATAACTATAAATAAAACGCATGGATTAATCTCGGGGTTTACCCCGGGCGGCTGTGCCCAAACTGGGTTTGTTGGTGTCTGCCAGATATTCCCAGAGCACTTGCGCTGTGCGTTTGAGCGGGCGTTGGCTTTCGGGCTTGCCTTCTTTGCTCTCGCGCAGGGTGGGCTTTTCGCGGTAAGCGCGGATTTCCATGGTCATTTGCAGGTCGTTGCCGGGCAGATCAGCAGAGACGAGGCGCTTGGCACGCAGCTCTTTCTTCACGGCGCTGTGCGGCAGGAAGGCGATGCCGTGACCTTCCAAGGCCATGGCCTTGAGACCTTCGGCCATATCGGTTTCGTACACACGATCCAAATGCACGAGCTGCGGCGCACTTTTGAGGATCACATCCACCACGCGGCCCAAATACGCTCCCGGCGCGTAGCCGAGATAGGGCAGCGGCGTGGCAGCGCGGCCCGGCAGGCAGAAGATGGGCAATCCTTGGCTATCTGCCTGAGAAAAAGGCGCAATCACCTCTGTGCCCAAACTCACAAACTCATAGCGATCAGGGTCGAGCTGCAAAGGCTGAGACGGGTGATGGTAGGCAATTAACAGATCGCAACTGGCTTCCACCAAGCGCATCGCGGCATCATGCACATTGAGCGCGATCAAGCGGCTTTTCATCGGGCCAAAGCGCGTGCGCAGGGCGGTCAACCAAGTGGGGAAGAAGGTGAAGGCGAGTGTGTGCGGCACCGCAAACTCGATCACGTCTTGCCCGGCTGCGGAATGTGCGCGCAGCATGGCGCGGGTCGATTGCAGGCCTTGCAGGGTTTCGAGTGCTTGAGAATACAGCGTCTCACCAGCGGGAGTCAGGCGCGTGGGGTAGGAGCTTCTGTCCACCAGATCCGTGCCTGCCCAAGATTCGAGCGATTGAATACGCCGCGAAAAAGCGGGTTGTGTGACGTGCCGCAATTGCGCCGAACGGCTGAAACTACGGGTTTCAGCGAGGCTGACAAAGTCTTCTAGCCATTTGGTTTCCATGTCACCGATTATGTCTGCTGCCCTTAGTATGCAAAATTCGCATTTACCCTGCTATTTATTTAATAGCTAAGTATGTAGGTTTTATAACGGGACATGACCTATTTGGTTTGAATCTTGCGGTTTGCGGGCTGTGGATTGATGTGCTGCGGCGTGTGGGTTGGTGATCTATGGGTGGCGCAGTTGCCTGCTTGGTTGGCGCTCCAAGGCCTGTGGGAGCCGTAGTCGGGCGGGCTCATGGTCCCGGTTCGGGAGAGTACGGCGTGTCCCCGCTCAGGCAGTGCCGCCGCATCCGAAGAACAACCCAAAGAACGCTACGAATAACATAGCAAACTATGCAGAATATATAACGGAAAACCACTCAAAATACCTAAAAAAATCACTCAGAAGCAGATTGCTGCAACGCCCACATCGCCGCATACCTACCCTGCTGCGCCAAAAGATCAGCATGTGTGCCGCGTTCGATGATTCGGCCGGCATCGAGCACCAAAATTTCATGCGCATCCACCACGGTGGACAGGCGGTGCGCGATCACCAAGGTTGTTTTGTTCGCAGAGACACCTTGCAATTCCGCTTGAATCGCGCGTTCGTTCGTGGTGTCCAAAGCAGAAGTGGCTTCGTCAAAAATCAAAATCGGCGGGTTTTTGAGCAAAGTGCGGGCAATGGCCACACGCTGTTTTTCACCGCCAGACAGCTTGAGGCCGCGTTCGCCCACCATCGTGCCGTAGCCCAGTGGTGTGGAGCTGATGAAATCATGGATGCGGGCGGCGCGGGCCGCTTCGCGCACCTGCTCTGGCGTGGAGCCAGGCTTGCCATAAGCGATGTTGTATTCCACCGTGTCGTTGAAGAGCACGGTGTCTTGCGGCACGATACCGATGCTGGCGCGCAAGCTGGCCTGCGTGACTTGGCGCAGGTCTTGGCCGTTGATTTGGATGCTGCCGCCGTCAACCGAAGGGACACCGGGTATCCCGATGTCGTAAAAACGGAAAAGCAGTCGCGCCAAGGTGGATTTGCCCGAGCCGCTCGCACCCACGACAGCCACGGTTTTTCCAGCAGGAATTTCAAAGCTCACGCCATGCAAAATCGGGCGATCGGCTTCATAGGCGAAGTTCACATTCTCAAATTTTACCGAAGGTGGCGCTACTAAATTCAGAGCAACCGCCGCAGGATCGTCAGCCACTTCGCGCTCTTTTTCCATCAATACGAACATCTTGTCCAAGTCCGTCAAGCTCTGCTTGATCTCCCGGTAAATCACGCCCAGAAAATTCAGCGGGATGTAGAGCTGGATCATGAAGGCGTTGACCATCACCAGATCGCCCAGCGTCATGCGCCCTTCTACCACGCCTTGTGTGGCTCGCCAAAGCATCGCTACCAGGGCGGTGGCGATGATGAGCTGCTGGCCGGTGTTCAGGGCAGACAAGGAGGTTTGTGACTTGATGCGAGCACGGCGGTAGCGCAACAGGCTTTCGTCGTAGCGGCTGGCCTCGAAGGCCTCGTTGTTGAAATACTTCACGGTTTCGTAATTGAGCAAGGAATCCACTGCACGTGTGTGAGCGCCGGAATCTGCTTCGTTGGCTTGGATGCGGTATTGGGTGCGCCATTCCGTCACAAGCACGGTGAAGGTGATGTAAACCGCGAGGGCCGAGAGCGTGATGATGGCAAACCACACATCAAACTTCACTGCCAAAATTGTGAGCACCATGGCCACTTCAATCAGCGTCGGGATGATGGAATACAGGGAGTAGGAAATCAGCGATTCGATGCCGCGCACGCCGCGCTCAATATCACGCGTCATGCCGCCGGTTTGGCGCTCTAGGTGAAAGCGCAGCGAGAGCGCGTGCAAATGCTTGAATGTTTGGAGCGCGATAGAGCGAGTGGCGCCTTGCGTGGCTTTGGAAAACACCAACTCACGCAGCTCGGTGAACAGGCTGGTAGACAGGCGCAACAAACCATAAGCGAGCAGCAAACCCATGGGCACCACCAGCATGGCCTGCACCGAGCCGGGTTTGAGTGTCATGCTGTCAACCAACTCCTTGAGCAAGACCGGCACGCCCACGTTGGCTACTTTCGCACCTACCATGAAGGTCAAGGCCGCAGCCACACGCCATTTGTATTCGAGCAAATAGGGCAGCAGGCGCTTGAGGGTGAGCCAGTCGGAGCGCTCGGGAGCGGGGGCGGAGGAGTTCGGGGTGGTGGGTGCGCTGGGAGGCGAGGTGGCTAGGGAGCGCATGGGCGGGTATTGTGAGTAGAGTCTTGCGTGGTGTCGGAGGATGCCGACGGTTATATCATTGGGTTTTGATTCAGATTGTGCCTATGTCTTCCAACTCAAGTGAAAAAGTCAGCCTGCCCACCGATGTCCCTGTGAGCTTACCTCGCGATAAGGAACTGGTGCTCAAGGTGATTTCCATGCCCGGCGACAGTAATGCCAATGGCGATATTTTTGGCGGTTGGGTGATGGCGCAGGTCGATTTGGCAGGCTCGGTGATTCCCGCACGCATTGCCAAAGGGCGGATCGCCACGGTGGCGGTGAATGAGTTTCTCTTCAAGCAGCCGGTGAAGGTGGGCGATTTGCTGAGCTTCTTTGCAGAGGTCGTTCGCGTGGGCAATACCTCCGTCACGGTGCACGTTGAGGTCTACGCTCAGCGCCTGCGACAAGCGGATGAAATTGTGAAAGTCACCGATGCGAATTTGACCTATGTGGCGATTGACATGGAAGGCAAGCCGAGGCTGCTACCCAAAGACTGATTGGGACTTATCAGCTTTTGAAATGATCGAATGAGGCAAAGTCGTTGGGAGCGAGATCGCCGTTGGCTTCGCGCAGGTGCATGCCGGGCTCAAGGTGAGTCTGGCCGATGCGGGTGATAAGCGTGTGACTGGCTCGCGCGGCGGCTTGCACGGCTCCACGTTGCTGTGGCGGGGCGGTGAAGATGAGCTCGTAATCGTCACCACCTGCGAGGATCATTTTTCTTAAGAATTTTGAATCAAAACGGCTGCTTGCAGGCATAGAATCTGCGCGAACAGCTATCGAATCAATAGCGCTTAGTTCAATCTCTGCACCCAAGCCGCTGGCTTTGAGCACATGACCCAAATCGCCGAGCAGGCCATCGCTCACATCAATGGCGCTGCTAGCGATGTTGCGCAACGCCAGGCCAAGCGCAACGCGCGGCGTAGGGCGCTCCATGCGAGAGCGGGCGAGTGTGAATTGTTCTTCGGTGAGTGAAATGTTGCCGCGAAAAGCTTCTAAAGCGAGCCGCGCTTGGCCAGGTAGGCCGCTCACGTAAATATCGTCTCCCGCTTTTGCGCCGCTGCGCAGCAAGGCCTGGCCGACAGGTACGTGGCCGAAAACGGTGATGCAAATGTTGAGTGGCCCGGCTGTGGTATCGCCGCCGATCAGAGCGCAGCCATGAATATCCGCTAAAGCGAAGAGGCCGCGCGAGAAGCCTGCAAGCCAAGCTTCATCGACGCGCGGCATGCTCAGCGCCAAAGTGAAAGCCACAGGCTTCGCGCCACAAGCTGCCAAATCACTCAAATTCACAGCGAGCGCTTTATGCCCCAAGGCTTCGGGATTAACCGTGCTTAAAAAATGTCGGCCTTCGACCAGCATGTCGGAGCTGATGGCCATTTGCATGCCGGGTGCGGGCGCGAGCAAAGCGCAATCGTCGCCGATGCCTAAATCCACACCCAAAGACGGCTTGGCTGCTCGCTTGAAATAACGCTCGATCAGGTCAAACTCGCCCATAGTGCAGAGCTCAGTGCAGGGTCGGCCTACCGCCCAAATGGCTGAGTGCATCAAGCACAAACATCGGAATATCGGCGTTGAAAGGTGTGCCGTCGTCAGCCACGCAGTGGTATTGGCCATGCATCGTGCCAGTGGGGGTGCGCAGGCGGCAGCCGCTGGTGTATTCGAAGCTTTCGCCGGGTTCAAGCGTAGGCTGCTCACCAATCACACCGGGGCCTTTGACTTTTTCTGTCACGCCATTGGCATCGTTGATATTCCAGCTTCTGGAAATCAATTGGCCAGTGATGTCACCTGTATTGGTGATGGTGACGGTGTAGGCAAAGCCAAACACGCCCATGCTGGGGGCAGATTGCGCTGGCAGGTACTGCGGGCGGACGGTGACGGTGAATTGCGCTCTGGACATACTGCAATGTTAACGCTTTGCCTCTCCAATCCATCCAGACGCATTTCTAATGCGTGTTTATGCGACTCTAAGCGACTCTAAGAATCTAGACATGGCATTTGTCAGGCCGGCAAGTTGACCTAGAGGCATCTTATATGTCAAAATAAGCGCCATGAGCGCCAATTTAAGTGACAAGCAACTTTTGAGCCTACTTTCACAGGAAGGCAGGCCTTTGTCTGCCATCGAGCAAGCTGCACAAGACAAGGGGCTGTATTTCGGCTCGCGGCGGAGCTTGCAGCGTTTGTTGCAGCGGCTGGTGGCTTCTGGCGCGATTCGGGCGATGGGGCAGAAGAAGGGCGCGCGCTATGCCTTGCCTACGGCGGCGGGGAGGCAAGCTACTTATGCGGATGCGCTAGAGTCCATGCGGACGAAGCCGCCTTTGTTTGTGGCTGAGCCCTTGGCTTCTTATGGCGCGAAGCATTTGCCGGTCTCTAGCGCTGGGCAGGAGGTGCGCTCGTATGTGCGGCAGGATGTGTTGGCGCGCAAGCCGGTGGGCTATCAAATGGGGCTGCTGGAGAGCTACGCGCCGAATCACACGTATTACCTGAGCGATGCGCAGCGCAAGCAGTTGATGCTGATGGGGCAAGTCACCAGAAGCGGAGCGAATACACCTGCTGGCACGTTTGCGCGAGATATTTTGGATCGCTTGTTGATTGATCTGAGCTGGTCTTCCAGCCGCTTGGAGGGCAACACTTATTCGCGGCTGGATACGCAGAAGCTGATTGAAGAGGGGCTGGCCGCGCCGGGCAAGGATGCGCTGCAAGCGCAGATGATTTTGAACCACAAGCGGGCGATTGAATACTTGGTGTATGGCGTGGGGCAGCCTGGCAAAAGTGACGCTGATGTGGTGGGCATAAACCGCGCCACGGTGATTGCACTACATGCGTTGCTCTCGGATGGCTTGCTGCCCAGCCCGATGGATAGCGGCGCTGTGCGCACGCGCGTGGTGGGCATTGGCGGCAGCGTGTATTTGCCGCTGGCGATGCCGCAGCGTATTGCTGAGCTGTTTGGCTTTGTGATGGAGATGGCTGCGGAGATTACTGATCCGTTTGAGCAAAGCTTTTTTCTGATGGTGCATTTGCCGTATTTGCAGCCTTTCATTGATGTGAACAAACGCACTTCGCGGCTCGCTGCGAATGTTCCTTTGATCGAGCGCAATCTGTGCCCGCTTTCGTTTATCGACGTGCCTATAGAGGCTTACATCGAGGGCTTGCTGGGCGTGTATGAACTGGGGCGCACGGATCTGCTGGCCGATGTGTATATGTGGGCATATGAGCGCAGCTGCCAGCAATACATGGCGGTGGTGCAGCAGATGGTGCCGCCTGATGCGCTGAGGCTGCGCTATCGCAAGGAGCTGGGCGAATGCATTGCGGCCATCGTGGCGCAGGGGCTAGATGCGTCAAAGCTTTCGGTGCGCGCTTGCATGCCGCAGCATGTGAGCGCGAGCGAGCGCGAGGCGCTGGCTGCCATTGTGCTCAATGAGCTGCAAGCGCTGCATGCAGGCAACGCGATTCGCTTTGGGATCAGTGGTTTGCAGCTTCAAGCTTGGCAAGAGCTGAATGGAAGGGCTAATCCGCGCTGAGCTTCAAGTTGCTCGGTTGGCGCTTTTCAATGGCGAATTTGAGCAGCGCAGCACTTCGGTAAAAGCCATGCGCCATTTTTCCATAGGGCATGGTGAGGAAGAAGGCCATCACGCTGCCCAGGTGAATGCACAGGAGCAGCGCCATGGCGCTCGAATCGCGCCAGAGCATGAGCGCTAGGCCGGTGATGCTGACTGTGAAGAGCAAAGCGATGAAGCCGTAGTCCATGGGCTTTTGCGCGTCGTCGCCGTGTAGGGGGTGGCGTTTGAGTTTGAGCCAAAAG